>NZ_JRKO01000009.1 GCF_000763885.1 Paracoccus versutus | reverse complement strand
GTCGATGGGCGGGCAGGGGACGGCGCGGTATTCGGCCTCGGCCCAGCCGCCGCGGGCGCCGGCCATGCCGCAGGCGATGACGCGCATCCGGCCGGCCGCGGGCAGCCAGTCGCCGATCAGGTCGAGCAGCGCCGGCTCGAACCCGGCCGGGGCCAGCCTGCCCATGCCGCGGTCCGAGGCGCGGGCGTCCACCGGCCGCGCGCCGCGCATGGCCCAGGCGCGCAGCCTTGTGGTGCCCCAGTCGACGGCGATCCAGCGGGGGGCGGTCGGGGCATCGGCGGTTGGTTCGGGCGTCACGCCTTGCTCTTGTTCGAGACGTCGAAGATCACCGCGGCCATCAGCACCAGCCCCTTGATGACCTGCTGGTAGTCGATGCCGATGCCCAGGATCGACATGCCGTTGTTCATCACCCCCATGATGAAGGCGCCGACCACTGCGCCGATCACCGTGCCGACCCCGCCCGCCATCGAGGCGCCGCCGATGAACACCGCCGCGATCACGTCCAGTTCGAACCCCACGCCGGCCTTGGGCGTGGCCGAGTTCAGCCGGGCCGAGACCACGATCCCGGCCAGCGCCGCCAGCATCCCCATGTTCATGAAGGTCAGGAACACCACCCGCTCGGCATTGATGCCCGAAAGCTTGGCCGCCTTGGCGTTGCCGCCGATGGCATAGATGCGCCGGCCGATGGTGGTGCGCTCGGACACGAAGGCGTAAAGCGCGACCAGCACCGCCATGACCATGAAGACATTCGGCAGGCCGCGGAAATTCGCCAGCACCCAGGTCATCCAGACCAGCGCCAGGAAGATCAGCGCGTTCTTGGCGGCGAAGAAGGCGAAGGGCTCGTCCACGATGCCCACCGCCTCTTCCCGCTTGCGGCCGCGGATCTGCAGCCACAGGATCGCCAGCGCCGCGCCCCAGCCCAGGATCAGCGACAGCGTGTTGGGCTTGTCGGGGCCGAAGAGGTCCGGGATGAAGCCCGAGGCGATCATCTGGAATTCGCGCGGGAAGGGGCCGATCGACTGGCCTTGCAGGATCCACATGGTCAGGCCGCGGAACACCAGCATCCCCGCCAGGGTGACGATGAAGCTGGGGATCTTCCAATAGGCGATCCAATAGCCCTGGATGCCGCCGATCACCGCGCCGGCGGCCAGGCTCAGCACCACGACGACCGGGATCGGCAGGCCCAGCCGGACGATCATCAGCGCCGAAAGCGCGCCGACGAAGGCCGCGACCGAGCCGACGGACAGGTCGATATGACCGGCGACGATGACCAGCAGCATGCCGACCGCCATGATGACGATATGGCTGTTTTGCAGGAACAGGTTGGTCAGGTTCACCGGCCGGAACAGGATGCCGCCCGTCACCACCTGGAAGAAGGCCATGATGACGATCAGCGCAAAGAGGATGCCGTATTCGCGGATGTTGCGGCGGATGAAGCCGAAGGTGTCGCCGCGGCGTTCGGTGGTCGTGTCAGACATGGGCGGCCTCTGCCTCGATTTCCTCGGGGGTGACGGTTTCGTCGGTCAGGTCGTGGCCCGAGCGGATGATGACCTGCATGATGCGTTCCTGCGTGGCCTCGGCCGTCGGCATCTCGCCCACCAGCCGGCCCTCGTTCATGACCAGGATGCGGTCGGTGATGCCCAGCAGCTCGGGCATTTCCGACGAGATGACGATGATCGACTTTCCGGCGGCGGCAAGGTCGCGGATGATGGTGTAGATTTCATATTTCGCGCCCACGTCGATGCCGCGCGTCGGTTCGTCCAGGATCAGGATCTCGGGCTCGGCGAACAGCCATTTCGCCAGCACCACCTTTTGCTGGTTGCCGCCCGACAGGTTCACCGCCCGGCTTTCGACCGAGGGCGAGCGGATGTTGATGCGGCTCCGATAGTCGCGCGCCACCGCCCCCTCGCGCTGGCGGTCCACCACGCCGCGGACCGAGATGCCGGCCAGGTTCGCCAGCGGGATGTTGCGGCGGATGGTGTCGTCCAGCACCAGGCCCAGCGACTTGCGGTCCTCGGTCACATAGGCCAGCCCGGCGCGGATCGCGCGCGGCACGGTGGACAGGTCGGCCGGCTTGCCGTGCAGCGTGACCGAGCCCGATTTCCACTCGCCCATCGAGCGGCCGAACAGGCTCATCGCCAGTTCGGTGCGGCCCGCGCCCATCAGCCCGGCGATGCCCAGAACCTCGCCGCGCCGCAGCTCGAAACTGGCGCCCTTGACCAGCAGGCGGCCTTCGCGCGCGGGATCGGCGACGGTCCAGTCCCTGACCTGCATCACCACCTCGCCGACCTTCGGCTGGCGCGGCGGATAGCGGTCGTTCATCGAGCGGCCGACCATGTCGCGGATGATGCGCGATTCCTCGACCATGCCGCCGTGATGCGCCACCGTCGCGCCGTCGCGCAGCACGGTGATGCTGTCGCAGACCTGGCTGATCTCGTTGAGCTTGTGCGAGATCAGGATCGCTGTCATGCCCCGGTCGCGGAAACTGGCAAGCAGGCGCAGCAGCGCGTCGCTGTCGTTCTCGTTCAGCGACGAGGTCGGCTCGTCCAGGATCAGCAGGTCGACCTTTTTCGACAGCGCCTTGGCGATCTCGATCAGCTGCTGCTTGCCCATGCCCAGGCCGCCGACCTTGGTTTCCGGGCTTTCGCGCAGGCCGACCTGCGCCAGCAGCTCGGCGGTGCGGCGGTTGGTCTCGCGCCGGTCGATGACGCCGCGCTGGGCGATCTCGTTGCCCAGGAAGATGTTCTCGGCGATCGACATCTGCGGCACCAGCGCCAGTTCCTGGTGGATGATGACGATGCCCTGCGCCTCGCTGTCCTTGATGTCGCGAAACGCCATCGGCTGGCCGCCATAGAGGATCTCGCCCTGATAGCTGCCATGCGGATAGACGCCCGACAGCACCTTCATCAGCGTGGATTTGCCGGCGCCGTTCTCGCCGACCAGCGCGCGGATCTCGCCGCGCCGGACGGTCATGTTGACGTCGTCCAGGGCCTTCACGCCGGGAAATTCCTTGGTGATCCCCCGCATTTCCAGAATCGCGTCCATGGCCACCCCCTGCGGTCACGCGGATGGCGCCGCCGCAATAGTCCTGCGGCGGCGCGCGAAGGTCACTTCAGCTGGTCTTCGGTATAATAGCCCGAGCCGACCAGAACCTCGGCAAGGTTCTTTTCGGTCACGGCCACCGGCTCCAGCAGGTATGAGGGCACGGTCTTGACGCCGTTGTCGTAGCTTTCGGTGTCGTTCACCTCGGGCTCCTCGCCCTTCATCATCGCGTTGACCATGCCGACGGTGACGCGAGCCAGTTCGCGCGTGTCCTTGAAGATGGTGGAATATTGCTCGCCGGACAGGATCGACTTGACCGACTGGATCTCGGCGTCCTGGCCGGTGACGATGGGCATGGCCAGGTCGCCCGAGCCGTAGCCCACGCCTTTCAGCGACGACAGGATGCCGATGGACAGCCCGTCATAGGGCGACAGCACCCCATGCACCTGCTTGTCGGTGTAATTGGCCGACAGGATGTTGTCCATGCGCGCCTGGGCCGTGGCCGGATCCCAGCGCAGCGTGCCCACCTTGTCCATGCCCATCTGCCCCGAGGCGACCACCACCGAGCCGTCGTCGATCAGCGGCTGGATCACCGACATGGCGCCGTCATAGAAGAAATAGGCGTTGTTGTCGTCCGGGCTGCCGCCGAACAGTTCCACGTTCCAGGGCTTTTCGTCCGGGAAGCGTTCCTTGAGCCCGTCGACCAGGGTGGTCGCCTGCTCGACCCCGACCTTGAAGTTGTCGAAGGTGGCGTAATAGTCGATGTCGGGCGTGTCGCGGATCAGCCGGTCATAGGCGATGACCTTGATGTCCGCGGCCTTGGCATTGGCCAGCGCGTTCGACAGCGTGGTGCCGTCGATGGCGGCGATCACCAGCACGTTCACGCCCTTGGTGATCATGTTCTCGATCTGCGCCAGCTGGTTGGGGATGTCGTCGTCGGCATATTGCAGGTCGGTCTGATAGCCCGCCTCCTGGAACTGCTTGACCATGTTGTTGCCGTCGTCGATCCAGCGCGCCGAGGTCTTGGTCGGCATCGAGATCCCGACCATGCCCTCGGCCGCGGCCAGGCCGGGCAGCGAAAGCGCCGCCGCCGAGGCCAGAGCCAGGGCGTATTTCCTGAGATTCCGCATAAATCCTCCCTGTCGATATTGCCCCGCTGGCGGCCGCCTCCACGGCCATGGCCAGCCGGTGCTTCCCCCTTGTTGCGCGGGACGCGGAAAACCGGCTCCTGCGACGATTCCGCGCGGCGGCGGCGGTCGCGGACCACCCATCCCACCGCGAGGCTAGACCCGGCCGATATGTCCGTCAATCATGCAGAAAGTGTGTTTGCATACCGAAATTGATATGCAGATGCCGGCCGGGGCGGCTTCAGGCATCGGCGCAGAGGTCGGACCAATCGGGATTGCGCTCGAACTGGGCGCGCACATAGCTGCAGGCCGGCACGATCAGCACGCCGCGGGCGCGTGCATCCGCAACCAGCCGCCGCACCATGGCGGCGGCGGCGCCCGAGCCGCGCATGGCGTCGGGCGCATAGGTATGGTCGGCGACGATGATGCCGGGCCCCCCGGCATGCCAGGTCAGCTCCGCCTCGCCCTCGATTCCGGGCATGGCGACGGCATAGCGGCCGGAACTGCCGTAATCCTCATGGGTGACATGGATGGTCAGTTGCACCATGGTTTCCTCCGTCTCGTTGCCGCCATAACGCATGGCGGGTCCGATCCGGTCCATCCCCGGCGCTTGCGACGTTGCGGCCAAGGGGCCTGGCCGTCACCCCGGCTGCGGGCGGGGCGGTCCGTGGCGGTTCGGCGGCGGCCGGGAATCCAGCGTCAGGGCGCGGCGCAATTCCGGCGAGAACGGCCCGGCCAGCCGTTCCAGCATGGCGATGTCGATCTCGATCCCGCCCATGCCGTCCTTGATGGCGCGCAGCCCGGTGCGGTGCCAGCGCCCGCCCAGCCGGCGCTCGATCTCCAGCGAATTCGAGCCGCAGTCGAGCGGCAGGCGCAGGTGCCGGTCAAGCCGCAGGTAAAGCGGCACGGGCGTGCCCTGGCGCGCGCCGCCGACCAGGTGCAGCCCCCGCCGGGCGCAGGGTCGGGCATGCAGCGGGGTTTCGCCCAGGCCGACCGCCAGCTCCACCAGCATGCGGCGCGAGATATAGCCGGGAACGGGCGCGCTTCCGGCGGTGCCGGCCGCGTCCTGCGGGCCGGCTGTCGTATGCGATTCGGCGCTCCTGGGCGTGGTGGCCAGGATCGCGGCAAGGGCGGCCGAGACCTCGGCCTCGGCGATTTCCCTGGGCGGGCCGGTGGCGATCAGCCCCTCGCCGCCGCCCACGGTGGGGGCAAGCCCGGCCTGGATCATCTCGCACATGACATCCTCGAGCCGGGAAAGCCGCTCGATCGCCTCGCCCATGGCGGCGCGGACCTCGTCCAGCCCGTCGGAAGCGTCGGGAACCTGGCGCAGCGGAAGGGCTTTGCCCTTGCCGGCCCGGCCTTTTCCCGTCTTTCCGATCCCTTTCGCCATCGCGACCCACCGCCGTTCGACATTGCCCTTTCGCCGATCCTATGACCGTGCGGCGCGCTTGGCCATATTCGTCGTGACGCGCGGCGGGAACGGGCCGACGGCCGGCTCAGGCGCGTTCGGAATACTCGAAAAGCTCGGTATTGACGACGATGGCCTCGTCCACCCCGACGAAGGGCGGGATCATGACGCGCACCCCGTTGTCCAGGATCGCCGGCTTGAAGCTTTTCGCGGCGGTCTGGCCGTTCAGCACCGGCTCGGTCTCGGCCACGCGGCAGACCACCTTCTGCGGGATGCGCACCGACAGCGCCTCGTCGCCGTAATATTCCACCGCCGCGACCATGCCGTCCTGCAGGAAGGGCCGCCGCTCGCCCAGCAGATCGGCGTCAAGCTCGGTCTGCTCGAAGGTTTCGCTGTCCATGAACACCAGCTTGCCGTCGGATTCGTACAGGAACTGCTGGTCCTTGGTCTCCAGCTGCACCTGCTCGACCTTGTCCTCGGAACGGAAGCGTTCGTTCAGCTTGCGCCCGTCGCGCAGGTTCTTCAGCTCGACCTGGGCAAAGGCGCCGCCTTTGCCGGGCTTGACGTGGTTCACCTTGACCGCCGCCCACAGCCCGCCGTCATGGTCCAGCACGACACCGGGCTTGATTTCATTGCCATTGATCTTGGCCATTCAGGATCACCTTGAAAGAATTGGAAAATCGCCCAGGGCTCGGGGGTTGAACCGCGATTGCGGGCACCTATATCCATTGCCGTGCCTCAAGGCAACCGAAACGCGTTTCATGCGTTGTCAAGGGTGCCATCGCATTTCTGCATGTCGCAAGATCGTTGCTTTTGGCGGCTATTCTGCGTATCTGCCGGGGCTTGCGCCCTGTGCATGGCGGTCATGCGGCTGGAGGCATACCGAATCACGGCACGGATCGGCTAAGCCGGCCAGCGCCGCCTAGAGGCAAGATGATGCAGCAGCCTTGGCAAGGGTCGAGGTGCGGGGGCTCCGCAAGAAAAACAGGATAATGATGATGCGCGATTTCGTGGATGGCTCGGCTTTCAATTTCGAACAGGGACAGCGGGCCCGCAAGCTTTTTGCCGCCGTTGTGCTGGCTGCGCTGGACGATGCGATCGCCGATGACAAAAAATACGGCAACGGGCCCGATCAGATTGCACGTTGGGCACGCTCGCGCGATGGGCGCGAGGTGTTGTCCTGCGCCGGCATCGACCCGAACGAGCGTGTCGTGAAGGGGCTGATGGAATTCGTGGCCAAGGGCGTGCGCACCTCGGTCGCGCTGTCGCGCGAGGAAAGCGAACGCCGCCACGCCGCCGAGGAAGCCGACGCGGCGTAATCGCCCCCGTCGCGCGCTGATGGGCCGTCCCGCGGGGCGGCCTTTTTCGTTGAATCGGCGAGGGAAGGTCAGCTTGGCGGGACATGCCCGACCTTGACCGGCCAGAACCCTCGGCCTAGCATCTGCTCGTCTGAAACAGGTTAGGCTCGGGAAGGTTGGCCCGGCCCCCGCCCTGCGGGTCCTTCCGTTGCTGGCAACGGCCCAAGACTATCAAGACGCCTGCGCGGTGCAGGTGCCGATAGAAAGGGCATGGCATGAAACCCAGGATTTCCGTTCTGACTCTCGGCGTTGCCGATCTGGAACAATCGCTTTCCTTCTACCGCGACGGCCTTGGGCTACCCACGAAAGGCATCGTCGGCCAGGAGTTCGAGCATGGCGCGGTGGCGTTCTTCGATCTCTCTGGCGGGCTGAAACTGGCGCTCTGGGCCCAGGCCGACATTTCCCATGATACCGGCTTGCCGAAGCGGCCCGTCAGTCCGACCGCCTTCACCATCGGCCATAACGTAAGGCGACGGGAGGAGGTTGATCAGATCATGGCCGCTGCGGAACAGGCAGGTGCAGAGATCGTCAAACCCGCGCAGGACACGTTCTACGGCGGCTATGCGGGCTATTTCCGCGACCCAAACGGGCACTTGTGGGAAATTGTCTGGAACCCGGAACTGCTTCCGGCAGAGGATTGATTTCCTCTGCGAGTCGCTGGTCCGAATTTAGGTCGGAGCTAAGGGCTCAAGCTCCTTGCCCTCTTACCCGAACAGCCGCAGCGCCAGCGGCGCGATGATCGAGGTCAGCACCGCGTTCAACCCCATGCCGATGCCGGCAAAGGCGCCGGCGGTCTCGTTCACCTGGAAGGCGCGCGCCGTGCCGATGCCATGCGCGGCCACGCCCAGCGAAAAGCCGCGCGCCCGCCAGTCGCGAATCCCCAGCGCGTTCAGCAGCGGCGTGGCAATGATCGCGCCGAAGATGCCCGTGACCAGCACCAGGACGGCGGTGATCGTGGGCTCGCCGCCCAGGCCCTCGGCGATGCCGATGGCGACGGGGGCGGTGGTCGATTTCGGCGCCAGGCTGGCCAGCATCACCTCGGACAGCCCGAAAGCCTTGCCGATGGCCAGCGCCGAGACCACCGCCGTCACCGAGCCCGCCAGCAGCGCCGCGACCAGCGGCAGCGCCGCCTTCCTGACCCGGCGCAGGTTGTCGTAAAGCGGCATTCCCAGCGCCACCGTGGCCGGGCCCAGCATGAAATGCACGAATTGCGCGCCCTCGAAATAGGTCTGGTAGCTGGTGCCGGTCAGCCCCAGCACGCAAGCCAGCAGGATCACCGCGCACAGCACCGGATTGGCCCAGCTTTGCCGGCCCATGGCGCGAAAGAAGGTGTCGCCCAGCCAATAGGCGATCAGCGTCGCCGTCAGCCACAGAAGCGGCCCTTGGGTCAAATAGCTCCAGATCAGCGCCGCGTCGGTCATTCCTCGGACCCGCCCGTCCAGCGCACCACGGCGCGAAACACCAGCGCCCCCGCCGCAATGGCGAGCGCGGTCGAGACGGTCAGTGCCAGCGCCACCGCCAGCCCGTCGCTGCGAAACTGCCCCAGATGCGCCACCACGCCCACCCCCGCCGGCACGAAGAACAGCGACAGATGGCCCAGGATGCCGGTGACGACCGGGCGCAGCATCTCGGCCAGCGCCGGGCGCAGCGTGCAGGACAGCACCAGCAGCAGCAGGCCCAGCACCGGGCCGGGCAACAAAAGGCCAAGGCTGCGCGTGGCAACCTCGCCGATGAGCTGGAAGACCAGGATGATGGCAAGCGCGGGAATCATGCCGGCCAGATTAGCAGCGGATTTCTTGTGGTGAACCCTTAAATCTTGTGGATAACCGCCGAGCGCCCGCCATATCTGGGGGTTTGTGTTGACTTGAGCGGCCCGATGGCGAAGAATCCGGGGGATTTGAACGATCTTCGTGGACCCTTCGCATTGCGTTTCGACCGCCTGCGCCTCAATGGTTTCAAGAGCTTCGTGGACCCGACCGACCTGGTCATCCACGAGGGCCTGACCGGCGTGGTTGGCCCGAACGGCTGCGGCAAGTCGAACCTGCTCGAGGCGCTGCGCTGGGTCATGGGCGAAAACCGGCCCACCGCCATGCGCGGAGACGGGATGGAGGACGTGATCTTTGCCGGCACCGCGCGGCGTTCCGCCCGCGCCCATGCCGAGGTCACGCTGACCATCGACAACAAGGACCGCCTTGCCCCCGCCGGGCTGAACGACGCGGATTCGCTGGACATCACCCGCCGCATCACCCGCGACGCCGGTTCCGCCTATCGCATCAACGGCAAGGAGGTGCGGGCGCGCGACGTGCAGATGCTGTTCGCGGATGCCTCGACCGGGGCGCATTCGCCGGCGCTGGTGCGGCAGGGACAGATTTCCGAGCTGATCAACGCCAAGCCCAAGGCGCGCCGGCGCGTGCTGGAGGAGGCGGCGGGAATCTCCGGCCTCTACCAGCGCCGGCACGAGGCCGAGTTGCGGCTGAACGCGGCCGAGGCGAACCTGACGCGGGTCGACGACACGCTGGACCAGCTGTCCACGCAGGCGGCCAGCCTGGCGCGGCAGGCCCGCGCCGCCGCGCGCTATCGCGAGATCGGCGCCGCGCTGCGCCGGGCCGAAGGGGTGCTGTTGTATCGCCGCTGGGCCGAGGCCGACCAGGCCAAGGCCGCGACCGCCGAGGCGCTGCGCGCTGCGATCCGCGCCGCCACTGATGCCGAAGCCCAGGCCCGCCGCGCCATCGCCGCCCGCGAGGAGGCCGAGGCGAAGCTGCCGCCGCTGCGCGAGGAGGAACAGGTCGCCGCCGCCATCCTGTCCCGCGCCACCGTCGAGCGCGAGGCGCTGGACGAGGCCGAGGCCCGCGCCGGCCAGGCGATCCAGACGCTTCTGGCGCGCATCGCCCAACTCGATCGCGACATCGAGCGGGAATCGGCGCTGAACCGCGACGCCGGCGAGGTGATCGAGCGGCTGGAATGGGAAAGGCGCGAACTGGAAAAGGCCGGGCAGGGCCATGACCAGCGGCTGGACGCCGCCGGCACCGCCGCCGAAGAGGCCGCCGAGGCCCTGCGCGAGGTCGAGGCCAAGCTGGCCGAGCTGACCGACGAATCCGCCCGCCTTGCCGCCCGCCACCAATCGGCCGAGCGGCTGGTCCACGACCTGCGCCAGATGCAGGAACGCGCTACCCGCGCCGCCGCCGAGGCCGAGGCCGCCGCCGCCCGCGCCGCCGATGCCGGCGCCGAGGCCGATGCGGCCCGCGAAGCCGCCGAGGAGGCGCAGGAAGAGGCCCGCGAGCGCGTCGAATCCGCCGAAGAAGCGCTGGCCGAGGCCGAGGAAGCCCGCGGCGCGCTGGAGGCCGAGGAATCCGCCGCCCGTGCGGCACGGGCCGAGGCCGAGGGCGAGGTCTCGGCGCTGAATGCCGAGATGGCGGCGCTGAAGCGGCTGGTGGAACGCGGGCAGGGCGGCGATTCGATCCTGGACCTGGTGCGGGTCGCGCGCGGTCATGAGACCGCCTTTGGCGCGGCGCTGGGCGACGACCTGGGCGTCGGGCTGGCCGATGATGGCTCGGGCTGGCACCTGCTGCCGGGCTATGACGCAGCGCAGGCACTGCCCGAGGGCGCCGAGCCCTTGGCGCCGCATGTCGAGGGGCCGGAGACGCTGGCGCGGCGGCTGTCGCAGGTCGGGCTGGTCGCGGATGCGGCCATGGGCGCGGCGATGCAGGCCCGGCTTGCCCCCGGCCAGCGGTTGGTCACGCGGGCGGGCGACCTGTTCCGCTGGGACGGCATGCGGGTGATGGCGGGCGAGGCGGCGTCCTCGGCCGCGCTGCATCTGCAAAAGGTCAACCAGCTGGCCGAGCTGGCTGAACAGGCCGGGGCGGCGCAGGCCCGCGCCGAGGATGCGCAGGCCGCGCATCAGGCGCTGCGCGACCGCCACCTGGCCGCGACCGAGGCCGAGAAGCGCGCCCGCGACGCAAGGCGCGAGGCCGAGCGCGGGCTCTCGGACGCCGTGCGCGCCGTGACCCGTGCCGAATCCGGACTGGCCATGACGCAAAGCCGCGCCGAATCCGCCCGCGCCGAACTAGCCCGGCATCGCGAGGATGCGCTGGACGCCCGCGCCCGGCTGGCCGAGGCCGAGCGGGCGCTGGCCGAGCTGCCCGACCGCGGTGCGGCGGCCGCGGCGCTGGAACATGCCCGCACCGGGGTCGAGGCGGCGCGCATCGCCACCATGACCCGGCGCAGCGGGCTGGACGAGCTGCGGCGCGAGGCCAATGCGCGGGTGAAGCGCCTGCAAGAGATCGCCAAGGAGGAATCCGGCTGGCGGCTGCGGCTGGACCAGGCCGGCACCCGCGCCGCCGAACTGGCCGCCCGCCGCGAGCAGGCGGCAGAGGATCTGGAGGAAGCCGAGGCCCAGCCCGAGATCCTGGCCGAGCGCCGCGGCGTGCTGACCGAGGCCGAGGCGCAGGCCGCCGCCCGCCTGGCCCGCGCCCGTGCCGCGCTCTCCGCCGCCGACCAGGCGCTGCGCCTCGCCGCCGAGGCCGAGCGCGAGGCCGAGCGCGCCGCATCCGACGCGCGCGAGTCCCGCGCCGCCCGCGAGGCCCGCGCCGAGGCGGCGATCCAGGCCGAAACCGCCGCCCGCCTGCGCATCCACGAGGAACTGGAAGCCACGCCCGAGGCGCTGCTGGAATCCCTGGGCGAGGTCGAGGAAATCGCCCCCGAGGCGCTGGAGGACCAGATCGCCCGCCTGCGCCAGAGCCGCGACGCGCTGGGCGCTGTGAACCTGCGCGCCGACGAGGACAAGCGCGAGCTGGAGACCGAGCGCGACCGGCTGGCGACCGAGAAAGAGGACCTGACCGAGGCGATCCGCAAGCTGCGCCAGGGCATCGGCAGCCTGAACCGCGAGGGGCGCGAGCGGCTGCTGGCCGCCTTCGACACGGTGAACGCCAATTTCACCACGCTGTTCACGCATCTCTTCGGCGGCGGCGAGGCGCGGCTGGTGCTGGTCGAATCCGACGACCCGCTGGAGGCGGGGCTGGAGATCATGTGCCAGCCTCCGGGGAAAAAGCTCTCGACGCTCAGCCTTCTTTCGGGGGGCGAGCAGACGCTGACGGCGCTGGCGCTGATCTTTGCGGTCTTCCTGGCCAACCCCGCGCCGATCTGCGTGCTGGACGAGGTGGACGCGCCGCTGGACGACGCCAACGTCACCCGGTTCTGCGACCTGATGGACGAGATGACGCGGCGGACCGAGACCCGCTTTCTTGTGATCACGCACCATGCCGTCACCATGTCGCGCATGGACCGGCTGTTCGGCGTGACGATGGTGGAACAGGGCGTGAGCCAGCTGGTCAGCGTGGATCTGAAGCGCGCGGAGGCTCTGGTGGCCTGACGCGCAAAGCGGTAATCAGCGCGCGATTTCCGCAACGGAGAAGATGATGCGAACCCTGGTTCCTCTTGTGCTGGCGGCGCTGATCCAGGCGCCCGCGGCACAGGCGCAGGTCATGGGCGATCCCGAGGTGATTCGCCTGTTGATGACGGATTTCGGCCTGCCGGCCAAGCTGACCACCGACAGCGCCGGCGATCCGCTGATCGAAAGCCGCATCGACGGCACCAGCTTCCAGGTCTATTTCTACCAATGCGAAAAGACCTGCGGCGCGATCCAGTTCTCGGCCGGGTTCGACCTGGACGATTCGATGCCCGAGAGCATGGCGAACCGCTGGAACCGCGAGAAGCGTTTCGGCAAGGTCTGGCTGGACGAGACCGGCGATCCCTTCATCGAGATGGATATCGGGGTTGCAGGCGACGGCATCGGGCGCAAGAATTTCGACGACGCGCTGGATACCTGGCGCATCGTGCTGAGCGATTTCCGCGACTTCATCGACTGGTAGGAGAAAAGCATGTCCATCGAGACGAAACTGGCAGAGCTGGGGATCACGCTGCCCGACGCGCCCGCGCCGGCGGCGAACTACGTGCCCTATGTGATGACGGGCAACCTGCTGTTCGTCTCGGGCCAGATCAGCCCGGCCAAGGGGCGGCTCGGCGCCGACTTGGCGGTCGAGGAGGGGGCCGAGGCGGCGCGCGGCTGCGGCCTGGCGCTGCTGGCGCAGGCGCGGGCGGCGCTGGGGTCGCTGGATCGGGTGGTGCGGGTGGTCAAGCTGACCGGCTTCGTCAACTCGACGCCCGAGTTCACCGACCAGCCCGAGGTGATCAACGGCTGCTCGAACCTGATGGTCGAGGTCTTCGGCGACAAGGGCCGCCATGCCCGCGCCGCCGTCTCGGCCCCGGCCCTGCCGCGCGGCGTCGCGGTCGAGGTCGAGGCGATCTTCGAGTTCGCCTGATGGGTCTTGACCCGGATTTCCTGCGCTTGCCCATCGCCCATCGCGGGCTGCACGGGCCGGGCGTGCCGGAAAACAGCATGGCGGCGTTTCGCGCCGCCATCGCCGCGGGCTACGGCATCGAATGCGACATCCAGCGCGCGGCGGACGGCACGGCGCTGGTGTTTCACGACGACGACCTGCCGCGGCTGACCGGGGCCGAGGGGCTGGTCAGCGCCCTGGGCATCGACGCGCTGTCCATGCTGCGCATCATGGGCACCGCCGAGCATATCCCGACGCTCTCGGAACTGCTGGCCGAGGTCGCGGGCCGGGTGCCGCTGCTGATCGAGATCAAGGACCAGAGCCTGCGCTCCTCGGCCGAGGTGGGTGCGTTGCAGGCCGAGGTGGCGCGGCTGCTTGCCGGCTATGACGGCCCGGTCGCGGTCATGTCCTTCAACCCCCATGCGGTCGCGGCCTTCCATGCCGCTGCGCCGGGGGTGACGGTGGGGCTGACCACCTGCGGCTATGAGGCCGAGGACTGGGACATGCTGGACGCCGAAACCCGCGCGCATCTGGCCGCCATCGCCGATTTCGACCGGGTGGGGGCCGGCTTCATCTCGCATGACCGCCGCGACCTGGCCAATCCGGCGGTGACGGCGCTGAAGGCGCGGGGGGTGCCGGTGCTGTGCTGGACCGTGCGCTCGGCCGCCGAAGAGGCCGAGGCGCGCCGCGTCGCCGACAACATCACATTCGAGCATTACCTGCCCGCCAAGCCCTGACAATCGCCGCGCCCGCGCCTATGTTGCCCCCATGAGCGAGCTTGCCGTTTCCGTCCTGCCTGCGATTTCCGGGATCGACGCCGCCCAATGGGACGGCTGCGGGGCGGGCGCCAACCCCTTCACCACCCATCGCTTCCTGTCGGCGCTGGAGCAATCGGGCTCGGTCGGCGAGGGGACGGGCTGGCACCCCAGCCACCTGGTCGCGCGGCTGGACGGGCAGGTCGCGGGCGTCGCGCCCTGCTATGTCAAGACCGACAGCCAGGGCGAATACATCTTTGACCACGGCTGGGCGCAGGCCTATGCGCGGGCCGGCGGGCGCTATTACCCCAAGCTGCAATGCGCCGTGCCCTTTACCCCCGTCACCGGGCCGCGGCTGATCGCGTCCAGCCCGGCGGTGCGGCGCGGGCTGCTGGCGGCCATGGCGCAATTCGCGCAGCAATCGGGCCTGTCCGGCGCCCATGTCACCTTCTGCACCGAGGCCGAGGCGAGGCTGGGCGAGGCGGCCGGCTTCCTGCCCCGCGCCAGCGAGCAGTTCCACTGGCTGAACCGGGGCTATGCCAGCTTCGACGACTTCCTGGCGCAGCTGTCCTCGCGCAAGCGCAAGGCGATCCGCAAGGAACGCGAGCGGGCGCAGGCTTTCGGCGGCAGCATCCGCAGCCTGACCGGGGACCAGATCCGGCCCGAGCATTGGGACGCCTTCTGGACCTTCTACCAGGATACCGGCGGGCGCAAATGGGGCCGGCCCTACCTGACCCGCGCCTTCTTCGACATCCTGCACCGGACCATGCGCGACGACTGCCTGCTGGTCCTGGCCCTGCGCGACGGCCGCCCCGTCGCCGGGGCGCTGAACCTGGTCGGCAGCGACGCGCTTTACGGCCGCTATTGGGGCTGCACCGAGGACCACCCGTTCCTGCATTTCGAACTGTGCTATCATCAGGCCATCGACTGGGCCATCGCCCATGGCCTGTCCCGCGTCGAGGCCGGTGCGCAGGGCGAGCACAAGCTGATGCGCGGCTACATGCCCAGCCAGACCCATTCGCTGCATTGGGTCGCCGACCGCGGCTTTCACGACGCCATCGCCGATTATCTGGAACGCGAGCGTGAGGCCGTGGACCAGGAAATGGCGATCCTGGCCGAGATGGGTCCGTTCCGCCGCGGCGAGGTCAGGGACGCTTGACCAGCCGGAACGCGGCCGAGGCGCCCCAGCCCGCCGCCACCGCGATGGCCAGCGACATGATGCCGTAGATGAACGGCTGCTCCAGCGCCAGGCGATAGAGCCAGCGTTCCAGCCCGACCTTGCGCACCTCGATGGGCGCGCGGAAGGTGTCGATGACCCGGCCGTCGCGCAACAGGAAGATGCGGGTGCTGTAGACGCCCTCGACCAGGTTGGCGGGCAGGCGGACATCGGCGCGAAACAGCGTCTGCTCGGCCAGCCGCACGGCGCCGTCGTCCTGGCGGTAAAGGTCGGACGCGCGCCGCAGGCGGATCAGCGCCTCGGTATAGGGCACGGCATCCTCGACCTCCATCGGCCCGGCAAAGGCGCGCATCGCCAGCGGGATCGAGATGCGGTGGCGCTGGTCCTCGGCCGTGGGCAGGATCAGGTGCAGGGGCCGCGTCGTCGCCACCACGTAGAAGCTGGGGGCCGCGCCGACGCTGACCCGGCCGGTATTGATCCAGATGCCCAGCCGGCGTTCCTTGTGGCGCACGGTCAGCGCCTGGGCCGGCCCCTCCAGCGTGACGATCACGTCCAGGGGCGCGCCCGCCGGGATCTGCGTCTCGCGCTTGATGGCGCCGTAGATGATGATCTCGGAACCGTCGAAGCTGGTGGTGATGTCCACGTCGTCCCGCGACAGCCCGGCGACGATCTGCTCGGGCGGGGGCTGCGGGGTGGCCGGCTGCGCATTCGCCGGCAGCGCCAGCAGGACCGGCGCCAGGGCGGCGAAAAGCGCGTGCCGGATCATGGCAGGATCCCCGGCGTGATCGAATAAAGCTCGTCCGGGCGCAGGAACAGGTCCAGCGCCAGCTTGCCGCAGACCCCCAGCACCAGAAGCGCCAGCAGGATGCGCAGCTGCTCGGCCCGCAGCCGGGCGCCCAGGTGGGTGCCGATCTGCGCCCCGGTCACGCCGCCGACGATCAGCAGCACCGCCAGCATCACGTCCACCGTGTTCGACGAGACGGCATGCATCAGCGTGGTATAGGCCGACAGGAAGGTGATCTGGAACAGCGAGGTGCCGATGACCACCTTGGTCGGCATCCCCAGCAGATAGATCATCGCCGGCACCATGATGAAGCCGCCGCCGACGCCCATGATCGCGCCCAGCACCCCCACGGCGGCGCCGACCAGCAGGACCGGGATCGCGCTGATGTAAAGCCCCGAGGCGCGGAACTTCATCTTCAGCGGCCATTTGTGGACCCAGCCGTGCTGGTGGCGGCGCATCGGCTTGATCGGCCCGCTGCGGCGCGCGCGGTGCAGTGCGCGCAGGCTTTCCTGCAGCATCATCGCGCCGATCAGGCCCAGGAAGACGACATAGCAAAGCTGCACCACCAGGTCGACCTGGCCCAGCCGCGACAGCATGTTGAAAAGCAGCACCCCCGCGGAGGAACCGACAAGGCCGCCCCCCAGCAAGACCCAGCCCATGCGGAAATCCACGCTCTTGCGCTTGACATGCGCCAGCACGCCGGAAAAGGACGAGGCGACGACCTGGTTGGCGCCGGTCGCCACCGCGATGGCCGGCGGAATGCCGATGAAGAACAAGAGCGGCGTGATCAGGAAGCCGCCGCCGACGCCGAACAGGCCCGACATCAGCCCGACGATGCCGCCCAGGCCGATCAGCACCAGCGCATTGACCGCCACTTCGGCGATGGGAAGATAGATCTGCATGTCCTGCCCGGCTTATTGCCTTGTCCCGATGCTGCCCCGGCAACAGCCCTGCGTCAAACGCTTCCGTGGCCCTTCCGGCGGGTTGTCGCAAGCCTGTGGCGCGGATAAAGCAGATGTGACGGGCAGATAACGGCAAGGGACGCGGGCGGCGTGGACAGCGGCCCGGCGCGGCCGCCGGACAGGGAAGACCATGCGCATTCTGATTACCAACGACGACGGCATCAACGCTCCGGGACTCGAGACGCTGGAGGCGATCGCGACCGAGGTCGCCGGTCCGGGCGGCGAGGTCTGGACCGTCGCCCCCGCCTTCGAGCAATCGGGCGTCGCCCATTGCATCAGCTATGTCCACCCGACGCTGATTGCCGAGCTGGGCCCGCGCCGCTATGCCGCCGAGGGCACGCCGGCCGATTGCGTGCTGGCCGCCATCGCCGACGTGATGCGGGACAATCCGCCGGACCTGGTGCTGTCGGGCGTGAACCGCGGCAACAACTCGGGCGAGAACGTGATGTATTCCGGCACCGTGGGCGGCGCGATGGAGGCGGCGCTGCAGGGCCTGCCCGCCATCGCGCTGTCGCAATACATGGGCCAGCGCACTGCGGCGCTGGACGATCCGTTCCAGGCGGCCCGGATGCATGGGCCGCGGCTGATCCGGCAATTGCTGGATTACGGCGACTGGACCTCGGACCAGGATTTCCGGCTGTTCTACAACATCAATTTCCCGCCCTGCGACGCGGCCTCGGTCAAGGGCACGCGGGTCGCGCCCCAGGGCCGCCGCCAGGGCGTCCGCTTCGAGGTCGAGCCCTATCACGCCCCGAACGGGCGGCGGTTCCTGTGGGTGCTGGGCGGCTCGCAGACCGCGCAGGCCACGCCAGAGAGTGACGTGGACGCGAATATGCGCGACTATATCTCTCTGACGCCGATGCGGCCGGACCTGACCTGCCACAAGACCCTGGCCGAATTGCGCGGCGTGCTGGAGGAGGGCTGAACCTGGGCATGAGCGACGATCCCGAGACCGCCGAACGCAAGATGCGCTTCCTGTTCGCGCTGCGGCAGCGCGGGGTCACGGATCCGCGCGTGCTGGAGGCGATGGAGCGCATCGACCGCGGCGAGTTCGTGCGCGGCCATTTCGAGGATCGCGCCTATGACGACACGCCGCTGCCCATTCCCTGCGGCCAGACCATCAGCCAGCCCTCGGTCGTGGGGCTGATGACGCAGGCGCTGGAGGTCGGGCCGCGCGACAAGGTGCTGGAGATCGGCACCGGTTCGGGCTACCAGGCGGCGGTGCTGTCGCTCTTGTGCCGCCGGGTCTATACCATCGACCGCCACCGCCGGCTGGTGGCCGAGGCCGAGGCGCTGTTTCGCCACCTGGGCCTGCCCAACATCACCGCGCTGGTCGCCGACGGCTCGCGCGGGCTGCCCGAGCAGGCGCCCTTCGATCGCATCATGGTGACGGCGGCGGCCGAGGATCCGCCGGGCCCGCTCTTGGCGCAGTTGAAGATCGGCGGTATCATGGTGGTGCCGGTCGGGCAGTCGGATGCGGTCCAGACCCTGATCCGCGTGCGGCGCGGCGAAAGCGGCTTTGACTATGACGAATTGCGGCAGGTGCGCTTCGTGCCGCTGGTCGAGGGGTTGGGACAGACATGACCCCCGGCCGTCCAGAGTGAGGAACGGGCAGATGATCAAGATCAGGCAGTTGGCGATGCTCGCCGGCGCTGCGGTGGCGCTGGCGTCCTGCGGGCCGCAGGGTGGCCTGGATTTCAGCAATTTCGACCCCGACCTGCGGCGTTGGGGCCGGGGCGGGCTGGAAACCTCCGGGGCGGCGGCGCGGGCCCAGCCCCGTCCGGCGCCGGACCAGCGCGGCGTGATCTCCTATCCGGGCTACCAGGTCGCCATCGCGCGGCAGGGCGATACGGTGGCCACCATCGCCGCCCGGCTGGGGCTGAACGCGGCCGAACTGGCCAGGTACAACGCCATCGAGGCCAATACCGTGCTGAACCCCGGCGCGGTGGTCGCCCTGCCGCGCCGCGTTTCCGCCGGGGTGCCGGCGGCGGCGCCTGTCGTCTCGTCCACCGGGCAGGTCAGCGATCCCTTTGCCGGGCAGGGCGTGCGGCAGCCGAACGTGCCCCCGGCCGCGGGGGCGGCGGGGGCGGTGACGGCGCAGACCCTGCCGGCCGCCAGCCAGCCCCGCCAGCATGTCGTCGCCGCCGGCGAGACGGCCTGGTCCATCGCCCGCAAATACAATGTCTCGGTCAACGACCTGGCCCAGTGGAACGGGCTGACGCAGCAGATGACGCTGCGCACCGGCCAGCGCCTGCTGATCCCCGTCGCCGGGCAAAGCCGCCCCGCCACGGCGGTCGTCACCGCGCCCGGAACCGGAAGCCCGACGCCCCGGCCGCCATCCTCGGCCGAGCCCCTGCCGAACGAGCGCACGCAGCCCGCCGCCAGCGCGGTGAACAAGCCGGCCGGCCCCGACCTGGGCCAGACCCGCACCGCCGCCTCGGGCAGCGGCAAGTTCCGCATGCCCGCCAACGGCGCCATCATCCGCACCTACCAGAAGGGCAAGAACGACGGCATCGACATTTCCGCGGCACCCGGCAGCACGGTGGCGGCCGCCGGCAGCGGCACCGTCGCCGCCATCACCCGCGACACCGACCAGGTGCCGATCATCGTCGTGCGCCACGAAGGCAACCTGATGACCGTCTATGCCGGGCTCGAGGATGTCGCCGTGACCAAGGGCCAGTCCGTCAGCGCCGGCACCCCGCTGGGCAAGGCCCGCAGCCAGGGCGTCGTGCATTTCGAGGTGCGCAACGGCTTCGACAGCGTCGATCCCGAGAAATACCTGAATTAGGCGGCCCTGCGGCGCGGGGCGCATTCGTCCCTCAGGTCACGGCGGCGGGCCGGGCAAAGCGCGGGTCTTTCCAGCTTGCGCTTTTCAGCACCTCCTCCAGCACCTCGACCGCGCGCAGCACGTCGACATGGCGCAGGTAGAGCGGCGCAAAGCCGAAGCGCAGCGTCGAGGGCGCGCGGAAATCGCCGATCACCCCGCGCGCGATCAGCGCCTGCATCACCGGCCAGGCGTGGTCGTGGCCGAAGGCGACCTGGCTGCCGCGGCGGGCGGGTTCGCGCGGGCTTTCCAGCGTTAGCCCCAGCCCGGCGCAGCGCGCCTCGACCAGCCGGATGAACAGATCGGTCAGGGCCAGGCTTTTCGCCCGCAAGACGTCCATGTCCACCCCGTCCCAGATCGCCAGCGCGCCCTTGAGCGCCCGCATCGACAGGATCGGCTGGGTGCCGCATTGAAAGCGGCGGATGCCGGGGTCGCCCTCGTATCCCGTCTCGAAGGCGAAGGGCCGGGCATGGCCCCACCATCCGCTGAGCGGTTGGCGCGCCTGCCCCAGGTGCCGGTGCGCGACATAGACGAAGGCCGGCGAACCCGGCCCGCCGTTCAGGTATTTATAGGTGCAGCCGACGGCGAAATCCGCCCCCGCCGCGTCCAGTTCCACCGGCAGCGCCCCGGCCGAATGGCACAGATCCCAGACGGCGATGGCGCCCGCCGCCTGGATGCGCGCAGTCAGGGCCGCCATGTCGCGCAATTCGCCGGTCTTGTAGTTCACATGGTTGACCAGCACGGCGGCGACATCGGCGTCCAGCAGATCCTCGATGGTGGCGCCGTCGACGCCCTCCAGCCGGAGCCGCGCGCCGGGCAGGGTCGAGGCGACGCCCTCGGCGATATAGAGGTCGGTCGGGAAGCTGCCGCTTTCCGCGACGATGGTGCGGCGCCCCGGCCGCAGCGCCATGGCGGCATGCAGCGCCTTGTAGATGTTGACCGAGGTGGTGTCCGCCACCACCACCTGCCCCGGCGCCGCGCCGACCAGCCGGCCGATGCGCTCGCCCAGCTCGACCGGCAGGTCGAACCAGCCGGCGCCATTCCAGCTGCGGATCAGCTGGCCGGCCCATTCGTCGCGGGCGGCGCGCAGCAGCTCCTCCTGCGCGGCGTGGGTCGGCACGCCCAGGGAATTGCCGTCCAGATAGACCTCGTCCGGGGACAGGATGAAGGCGTCGCGCAGGTGGCGCAGCGGGTCCTGCGCGTCCATCGCCTCGATCGCGGCACGGTCGGGAAGGGTCATGGCTCGTCCTTGTCGGATGGCTCCGGCGCCGGGCCGGTCGAGTTGCGGATGATCAGCTCATGCGGGCCCACGCGCTGCAATTCCTTCAGCGGCCGGCCCTCGAGCAGGCCGGCCAGGCAATCGGCCAGCGGCTCCCAGCTGTCGCGTAGCGGCGCCTTGGTCACGCTGAGCGCCGGGAAGAAGGCCGAGGCCCGCAGCGCCGGCAGGTGGTCGTCATGCGCCATGACCGACACGTCGCCGGGTATCCCCAGCCCCAGCGCCTCGAGCGCCTTGTAGACGCCCTTGGCGATATGGACATGGCTGCAGATGATCGCGGTCGGGGGCCGGCCGCCCTGGCGGAACATCTCGACGGTCGAGACCAGCCCCAGCGCCTCGGTCATCTCGCCGTGCCGGGTCAGCGCCGGGTCGAAGGCGATGCCGGCCTGCTCCAGCGCCCGGCGATAGCCGCGCAGCCGGGCCGAGGCGAAGCTCAGCCCCGGCCGGCCGTTGATCAGCGCGATGCGGCGATGGCCAAGCCCGGTCAGGTGGCTGGCCATCTGGTGCAGGATGCCTTCGTTCTCGATGTCGAAATAGGCGTGGTCGGGCGCCGGGCCGATGCGGCCATGCACCACGAAGGGGATGTCGTTGTCGCGCAGGAAGGCCGCGCGCGGGTCGTCGTCCGAGGGGCTGAACAGCACGAAACCGTCCAGAACCCCGTTGCCGATCAGGCGCTTGTAGACCTCGATGACCGGCTCTTGCGGGCGGGTGACATGCAGCACGAATTGCATGCCGCGCCCCGAGAATTGCGCCGAAAGCCCGGCGACGCCCTCCATGAACAGCCCGTCCTCGGCCAGGTTGGTCGATTGCGGCACCACCAGCGCCACCATGCCCGAACGCCCGGTCACCAGCTTGCGCGCCGAGATATTGGCCTGATAGTTCAGCGACCGCGCCACGGCCTTGACCCGTTTGCGCGTCGTCTCGTTCACATCGGAATGGTCGTTCAGCGCCCGGCTGGTCTGCGTGATCGACAGCCCGGCGGCCCGCGCGACATCCTTCAGCGTGGCCAATTCCCAGCTCCTCCTTGGGCCGCCTGCTTGCCCCGGAAATGTCTAGAGCATCCGCCCCGACCGGTCCATAGCCGCGATCCTGGCATGGCGCGCGGCAAGGCAAGGCCCTCGCCGGATCGGCCGCGCATGGGGTCCAGCCCGGCGCGGCGCAACCGGGCTGGCCGGCCCCATATCGTAGCGCATATCGCGAAAGGCGCGGCCCGGTGGAACCGGCCGCCAGGGAATGCGGCGTTCTTCCGACCCAAAGGCCCCTGGGGCCCAGGACTTCGTCATGCCGCAAGCGCGTCGCATGGGGGCGCGGCGGTTCCGCCCGCCACAGCCATGCGTGTCAATAACAGCCGATCTTGGCGATCCGGCCGTTCTCGCCGATCTCGAAATTCATCCGGTCGGCGCGGTAATCCATCGTCACCGCATCGCGCGGGCCGATGATGCGGGTGCCGGCGGGCAGGATCATCCTGTCCAGCACCGCGCGCGGCTGGCCGACCAGGCCCCGGAACGGCGCCGCGTTGCAGCTGTCGGCCTGCGGCGCCGGCGGCTGCGCCGGGGGCGGGGCCTCGGCACAGGCTGCCAGCGCACAAAGCGGCGCCAGCAGCAGGAAACGCCCGATCCCCCGCATCGTCAGCCGCAATCGATATTGTAGATATTGCCTGCGGCATCCAGCCGGAAGACGATGCGCAGCGGATCGTATTCCTGCGGTTCGATGCCGCGATATTCGACGACGCGATAATCGCGGGTCACGCCCAGGGTCGGGATGATGCTGCCGGGCTGGCCCAGGGCCGAGACATAGTTCTTGGCATGGCAGGCGTCGGGTTCGCGCGATTCCAGCCCGCTGACGCCGGCCACCGGCACGGGCGGCAGCGGCGCGACGGCCGGAACCGGCTCGGGCGCCGGCGCATAGGCCGGGGCGCAGGCGGCCAGGGGGGCAAGGGCAAGAAGCGCGATCAGGGCTCGGGTCATCGGGCAATCATCCAGTAAGGGAATTTCTGGCGCGGCAGCATAAGGGCGCGGCGTCGGAATGAGAAGCGGCGCCTTGACGATTGCGGCACGGCGTTGCTGCGAAACCGCGGGTGCGGCGGCCTATTCGGCCGCCTCGGCCAGCGCGTTCCGGCCGTTGCCGTAACAGGACAGGAACATGGCCACCGCGCTGCGGTTCACCTTGCGCAGAAGCTCCTTGTCCACCGATTGCGGTCCCAGGAACAGGGCGCGGTCGTGGATCGTGACCCCGGCCAGCTCGATAAGCTGGTCGGCGGCCAGTTCCAGGTCGGGAATGCGCAATTCGCCGCGTTCGATGCAGCGCTCCAGATAGCCGATCAGCTGCTGGCGCAGCAGCGCCGGCCCCGACTCGTAATATTCCTGCGCGAGCGAGGGGAAGCGCTCGGCCTCGCCCACGCTGACCCGGAAGATCCGCAGCCCGAATTCCGAGATCATATGCGCCGAGATGATCTGGACGATGAAGGGCAGCACCTGCTCGACCGGCAGTTCGACCTCGATCAGGGCGCTGGCATCGGCCGCCTCGCGGGCAAGCTCGTTGCGGAAAACCTCCATGAACATGACGCGCTTGTCGGGAAAATAGCTGTAGAGCGTCGCCTTGGACACTGCTGCCTCGCGGGCGATGTCATCGACACTCGCCCCCTCGAAGCCGTCGCGCAGAAAAATGGTCCGGGCGCCCTCCAGCACCTGCAAGAATTTGCGACCACGCGTTACCGGAAGAGCCTTAGGCATCCGCTAGAACCCCCTCATTACTCCTTAACCTGCCCTGCGTGTCCCGCAGAACGGAACTCAGACACCGTAACGCCGACGCAAATCGAGCCTTCCCGTTCCATAAGGGCAAACCGGATTCGTTGCAAAGGTTCTGCGCGGTGAAGTACAATATGTCTAAAAGTTGTTTCCTGATTGGCCCAGCATCTCCGTTGGATCAATAGCGAATCGTCTTTGCCGGGGCGGCCTTGTGACGCGGATGGCAAAAACCTGAAGAAGCGGCGCATTTTGCCGACCCGCATCGCCCCGCGCCGGCCGGATGGGAAGGCCGCGGGCGCGAAAAAAATTCGCAGGCGCCACGCCCGCTTGGCATGATTCGCCTGCGCGGGGCTCCTGGATCGGCCACGGTCGCCGCCCCGGCCAGGCCGGCCGTCGGGTAGGGCAGGACGCCTGACCGGCCGGGAATGGACCGACTGGCACGCGCTTGCCTGCGGCGGTGCCGGCCTGTCGGTCCGGGCAGGCATCTGCCCTCCGGCTTGCCGGGCTAGCGGCGTTTTGTCGCAGGCCCGCGCCGTCATCCGCCGCCCCGCCGCGCCCTGTCGCGCCGCGCCTGCGCAACCAGATCCTTTCGCAGCGCCTGCACGGCCTCGCCGCGGCCGAATTCGCGCGCGGCCGCCTGCCGGGCCCGCTCATAGCCGGGCAGGATCCGGGCCAGTTCTTCCTCGGCGGCCAGCAGCGCCCGGCTGCGTTCTCCGGCCAGCGCGTTGGTCAGCCGCGCCTCGGCCACGGAAAACGGCTGGTCCGCGCGATAGATCGCCTGAAGCTCGGTCTCCAGTTGGCCGATCCGATGGCGCGTCGCCTCGACATGGGCGCGAAAGGCGGCCAGGCGGCGCATCTCCATATCCGCCTTGAGCCGGGCGATCCGCTCCAGCCCGGCCAGCGCGTCGCGGTCCTGTCTCATGCTTCCTCCCTGCGGCGGGGGGCGCCGCCCCAGCCCTCGCGCGCCTTCTTGCGCATGGCCTCGGCAAAGCGGATCGCGGCGGCGACCGGGGCGAAATGCTCGGGCCTGATCTCGTGCCCGATCTCGACCGTGGCATGCAGCGCGCGGGCGCAGGGCGGATCCGACCAGATCGGCACCTGGTGTTCTTGCGCGCGCTCGCGGATGCGGCGGGCGACCTCGTCCACCCCTTTCGCCAGGCAGACCGGCGCCCGGCCGCTGCCGCGCTTCCATTCCAGCGCCACGGCGAAATGCGTCGGGTTGACGATGATCACATCGGCCTTTTCGACATCGGCCAGCATGGTGCTGAGCACGATGTCCACGCCCTTTTGCCGCCGCGCGGCCTTCAGGTGGGGGTCGCCCTCGTTCTCCTTGTGCTCGTCCTGCATCTCCTGGCGGGACATGCGGTGCCGCTTGAGGTATTCCAGGCGCTTCCAGATCAGGTCGATGACGGCGAAGACCGCGCCGATCCCCAGCGCCAGCAGCACCGCCCGGCGCAGGATCAGGCCCAGCCCCTCGACCCATTGCAGATCCTGCATGGCGCCCGAGGCCATCAGCCAGGACAGAAGCGAGGCGTAAAGGAACCAGCCGCCCACCCCGACCAGCAGCGCCTTTCCCAGCGAGATGGCAAAGGCGACCAGCCCGCTCTTGCCGAATTTCTGCGCGGCGTTCTTGACCGGGTTGATGCGCTTGAAATCGGGCAGCAGCTTCTTGGGCGTCAGCACGACCGAGTGCTGCGCCACCATGCCCAGCAGGATCGGCAGGGCGATGATCGCCACGCCGGCCAGGGTCGCCAGCCCCGCCTGTCCCGCAAGGGCGCGGGCCAGGTCGGTGACGGCGCGGCCCTCGCCGTCGGGCCAGGGCTCGCCGCCAAGCGCGCGCGCGGCCATGCCGATCCATGCCGGCGCGGCCCAGGCGCTGGCAAACAGCGCCGCGAACCAGAAGCCCAGATACATCAGCGCCGATTGCAGTTCGGCCGAGCGGGGGACGTCGCCTTCCTGCCGCGCCTTGCGCAGCTTGCTTTCCGAGGCGTCGAATTGCTTGTCGTCGCTGCTTTCCTGGCTCATCGCAGCAGCGTTCCCATCTTGCCGAGGACCGCATCGGCCCAGACCGACAGGATCGAGGGTGCCAGCACGACCAGCGCCAGCAAGGCCAGCAGGATCGCGCCGGGGGCGACGATGAAGACGACCGGCAGCGTGGGCATGACCTTGCTGATCATGCCCGACAGCACCTGGAACAGGAACCCGCCCAGGATGAAGGGCGCCGCCAGCAGCATGGCCAGGACGAAGCCCTGCCCGACAAGCGCGACGGCGCTGGACAGCACCTCGGAGACCTGCGGCCAGTCGCCCAAGGGCCGCAGCACCAGGCTTTCGCGCAACAGGTCGAAGGCGAGGATCGGAAAGCCCAGGGCCATCAGCAGGGCGAGGCCCGCCAGGTGCATCAGGTTGCCGATCGGATGCGGGGAATATTCGTTGGCGGCGCCGATCAGCTGCGACAGCGATGCGGTCGCGGCCATGGCCGTCGCCGCGATGTCCAGCGCCATCGCGAAGAGCCGCACCAGCCCGCCCAGAACCAGCCCGGTCAGGATCTCGGCCCCGGCCAGGGCGGCCAGGTGCAGCAGGCTGCCGATGTCCCCAAGGGGCTGCGCGCCTTCCGCCAGCAGGGGCGTGACCGCCATGGCCAGCGCGGCGCGCACCCGCACCGGCAGGGCGCGTTCGGAAAAGACCGGCAGCATCGCGAAACAGGCCTGCACCCGGCAATAGGTCAGCATCAGCGTGGCCAGCATGGCCGCCAGGCGCGGATCGGCCAGGAATTGCGTCATGGCGCCACCGTGCCGCGCAGCCGGATCTGCGCGGCGGGGTCGATCTCGTCCAGCCCCAGCACCGGCGTCGCGATCCCGGCCGAGGACAGCATCATCCGCACCAGGCGCCTGCGGTGATCGGGCACCGCAAGCACCACCTCCAGTCCGGGGGACAGGCCGGCCAGGGTGGCCTGGACGGCCTCGGCCAGGCGTTTCTGGATCTGCGGGACGGCACTGGCCCCGGCCCTGGCGCCCTCGGCCTCGCCGCGGGCGATCTCGGCCTCCCATTGCGGATGCAGCTGCAGCAACCCCAGATAGCCGTCCTGATCCAGGAACTGTTCGGTGATCTGGCCGCGCAGGCGCTTGCGCACCTGTTCATAGACGGCCTCGGGCGAGGCGGCATTGCGCGATTCGTGAACCGCGTCGGTGATGAGAACCAGGTTGCGGATCGAGATGCGTTCCTCCAGCAGGCCGCGCAGCACGGCCAGCAGCATCTCGGGCGACACCTTGTCGGGCACCATGCTGTCGAAGAAGCGCTGGTTGACCTGGGCGCGATGCTCGTCCGAAACGCCGCACAGCTCGCGGATCATGCGTTGCATCGAGGACAGGGTCAGAAGCGCGGGCAGGTTGGTCTTGACCACCTCCATCAAATGCGTGGACAGAACCTCCATCGGGGTGACGACGGTGGCGCCGGCGATCGCCGCCTCGTCCTGCCATTCCGGGGCGATCCAGCGCGCGGCGCTGTCGTAGACCGGCTCGCGCACGCTTTCGCCCGCAAGCCCCTCGAGCGTGGATTCCGCACCCAAGGCCAGCACGCCCTGCGGCCGCAGGACGCCCTTGCCGCGCACCACGCCGTGCAGCCGGATGACATATTCGCCGTCCTGGAAGCCGGTGCCGTCGGTGATGCGGACATCGGGCAGGATCAGCCCGTAGGCGCGGGCGATATGCAGCCGCAGGTTGGTGATGCGCTGGCCCAGCCCGCGCGCCGGGTCCAGCGCGCTGACGATCAGCCCCGCACCGATCTCGGCGCAGATCTCGTCGGTGTCCAGCACGTCGCCGATGCGGGTCGGCGCAGGTGCGGCGTTCCGGGGCTCGTCCGGCGCGGCCCTGGGGGCCGCCTTGTCCTGGCGGGCGCGGATGAACCAGGCCGTCGTGCCCAGCACCGCCGCCAGGCCGAAGAACACCAGCGTCGGCATGCCGGGCACCATGCCGATGACCAGCATCCCGACCGCGCTGATGAAGGGCACCTGCCAGTTGCTGAGGAATTGCTGCGACAGAAGGTCCGCCGTCGTCTCGGTCGCGCCGCCGCGCGACAGCAGCAGCGCCGCCGCCATCGAGGTGATCAGCGCCGGGATCTGGCTGACCAGCCCGTCGCCGATGGTCAGCTTGGAATAGGTGCTCATCGCCTCGCCCAGGGGCATGCCGTGCAAAAGCACGCCCGCGGCCAGGCCGACGAACAGGTTGATCAGCGTGATGACCAGGCCGGCGATGGCGTCGCCCTTGACGAATTTCGACGCGCCGTCGAGCGAGCCGAAGAAGCTGATCTCGCGCTGTTCGCGGGCGCGGCGGCGCTTGGCCTCGTCATGGTCGATGGCGCCCGAGTTCAGGTCGCCGTCGATGGCCAGCTGCTTGCCGGGCAGCGAATCCAGCGCGAAGCGGGCCGAGACCTCGGCCATGCGCCCCGACCCCTTGGTGATGACCATGAAGTTCACCACCGTGATCACGGCAAACACCGTCAGCCCGACCAGGAGCGAGCCGCCGGCGACGAATTCCGCAAAGGCCTGGATGACATGGCCCGCCGCGGCGGTGCCGTTCTGGCCGTCGGTCAGGATCAGCCGCGTCGACGAGATGTTCAGCGACAGCCGGATCAGCAGCGAGACCAGCAGCAGGACCGGGAAGGCCTGGAAATCGGTGGGCTTTTCCACCAGCGAGGCCATCACCAGGATCAGCGTCGCGCTGGCGATGGACAGCGCGATCCCCAGGTCCAGCAGCCGCGCCGGCATGGGGATGACCATGGACAGCACGATCAGCAGCAGAACCCCGGTGATGATCAGCGGCCGCGCCGCCCAGCCGGTTGCGGATGTCTCGGCAAGGCTCATTCCTGGGCTCCTTGGGGGCTGGGGGGTCTGGCGGGTTCAAGCAGGCGCTCGATGCTCCAGGCCGGGCCGGCCAGCATGCCCGAGCGCCTGAGAAAGATCAGGACTTCGATCCGGTCCGCGGGCGAAAGCCGCATCAGCCTGTCGCCCATGTCGGCCGGCAGCGGCTCGCCATAAAGCAGCCGGTCGGTCGCCTCGCGGATCAGGCCGTCGCGGGTCGGCGCCCCGTCCGGGCCGGGTCCGGCGGCAAGTGCCGCGGACAGGATCAGCACCGCGATCACGATGCCCTCTTCAGCTCGCGCAGCGCGTTCTCGACATCGCCGAACGAGGGGCGGACATGTTCGGGCGCGGATTGCCGGCCCACCTCGACGCAAAGGTTGGTCGCATGCTGGTGCAGCCCGGCGATCAGCACCGACTTGATCACGTCGTAGAAGGCCTGGTCCTGCTTGGTCACCGCCCCAAGCCGCTGGGCGAAGGGCGCGACGAGCCCATAGGCCAGGAACACGCCCAGGAAGGTGCCGACCAGGGCGCCGCCGATCATCTTGCCCAGCACCTCGGGCGGCTGGTCGATCGAGCTCATGGTCTTGATCACGCCCAGCACGGCGGCGACGATCCCCAGCGCCGGCAGGGCGTCGGCCATGTTCTGCAGCGCATGCGGCGCATGCATGGCTTCCTCGTTCATCAGCCCGATGCGCTGCGAAAGCATCTCCTCGACCTGATAGGGGTCGTCGTAGTTCAGGCTGGCCGAGCGCAGGGTGTCGGCGATCAGCGTCACCACATGCTCGTCGGCCAGGATCCGCGGATAGGCCTGGAAGATCGGCGAGGAGCCGGGGTTCTCGATATGCTCTTCCAGCTCGACCGGGCTGGCGCGGGCGATCCGCAGCAGCTGGAACAGCAGGCACAGCACGTCCTGCACGTCGGATTCGTGCCAGCGCGGCCCCTTGAGCGAGCGGCCGATGCCGCCCAGCGCCTGCTTGATCACCACCGTCTCGTTGGACAGCAGGAACGAGCCGATCGCCGCCCCGCCGATCATCATCATCTCGAAGGGCAGCGAATGCAGGATGACCCCCAGCTTTCCGCCGGCCAGGAGGTAGCCGCCGAAGACCATCGCGAAGGTCACGACAATGCCGATCATGCCGAACATCTGTTCACCTACTTCCCGGCGGCCCGAAGGGCGCCCATGTATGAGGTCAGGACCGCGGCATGGCCCGGCTCGACCGAGGCCATGATGCGTGCGCCGGTTTCCGGCTGGACGCGTGCCAGGATCTGCGCGGCGAAATCCGGCGGCAGGTTCGACAGGACCATGGCCGCCTGTTCCGGCTTCATCTGGTCGTAGACCGCGATCAGCCGTGCGATGTCCTCGGTCTGCGCCTGGCTTTGGCCCCGGTTGTTCTGGGCGATCTGCTGCTTGATCTTGCGCAGTTCGATAAGCCGCTCGGTCAGCCGCCTTTCGGCCGAGGCGATCTCGGCCTTGCGACGCTCGATGTCCTGCATGTAGCGGTCGATGCGCAAGGCGCGTTCGCGCAGCGTCTCGGCCAAGGCCACCGCTTCGGGGACATCGGTGCAGCCGGCCATCAGCTCGGACGGCACGGCATGGGCCGACAGGCGCGACAGCCCGTCCATCAGCATCGCCGCCTGGCCGGCCGCGGCCAGGATCATCACGCCGCCCAGGATCGACAGGACCGGCTTACGCATCGGCCACCGCTCCCTCGCGCCGCCGGCGGCGTTGCAGCCGGTTCGGCCGCTGCGGGCCGGGCTCGGCGAATTTCTGCTGGAGCATCCAGAAGGCGCGTTCCTGCTTGGCGCGCTCGATCTCGTCGGCAAGGGCCTGGGTGGCGGCGGTGGCCTCGGCCTTGGCCAGCAGGATGGATTTCTCCAGCCGGCCGATCTCGCTGGTCATGACGGCGATGGCGCCGCCCAGGCCGGTCTCCAGGTCGTTCAGCTTGCGCAGCCGGCGGGCCAGCATGAAGCAGAATCCCGACAGCCCGATGGTGAAGGTGATCAGAACGACCTGTAAAAGCTGCGCAATCGTCATTGGATCCTGAACTCCGTGATGAGGACATCGGTGAACGCCTCCTTGCCCAGGACGAAGACGGCACGCGTCGCCAGCTCGTCGCGGACGATGTCCAATATTCCGCGCTTTTCGAAAGCCGCGGGGTCTATGTCGGTGAGAAAGCCGTTGAAGCTGTCCAGCAGGCGCGGGATCAGGTGCTCGACCTCGGCGCGGCGGTTCTGGTCGGTCTCGATCTTGACCGTCATCACCAGGGTCCGCGCCCGCGGCCCGGCCAGCGTCAGCACGATCTGGGGAATGTCGACGAAAGCCACGGCCGGCGCGGCCACGGGCTGCACCTTTTCCTGCCTGGGCGCCAGAAGCGACATGGGCGACCAGAAGCCAAGCCAGGTCGAGGCGAAGCCCGCCCCGCCCAGGACAAGGGCCAGCCCCAGCGGCAGCAGGATGCGCTTGATCCCCCCGCCGGTTTTTTCTTCCGCGTTGATGTCGGCGACATCGGTCATGGTGATTCTCCGTCCGTCCGGGGACTGGATATCACCAGCGGGCTAACCAATTCTTAATCGCCCCCGTGCCATGAAGGTCGCGACAAGGATCACGGCGATTCGAAGGGGACGGTTTTGCTGAAGCTGCAGGACTACTGGCGCGAAAGAAGCGCAAGACAAAGGGCCGTGCTGGCGGCTGCCTTCCTGTTCACCTTTGCCGCCATTGCCGGGCTTTCCTGGCTGGCCAGCCGGCCCGGCATGGCGCTGCTGTATTCGGGGCTGGATTCGCAGCAATCCGGCGCCGTCATGGCCGCGGTCGAGAAATCCGGCGTCCCCTATCAGATCCGGGGCGATTCGATCTGGGTCGCGGAGAGCCGGCGCGACGAGTTGCGCATGATGCTGGCCGGCGAGGGGCTGCCCTCGGCCGGGGGCAAGGGCTATGAAATCCTGGACGGCATGTCGGGCTTCGGCACCACCTCGCAGATGTTCGACGCCGCCTATTGGCGCGCCAAGGAGGGCGAGCTGGCCCGCACCATCCTGGCCCTGCCGAACGTCAAGGCGGCGCGCGTGCACCTGGCGGTCCCGCAGGGCCGCGGCTATCGGCGCGAGGCCGAGGCGACCGCCTCGGTCACGCTGACGACCGACGGCACGCCGATCAACCGCAGCCAGGCCAAGGCGCTGAAGTTCCTGGTTTCCTCGGGCGTGCCGGGCATGTCGGCGGACCGGGTGGCGGTGATCGACAGCGAACGCGGCGTCATTTCCTCGGGCGAGGATTTCGCCGGCGAGGACCGCGAGGCCGAGATGAAGCGCAATGTCGAGCGCATCCTGGCCGCGCATGTCGGCCATGGCAACGCCATCGTCGAGCTGCACCTGGACGTGGTCAACGAATCCGAACTGCTGACCGAGCAGCGCTTCGACCCGCAGGAACGCGCCCTGATCTCGCAGGAAAGCGAGGAAAGCGCCGACGAAAGCAGCAATGCGCAGCAGGGCGCGGTCACGGCCGCCTCGAACCTGCCCGAGGGCCAGGAGAATGCCGGCGACCAAAGCCGCTCGTCGCGGTCGGAAACCCGCCAGCGCTCGAATTTCGAGGTCAGCAAGGTCACGCGCGAGGTGACGCGCCAGCCCGGCGCCACCCGCCGCCTGACCGTCGCCGTGCTGGTGAACGGCGTCGCCCGGACCGAGGCCAATGGCGAAACCGCATTGGTGCCGCGCGAAGAGGCCGAGCTTCAGGCGATTCGCGAACTCGTCGCCTCGGCCGTGGGCTTCGACGAGGGGCGGGGCGACGCGATCACCGTGAAATCGCTGGCCTTCGCCTCGCTGTCCGAGGCGGGCACCCTGGCCAGCACCGGCGGCCTCCTGTCCAGGCTGGACCTGAACGGGCTGATCCGCCTCGTGCTGGTCGGCTTTTTCGCGCTGGCGCTGGCGGCCTTCCTGCTGCGCCCGCTGCTTCGCTCGAGGCCCGCGGGCAATCCGGCGCCGGCCCTGCTGGACCGCTCGGAGCCGCCGGCGGTGCTGGCGGCCGCCAGGGCCGAGGGCGACCCCCTGCCGGCCCAGGCCAGCATCGTCCCCGAGATCGACTTCACGCCCATGGGGGCAGAGGATGGCGATCCGGTCGGGCGGCTCAAGGAACTGATGAAATCGCGCAAGGACGAAAGCCTGCAGATCCTGTCGGGCTGGATCGAGAAACGTGAGGATGCGCTATGAGACCTGCCGCGCTTCGGCTTGATTCGTTTTCCTCGGGCGCTGCGGATGCCGGGCAGCTGGCCGCCGCGATCGAGCGCGAGGAAGCCTTTCAATGCGGCTATGAAAAGGGCCTGGCCGAGGGACGAGAGGCCAGCCTGGATGCGCTGACCCAGGCGCTGGCCGAGTTTCGCCGCGACATGCAGATCGGCCAGGAAAAAGAGGCCGCGTTGCGCGCCGATCTCCGCAAGGCGCTGGCGCCGGTGCTGCACGCGCTGGTAGACCTGCTTGGCCCGCGCTCGCAAAGGGAACGGCTGCGGCTTGCCCTGGCCGAGGAGGTGGCGCGCATCATCGAGCATGCGCCGGACCGCGCGCTGGTGGTCCGTTGCCCGCAAGACCTGCACCCGGACCTGGCCGATTGCCTGGCCCGCGCGCAATTTCCCCAGGTTCGGATCGAGAACCTGCCGCCGGGCCGGGAGATGGTCGAACTGGTCGCCGGCCAGGGCACGATCCTCTTTGACCCTGCGGCGGTCGGGGCCGAACTGAAGGCCATCATCGACGACATCAAGACCGAGGACTGATCATGGACGATCTTGCCAGCCTTATCGCCACCGACCAGATCCAGGTGGAAATCACCATCCGGCTGGGCGGCACGCAACTGACCGTCGCCGAGCTGTCGCGCCTGCGGCCGGACGACGTGCTGACCCTGGACCAGGACATGTCGGACGGCGTCGAGATCTGCGTCGGCGACAAGGTCATCGCGCGGGGGGAACTGGTCTCGGGCGATGAAACCGGCAACCGGCTTTGCGTCCGCATCCTTGGCCCGGCCAGCGTATCGTGATCCGGCTTGCCCTTGTCCTTGTTGCTGCGTTGCTGCTGCCGCAAGTTGCGGCGGCGCAGGATCTGCCGCTGATCGACGCGGCGGGCCTCGATGCGGTGGCCGGCGGCATCGGCCGGCATTCGATCACGCTGCTGGCGGTGATGACGGCGCTGTCGCTGGCGCCGGGGATCGCCATCATGGTGACCTGCTTTCCCTTTATCGTGACGGTGCTGTCGATCCTGCGCCAGTCGCTGGGATTGCAGCAATCACCGCCGAACATGCTGATCGTCAGCCTGGCCATGTTCCTGACCTGGTTCGTGATGAGCCCGGTTCTGACCGAGGCCTGGGAGGTCGCGGGCGCCCCCCTGCGCGACGGCGCGATCAGCGTCGAACAGGCGTTCCAGCGCGGCATCGTGCCCTTCCGCGGCTTCATGGAGCATCGCACCGACCCCGAGATGCTGGCCACCCTGGCCGAGATCGCCCCCGATCCCCAGGCATCGCCCGACCGGCTGTCGGTGCTGATCCCCGCCTTCATGCTGAGCGAGATCCAGCGGGCGTTCGAGATCGGCTTCCTGGTCGCGCTGCCCTTTCTCATCATCGACCTTGTGGTTTCGGCCGTGCTGATGTCGATGGGCATGATGATGGTGCCGCCCGTCGTGGTGGCCCTGCCCTTCAAGCTGGCCTTCTTTGTCGTCGTGGACGGCTGGGGCATGATTGCGGCCGCGCTGGTGCGCAGCTATCAATGACAAACCGTTCGCCGGACGTTCCGGGCCAGCCTGGGGCCGGCGCATCCGCAAGGTCATGTCGTTCCGATATTTTCAGGAGCAGCGAATTTGAACATCCGACCGGAAACGGACAGCAGGCCAGGTGGGGGCAGGGCGATGCCCCGCCTGCTTGCGCTGATCCTGGCGCTTTTCGCGGCGGCGCCGGCCATGGCCCAGCCCCCCCTGCGGGTCGAGTTCGTGCAGGTCGAGAAGGCCGCCCTGACCTTTGACGCCGCCCTGACCGGAACCGTCCATGCCAAGGACAGCGTCGATGTCGGTTTCCGGCTGGGCGGCCGCGTGATCGAGGTGCTGGTGCGCGAAGGCGATCGCGTCACCCAGGGCCAGCCGCTGGCGCGGACCGATCCGGTGCAGCAGGAACAGGCGTTGCGCGTGGCGCAGGCGGCGGTCGCCTCGGCCGAGGCGGCCGAGGCCCAGGCCCGCCAGGCGCTGCAGCGCGCCGATGCGATGCTGAAGCGCGGCGTGGGTACGCGCGCCGCGCTTGACGCGGCAAGCCAGGCTCTGTCGGCGGCCAGCGGCGGGCTGGCGCAGGCGCGCTCCGCCCTGGGCCAGGCGCAGCGCGCGCTGGAGGATACGGTGATCCGCGCCCCCGGCGACGCCATCGTCACTGCGCGCCGGGCCGAGCCGGGACAGATCGTCGGGGCGGCGCAGGCGGTGATCTCGCTGGCTTCGGCCACCGGGCGCGAGGCGGTGTTCCAAAGTCCGGACACGCCGCTGCTGCGCGGTGCGATCGGCGCGCCGGTGACGCTGACTGGGATCGATTTTCCCGACCTGCACATGACCGCGCAGGTGACGGAGATCGCGCCGCTGGTCGATCCCGCCACCGGCTCGGTCACGGTGCGGGCCGAGATCGAGAACGCCCCGCCGACCGCCAGCCTGCTGGGTGCGGCGGTGCGGGGCGCGGTGCATTTCCCCGCAGGCAGCGGCATCGCCGTGCCCTGGACGGCCCTGACCTCGGTGGAGGGCGAGCCGGCGGTCTGGCTGGTGGGGGATGACAATCGCGTCTCTCTGGCGCCGGTTCGGATCGAGCGTTTCGCCAACGGCACGGTGATCCTGGGCGTGGGGGTGGAACCGGGGCAGACCGTGGTCGGGGCCGGGTCGCAGATGCTTTATCCCGGCCGCGTGGTCGCGGATGCAGCGGTAGAGGGGGAATGATGCGCAAGGCCCTGATGTCCGCGCTGTTGGTCCTGGTCGCGCTTGCCGGCGGCGCGGCCGCTTTCTCGTGGCCCTGGCAGAAATCCGGCGAGGCGCCCGCCCCGGCCCCGCGCCCGGTGGCCAGCATCCTGGTCAGCGACGCCCAGGCGGCCGGCCATTCCATCCCCGGCGTGATCGCCGCGCGGATCGAGGTCGCCCTGGGCTTCCAGACCCTTGGCCGCGTGACCGCGCGCAATGTCGATGTCGGCGATGTCGTCCGCCAGGGCGACGTGCTGGCCACGCTCAATCCCGACGACCTGCAGGGCGACGTCCGCGCCGCCCAGGCCGCGGTCGAGGCGGCGCAGGTGGAACTGCGCACCGCCCAGGCCACGGCCGAGCGCACGCGGTCGCTGGCCAGCCGCAACGTCGCCTCGACCGCGCAGCTGGAACAGGCCGAACGCGCGCTGGCCGCGGCGCAGGCCGCCGAGCAGCAGGCGCAATCCGAACTGATCCAGGCCCGCGACGCCGAGGGCTTCGCCGAGATGCGCGCCCCTTTTGCCGGGGTGATCAGCGCGGTTTTCGTCAATGCCGGAGCCGTGGTCAGCGCCGGCGAGCCGGTGCTGCGGCTGTCCACCCAGGACGGCATCGAGGCGGTGATCGACCTGCCGGACATCGTGCTGTCGCGCGTGGGGCAGGGCGATCCCTATGAGGTCTGGACGGAAAACGACCCCGGACGCATCGTGCCGGCGACGGTCTCGCAGATCGAGCCGGTGGCGGATGCCGCGACCCGGACCCGACGCATCCACCTGGCGCTTGGCGAGGATGCCGATTTCCGCCTGGGCGCGCTGGTGCGGGCCCGTCCCGCCGGCGCCGCCGCCGCGCGGCTGGTCCTGCCCCAGGCCGGCATCCTTGAACGCGACGGCGCCCAGCATGTCTGGGTGGTCAGCCGCGACGGCGACCAGGGCACCGTCGCCCTGCGCCGGATCGAGACCCTGGGACCGCCGATCGGCGGGCGCGTCACCGTCGCCTCGGGCCTGGCCCAAGGCGAGGAGGTGGTGATCCGCGGCATCCATTCCTTGGCTGAGGGCCAATCCGTGGGACAAGGCGTGACACCATGACCAGAGGCGGCTTCAACCTGTCCGACTGGGCGCTGCATCACCGTTCGCTGGTGTGGTTCCTGCTGATCGTCTCGATGGTGGCGGGCACGCTCGGCTATCTGCGCCTTGGCCGCGAAGAGGATCCGAACTTCACCATCAAGATCATGGTGATCAGCGCCTCGCTGCCCGGCGCCACCATCGAGGACACGCTGGAACAGGTCACCACCCGGATCGAGACCAAGCTCGAGGAACTCGACGAGCTGAAGTTCACCCGCTCGGTCACCATGCCGGGGCAGTCGGTGGTCTACCTGGAGCTGGACCCGACGATCCGCGGCCCGCAGGTGCCCGAGGTCTGGAAGCGCGTGCGCAGCATGATGTCGGACATCCGCCCGGAATTTCCGCAGGAGTTCCAGGGCTTCCAGTTCAACGACGATTTCGGCGACGTCTTCGGCAATATCTATGCCTTCACCTCGGACGGCTTTACCCAGCGCGAGCTGCGCGACCGGGTCGAGGACATCCGCAAGCAGGTCCAGGCCCTGCCCATGGCGGGCAAGACCCTGCTGCTGGGCGTGCGCAAGGAACGGATCTTCCTGGAGTTTTCCTCGGCCCGGCTGGCGGCGATGGGGCTGAACCACAACCAGGTGGTGCAGACGCTGGCGCTGCAAAACGCCATCTCGCCCTCGGGCATCGTGCAGGCCGGGCCCGAGCAGGTGCTGGTGCGCGTCGGCGGCCAGTTCGACGATGCGGCCGCGATCGCGGCGGTGAACCTGCGGGTCGGCGACCGCTTCTTCAACATCGGCGACGTGGCCACCGTGCAGCGCGGCTACGAAGACCCGCCGAGCGCGCTGTTTCGCTATAACGGCAAGGAGGCGGTCGGCCTTCAGATCGGCATGCGCGAGGGCGGCAATATCCTGGAATTCGGCGAGCAGGTCGATGCGCTGATGGCCGAGGTGGCCCGCGGCCTGCCCATCGGCATCGAGATGGCCAAGTTCGCCGACCAGCCGCATGTGGTGAACGAGGCCGTGGGCCATTTCGTCCAGGCCCTGGCCGAGGCGGTGGCCATCGTGCTGCTGGTCAGCTTCGTCAGCCTGGGGCTGCGCGCCGGGCTGGTGGTGACGCTGACCATTCCCCTGGTGCTGGCGATCACCTTCATCGTGCTGGACATCTATGGCATCACGCTGCAGCGCATCTCGCTTGGCGCGCTGATCATCGCGCTGGGGCTTCTGGTCGACGACGCGATGATCGCCATCGAGACGATGATCTCGCGGCTCGAGGTGGGCGACAGCCTGGAACGCGCCGCCAGCCATGCCTGGAGCTCCATCGCCTTCCCGATGCTGACCGGCACGCTGGTCACGGTGGCGGGCTTCATCCCCATCGGGCTGAACAGCTCGGCGGCGGGCGAGTTCACCTTTTCGCTGTTCGTGGTGATCGCCGTCTCGCTGATCGTCAGCTGGATCGTCGCGGTGCTGTTCGCGCCGCTGCTGGGCGTCACCATGCTGCCCGCGACCATGGCGCATAAGTCCGAGCGGCCGACCTGGCTGCGCCGGCAGTTCCACGGCCTGCTCCTGTGGGGCATGCGCCACCAATGGCTGACCATCGCCATCACGCTGGCCGTGTTCTCGGTTTCGGTCGTGGGCATGCGCTTCGTCGAGCAGCAGTTCTTCCCTACCTCGGACCGGACCGAGATCATCGTGGACGTGACCGAGCGCGCCAATGCCTCGATCGGCAAGACCGACGCCGACATGGCCCGGATCGAGGCGATGCTGGCCGAGGAACCGGACGCGCAGTTCTGGACCACCTATGTCGGCCGCGGCGCGCCGCGCTTCATCCTGTCGATGGACGTGCCCACGCCCGGTCCCTACATGGGCCAGATCGTGATCCAGACCCCGGACCTGGCGGCGCGCGACCGGCTCAAGGCGCGGCTGGCCGAATTCGCCGGGCGCGAACTGGTCGGTACCGACATCTATGTCAAGAACCTCGAGATCGGGCCGCCGGTGGGCAAGCCGGTGCAATACCGCGTCTCGTCGCCCGACCCGGAACAGGCGCGCGACGCGGCGCGCGAACTGGCCGCGGTGCTGGCGACCGAGCCGCGGCTGCGCGACATCGCGCTGGACTGGAACGAACCCGCCCGCGTGGTGCGGCTGCAGGTGAACCAGGACCAGGCCCGCCGGCTGGGCCTGACCAACGAGGACATCTCGGGCGCGCTTTCGGGCACCTTCAACGGCCGGACCATCACCCAGCTGCGCGACGGCATCTTCCTGATCGACGTCGTCGCCCGCGGCTCGCAGGCGGATCGCGAATCGCTGGAATCGATCCAGAACCTGCAACTGGCGACGCCGACCGGGATGCCGATCCCGCTCGCCTCGCTGGCCAAGCTGGAATACGATACCGAGCAGCCGCTGATCATGCAGCGCGACGGATTGCCGACGGTGACGGTCAAGGCCGCCATCGCCAGCAAGGACCAGCCCGCCACGCTGGTCGAGGCGCTGGCCGAAAAGGTCGCACGCTTCCAGGCCGGCCTGCCGCCCGGCGTCAAGGTCGTCGTCGGCGGCACGGTCGAGACCTCGGCCGAAAGCCAGCAGCCCATCGCCGCGGTGGTGCCGATCATGCTGCTGATCATGGCGACGCTGGTCATGGTGCAGATGCAGGGCTTCCGGCTGTCGCTGATCGTCTTTGCCGCGGCTCCGCTGGGGCTGATCGGCGTGGTCGCGGCACTGTTGCCCTTTGGCGTGCCGATGGGCTTCGTCGCCATCCTGGGCATCCTGGCGCTGATCGGCATCCTGATCCGAAACTCGGTCATCCTGGTGCATGAGATCCAGGAGCTGATCGCCAAGGGGCACGCGAAATGGGACGCGGTCTTCGAGGCATCGGACAGCCGCGCCCGCCCGATCCTGCTGACGGCGGCGGCGGCCAGCCTGGCGCTGATCCCGATCTCGCGGCAGGTGTTCTGGGGGCCGATGGCCTTCGCGATGATGGGCGGCATCATCGCCGGCACGCTGGTCACGCTGATCTTCGTCCCGGCGCTTTACTGTGCCGTCTTCCGGGTCCGACCGCCCGAGGGCGACCCGATGCCGGACCCCGAGGACCGCGCCCGCGCCGCCGCGCAAGAATAAGGCGCGGTGCGGGCGGGAAGGGGGCCGGTGGCGCAATGCGGATTGCCGTCCGCGGCGGCGCCTGGACGTGAGTCCGGCGACAGCAGCCCATCTTCGCCCTGTTGCGCAGGGCGGGCAGATGCGCGGGATGCCGCGTCGGGGCCGGATTGCGGAGGCCGGGTCAGAACCCGGCCGCGACGTGTGCCGCCGGGAAGGACGGTCGCCCATCGCCCGGATGTCGCGACAATGTCCCTGCCGGAATCCACCGGGCCAAGAGAAGCGGGAAGAGGTTCCCGCAGCCATGGCGGGATCCTGGCTTTGACCTTGCCGCGGCGGGACGTGGCCGCCGCTGCCCCGCATGGCTGTGCCGCCACCGTGAAGGCCATCCGGCCGACGGGCCGAAGATCACGACCGCGGCGAAACCGCCTGGGCCCGCGCGCCAACGGGAACGGCTCCGCCTGGTCCTCGCTGTTGGCAGGCGGTGCCTAGTGGCTGACAAGACATCGGCCCCGCTCAGCCCTCGGGGTCGGCGGCGATCTCGGCGGCGAAGGCGGTGCCGAACCGCTCGAGCCGCGCCTCGTCCAGATAGCGCGATAGCTCGCGCGGCCGGTCCTCGGCGATGCGGCGCAGGGCGGAGTTGCTGACGGAGAGCGGCTTTTCGGTGCCGTCCTCGCCGCGCGTCAGCCGGGACTGCGCCTCGGCCAGCCGGTCGAACAGGTCGCCCGAGGCACGGCCAGCCAGCGCCCGGCGCGCGGGATGCATGGGCGCGACCTCGCCGGCGATGACGCGCAGGAATTCCTCGCCATAGCTTTCCAGCTTCTTCGCGCCGACGCCGTTCACCCGCGCCATCTCGTCCAGCGTCCGGGGCCGGGTCTGCGCCATCTCGATCAGCGTGCGGTCGGGGAAGATGACATAGGCCGGCACCCGCGCCGCCTCGGCCAGCGCGCGGCGCTTGGCCTTGAGCGCGGACAGCAGCGGCGCGTCCTCTTCGTCGACCGAGGCGCGGACCACCACGGCGGGGCGCGCGCGGGCCATGGCGTCGCGGCGCAGGGTGATGCGCGTCTCGCCGCGCAGCACGGGATGGGCGGCGGCGGTGATGGCAAGGCCGCCATGGCGCTCCGGGTCGGGGCGGATCAGGTCGTGGCCCAGCATCTGCCGGATCACCGCCTGCCATTGCGGCTTGGCCATGTCGCGCCCGACGCCAAAGGTCGGCAGCCGGTCATGGCCCCGGCTGCGGATGCGGTCGGTCATGGTGCCGGTCAGCACGTCGATGACATGGCCCGCGCCATAGGTCTGGCCGGTGCGCAGGATGGCCGACAGCACCTTCTGCGCCGCCTCGGTGGCGTCGAAGCATTCGGGCGGGTTGTCGCATATGTCGCAATTGCCGCAGGGCCCGGCCTCTTCGCCGAAATAGCGCAGCAGGGCGACGCGGCGGCAGCCCGTCGCCTCGGCCAGGCCCAAGAGCGCGTTCAGCCGGGCGTGGTCGGCGGCCTTGCGTTCGGGCGGGGCCAGCCCCTCGTCGATCTGGCCGCGGCGCAGGCGGATGTCGTCGGGACCGTAAAGCGTCAGCGTCTCGGCCGGGGCGCCGTCGCGGCCGCCGCGGCCGATTTCCTGGTAATAGGCCTCGATCGACTTCGGCAGGTCGGCATGGGCGACCCAGCGGATGTCGGGCTTGTCGATGCCCATGCCGAAGGCCACGGTCGCCACCACGATCAGCCCGTCCTCGCGCTGGAAGCGCATCTCGACCTCGCGGCGCTGGTCGGGCTCCATGCCGCCGTGATAGGCGACGGCGGCAAGGCCGGCCTCGTTCAGCGCGCCGGCCAGCGTCTCGGTCTTGGCGCGGGTGCCGCAATAGACGATGCCCGACTGGCCGCGGCGGGCGGCGGCGAAATCCAGGATCTGCCGGCGCGGCCCGTCCTTGGGCTGGAAGGCCAGGTGGATGTTCGGCCGGTCGAAGCCGCGCAGGAAGATCTGCGGCTGCGCGCCGTCGAACAGGCGCTTGACGATCTCGTCGCGCGTTTCCGCATCTGCGGTGGCGGTGAAGGCGGCCAGCGGCACGGACAGCGCCCGGCGCAACTCGCCCACGCGCAGGTAGTCGGGGCGGAAGTCATGGCCCCACTGGCTGACGCAATGCGCCTCGTCCACGGCGATGGCCTGCACGCCCGCGCGGCGCAGCATCGGGATGGTCGCGCCGGAGGCCAGCCGCTCGGGCGCCATGTAGAGCAGCCGCAGCTCGCGCGCGTTCAGCGCGCGCAGAACCTCGCTGTTTTCCTCGTCCGAATTGCCGCTGGTCAGGGCGGCGGCGGCGACGCCCGCCTCGGTCAGCGCCCGCACCTGGTCGCGCATCAGGGCGATCAGCGGCGAGATCACCACCGTCAGCCCGTCCCGCATCAGCGCCGGCAGCTGGTAGCACAGCGACTTGCCCCCGCCGGTCGGCATGATCGCCAGCACGTCGCGGCCCGCGGCCACGGCATCGACGATCTCTTCCTGCCCCGGCCGGAAGGCATCGAAGCCGAAGACCTGCCGCAGAAGGGGCGCGGCCGACATCAGAAGCCGTAGAACCAGGCCGCGTTATTGGCAAGCGCGCGCTGCAGGATGATGATGCCGATGAAGACCACCAGCGGCGCCAGGTCCAGCCCGCCGGTATTGGGCAGGATCGAGCGGACGGGGCCGTAGATCGGCTCCAGCAGGCGGTTGAGCCCGCTCCAGATCTGCCAGATCAGCGGCTGGCGCAGGTTCAGCACCTGGAAGTTGATCAGCCATGACATGATGATATGGGCGATCATCACGAACCAGACCACGTCGAGTATCAGCATCAAGGCTTCGTAGAGCGTGCCCATTCCATCCCCTTCCGGCTGTTCCCCGGACAGGTAAGGCAGGCATCCGCATTGCGCAAGCAGCAAGCATCGCCGCCGCAGCGTTCCGATTGACGCGCCGCCGGTCCAAGGCTAGCCCCGCAGCCGTCCCAAAGGGAGGCCGCCCATGTATCCCATGCTCCGCTTTGCCAAGGAGATGCTCAAGTTCCGCAGCAGTCCCCGGATCGGGGTGCTGGAGGCGCATGTCTCGACCCATCGCTGCTGGCCCTGGGATCTGGACCCCTGGATCGAGCTGAACAACGGCCGCACCCTGACGCTTTACGACCTGGGGCGCCTGCCGATGGCGGTCAGGACCGGGATCATCGACACCATGCGGCAGAACCGCTGGGGCATCACCGTGGCCGGCAATACCGTGCGCTATCGCCGCCGGATCAGGGCCTTCGACCGCTTCACCATGGTCTCGCGCACGCTGGGCTGGGACGCGCGCTTCCTTTACATGGAGCAAAGCATGTGGCGGCGGGGCGAGTGCTGCAACCACATGCTGCTGCGCGGGGCGATCACCTCGGACCAGGGCATCGTCGCCCCGGCGCGGCTGATGCAGGCGGCCGGGCGCGACCCGGAAAGCCCGGAACTGCCGGGCTGGGTGCAGGCCTGGATCGCGGCGGATGCCGGGCGGCCCTGGCCGCCGGTGCTGCCGCCCATCCTGCCGGACGAGCGCAATCCAGACTTGCCAGCCTGAACCGGCTGGGGCCTTATGCGCGCGGGCTGCGGGACGGGCGGCAGCACCGGCGGGCAAGAGGGGTGGCATGGAACGCAAACGCATCTGGGGCTGGTGGTTCTTCGACTGGGCCAGCCAGCCCTTTGCGACGCTGCTGCTGACCTTCATCTTCCCGGTCTATTACGCCGAGGTCGCCCGCCAGCACTATGCCGCGCAGGGCATGACCCCCGAGGCGGCGGGGGCGGCGGCGCAGTCGCTCTGGGGCTACGGGCTGAGCATTTGCGGCGTCATCATCGCGCTCCTGGCGCCGGTGCTGGGCGCCATCGCCGACACCAGCGGGCGCCGGCTGGTCTGGGTCTGGATCTTTTCCGCCTTCTACATGGCGGGCTCCTGGGGGTTGTGGTTCCTGATGCCGGACCAGCCGAACCTGCACCTGGCCATCGTCTGCTTCGGCATCGGGCTGATCGGCATGGAGTTCGCCACCATCTTCACCAATGCCCTGCTGCCGGGGCTGGCGCCGCATGGCGAGATCGGCCGCATCTCGGGCTCGGGCTTTGCCTTCGGCTACCTGGGGGGCGTGATCGCGCTGGCGATGGTGCTGCTGCTTTTGGCCGAGAATGCGCAGACCGGGCGCACCATGCTGGGCATCGCGCCGGTCCTGGGGCTTGATCCGGCGCTGCGCGAGGGCACGCGGGCTGTGGGGCCCTTTACCGCGCTGTGGTATCTGGTCTTCATGATCCCCTTTGCGCTTTGGGTGCCAGAGACGCGGGGGCCGCGCCGCCCGCTGCGGCTGGGCGCGTCCATGGCAGAGCTGGGCCGGCTGCTGGCCAGCCTGCGGCACCGGCATTCGCTGGCGGCCTGGCTGGTGTCGTCCATGTTCTCGCGCGATGCGCTGAACGCGCTTTACGCCTTCGGCGGGGTCTATGCTGGCACGGTGCTGGGCTGGCCGGTGTTCCTGGCCGGGGTCTTTGGCGTGGTCAGCGCCATCTCGGCCGCCGTCATCAGCTGGATCGGCGGCCGCGCCGACCGGCGCTGGGGGCCCAAGCCGGTGATCGTCGCCTGCACGCTGGTCCTGATCGCGGTCTGCATCCTGATCACCGGCATGAGCCGCCAGCAGATCCTGGGCCTGCCGCTGGCCGAGGGCTCGCGCCTGCCCGATGTGCTGTTCTTCCTTTGCGGTGTGCTGATCGGCGGCGCGGGTGGCGCGCTGCAATCGGCCAGCCGCACCATGATGGTGCGCCACACCACGCCCCAGCGCGCCACCGAGGCCTTCGGCCTTTACGCGCTGTCGGGCAAGGCGACGGCTTTCCTGGCACCCTTGCTGATCGCCACGATGACGGATGTGACCGGAAGCCAACGGCTCGGCATCTCTCCGCTCATCGTGATGTTCCTTCTGGCGCTGGTTCTGCTAGGTTGGGTCAAAGCAAAAGGAGAGGCCGCGCAGTGATCCGCAAATTCCTGACCGCCGCCGTGCTGGCGCTGACCGGGCTTGGCCTGGTCCAGCCCGCCGGGGCCGACCCGCTGGCCCGCAACGTCTTCGGCGCCGTCCCCGGCCCGACCGGGGGTGCCCCGGTCTCGATCGGGTTCTATTCCAAGGGCTGCGTCTCGGGCGCCATGCAATTGCCGGAATCCGGCCCGACCTGGCAGGCCATGCGCCTGTCCCGGAACCGCAACTGGGGCCATCCCGAGCTGGTCAGCTTCCTGATCGGCCTGTCGCAGGCTGCGCGCCAGGTCGGCTGGCAGGGGCTTTACATCGGCGACATGGGCCAGCCGCGCGGCGGGCCGATGACCTCGGGCCATGCCAGCCACCAGTCGGGGCTTGATGCCGACATCTGGATGCTGCCGCCGCAAAGCCTGCGCCTCAGCGCCGCGCAGCGCGAGAAGATCTCGTCGCAATCGGTGGTGAACAAGGCCGGCACCGCGCCCTCGGGCCTGTGGAGCGGCGGTCACATGGCGATCATGCGCGCCGCCGCCCGCGACCCGCGGGTCGAGCGCATCTTCGTCGATCCGGTCGCCAAGCTGGCGATGTGCCAGTCCGAGACCGGCGACCGCAGCTATCTGCGCAAGATCCGGCCGCTGGGTGGCCACGACTATCATTTCCACGTCCGCCTGGCCTGCCCGGCGGGCTCGGTCTGCCAGCAGCAGGACGTGCCGCCGCCCGGCGACGGCTGCGCCGAGGCCGCGGAATGGATCAAGAACCGCATCGACCCCAGCCGGGTCAAGCCGGTGCCGCCCGATCCGAACTATCGCCACCCCCGCAGCTTCCGGCTAAGCGAGATGCCCCGTCAATGCCAGGTCGTCGCCACCGCCCGCTAAGGCGCGGCGGCACGGCCGGCGGCGCGGCAGGGCGGCCCCGCCGCCTGCCGGGCCTTGCGCTGGCGCTGCTGCTTGTCTCGGCCTCATCGGCCTGCGCGGCCGATCCCTCGCCTCCGCCCATGCCGAAGGTGGAATATGTCGCGACCTATGTCTGGCGGATGGAGGACGAGACATTCGGCGGCTTCTCGGGCATCGAGATCAGCGCCGACGGCAGCCGCTTCACCGCGCTTTCCGACCGCGCCACCATCCGCTGGGGCAGCGTCCAGCGCGATGCGCAGGGCCGCATCCGCGGGCTGGAGCTGGCCGGCCGCGCCCATCTGCGCGACAGCGCCGGCAAGCCGCTGAAACCCGGCTGGCAGGGCGACAGCGAGGGGCTGGCCATCGCCCCCGACGGCACGATCTGGATCAGCTTCGAGGGGCTGACCCGCGTCGCCCGCCACGACACGCCCGACAGCCCGGCCAAGCCCCTGCCCCGGCCGCCCGAGTTCAAGGCGATGCAGCGCAACTCCTCGCTGGAGGCGCTGGCGATCCTGCCCGACGGCACGCTGCTGACCCTGCCCGAGCGGTCGGGCGCGCTGACCCGGCCCTTTCCGGTCTGGCGCTGGCGGGAGGGCAAGTGGGACCAGCCCTTCGCGATCCCGCGCTCGGGCGACTGGCTGGCGGTCGGCGCCGACATCGGCCCGGACGGGCGCTTCTACCTGCTGGAGCGCGACTTCAAGGGCCTCCTGGGCTTCCGCACCCGCGTCAGGCGCTTCGACCTGTCGGAAAGCGGCGTCTCGAACGAACGGGTGCTGCTGGAATCGCGGCCGCTGCAATATGACAACCTCGAGGGGATCTCGGTCTGGCATGACGGGCAGGGCATCCGCATCACCATGATCTCGGACGATAATTTCGGCTGGCTGCAACGCACCGAACTGGTCGAGTACCGGGTGGCGGAATGAGCCTTTCCGCCAGCATCGCCGCGCTGGACCGCGCCGTCGACAGCGCGCTGGCCGAGCGGCGGATCGTCGGCTGCGTGGTCCTGTTGGCCCAGGGCGGCCGGCTGGTCCATGCCCGCGCCGCCGGCCTGGCCGACCGCGAGGCCGGCCGGCCCATGCGGCAGGCGACCTGGCTGCGCTATGCCTCGGTCTCGAAGCCCTTTACTACCGTCGCGGCGCTGCGGCTGATGCAGGCGGGCCGGCTGTCGCCCGAAGACCGGGGGACGCGCTGGCTGCCGGATTTCGCCCCCGCCCTGCCCGACGGCACCCGCCCCGCGATCACCGTGGACCAGCTGATGTCGCATCTGGCGGGGCTGGACTACGGCTTCAACCAGCCGCCGGACGGCCCCTATGCCCGCGCCGGGGTCTCGGACGGGATCGGCGACAGCGGCATCTCGCTGGCCGAGAACCTGCGCCGCATCGCCTCGGTGCCGCTGGACCGGCCGCCGGGCACGCGCTGGCGCTATTCGCTGGCGACCGATGTGCTGGGCGCGGTGATCGAGGCCGCGGCCGACATGCCGCTGCCCGATGCCATGGCCCGGCTGGTGACGGGCCCCCTGGGCATCGAGGCCGGCTTCCAGGCCCCGGATGCCGTGGACCTGGCCGCGAACTACGCCGATGCCCGCCCCGAGCCGCAACGGATGTGCGGCCCGACCCGTGTCCGCAATCCGCTGCAACCCGAGCAAAGCTATGCCTACCTGCCCGAGCGCATCCGCGACCCCTCGGCCTATCCCTCGGGCGGCGGCGGCATGGCAGGGACGGCCGAGGCGGCGCTGGCGCTGCTGGAAACCCTGTGCGACGGCCCTTTCCTGGCCGAGAACCTGCGCGCCGAGGCCCGGCGCAACCGCATCCGCCAGCGCCATCCGCTGCGCGGTGCCGGATGGGGCCATGCCTGGGCGGGCGCGGTTGTCACCGATGCAGAGACGGCCGGCATTGGCCTGCCGCAGGGCAGCCTCGGCTGGGGCGGCATCTACGGCCACTGCTGGATCGTCGATCCCGCGCGCGGCCGCAGCCTGGTCGCGCTGACCAATACCGCGGTCGAGGGGATGAACGGCGCCTTTGCGGTGGAAATCGCCGCTGCGGCCGCGCTATAGACCCGCAAGCCCGTTGACAGAAGGGCCCGGCGGGCTTATGCGGCCTTGCCCCGACGGGGCCGAGTCTCCGCGACCTTGCCAAAACGGAAAACCAGACATGTCCCGTATCCTTCCCGGCGTCATCGCCATGGCCGCCGTCGTGGTGGCCTCGAACATCCTGGTCCAGCATCTGCTGGGCTCCTGGCTGACCTGGGGGGCGTTGACCTATCCGGTCGCCTTCCTCGTGACCGACATCATGAACCGGGTCTATGGCCCGGCCGCCGCGCGCAAGGTGGTCTATGCCGGCTTCGTGACCGGCGTGCTGTGCTCGGTCGTGGCCGCGGGGCTGGACAAGACCACGCTGCGCATCGCCATAGCCTCGGGCGCGGCCTTCCTTTCGGCGCAGCTGATGGACATCTCGGTCTTCAACCAGTTGCGAAAATACAACTGGTGGCTACCACCCCTGGCGGCCAGCGTCGCCGGTTCGATCCTCGACACTGCCGTTTTCTTCAGCATCGCCTTTGCCTCGCAGCTGACGCCGATCTTCCCGGCGGACGATGTTTCCTGGGCAAATGAACTGGTTCCGCTGCTGGGCCAGGGGCCTGTCCAGCCGCTGTGGGTTTCGCTGGCAGTGGCCGACTGCGGGGTGAAGCTTGCGCAGGCAGTCCTGGCGCTCGTGCCCTTCCGCATCGTCGTCGGAAATTTGATCCAGCGCCGCGCGCAAATTCATTGACTGTTAAAGGTTCTGTGGCAGGCTGGACCCCATAAGGCAACTTATTGAAAGGAGGTGGTCCAGTGTCGAGAGTGATATTGGAGAGAGGTGTCGGGACAGTCAGGGGGGCCGTGGCCTGAGGGCAGCCCCAAGGGTCGTAAACCCTGGCTGGGACGGTGGGCACCAACCCTAACCGGACCATCTCCGTGGATCTCGCGGGCCGTTCTCCAGGGGGGCGGCCCGTTCCATTTTCCGCTGCTTCGGCATTCGCGCATGCAGGGCATGCTTGGCGAAGCGTGAAAGGCAGTTCGGGTATTTATGGAACGAAGAAGCCGGGCCTGCGCTTCTTCGTTCCCCAAATACTCATGCGACAGTGCAGCCGAAGACCCGGCCCAGCTGAGGGCCGGGTCGTCAACGCAGGCTCAGAGGCGTTCGATGGCCAGCGCGATGCCCTGGCCGCCGCCGATGCACATGGTGATCAGCCCCTTGCTGCCGCCGGTGCGCATCAGTTCATACATCGCCTTCACGGTGATGATGGCGCCGGTCGCGCCGACCGGGTGGCCCAAGGCGATGGCGCCGCCGTTCGGGTTCACCCTGGCGGGGTCGAGGCCGAGGCCCTTGTTCACCGCCAGTGCCTGGGCGGCAAAGGCCTCGTTCGATTCGATCACGTCGAAATCACCGGCCTTCAGGCCGGTGCGCTTCAGCAGCGCCTCGACGGCCGGGACCGGGCCGATGCCCATGACCTCGGGGCGCACGCCGGCCACGGCATGGCCGAGGATGCGGAACAGCGGCTTGGCGCCCGCCGCTTGCGCCGCTTCGGCCCGCGCCAGCACCAGCGCCCCCGCGCCGTCGTTGATGCCCGAGGCATTGCCGGCCGTCACCGTGCCGTCCTTCTGGAACACCGCCTTCAGCCCGGCCAGTTTCTCCAGGTCGGTCGCCTTCGGATGCTCGTCGGTGTCGAAGGTGACCACGCCCTTGCGGGTCTTGATCTCGATGGGGACGATCTGCTCCCTGAAGCGGCCCTCGGCGATGGCGGCGGCTGCGCGTTTCTGGCTTTCCAGCGCGAATTCGTCCTGCGCCTGGCGCGAAATGTCATGTTCGCGCGCGACGTTTTCCGCCGTCACCCCCATATGACCGGTGCCCATCGGGCAGGTCAGCGCGCCGACCATCATGTCCAGCATCTGCACGTCGCCCATCTTGGCGCCGAAGCGCGCGGCGGGCACGGCATAGGGCGCGCGGCTCATCGATTCCGCGCCGCCCGCCACGGCGAAATCGGCGTCGCCCAGCATCAGCGCCTGCGTGGCCGAGACGATGGCCTGCGCCCCCGAGCCGCAGAGCCGGTTCACGTTCATCGCCGGCGTGGTGTCGGGCACCCCGGCTTCCAGCATCGCCACGCGCGACAGGTACATGTCGCGCGGCTCGGTGTTCAGCACATGGCCGAAGACCACGGTGCCGATGCGCTCGGGGCCGATGCCGGCGCGCTCGATCGCGGCGCGGGTCGCGGTCGCGGCCAGCTGGATCGGCGGCACGCCGGCCAGGCTGCCGCCGAAGGTGCCGATGGCGGTGCGCGCCCCGGACAGGATGACGATTTCATTGTCGGACATGATTCCCCCCGATTGCCGTTGGCATGATGTTACTGCTAGAGCCGCGATAGCACATCGAAAAGACCCGCCCCCTTGCGACCTTGCGGAAAGACGGCAGAATATGGCCATGACCCAGGATCCCCGCATCAGCCTGCGCCTGCATTTCGAATCCGGCCTGACCTTTGGCCGCGGCAAGGCCGACCTGCTGCAGGCCATCGACGACGAGGGCTCGATCTCGGCCGCCGGGCGGCGCATGGGGATGAGCTATCGCCGCGCCTGGTCGCTGGTCGAAGAGATGAATGCGCATTTTGCCGCACCCCTGGTCGACAGCAGCCGCGGCGGCGCCCATGGCGGCGGCGCCCAGCTGACCGAGCGCGGCCGGCAGGTGCTGGCCGACTACCGCGCGCTGGAGGTGCTGCTGCGTGACCAGGGCGCCGCAGAGCTGGGGCGGCTGCGTGCGGGGCAGCGATCTGCTTCGGCGTAAATAACGGTTGCCAGCACGGGCAATGGCTGGTTATGTCCATCCAGACACAACGAATGGACCCGCCCGATGCGCCTGTCTTTCCTTGCCGCCGCCCTGATCGCGCTTGCGCCTGCCGCCCAGGCCGACGAGATCACCATCTTCGCCGCCGCCAGCCTCAAGGACGCGCTGGACGAGATCGCCGCCACCTGGCAGGAAAGCCATGGCGATACGGTGGTGATCTCCTATGCCGGCAGTTCGCAGCTTGCCAAGCAGATCCAGGAGGGCGCGCCGGCGGACCTGTTCATCTCGGCCTCGAGTTCGTGGATGGATGCGGTGCAGGAGTCGGGCGACATCGACCCGGCGACGCGCCGCGACCTGCTGGGCAATACGCTGGTGCTGGTCGGCACCGGCAAGCCGGCCGAGGCGCCCGTGACCGAACTGCCCGGCCTGCTGGGCGACGGCAAGCTGGCCATGGCGATGGTCGATTCCGTCCCCGCGGGGCAATACGGCAAGGAGGCGCTGACCTCGCTGGGCCTGTGGGATCAGGTCGAGGGCCAGGTGGCCCAGGCCGACAACGTCCGCGCCGCGCTGAAGCTGGTCGCCACCGGCGAGGCGCCGCTGGGCATCGTCTATGGCAGCGATGCCGTGGCCGAGCCGGGCGTGGGCGTGGTCGCGACCTTCCCGGTCGACAGCCATGAAAAGATCACCTATCCCGCCGCGGTGACGACGGGGGCCGATACGCCGCAGGCGGCGGCCTTTCTTGACAGCCTGTCGCAGGAACCGGCAAGGTCGGTCTTTGAATCGCAAGGCTTTACCGTCACGCAATGATCCCGACCGATTGGCTTGGCCCCCAGGAGTGGCAGGCCGTGCGGCTGTCCCTGCGGGTCGCCGCCGTCGCCACGCTGGCCGGCCTGCCGCCGGCCGTCGCCGTCGCCTGGCTGCTGGCCCGGCGGCGCTTTCCGGGGCATGGGCTGCTGAGCGGCATCGTCCACCTGCCGCTGATCCTGCCGCCGGTCGTCACCGGCTACCTGTTGCTGGTCACGTTCGGCACGCAGGGGCCGGTGGGCAGCCTGCTGAAACCGCTGGGCATCGTCTTTGCCTTTCGCTGGACCGGCGCGGCGCTGGCCTGCGGCATCATGAGCTTTCCACTGATGGTGCGCGCCATCCGCCTGGGATTCGAGGCGGTGGACCCAAAGCTTGAACAGGCGGCCGCCACGCTGGGCGCGCCGCGGGCCTGGATCTTCGTGACCGTGACGCTGCCGCTGATCCTGCCCGCGATCCTGGCCGGGGCGACGCTGGGCTTTGCCAAGGCGATGGGCGAGTTCGGCGCCACCATCACCTTCGTCTCGAACATTCCCGGCCAGACGCAGACGCTGCCCTCGGCCATCTATGCGCTGTTGCAGGTGCCTTCGGGCGATGCAGCGGCGCTGCGGCTGGTGCTGGTCTCGGTCGTGATCGCCATGGGGGCGGTGCTGGTGTCGGAATGGCTGGCCTGGCGCATGACCGCGCGCATGAATGGGCGCGCCGAGGGGCGGGCCTGATGCTGGAGGTCGCCTTTCGCCACGATTTTCCTGGGCTTTCGCTTGATGTCGCCTTCCAGGCACCGGGCGGGGTGACGGCGCTGTTCGGCCCCTCGGGCTGCGGCAAGAGCACGGCGATCAACGCCATCGCCGGGCTGTTGCGCCCCGACCAGGGCCGCATCGCACTGGACGGGCGGGTGCTGTTCGACGGCAGGACCAACCTTTCGCCGCAGGCCCGGCGCATCGGCTGCGTGTTCCAGGACGCGCGGCTGTTCCCGCATATGACGGTGGCGGCGAACCTGCGCTATCCCTCGCGCTGGCGGCGCGGGGCGGCGCGGGACTTCGACCGCATCACCGGGATGCTGGCGCTGGAGCCCCTGCTGCATCGCCGCCCCGGCACGCTGTCGGGCGGCGAACGCCAGCGCGTGGCCATCGGGCGCGCGCTGTTGTCGGATCCGGCGCTGCTGGTCATGGACGAGCCGCTGGCGGCGCTGGACGAGGCGCGCAAGGCCGAGATCATGCCCTGGCTGGAACGCCTGCGGGACGAGATCCGGCTGCCGATCCTCTATGTCAGCCATTCGGTGCCCGAGGTGCTGCGGCTGGCGACGACGGTGGTGCTGATGCGGCAGGGGCGGGTGGTCCATTCCGGCCCGCTGGCCGCGATCCTGGCCGATCCCGAACTGGCCCCGCAGCTGGGCGCGCGCGAGGCGGGGGCGCTGATCCGCGCCACGGTCGAGGCGCGCGAACCCGACGGCATGGTCCGGGTCGCCACCGCCGGCGGGCCGATGCTGCTGCCCGGACTGGACCTGGCGCCGGGGCAGGCGCTGCGGCTGCGCATCCTGGCGCATGAGGTGATCCTGGCGCGCGAGGCGCCGCGGGGCCTGTCGGCGCTCAATCTGCTGCCGGTCACTGTGACCTGCGTCGAGGGCGGGCTGGTGCAACTGGCGCTGGGGCAGGGCGCGCAGCATGAGCGGATGCTTGCGCAGGTCACGCTGCGCTCGGTCAAGGCGCTGGAATTGCAGCCGGGAACCGCCTGCCACGCCATCGTGAAATCGGTTTCGGTCCTGCCCAGCTAGGACGGTCGAGCCTTTGTCATTTGCGCCTCGCCCCGGATTGCGCTTATCCTGCCCGCAAAAAACATGAGGGCAGTATGAACAGGTTTCTCAAGCTCGCCATCGTCGGGCTGGTGGCCTCTTGCGGAGGGGGCGGGAACTACAAGGCGCCGCGCAATCTGGAAAGCGCCTGCGCCATCGCGGCCGAACGGCCCGCCTACATGCGTGCGATGAAGGCGACCGAGCGGCGCTGGGGGGTGCCGGTGCATGTGCAGATGGCGACGATCCACCAGGAATCGAAATTCATCGGCAATGCCCGCACGCCGCATCAATATGCGCTGGGCATCATTCCGATCGGCCGGCAAAGCTCGGCCTATGGCTACAGCCAGGCGCTGGACAGCACCTGGGACGATTACCGCAAGCAGACCGGCAACCGCCGCGCCCGGCGCGACAATATCCGCGACGCCACCGATTTCATGGGCTGGTACATGAACGATTCGGCGCGGGTGCTGGGCATTTCCAAATGGGACGCCGCCTCGCAATACCTGGCCTATCACGAGGGCCGCTCGGGCTTTGCCAGGGGCTCGCACAATTCGAAGCCCTGGCTGATGGGCGTGGCCGGCAAGGTCCAGGCCCGGTCCGAGGCCTATCGCAGCCAGCTTGCCTCCTGCCGCTGACCGGGTTCGCCCGCCTATTGCCGGCGGGCGATCTCGTTCTGGATGGCGAAGGTCGAGGCGGGAAAGCTCATCCCGGTCTGCATGTCGCCCAGGATCACCGTGGTCCGCTTGCCGGTGTCGTCGGTCACCACCCATTGCCGCAGCTGGGTCGGATTGGCGGTAAAGACCATCTGGATATTGCCGTATTCGGGATGCTGCGGATCCTGCGCGGTGACGACGGTGGTGTTCTTCTTCTCGGCATAGCCTGTGACCATGCGCGCCCGGCTCAGGTCGATGTTGGGCGCCAGGATCAGCGACAGCGGCGTCTTGGACAGCGGGTATTGCTGCGGCGCACCGCGCGTCTTGCCGTCGAACACGGCGACGTTGCCGGCCGAGGCCATGACCAGCGTGCGGTCGCCCTTGTATTCGAAGCGCACCCGCTGCGGGCGCTGGATATAGACCACCCCGGTCGAGATCGAGCCGTCGGCATTCACCTGGGTGAAATCCGCCTTGGCGGTCTTGAGGCTGTTGAGATAGCGCGAGATCTCGTTCAGCGGGATCTTCTCGGCCAGGGCGGGAAAGGCCAGGGCCAGGCACAGGACGGGCGCAAGGGCGAGCGACTTCAGTTTCATGAGCGGAATGATACCGATTCTCCAATGACTTGCACATCACGTTCGCTGGATGCGCGGCGCCTCAACGCTGACGAAGGCGTGAGCGTTCCCTAAAGCCGCCGCCCGGTCAGCAGGCGCGGCATCGGCTCGAGGCTAAGCCCCGCCGCCTGGCGCATGAAGCCGCGCCGCAGGGGCGGGATGGCATCGACCAGGCCCATGCCGATCTCGCGCGCGGTGCGCAGCAGCGGATTGGCATTGGAAAACAGCGCGTTCACCCCGTCCATGCCAAGCGCCAGCGCCGTCGCATCGGGCCGGCGCCAGTCCTCATAGCGCGCCAGCACCAGATCGGCGCCGATGTCCTCGCCGCGGCGGCGGGCGGCGACCAGCACTTCGGCCAGCACCGCCACATCGCGCAGGCCCAGGTTCAGCCCCTGCCCGGCGATGGGATGCACGCCATGCGCCGCATCGCCGACCAGCGCCACGCGCGGGGCGACGTAGCGCTCGGCCAGGGTCAGGTTCAGCGGATAGGAAAAGCGCGGCCCGACCAGCCGGATCTCGCCCAGGAAATCGCCGAAGCGCGGGCGCAGCACCGCCAGGAATTCGTCATCCGGCAGTTCCATGATCGCGCGGGCACTGGCCTCGGCCTCGGACCAGACGATCGAGCTGCGATTGCCCGGCAGCGGCAGGATCGCCAGCGGCCCGGTGGGCATGAAATACTGATGCGCGGTGCCTTCGTGCGGCAATTCGTGATCGACCGCCGCGACCAGTGCGATCTGGCCATAGTCATGGCCGATGCGCCGGATGCCGGCCCGCGCCGCCACGCCCGATTGCCGCCCGTCGGCGCCGACCAGCAGCCGGGCGCTGATGCTGCGGCCGTCCGACAGGGTGGCGCGGATCGCCGCGCCCTCGGCCTCTTGCCCGGTGACGGACAGGCCGGGCAGATGCGTGACCCGCCCCTGCATCGCGGCCAGAAGCGCGCGGTAAAGGAAGCGGTCCTCGAGCATGTAGCCCAGCCGGCCTTCCTCGAGCTCGGCGCCGTCGAAATGCAGCCCGAAGGGGCCGGCGCCTTCGCCCGGCGCGCCCTGCGTCGCCTCGACCTTGCGGATTTCCTGCGCGTTCGGCGCCAGCTCGGGCCACAGCCCCAGCGCGGCCAGCAGCCGCTGCGAGGCCAGCGCCAGCGCATAGGCGCGGCCGTCGAAGGCGTCGCCGGCGCGGGCATCGGCGGGGCGGGCGTCGGCCACCGCCACCGACAGGCCGGCATCGGCCAGGGCCAGGGCAAGGGCCGGGCCGTTCAGCCCGCCGCCCGCGATCAGGATGTCGAAATCGGTCCTCATGGGACGCAATATGACCGTCGGCCGGGCAATGTCCATGCGTCATGGCGGCCGCCAAGCGCATTGCGGGCCAGCCCGCGCCGGGATAGCCTGTGCATTATTTGGTATCTGGATTTGATCGGTCGGGGGAAGGGCATGGATTGGCTCAGGGCATCTGCGGCGGAACAGGGAAGGGCGATCCTGGCCGGGCTCATCAGCCCGGTCGAGCAGGCCGAGGCCTATCTGGACGCCGCGGCCCGCCATCCCTATGGCGACCGCATCTATGCCCGGCTGACCCCCGAGCGCGCGCGGGCCGAGGCCATCGCCGCCCATGACCGCGCCCGCGCCGGGCTGCGCCGCGGCTTGCTGGACGGGGTGGCGATCAGCTGGAAGGACAATATCGACAGCGCCGGCATCGCGACCGAGGCCGGCTCGCGCCTGCTGGAGGGCCGCGTGCCCCGGCAGGATGCCGCGATCCTGGCCGGGGCGACGCTGGACGGGCTGGTCTGCCTGGGCAAGACGCATATGACCGAGCTGGCCTTTTCCGGCCTAGGCGTGAACCCGCGCACGGCGACGCCGCCCAACAGCATCGACCAGGAACTGGCGCCGGGCGGCTCCAGCTCGGGCGCGGCGGTTTCGGTGGCGCTGGGGCTGGCGGCGGCTGCGGTGGGGTCGGACACCGGCGGCTCGATCCGGGTGCCGGCGGCCTGGAATGGGCTGGTGGGCTTCAAGCCGACCACGGGCGCAGTCAGCGGCGCCGGCATCGTGCCGCTGTGCCGCCGCTTCGACGTGGCCGGTCCCATCGCCCGCACGGTCGAGGATTGCGCCGAGCTTTTCGCCGTGCTGCGTGGCGAGCCCGCCCCCGACCTGGCCGATGCCAGCCCGCGCGGGCTGCGGCTGATGGTGCTGGACGGCGTGCCCTTCGACGAGGCGCGGCATGAGCCGGTCGCCGGCTTCGAGGATGCGGTGAACCGCCTGGCCCGCGCCGGCGCCCGCATTACCCATGCCGCGCCGCCCTGCGTGGCCGAGGCGATGGTGCTGGCGCCGCTGCTGTTCGCGCCCGAGGCCTATGGCATCTGGCGCGAGCAGATCGAGGCCGCGCCCGAGCTGATGCACCCGCCGATCCTGGAGCGCTTTCGCGGCGGCCAGTTCGTGCTGGCGGCCGATTACGTCGCCGCCTGGGAGGAGTTGGGCCGGCTGCGCGCCGATTGGGCGCGGCTGGTCGCCGGTTTCGACGCGGTGATCCTGCCCACGGCGCCGATCCTGCCGCCGCCGGTGGACCGGCTGCTGGCCGAGGAAGAGTTCTTTGCCCGCGAAAACCTGCTGACGCTGCGCAACACCCGCATCGCCAACCTGCTGGACCTGCCGGCGGTCAGCCTGCCGACCGGCCATCCGGCCTGCGGCATCACGCTGATGGGCCGCGCCGGCCAGGACCGCGCGCTGCTGGTGGCGGCCGCCGCAGCCGAGGCGGCGCTGCGCTGAGGCGTGGATTTTCCGGGAAAATCCGGCACGGACGGGCGCAATCTGGCGGTGAAACTCTGGACGCATGGGGGGATTGCCGGTAGTCTTGCGGCAAAACGGGGCGCAACGACCCCGACTGAGAGGCAGTCATGGCAATTCCCGAGCGGTTCTCGAACCTGCCGGATTACGCGTTTCCGCGCCTGCGGACGCTGCTTGCGGGCATCGACCCCGGCGGCGATCCCCTGATCCTGACCATTGGCGAGCCGCGCCATGCGCTGCCGGATTTCGTCGGCCCGGTCATGGCCGAAAGCATCGCCGATTTCGGCAAATACCCCTCGAACGAGGGCACGGCCGAGTTGCTGGCCGCGATCTCGGGCTGGCTTGCCCGCCGGCACGGGCTGGATGTCGCGCCCGAGCGGATCATGGCGTTGAACGGCACGCGCGAGGGGCTGTTCAATGCCGCCCTGGCGCTGGCGCCCGAACGCAAGAACGGCCAGCGGCCGGCGATCCTAGTGCCGAACCCGTTCTACCAGGTCTATGCCGTGGCCGCCGCCGCCGTGGGCGCCGAGCCGGTCTTTGTCCCCGCCACGGCAGAAACCGGCCACCTGCCGCGCTTTGCCGGCCTGCCGGCCGCGGTGCTGGACCGCGCCACCGTGGCCTATCTGTGCTCGCCCGCCAATCCGCAGGGCAGCATCGCCTCCGAGGATTATCTCGAGGAACTGATCGCCCTGGCCGACCGGCACGATTTCCTGGTTTTCGCCGACGAGTGCTATTCCGAGATCTGGCGCGACGCGCCGCCGCCCGGCGCGCTGGCGGTGGCCACGCGCATGGGGCTGGCCGATCGGGTGGTGATGTTCAACTCGCTGTCGAAACGCTCGAACCTGCCGGGACTGCGCTCGGGCTTTGCCGCCGGTGGACCCCAGCAGATCGCGCAGATGCGGCGGCTGCGCAGCTATGCCGGCGCGCCGCTGCCCCTGCCGGTGCAGCGCGTCAGCGCCATGGCCTGGGGCGAGGAGGGCCATGTCGAGGCCAGCCGCGCGCTTTACCAGCAGAAATACCGCATCGCCGACCGGGTGCTGGGCAATGTGCCGGGCTATCAGCCGGTGCAGGGCGGCTTTTTCCTGTGGCTGCCGGTGCCCGAAAGCGTCGGCGACGGTGAGGATGCGGCGAAAAAGCTGTGGGCCGAGGCGGGCATCCAGGTGCTGCCCGGCGCCTATCTGGCCCGCGACAGCCTGGCCGGCAATCCGGGCCGGAATTTCATCCGCGTGGCGCTGGTCGCGCCGGCGGAGCAGACCGAGGCGGCGCTGAACCGCCTGAAGAATTGTTTGTATCAAGGGGGTTGACGCATGGCGAGCTGGCAGGCGAAACACCGCGATCCGCTGTTTGACCAAAGCACGCAGGCGGCGCTGGAGCGGCGCGGCAAGGAACTGCTGGGCGCGGGGCTGGTCATTCTGGGCGTGCTGATCGCGATGATGCTGGTCAGCTATTCCCCCGACGATCCCAGCTTCATGTCGGCGACCGACCAGCCGGCGCAGAACTACCTGGGCCGCTTCGGCGCCTATGTCGCCTCGGCGCTGTTCATGATCACCGGCTACGGCACCTGGATCCTGGTGGTCGGCGCCGTGGTCTGGGGCCTGCGGCTGATGCTGCACCGGGGCGAGGAACGGCTGATGCGCGGCATCTTCCTGCCCATCGCCATGGTGCTGGTCTCGATCTATGCCACCTCGATGGCGCCGCCGCCGGACTGGACGCAAAGCTTTGGCCTGGGCGGGCATCTGGGCGACATGCTGATGGGCGGCATGCTGTCGGCCATGCCGATGAAGGCTTCGGTCGCGATCAAGCTGCTGGCGCTGCTGACCGCCGTCGGCACCGTCGCCTTCCTGGCCTTCGTGCTGGGCTTCGACCGCAAGGAGCTGACGACCATCGGCACCTTCCTGCGCGAGGGGCTGGCCACCGCCCGCGTCCTGGCGCTGCAGGCGATGGATCGCGGGGCGCGGCTGTCCTCGGGCGCGGCGCGCGGGCTCAAGACCCGCGCCGATGCCCGGCGCGAGCGCGTGGGCCACGCCGGTTCCGCCGCCCTGCCGCAAGCGCCCCGCGGCGGCCTGCCGGGCCTGCGTCCCGCGCCGGCCCCCCTGGCCGATGATCGCGACTTTGCCCCCGAGCCCGAGCTGATCGACCCCGAGACGCATTATGCCGAGGATGACGAGCCGCCCTCGAACGCCGCGGTCAGCGCCCGCATCACCGATGCGATCCGCAGCCGTTCCGAAGGCGCCCGTTCGGAAGGCGCCCGTTCGGAAGGCAAGGGGCTGCTGTCGGCGGTGACGGCGCGGCTGACCGGCGCCCGCGCCGCGCCCGCCCGGCACGAGCCGCCGCTGCGCGCCGGCGAGGACGAGGATGACGAGGATTTCGCCGAACCCGTCACCGTTGCGCCCTTCGGCGCCGAGACGCCGCGCGTGGTGGTGCCGCCCAAGAAGCCCGCCCCCTCGCGCCAGGCGCAATCCGAGGCGCAGCCGGCGCTGCGCTTCGACGATGCCGCCAGCCATTACGAGCATCCGCCGCTGTCGCTTCTGACCGCGCCGACCACCGTCGAGCGCCACCAGCTGTCGCAAGAGGCGCTGATGGAGAACGCCCGCATGCTGGAGGCGGTGCTGGACGATTACGGCGTCAAGGGCCAGATCACCGAGGTCCGCCCCGGCCCGGTGGTCACGCTTTACGAGCTGGAGCCCGCGCCGGGGCTGAAGGCCAGCCGGGTGATCGGGCTGGCCGACGACATCGCGCGGTCGATGTCGGCGCTGTCGGCGCGGGTCTCGACCGTGCCCGGTCGCTCGGTCATCGGCATCGAGCTGCCCAATGCCCGGCGCGAAAAGGTGGTGCTGCGCGAGATCCTGGCCTCCAAGGCCTATGGCGACGGCACCCAGCCGCTGCCCCTGGCGCTGGGCAAGGACATCGGCGGCGGGCCGGTGGTGGCCAACCTGGCCAAGATGCCGCACCTGCTGATCGCCGGGACCACCGGCTCGGGCAAGTCGGTGGCGATCAACACCATGATCCTGTCGCTGCTCTACAAGCTCACGCCCGAGGAATGCCGGCTCATCATGATCGACCCCAAGATGCTGGAACTGTCGGTCTATGACGGCATCCCGCACCTGCTGTCCCCGGTCGTCACCGACCCCAAGAAGGCGGTCGTGGCGCTGAAATGGGTCGTGGGCGAGATGGAGGAACGCTATCGCCGCATGTCCAAGATGGGCGTGCGCAACATCGAGGGCTATAACGGCCGCGTCCGCGAGGCGCTGGACAAGGGCGAGATGTTCAAGCGCACCGTCCAGACCGGCTTCGACGAGGATACCGGCGAGCCGGTCTTCGAGACCGAGGAATTCCAGCCCGAGACCTTCCCCTATATCGTCGTCATCGTCGACGAGATGGCCGACCTGATGATGGTGGCCGGGAAAGAGATCGAGGCCTGCATCCAGCGCCTGGCGCAGATGGCGCGGGCGTCCGGCATCCACCTGATCATGGCGACGCAGCGCCCCTCGGTCGATGTCATCACCGGCACGATCAAGGCGAACTTCCCGACCCGGATCAGCTTCCAGGTCACGTCCAAGATCGACAGCCGCACCATCCTGGGCGAGCAGGGCGCCGAGCAATTGCTGGGCCAGGGCGACATGCTCTACATGGCCGGCGGCTCGCGCATCACCCGCGTCCACGGGCCCTTCGTTTCCGACGAGGAGGTCGAGGAGGTGGTGAACCACCTGAAATCCTTTGGCCCGCCCAGCTACATGTCCGGCGTGGTCGAGGGCCCAGACGAGGAGCGCGCCGACAGCATCGACCAGGTGCTGGGCCTGTCCTCGGGCGAGGGCGGCGATGCCGAGCTTTACGACATGGCCGTCGCCATCGTGGCCAAGGACCGCAAATGCTCGACCTCCTACATCCAGCGCAAGCTGGCCATCGGCTACAACAAGGCCGCGCGGCTGGTCGAGCAGATGGAGGAACAGGGCGTCGTTACCCCGGCGAACCATGTCGGCAAGCGCGAGGTTCTGGTGCCCGAGGTATAGCCGGGCCGCGCATCGGGATCGGGATCGGGATCGGGGCCGGGCCGTCGCGCCCGGCCTTTTTCATGCGCCGGCCTAGCCCGCCAGCCGGCCCAGGTGCAGCGCCAGCGCGTCGCGTGCGGCGGGGCGGATGACCGAGCCGTGGTTTTCATCGGGATGCGGGCGGTGGACCAGGTCGAGCCCTGGAAGGCCCGACAGCGGGGCCAGGATCGGCGGCACCCCGGTCCCGGAATTGGCGACCAGCAGCGGCACTGCCGGGTCCAGCCGCCCGCCCGCCGCCAGGATGCCGCCGCGAAAGGCGCGGGCCTCGCGCAGCGGCTCGCCGGCGTTCCACCAGGTCGAGGGGTCGGCGGCGGCATAGCGGGCGAACAGGCGCGGCCGGGTGAACAGCGCGTTCAGCACGAAGAGCCCGCCCAGCGAATGGCCGAACAGCGTCAGGTTGCCCGTATCCAGCGGCAGGCGCCGGCCGAGTTCGGGCAGAAGCTGCGCCGCGATCATCTCGAGCAGGGCGTCCTGCCCGCCGGTCGGGCGGTCGCCGGGACCGCGCTGCCCCTGCCTCGCCGGGACCGCCTGCTTGCCGGGCGAGGTCAGGTCGAACCAGCGGCGGGTGGGGTCGAAGCGGGTCTCGACCGGATAGCCGATGCCGACCAGCGCCACCGGCGCCTCGGGCGCCAGTTCCTCGCGCAGATGCCACAGGATCGGGAAGGTCGCATTGCCGTCCAGCGCCAGGATGGCGGAATAGCCGCCCGGCGGCGCCGCGACCGAGGGCAGGCCCAGGAAGATGCGCCAGGGCGTTTCGGCCGGGCCAAGGTCGAAATGGCTGGCGCGCGGATCGGCGATCTTCTCGGCCGGTTCCAGGCCGCGCTGCCGGCGTTCCTGCGCCCACGCCATGCTGCCGGCCATTGCGACCAGCGATGCCGCAAGGATGCTGCGCCGGGTAAGGGGGATCTGCATCGTCGCCTCCGGTCGGTCGGGGGGCTGGCGGGAAGCGGCTTGCCCTTGCCCGCACGGCCTAGCCGCCGCAGGCCGGACGCGCAAGCCCGGCGGCGCTGGTCCCTGGATCAGCCCTCGTGCCCCATGATCGGCCGGGCCTGGGCCGCGCGGTCGGCGCCCGAGCCTTCGTCCACCGTCACCACCACCGACAGGCCCGGCTCCAGGTATTCCGCCATCTCTTGCCCAGGGTCGATCGCGATGCGCACCGGCAGGCGCTGCGCGACCTTGGTGAAGTTGCCGGTGGCGTTCGAGGCGGACAGCAGGCTGAACTCGGAGGCGGTGGCGGGCGAGAACGCCTCGACCCGGCCGGTGAAGGCGCGGTGGCGCATGGCGTCCACGGTGAACGTGGCGCGGTCGCCGATGCGGATGCCGTGCAGCTCGGTCTCGCGGAAATTGGCGATGACCCAGACCTCGGGGCCGACATGGCTGACCAGCGCCGTGCCCGCCGTGACATATTGGCCCAGCCGCACCCCGACCTGGCCCAGCCGCCCGTCGGAGGGCGCGCGGATCACCGTATTGTCCAGGTCGATCCGCGCCAGCTCCACCGCCGCGCGGGCCGAGGCGATCTCGGCGCGCTTGGCGGCCAGTCCGACCTCGGCGCCGGCGACGTTCTCGCGCGCCACCGCGATGGCGCTTTCGGCCTGGGTGACGGCCGCCTCGGCCTGGCGCAGCGACAGTTCGGACTGGTCGGCCGAGCTTTGCGCCGTCACGCCGCGCGATTGCAGGGCCTGCGCGCGGTCCCAGGTCGAGGCCGCCGTGTCCCGCGCCGCCTGCGCCGCGGAAAGCGCCGCCTGGGCCGATTGCAGGCTGGCCTGGGCGGAATGGACGCTTTGTTCCTGGATCTTCAGCGCCGCCTCGGCGCCTTCCAGCATGGCCTGGGCCTGGGCCAGCCTTTGGCGGTATTGCCGGTCGTCGATGCGGGCGATGACCTGGCCGCGGGCCACGGGCTGGAAGTCCTGCACCTCGACCGCCGCGACATAGCCCGACAGCTGCGGCGCAACGGTGGTCAGCTGGCCGCGGATATAGGCGTTCTCGGTCTGCGGATGCGCCGGGCGAAACGGCGGCAGGTGCCAGGCGTAAAGCACGATCAGCAGGCCGGCCAGGCCGGCGGCAAGCGCGATCAGGGTCGGGATCAGGTGGTTTCTGGTCATGTCTCGGGCTCGGGCTCGGGATGGGTCTGGGCATCGGCGGCAGGCGGCTTGCCCCGCGCCACCAGCCAGTCGCGGAACAGGTGCAGCAGCAGCGCGCAAAGCGCCGCCGCCGCCAGCAGGAAGGTCAGGAAATAGGCGTCGTTATAGGCCATGACATAGGCCTGGGCGCTGGCGTCCTGCGCGATCTGCGCCACCGCCTGCGCCTGGCGCTGCGCGGCATCGGCGATCTGCGGCGCCAGGGCCATGCTGCGCTGCGCGATCTCGGCCGCGGTCTGCGGGTCGGTGGCGGTCAGCTCTTCGCGCAGCACTTGCAGGTGCAGGGCCTGGCGGTGGTTGATCAGGGTCGAGAACAGGCCCGAGCCCATGGCGCCGCCCAGCGATTGCGTGGACAGAAAGACGATGACGAAGGACAGGATGTAGTTCGGCCCGCGCGCCAGGGCCGAAAGCAGCCCGCGCATCATCGCCGGCGCCAGGAAGAACGAGCCGGCAAAGGCGATCATCGCCTGGCTCAGCATCATCTGCGCCGGCCGGGTGTCCATGGTGGCATGGCTGTCCATGAAGGCGCCGGCGGCGATCAGCACCAGCGCGATGATGTGGAACAGCGGCACCCGCTCGGGCTTCATGAAGGGGATCAGCGCCAGCCCGCCCAGCACCGAGGCCACCGAGATCATCGCGAACAGCGGCACCAGCTGGTCCTGCGTCACGCCCAGCACCTGGAACATGCGCGGCGCGCCCGCGCTTTGCTCGGACAGCACCAGCCGAAAGATCAGCAGCGTCGCCGTCAGGTGCAGCATGGCGGGGCTGGCCAGCCAGCGGATGTCCAGCAGCGGCGCCTTGCGGTGCAGCTCGATCACCACGGCCAGGGTCAGCGCCACGATGGACAGCGCCAGCACCCAGCCCAGCCAGGCCACGTCGGTCCACCAATGGATCGAGCCCATGATGAAGCCGACCGTCAGCCCGCCGAAGCCGGTGGCGATCAGCAGCCAGCTGACCAGGTCCATGGCGGCGATCACCTTGACGCGCGGCGCCGAGGTCAGCGGCAGGGCATAGACCAGCCCCAGCGACACCGCCGCCAGCCCCAGGGCCATGTAATGCAGCCCGTCCCAGCCGTGGTCCCCCATCAGCGCGGGCGAGATCACCCGCGCCAGCATCGGCCCGGTCGCGACCATGGCCAGCACCATGGGCAGGCCCAGCCGCATCTTCCACTGGGGCGGCAACGGCTCCAGCATATACATGAAGGCCAGCGTGGACAGCGGCGCCGAGGCCATGCCGGCCACGAATTGCACCGCCACCGCCGAGCGCAGGTCCGAGATGGCAAGGGCCGCCAGCGACACCGCCAGATAGACCAGGATCGCCACCTCGGCAAAGCGGCGCAGGCCGAACTGGGTGCGGATCTTGATCAGCAACAGCGGCATCGAGGCGCGCGGGATCATGAAGGCCGCCATCAGCCAGGTCGCCTGGGTGGTGGTCGCGCCCAGGTCTCCGGCGATCTGCGGGATGTTGGTGCTGACGAAGCCCTGCGCCAGGCCCTGGGTTAGGCCGATGACGACCGAGGCGCCGATATAGCCCAGCGTGGCCGGCCAGGACATCGGCACGAAGGGCGGCGGCGCGCCCGCCGCGGCCGGGGCTGCGGGCGCAGGCGCCGCGGGGGCGGCCTGGGATCGGCTCATGCCTGCCGCAGCCTTTCGGCATTCCGCGCCATTTGCGCCAGCGTCCGGCGCGTCACCGCCAGATCCTCGGGCGCGATGCCCTGGGCCAGCGTGGCATCGACCTCGGCGCGAAAGCCCAGCACCGGCTCGATCCGCGCCGCCTCGGTCAGGTAGACGGCGTATTTGCGGCCGTCCTCGGGGATCGGGCGGCGCTCGGCCAGGCCCTGGTCCTCCAGCGCGTCCAGCAGGCGCTTCAGCGTGGGCGTCTCGATGCCCAGCATCGCGGCCAGCTGGGCCTGGCTTGCGCCCTCGTTGCGGCCGATGGTGGTCAGCAGCCGGGCGCGGGCAAAGGTCAGCCCGTATTGCTCGACGCGCTGTTCAAAGGCGGCGCGCAGGGTCCGGGTCAGTTCGATGAGCGATTCCACAAGCGTGAAGGGACGGTCTGGCATTGGTTTTCCCGCTGCTCCGCAAATTTCATTAGCAAGCTAATGAATCCGCCCCGGTTATGCAAGGGGCGGCCCCGCCCCCCGCGCCGCCATGGTGGCGGGCGGGGCGGAGGGGGTCAGTAATCGCGTTCATAGAACAGGCCGACGGTGCTTTCGCCCTCGCTGTCCACGGACCCGCGCGCGGTCAGGGTCGGGGAGATGTCGAGGTTCAGGTTCAGCTTGGTCTTGCCGTCGCCGCCGACCTGCACGTCGGTATAGAGATTCTCGGACAGGTATTTCCCCGCCCGGACCGAGACGTTGCCGTCGTCGTCCGTCGCCAGGTCCAGGTCATCGAGCCCGGTCGAGGCGCGCAGCCGCCCGACGATCCCCTCGCCGCCGCGCCCGGCCAGCGTCGCCACCGCGCTGGCCAGCTGCGCGGCCTGAAGCGCGCTGATATTGTCCAGCCCGCGGCCGAACAGCAGGTGCGACAGCACCTCTTCCTGCGGCATCTCGGGCGAGGATTCAAAGGTGATCTCGGGATCCTGCGCCTCGCCGTCGATGATGATGCGGGCGGTGATGTCGTCCTGCACCGTCTCGGCCACCAGCCGGATCACCGGGATCATGCTGCCCTGCAATTCGATCAGCCCCTCGGTCATGTCGAACCGCTTGCCCAGCAGGTCGACCCGGCCGCGGATCAGCTCCAGCTGGCCGATGGGGATGGGCTGGCGGGCATTGCCGGTCAGGCGCAGCTCGCCGCCCAGTTCCGCATCGACGCCGCGGCCGCGGATGAAGACCTGCGACGGGGCCGAGACCAGCAGGTCGAAGCGCGCCGGGTTGGCCGGCGGCGTCGCCGGCGGCGCGGCCATGCCGGCCTGGCGCGAGGCCTCGCTGGGATATTCCAGCAGCCCGGCCTTGGCGCGGGTCTGGCGCTGCGGCGGGCGTTCCGAACGGTGGATGATGTCCGGGATCGCCTTGGCGCCGCCCAGCCCGGTCGAGGGGATGCGCAGTTCCGTATGGCCCACGTCGATGCGGCCCGAGACCAGCGGCCCCTGTCCCACCGTGCCCGCGACATTGATCCCGCCGTTCACCAGGGTTTCGTAAAGGTTCGGGTCGCGCAGCACCACGTTGGACAACTGCACGTCCAGGTTCATCTGCCGGTCGCCGACCAGGTTGACCGGGCCGCTGACGGTGATGAGGCCGCCGGCCTCGACCGCGCCGCGCAGGTCGACCGCGATGCGGCCGGCGTTGAAATCGGCATTGGCGTTCAGGCTGCCCACGGCCAGGCCGAAGCGCGGCTCGGCCAGCCGGCCGTTGGTCAGCGCCACCCGGCCGGACAGCGATTCCAGCCCCGGCCGCCCGTTCAGGCGCAAATCGAAGCTCAGCGGCCCCTCGACCGAGCGGGTGCGCAGGAAGGGGTTGGCGGCGGCGGCATTGCTGCTGCCGCTGACCGCGATGTCGGCGGTGGACAGGTCCGTCGCCGCCGAGCCCGTCACCCGCGCCTGGGTATTGCCCGGCCCCGAGGCGGTCAGGTTCACGTCATAGGCGCTGCCGGTGTTGCGGATGGTGCCGGCGACCGTCGCCGGGCCGGGAAAGCCCGGCACCACCAGGGCCAGGTCGTTCAGCCGGGCGTCGAGGTTCAGCCCCTCGGTCGGGCTGCCGTCGCCGGTGATGCTGAACTGGCCGTTGCCGGCGCGCAGCCGGCTGACGGTCAGGCTGCCGTCCGGGCGCTGCGCGGCGGCCAGGTCGAAGCTGGTCTCGCCCGCCAGCACCGCATCGGCCTGCGGGTTGCCGACGCCCAGCCCGCGGGCCGAGCCGTTGGCGGTGATCTGACGCCCGCCGCCCTGCTGGTCCACGACATGCCCCGAGGCGCTGACCGCGCCGCGGAAGCCGCGGCCCAGGAAGCGCAGGTCGTCGGCGCGCAAGGTCGCGGTCAAGTCGGTGGCGCCCTGGCCCACCCGGCCCTCGGCGCCCAGGTTCAGGCGCGGGTTCTCGACGGTCGCGGTCTCGATGGTGAACACGCCGTCGCGCTCGATCCCGTGCAGCGCCAGCCGGGTCTCGCCCACCAGCGCGCCGTCGACCTGCGCCTGGCCAAAGGACAGGTCGGTGCCGGTGCCGGTCACGTCCAGCCGCCGCGCGCCCGAGCCGTCGTCCTTGAAGCTGCCCTGCGCATTCAGCGCGCCGCGCCAGCCGCGGCCGAAGCTGGCCAGCGAGCGGATCTCGGCCCGGCCCTCCATGTCGGTGCCGCTGGGGGCGATGCGGCCTTGCGCCGTGGCCAGCATCTGCTGGTTGGTCAGCTCGAAATCATGCACGGTGATCTCGTCGCCGCGTTGCTCGGCCGAAAGCCGCAGGTCGGTCACGCCGGTCAGCGCCCCGTCCACGTCCTGCTGGCCCAGGCGCAGGTCGGTGCCGCGCCCGGTCAGCTCGATCCGGCGGGTGCCGTCCTGCTCCACCGCCGTCGCCTCGGCGGTCAGCCCGCCCGAGAGGCCGCGCCCCAGCACCGCCAGGTCGGGCATGGACAGGTTCAGCCGGGCATCCATCGCGCCTTGGGCGAAGCTGCCCCGGCCTTCGGCATCGATCTGCGGGTTGGTCAGGCGGAGGGTCTGCACCTCGAAGCCGCCCTGCGCCTCGGCGGCCTCGACCAGCAGGTCGGTTTCGCCCTTTAGCGCGCCGTCCAGCTCGGCGATGCCGGTGACAAGATCCTGCGCCTTGCCGGTCAGGGTCACGCGGCGCGCCCCCGCCGCGCCGGTGGCGCGAAGCTCGCTGCGGACCGAGCCCGACATGCCGGGGTCGGCGACCGACAGGTCCGGCATCTCGATGGTCGCGGTCAGGGTGCTGGAATAGCTGTCCAGCCGCCCCTGCGCCTCGGCCGTCAGGTTCCGCGCGTTCACCACCAGCTTGCGCAGATTGATGCCCGAGGTGTCGCGCCGGGCGCTGAGTTCGATGCGCGACTGGCCCGCCAGCATGCGGTCGGCATGGTCCTGGCCGATGCGGATGTCGTTGCCCAAGACCTCTGCCTCGACGTCGAAGCCCTTGCCCAGCAGCGCGTAGCGGCCCTTGATATGGGCATCGGCGGTGCCGCCCAGCTCGCGCCCGGCCAGCGTCGAGAAGCGCGCGACATTGCGGTGCTGCGCGGTGATGTCGCCCGACAGCGTGATCCCGGTCCGCAGGCCGGAGACGGTCGTCTCGCCCTTGAAGCCGAAATCCTCGCCGTTGATGTTCATGCCCCAGAGCCGCAGCGCATTGCCGGGGGTGAAGGCAAAGTTCAGCCCGCCGTTCAGCACCCGGCCCAGGGCCTGCGCCAGGCCCGGATCGGTCGGCGCCAGGTCGTCCATGCCGAAGGCGATCCAGCCGCGCACCTCTTCCAGCGCCTGCTCGGCGGTCAGGGCGACGCGGCCGCGCCCGTCCAGCCGCAGCTCGGACAGGGCGATGTCGTCGCGGACGATGTCGCCCACCACGCCCTTCAGCACCCAGCCCGAGCCCTGCGCGGCGTCATAGTCCAGCCGCAGGCTGCCCGAGCGCACCGTGGTCGGCCGGTCGGCCCAGGGCAGCAGCACCGGCAGCTGCGCAGCCCCCGCATCCTGCCCCAGCAGCAGCGTCAGATGCGCGCTTTCCGGCGCGCCCCGGCTGGTGGTGGCCAGGTTGCCGTCCAGCCGCAGCGCCTCGGTCGCCAGCCGCAGCGAGGGGACGACCAGCCGGCCGTCCTGCCCGCGCCAGCCCTCGGCCAGAAGCTGCGACTGCGTGCCGAAGAAGGCGCGGTGCTGCGGCGGCACCAGCGCGGCCACGTCGCCGCCCAACTCGGCGCGGAAGGCGGTGCCGGGGGCGCCGTCGCGCTCGGCCGCATCGACCGAGACGGTGCCGGTCACGCGCGGCTGGCCGTCGGTCGCCAGCTGGATATTGGCGGCGAAGTCCGACATCGGCCCCTCGCCGGTGATCTCGGCCCGCACGGCGGGGCGGTCGTGCAGCTTGACCGCGTTCGCGAACAGCCCGTTGCGGTCCTCGTCCAGCCGCAGGTCCAGGCGCAGCACGCGGGTTTCGTTGGAAAAGCCCGTATCCAGGACGAATTCGCCGCGCGGCCCGTCCACGCGGTTGATGGTCAGCCTGGTCTCGCCCTCGCCGCCCGACAGGTTCATCGAGCCGTCGATCGAGATCACCGCCTCCTGTCCGATCACCGGCTGGCCCAGTTCCACCCGGTCGACGGCGATGCGGGCGATGTTCACCCCCACCGGCAGCTGCGGCAGGGAAAACTCCCGCGCCTCGGCCTGCGGCGCACTCTCGCCGGTGCCGGGCAGGCGCGGCAGGATGATGCGCTCGGCCGAAAGCTCGTTGATCTCGACCCGCCGCGCCAGCAGGGCCGAGCGGGTCCATTGCATGGCGCCGTTCTCCAGCGTGATCCAGACGCCGTCGTCGTCGGCGATGGTCATGCGGTCGAAGGTCGCGCGCGAGGACAGCGCGCCGCGGAAGCCCTCGATCACCACCTGCCGACCGGCGCCGGACAGCTTTTCCTCCAGGAAGCGGGTGATGAAGCCGCGGTCGTCCTCGACCTCCTGCGAGATCTCGGCGGCGCTGTCCTGCGCCAGCGCGGCCAGCGGGACGGCCAGCGCAAGGCCGAGGGCGACAACAAGACGATAAGCCAGATCACGCATCAGAACGCCTGCCCCAGACCGATATAGACCTGCACCCCGCCGTCGTCGCCGTCGCCGCCGCCGACCGGGGCGGCGATGTCGAAGCGCAGCGGCCCGACCGGGGTGCGATAGCGGATGCCCGCGCCGGCCCCGGCCTGCCAGCCGCTGGCGCCGGACCAGCCGCTGTCCTCCCAGACCCGGCCGGCATCGGCGAACAGCGCCAGCCCGATGCGCTCGCGGACCTGGATGCGGGTCTCGGCGGTCAGGGTGACGATGGACATGCCGCCGGTGCGCACCGTGCCGCCGCTGTCGTCGGGGATCACCTCGACGCCCAGCGATTCATAGGAATGGCCGCGCACCGTGCCGCCGCCGCCGGACCAGAACAGGTAGTCGCGCGGGGTTTCCTGGATCTCGGGGCCGACCACGGTGCCCAGCCGCGCCCGGCCGGCCAGGGTGAAGCGGTCGTCGGTGCCGAAGCTGTAATAGACCCGCCCCTCGGCCAGCACCTGCGCGCCCGAGCCGGTTTCGTCCTGCAGGCCGACGAAGGGGGTGACGCCGCCCGACAGCCAATAGCCGCGCTTGGCGTCGGTCGGCTCGTCGCGCTTGTCCCAGATCACGCTGGTGGGCAGGGCGAACAGGCGGAAATCGGTGCGGCCGCTGTCGTCGTCCACGCGCAGCGCCCGGTATTGCAGGGCGATGTCGGCCGTCAACTCGTCGCTGGGGATCCAGGTGAAGCCCAGGCCGAAGGTGCCGGACTTGAGGTCGTAATCCTCTTCCTGCAGGCTTTCGACCTTGGCCAGCACATAGCCGGTGGTGTCGGCGGTGATGGTGGCGGGCCGGTCGATGCGCAGCCCCAGGCTGTAGTCGCGCCCGGTATCGCCGCCGATGTCCGAGACGCTGGCGTCGACGCGCAGCCGCTCGCCGCCGCGGAACAGGTTGCGGTTGATCCAGTAGCCCGTCAGCGACAGCCCGTCGGTGTTGGAATATTCGAAGCCCGCACCCAGGCGGCGCAGCTTTTGTTCCGTGACCAGCAGGTCCACGTCCAGCGTGTTGCCGGGGCCGATCCCGTCCGCCTCGGTCAGGGTGATGGCCGAAAACACGCCCGAGCGGCGCAGGCGCTTCCTGACATCCTCGAGCTTCTCGGGGTCGAAGCGCTCGCCCTCGGGGAAGCCGGCGATCTTGCGCAGGCGGCGCGGGTCCATGCGCTGGTGGCCGCGGATGGTCAGCTGGCCAAAGCGCAGCTCGGGGCCGGGAGCCAGGCGGATGCGGCTGTCCACCAGGTTGCTGGCGTGGTCGGCGACGATCTCGGTCTCGGCCACCTCGGCCTTGGCGTGGCCCACGTCGCGCCAGCCCGCCACGCCGGCGGTGGCGGCGTTCTTCATGTCGCCGGTTCGGGCGATCTCGCCGCGGCGATAGTCGCGCGGCAGCTCGGTCCCCGGCGCCACCGGCGCGATCTCGGCCCGGCTGTAGCGAAAGCGCGGGCCGGGCTGGACCGAGACCACCACCCGGCGCACCACCTGGGGCGCGTCCAGCGGGGCGATGCCGGCGGCCTCGACCCCGTCCAGGGTGATGTCGATGATGCCCGAGTAATAGCCCTGGTCGTAAAGCACCCCCAGGATGCGGGCGTAATCGCCGCGCGCGGCGGCCAGCATGTCCTGCCCCGTCACCCGCCCCTCGTCCTGGGCACTGACCAGAAGCGAGGTCTGCCGGATCGCCGGCAGCAGGGCGTCGTCGCCGCCAGTCACCTGGAAATCCAGGTCGACGGGGGAATTGCCGTTGCCGTCCCCCCGGCCGAACCAGCCCGAAAACGGCGAGGACGACGGCGAAGACGAGGGCGAGCCCGAGGACTGCGCCCAGACCATGCCCGCGCCGGTTGCAAGCACGATTGCGGCAGCCGTTCCTGCCTTGATCCAGCTTTTCATTGCCTGATTGCCCTGCTTCTGGCGGTTTTCCCGCAAGCATTGCAGGGCGCGTCAACAAAATCCAGCGCAGCTGCCCCTTTTGGGGCGATTTTCAGCGGATTGCGGCCAGACAGCCATGCAACGCGGCCATGTCGTCGCGGATCACGCCGACCGGAACCGCCTGCGGAATCCGCGCCATCAGCGGGTCGGACAGGAAGGCGCGCTCGAATATTTCGAACCGATCGGTGCAGGAACGCGCGACGCTGCCGGCCAGGAACATCCCGTCCATCGGCATGAAACGAAAGGCAAGTTCGCGGCAGAGCAGTCCGAACAGGCGGGCATAAAGCGCCAGCGTCTTCTCGGCCTCGCCATCGCCCTGGGCCGCGGCGGCGACCACGGCCTCGGCTCGGCCCTGCGGCGCGCCCGTGCGCAGGGCGTGCAGCCGGGCAAGGCCGCGGCCGGCGAACAGTTCCTCGACCGAATCAATCGCCCTTGCGGCCGCACCCAGCGCCTCGGCCAGCGGTTCGGCCACGGAAAGCGGCAGGCGGGTGTGGCCCTCTTCGGCCTCGAGGCAGGCGATGCCGCCACCCGGCAGCACCTTGACCGCGCAGACGTTGAAGCCGGTGCCGGCATTCACCACCAGCCGCTGCCCGTTCGACAGCGTGCCCTGCGGCGCAGCGCGCAGGAAGCCCGCGGCCTCGCCGTCCAGCGCCGGCGTGGCATAGCCCAGGGCGATCAGGTCGTTGATCAGCCGGGCGCGCGGCGCGCCGGACAGCGCGCAGAGCCGCGCCGTGGAAAAGCTCCAGTCGCGATTGGTCAGCCGCGCCTCGTCGCCCCAGACCGGGCCGGCGACGGCGACGCAGACCGCCTCGATCTGCGGGCTGCCCTGCTGGCCCAGGAAGGCCGTCACCACCTCGTCGAAGCTGGCATGGTCGTCGCCGCGAAACCGGGTGATGGTGTCGGCCGCAAGCGCGCCGCCGCGTGCCAGCGCCATCCGCGCATTGGTCCCGCCCACATCCGCCAACAGGATCGCCATGCCTTCCCCCTTCTGCCGCGCAGCCCCTTGTCCGGGCCCTTCTAAGCCATCCCGCGCAGGGCTGCTAGCGCCAACATTCCGGCCGGGCTCGGCTTTGCCGCAAAGCCGCGGCGCGGGGCGCCTTGGGTTTGCAGCCAGGCGCGGGGAATGCTAAGGCCGCGCCAACCGAAAAAGGCGCGAGGGCCCCATGACCGATTACATCATCCGCGACATCGCCCTGGCCGAATACGGCCGCAAGGAACTGGACATCGCCGAGACCGAGATGCCCGGCCTGATGGCCCTGCGCGCCGAATATGGCGAGGCGAAGCCCCTGAAGGGCGCCCGCATCGCCGGCAGCCTGCACATGACCGTCCAGACCGCCGTGCTGATCGAGACGCTGGTGGCGCTGGGGGCCGAGGTGCGCTGGGCGTCGTGCAACATCTTCTCGACCCAGGACCATGCGGCGGCGGCCATCGCCAAGGCCGGCATCCCGGTCTTTGCCGTCAAGGGCGAGACGCTGCCGGAATACTGGTCCTATACCGACCAGATCTTCCAGTTCGCGGAAGGCACGGCGAACATGATCCTGGACGATGGCGGCGACGCGACCATGTATGTGCTGCTGGGCGCGCGGGTCGAGGCGGGCGAGACCGGGCTGATCGACGTGCCGGCCAGCGAAGAGGAAGAGGCGCTGTTCGCCCAGATCCGCAAGCGGCTGGCCGCCAGCCCCGGCTGGTTCACCCGCCAGCGCGACGCGATCCGCGGCGTCAGCGAGGAAACCACAACCGGCGTGCATCGGCTTTACGATCTGCACCGCAAGGGGCTCTTGCCCTTCCCGGCGATCAACGTGAACGACAGCGTCACCAAGTCGAAATTCGACAACAAGTATGGCTGCAAGGAATCGCTGGTCGACGGCATCCGCCGCGCCACCGACGTGATGATGGCCGGCAAGGTCGCCGTGGTCTGCGGCTATGGCGACGTGGGCAAGGGCTCGGCCGCCAGCCTGCGCGGCGCCGGCGCCCGCGTGAAAGTGACCGAGGTCGATCCGATCTGCGCGCTGCAGGCCGCGATGGACGGGTTCGAGGTGGTGCTGCTGGAGGACGTTGTCGCCAGCGCCGACATCTTCATCACCACCACCGGCAACAAGGACGTGATCCGCATCGAGCACATGCGCGAGATGAAGGACATGGCCATCGTCGGCAACATCGGCCATTTCGACAACGAGATCCAGGTCGCCGCGCTGAAAAACCACAAATGGACCAATATCAAGGACCAGGTGGACATGATCGAGATGCCCTCGGGCAATCGCATCATCCTGCTGTCCGAGGGGCGGCTCTTGAACCTGGGCAACGCCACCGGCCATCCCAGCTTCGTCATGTCGGCCAGCTTCACCAACCAGGTGCTGGCGCAGATCGAGCTGTGGGCCAAGGAGGGGGAATACCGGCCGGGCGTCTATATCCTGCCCAAGGCGCTGGACGAAAAGGTCGCCCGGCTGCATCTGGACAAGATCGGCGTCAAGCTGACCACCCTGTCGCAAGAGCAGGCCGCCTATATCGGCGTGACCCCCGAGGGTCCGTTCAAGTCCGAACATTACCGCTATTGAACGCGCGGGCGCGGTCCCGCCGGGGCCGCGCCGCATATCGTGGAGGAGGGGGCGCCAGATGTCCGACGATTGCCTGTTCTGCCGCATCGCGCGCGGCGAATTGCCCGCGCACCGGGTCCATGAGGACGAGCATATCCTGGCCTTCCTGGACCTGCATCCCATCCGTCCCGGCCATTGCCTGGTCATCCCCAAGCGGCATTATCCCTGGTTCGAGGATCTTCCCGAGGATCTGGCCACCCGCATCACCGGCTGCGCGCAGCGCCTGGCCCGGCAGATGAAGGCGCTTTACGCGGTCGAGCGGGTGGCGCTGTTCTATACCGGCATCCATGTCGCCCATGCCCATGCGCATGTCGTGCCGATGCACCATGTGCATGACGTGTCCTCGCAGGCCTATCTGAAGGACGGCATTGGCAGCTTCGCGGCCCCGCCGCAGCTGCCGGCCGACGAGGGTGCGCGCATTGTCCAGGCGCTGGCCCCGGCCTTCGACGGCTGAACGCGCGGTTTTGGTTGATATTTATTAGGCCGGCGCTAGGCTTTCCCCTGGGATGGACCAATCCGAAGGGGGACAGCGCATGAGCAAGCGCGACGATCTGATCGCCAAATACGCCGCCGACATGCAGGACAAGCTGGGCGTCGCGCCCGACATGGACCTGCTGGCCAAGGTGGTCATCGGCTGCGGGCCTTCGATCTACAACGCCGACGGGGAAACCGTGGCCGGATCGGACAAGGCCGAGCTGGAGCGCATCAGGACCAACTACCTGGTGAAAAAGCTGGGCCTGCCCGAAGGCCCCGAGCTTTCCGCCGCCATCGACGAGGTGATCGCGAAATACGGCAGCTCCAACCGCAACAAGTATCGCGCGGTGGTCTATTACATGCTCTGCACGCATTTCGGCAAACAGGCGGCCTATGCCTGACGGCGGTGACGCAACGTCACGAAAGGCCGCGGCCGGGCGCTGAACCCCGGCCGGGCGCGGTCAATCCAGCATCCGCTTGATCGCGGCGACATGGGCGGCGTCGGCGGCGCAGGCATCGGCGGCCAGCGCCGCGGCCTCGTCCAGCAGCGCCTCGGGCGCGACCAGCCGGTCGATCAGGCCCCAGGCCAGCGCCTCTTCGGCCGGGATCTTCTGGCCGGCCATCAGGATCATCTTGGCCCGCGACGGCCCGACCAGCGCGCGCAGGCGCAAGGGGTCGCTGGGCTGGGGCAGGAAGCCCAGGCGCATGACCGGATAGAAGATCTTCGCCCCCGGCACTGCCAGCCGCAGGTCGCAGGCCAGCACCATGCCCAGGGCGCCGCCCGCCGCGGTGCCGTTCAGCGCGGCGATGGTCAGGCAGGGCATCGAGGCGACGCGGGACGACAGCCGCTCCCATTGCGGGGACAGGGCCAGCCCGGCGCGGGCCTCGTCCAGGTCGGCCCCGGCGGAAAACACCGGGCCTTCGCCGGTCAGGATCACGGCGCGCAGCGCGGGCTCGGCGGCCAGGGCGTCGAAAGCGGCGGTCAGCTCGGCCAGCATGGCGCCGGTCAGCGAATTGGCCTTGGCCGGGCGCGCGATGGTGATGCGGCCGATCCCGCCGACGATTTCCCTGGTGATCATCATTCCCTCCTTGGACCCGCGCGCTGGCTGTGGCAAAAGCCGGATCGGTGTTTCTTATGCAATTCTCGCCGAAAAGGTGTTATGAAATGAACCTGCGACTGACAAGCTCGGCCCTGGCGCTGGCCGCGATGGCTGCCCCGGCGCTTGCCGATGTGACTTCGGAACAGGTGTGGCAGTCCTGGGTCGATTATTACCAATCGCTCGGCTACAGCGTGACCGAGGGCAATCGCGACAAGGCCGGCGACACGCTGACGCTCAGCGATGTCGTCATCAACGGGGGCATGCCCGAAAGCCAGGTCGACTTCAGCGTTGCCCGGATCACGCTGAGCGAAAGCGGCGACGGCACGGTCAGGACCGTCTTTGCCGACCAGATGACCGGCGAGGCGCATGGCACCGATCCCGACGGGCAAAGCTATAGCGTGCCCTTTACCCTGGATATTCCCGGCAACGTCATCGTCACCTCGGGCGCGCCCGAGGACATGACGCATGAATTCGACTATCCGACGATGGATTTCGCCCTGACCACGATCAAGAGCGGCGACAAGGAAACCCCGCTGCCGATCAAGGTGGGCGTGGCGGATTCGACCGGCACCTTCCATATCGTCGCCGGATCGCCGGCGAAATACGACTATGCGATGAAGTCGGGCCGGATCACCTTCAGTGGCGACGTGACCTCGGAAGAGGACGACAAGGTCAAGTTCGAGGGCAGCATCGACGGTGCCGAGACCTCGGGCGAGATGGCGGTGCCCGACGGCACGAAGATCGAAGAGGACATGAACGCCGCGCTGAAGGCCGGGCTTGCCATGGACGGCGTGCTGAAGGCCGGCGCCATGGCCGTCAGCTTCGACTTTGCCGGCACCGACGAGGACGGCCAGGAGACCAGCGGCGCAGGCAAATACGACGGCAAGGGCTTCGAGCTGAGCTTCGGCCTGTCGCAGGACGGCATGACCTACCAGGCCGGCTCGGATGCCGGCAGCTTCGAGCTGACCAGCAGCGACATGCCCTTCCCGATCAACTACGCCATCGAAAGCGGCAGCTTCGACATGCAGATGCCGGTGATGCAGTCGGAGCAGGCGCAGCCCTTCAAGTTCGCCTATTCGCTGGCCGGGCTGACGCTGGGCGATGCGATCTGGAACCTGTTCGACGCACAGGGCCAGCTGCCGCGCGACCCGGCCTCGCTGGACATCGACGTGACCGGGCAGATGAAGGTGACAAAGGACATCTTCGACCCGGCCAGCATGGCGCCCGCCTCGGACGAGGCCGAAGCCGAGGCCGACGGGACCGCGGACGGCGCCGAGGGCATGGAGGCGGCGGAGGCCGACCCGCAGCCCTTCGAGCCGGTCGAGGTCGCGATCAACCAGTTCGCGCTGAACGCGCTTGGCGCCAAGGTGAATGCCGAGGGCGCGCTGAAAGCCCCGGAAAGCGGCGACATGACCACCCCCGTGGGCGAGGTCCATGCCCGCTACGAGGGCGTGAACGGGTTGATCGACAAGCTGGGCGCCATGGGCCTGATCCCCGAGGACCAGATCATGGGCGTGCGGATGATGATGGCCATGTTCGCCAAGCCGGTCGCCGAGGGCGAGGACAAGCTGGAAACCAGGCTCGAGTTCAAGGAAGACGGCTCGATCTTTGCCAACGGCCAGCAGATCAAGTAACCCCTCCGGGGCGCGGCGCCCGGCGCCCTGACGGATCGCATCGCGGGGGCCGGGCGTTGGTGCCACGGCCCCCGTGTCCCATTCCAAGGTGAACCGCATGTCCGAATACCATCGACTCGAGGCTTTGGCGCAGCAGCTTCTGGCGGCGGCACGCAAGGCGGGTGCCGACCAGGCCGATGCCGTGGCGCTGGAGGCGGCCGCCGTCTCGGTCGATGTGCGCGCCGGGCACCTGGAACATGCCGAGCGTGCCGAGGGGGTCGAGATCGGGCTGCGCGTGCTGGTCGGCGGGCGGCAGGCCTGCGTCTCGGCCTCGGACCGCTCGGCCCGGACCATCGAGGAAATGGCGGCCCGCGCCGTCGCCATGGCGCGCGAGGCGCCGGTCGACGACACGCTGGGCCTGGCCGAGCCCGAGCAGCTGGCCCGCGACATCGACAGCACCCGGCTGGATCTTTACGACCACGATGCCGAGCCCACGCCCGAGCATTTGCAGGATCTGGCTCTGCGCGCCGAGGCGGCGGCGCTGGCGGTCGAGGGCGTCTCGACGATCGAATCTGCCGGCGCCAGCCATTCGCAGCGCCACATGTGGCTGGCGGCGAGCAACGGTTTCTCGGCCGGCTACGGGCGCAGCGGCCACAGCCTGTCCGCCGTCGCCATCACCGGCGAGGGGCTGGGGATGGAGCGCGACTGGGCCGGCGAAAGCCGCGTCCACGCCACCGACCTGCCCGCGCCCGAAGAGATCGGCCGGCTTGCCGGAGAGCGCACCGTCGCCCGGCGCGGCGCGCGCAAGCCGCCCACCGGCGCCTTCCCGATCCTCTATGACGAGCGCGTCGCCTCGGGGCTGATCGGCCATCTGGTCGCGGCGGTGAACGGCGCCTCGGTCGCGCGCGGCGCCAGCTGGCTGCGCGATGCGCTGGGGGAACAGGTGCTGCCCAGGGGGTTCGACCTGCGCGAGGATCCGCACCGGCCGCGCTATGGCTCCTCGCGCCTGTTCGACGGCGAGGGGCTGGCGACCGCGCCGCGGCTGATCGTGGCCGACGGCGTCTTGCAGGGCTGGACGCTGGACCTGGCCACGGCGCGCAAGCTGGGCATGGACTCGACCGCCAATGCCATGCGCGGCGCGGGCAGCCCGCCCTCGCCCGGCGTGACCAACCTGGAGCTGACCGCGGGCGACAAAACGCGGGACGAGCTGATCCGCCAGATGGGGCGCGGGCTGGTCGTGACCTCGATGCTGGGCGCCTCGATCAACAGCACCACCGGGGATTATTCGCGCGGCGCCGGCGGCTTCTGGGTCGAGAACGGCGAGATCGCCTATGCCGTCAACGAATGCACCATCGCCGGCAACCTGCGCGACATGCTGCTGCGCCTGACCGCCGCCTGCGACCTGCCCGACTGGCGGGCGATGCGCGTGCCCAGCCTGTTGGTCGAAGGGATGACCGTTGCCGGCGAGTGACCTTGCGCTTCTGGAGCAGGCCGCGCATGAGGCGGGCGAGATCGCGCTGCGCTATTGGCGGCGCGAGCCGCGGGTCTGGGACAAGGCCGGCGGCGCCGGCCCGGTGACAGAGGCCGACCTGGCCGTCAACGCGCATCTGGAGCGCCTGCTGCGCACGGCCCGTCCCGATTACGGCTGGCTGAGCGAGGAAAGCGCCGACGATCCGGCGCGGCTTGAGGCCGAGCATTGCTTCATCATCGACCCGATTGACGGCACCCGCGCCTTTATCGACGGGCAGGTGGGCTTTTCCCATGCGCTGGCGATCACCCGCGGCGACCGGGTGGTGGCGGGCGTGGTGCATCTGCCGGCGCAGCGCACGACCTATGCCGCCGCGGCCGACGGGCCGGCGCTGCGCGACGGCAAGCCCATCGCGCCTTCGGCGCAGGGGTTCGAGGGCGCGCGGGTGCTGACCGGCAAGCCGAGCCTCGACCCGGTGCATTGGCGCGGCGTGGCGCCGCCGGTCAAGCGCAGCTTCCGCCCCTCGCTGGCCTGGCGGCTGTGCCTGGTGGCGGACGGGCAGTTCGACGCCACGCTGTCCACCCGCCCGGCCTGGGAATGGGACGTGGCCGCCGGCAGCCTGATCGCTGCCCGCGCCGGCTGCGTGGCCAGCGACCTGTCCGGCGCGCCGATGCGCTTCAACGCGGCGCGGCCGCTGACCGACGGGCTGGTGGTGGCGCCGCCCGCCCTGCACGGCCAGATGATCGCGGCCATGACCCCGCGGATGGTCCTGCCGGGCGGTCCGCTTGATGCCCCGCCGCCTGCCGACTAAGAAGGGGAAAAGGCCGGAGCTGTTCTGGCCATGTCCCGCAGATGACAGGGCGCGAACATGAGCCGACTTCCCCCCGCGACCCGCGACCGGCTGGCCGACGAGATCACCTTTCACCCCGCCACGGCCGAGGCGCGGCTGCTGCGCGAGGCGCTGGGGCGTTTCGCCACCGGCGTGACCGTGGTGACGACCGCCGGGCCGCAGGGGCCGCTGGGCATGACGGTGAACAGCTTCTCCAGCGTCTCGCTGGAGCCGCCGCTGGTGCTGTGGTGCCCGGCCCGCGCCTCGGCCCGGCACGCGGCCTTTGCCGGGGCGGCGGCCTGGTCGGTGCATGTGCTGGGCTCGGAGCAGCTGGAGACCTGCCTGCGCTTTACCCGCGGCGGCCGCCAGTTCGAGGGGCTGGACACGGTGCCGACCCCCGAGGGCGTGCCGGTGATCCCCGGCGTCGCGGCGCGGTTCGACTGCGCCGCCCATGCCGTACATGAGGCGGGGGACCATTCGGTGCTGATCGGGCGGGTGCTGCGCGTGACCGTGGCGGGGCCGGGCGATCACCCGCTGGTCTTCGCCGCCGGCCGCTTTGGCCAGTTCGAGCCCGACGATGGAGCCTAGCGGGGGGCTCTGCCCCCACGCCTTGCGCGCCCCTTGATGGGGCACGCAAGGCGTTCCCCCGGAGTATTTGGAAAACGGAGAAAGCCGGCTCAGCTGCCTTCCAGCGGCGGCAGCGGCTGCGAGAAGATGTCGTCCATGCGCGGCATCGGCGCGGTGCTGGTGCGGATCGACCGGCCCGGCCCGGAAAGCGTGGCGATCTGGCGGGCAAGCCGGGCGATGGCCTGGGATTGCGCGTGGGCGATGGCGGCGGGGCCTTGGTCGGCGAGCGGCACGGAGATGTCGAAGCCGCGCGCCTGGTTGGCGCCGCCCGCGCCCTCGTCGGCGACGAAATAGCGCCCGGACAGGCGATAGCTGCCGTCGGCCTGCGCCAGCGCCTTTTCGACTCGCACCTCCAGCCGGCGCCGGGGCGGTTCGGCCAGCGGCCAGGGCTCGGCGATCACCGTGGCGCCCGAGAGGTCCGAGATGCTGCGCGCCAGCGCCAGGGTGAAGGCGCGTTGCGGGTTGTCCGCCCAGAGCTGCCTGGTGTTCGAGCGCACGGCGCCGTCGCCGCTCTGCCAGCTGACCTCGTCGCCCGCGGCATATTCGGGCAGCGACACGTCCTTCAACTCGGCCGTGCCCAGCCGGTCGGGCACCCGTTCGCCCGTCGTGGGCGGGTCGATCAGGTAGCGCGCGGTCTTTTCGCCGTTCGAGCAGGCGCCGAGCAGGGCGAGGCAGGCGGCGGAGGCAAGGATCAGGCGCATCTTATCGTCCCAGGATGAAGGCTTGCGGGTTGCGTTCGATGGTCCGCGCCAGGCTGCCGAAGGCGTTGGCGGCGCGGCGCATCTCGCGCATCAGGTTGATGGTCTCGTTGTTGAAGCTCGAGCGGTCGCCATAGGCGGCGATCACCGCATCGGCCCGCGCCGCCAGCGCCTCGAGCCGCGCCGAAAGCTGCGGCAGGCGTTTCGCCGCGTCCGAGACATCCTGCGCCGCCGTGCTGGCCGAGGCGAGCGCATCGTTCAGGCTGCCCGCGGCATTGCCGTCGCGCAGGTCGTTGAGCAGGCCCGATGCGGCCTTCAGCGTCTCGGACAGATCCCTGGGCAGCCGCTCGGCATCCTCGGTGCCCAGAAGCGCGCGCACGTCCCTGAGGATGCCCTCGGCCTCGGTGCCGATGGCGGCATAGTCCACCGCCTCGATCTTGACCGCGGCGGCGTCGATCTGGTCGACCATGGCCGGCACGTCGGCGGCGGCGAGCTTGACCGCCTCGGCCGCGGCCGCCGCCTCGTCCACCATGCGGCGCAGCTGGCCCACGGCGCCGGATTCGCGCAGCTCGGTGGTGACTTGCCGGATCTCGCCCGCGGCGGCCTGGGCATCCTCCAGCGTGCCGCGCAGGGCGCCGGGGATGGCGCGGGTGTCCTCGCTGCTGGCGATGGCGGTGACGCTGTTCATCATGTCGGTGACGGATTTCAGCGCCTCCTCGATCGGCAGGTTGCCGACGCGGGTCAGGAAGCCCTGCGCCGTCTCGGTGAAATCGGAGATTTCGCCGGGGACCGAGGGGATGAGCGGATAGGGATCGCCGGCGCGGTCCAGTTCGGCCGGCGCGGCATCGGGCAGCTCGACCAGCTCGACCTGCAGCGAGGTGCCGAAGAAGCCGGCGCTGGCCACCCGCGCCCGCAGGCCGGCCCGGACCTGGTCGGCCAGGAAATCCAGCGCCTGGTCGGGCGTGGTGTCGCCGGGCAGGCCCAGGCGGGCGGGGGTCAGGGCCAGCGTCACCTCTTGCTCGATATGCTCGCGCCCCTCGTCATCGGCGATCACGCGGGCGGCCAGGTCGGTGACGCGGCCGACGGTCAGGCCCATGAACTGCACATTGGCGCCGGTCTCCAGCCCCTTGACCGATTCGCCGATGCGCATGGTCAGCCGCAACGCCTGCGCCTCGTCCGAGAACAGGTTGGTGCGCGCCGTCGCCTCGTCGGTCTGCAGGGTGAAGACATGGCCGTCCTCGACCGGCCGCCCGCCCGAGGTCAGGGTGGCGAATTCCGCACCCCCCTGCAGCACCGAGGCCAGCGAGTTCACGTTCAGCGACAGGCCCTGCGCCCCCAGCGACACCGAAAAGCCCGAGGTGTCCCAGAATACCGTGCTGGTGGTCAGCCGCGCGTCATGCGGCGCGGCGATGAAGACGTCGGCCAGCACGCTTTCGTCGTCCTCGGACAGGCGCAGGTTCTGCATCTGCCCGACCGGCAGCCCGCGGAACATCACCGGCGCGCCCTCGGTCATGCCGCGCGAGCGTTCGGTCGCAAGCACGATCCAGGTGCCCTTTTCGCCGAAGCTGGTCAGCGGCGGCCGGTCGAGCCCCTGGAAGTGGGTCTGCGGCTCGTCCGGCTTGTCGTCCCAGAAACCCTCGACGAAGGCGCCGGTCAGCACCGTGTCCAGCCGCGAGATGCCCTGGGCCGAGACCTGGGGCCGCACGATCCAGAACTGCGATTCGCTGTCGATATAGGGGGCCAGATCCTTGTCCACGCGCATGTTCACCAGAACCTGTTGCAGATCCTCGGTGAAGCGCACCGATTCGACCTTGCCCACGGTGATCTCGCGGAATTTCAGCGCCGTCTCGCCCGGCGTGATCCCGGTCGCGTCCTTGAAGGCGACCGAGACCAGCGTGCCGCGCCCGGCGATCATGTTCCAGCCCACGCCCAGCGTCACGATCAGCGCCGCGATCGGCACCAGCCAGATCAGCGGCAGCCCGGCCCGCACGGCACGGGCGGCGGGCTTGCGGACGGGTTCGGCGGGTTTCAGGGGGGCGTCGCTGCGCTCGGGCGAGGGCCTGTCGGTCATTCATGGTCCTTGCGGCTGCGCAGCGGAAGGCCGCGCCAGATCAATCTCGGGTCGAAGCTTTGCGCGGAAAGCATGGTGAAGGCAACCGACAGCGCAAAGGAGACCGCCGCAGGGCCGGGATGGATCGAGGCGACGAAGCCCAGCTGCACCAGCGCCGACAGGATCGCCACGACGAAGACGTCGATCATCGACCAGCGGCCGATGAACTCGACCACCTCGTAAAGCACCAGCCGCTTGTGCGCGGCCTCGACCGTCGCCGGCCGCCCCGCGACCGTCGCCAGCCAGGCGATGGCGACGAACTTGCCCACCGGCACCATGACCGAGGCGGCAAAGATCACCGCCGCGATGCCGTAGTTGCCGTAATGCATCAGCTCGACCACGCCGCCGAGGATGGTGGATTCGCTGTTGCCGCGCAGCCCGCCGAAGGTCGAGGTCTTGAGCATCGGGAACAGGTTCGCCGGGATGTAGAAGATGAGCCCCGCCGCCAGCCAGGCCCAGACCGCGTTCAGGCAGCGCCGGTCCGGCGGCACCAGCGCGCTGCCGCAGCGGCGGCAGATGGTCTCGGCCTCCGGCCAGGCCCGGCCGCAGCTGCGGCAGCCGACCAGCCCGGCGCGATGCGCGGTCAGCACCGGCGCGTCATGGGCGGGCGCGCTCATGCCCGCGGCTCCGGCACGATCTCGCGCCCGTCGGTGGCCATGCCGGCATCCTCTATGGCGTCCCAGATCGTCGCGGCGCTGGTAAAGGCGTTACTGGCGGCGTTGACCAGGATCAGCCCGCAAAAGGCCCAGAAGGCCGGGCCGAAGCTGATGTTGGCCAAGCCCCCCACTTTGACCAGCGCGATGGCGGTGCCGATGACGAAGATCTCGGCCATCGACCAGGGCCGCAGCGTCTCGGACAGGCGAAAGGCCGGCACGGCATGGGCAAAGGGCCGGCGTTTCCGCGCCAGCGGCAGCAGCGTATAGACCAGAAGCAGCGCCCGCAGCACCGGCAGCCCGACGATCATGCCCAGCACCGCCACGGTCAGGGGCATCAGGGCGCCGTGCGAAAAGGCCAGCGCCACGCCGAACAGCGAGGTTTCGTTGCCGAATCCCATGCGCGAGATTTCCAGGAACGGAAAGAACACCGCCCCCACCATCAGCACCAGCGAGGCAAAGGACAGCGCGATGATCCGGGTGAAGGCGCCGGCGCGCGGGCTGGCCAGCAGCGTGTTGCAGCGCAGGCAGCGCGCGGTCTCGCCCGGCTCCAGCTCGCGCTCGACATGCAGCGCGTCGCAGCGCGGACAGGCGGTCAGCCCGGCGCCGGTGGACAGGTCATATTCGCCTTCGGTCTGCATCGGCACAGAATATCCGCGCGCGGGGCCGGCGCAAGATGCCGCGGCTGGTCCGGTTAACCGGCCGTGCTGGCCGGCAGGGGCGCCGATATGCCCCGGCAACGCGGCGCCGCGGCAGGCGTCGCCCAAGGGAAATAGGCGGCATTTGAGCGGTTAACTGGTATTTGGCCGCGCGACGCTAGACCTTCCGGGCAGGCAACGAAAGGAATGGTTCATGGCCGGGAACGGTGGCGGCGCCCCGATCATCATCAAGAAGGTTCAGGGCGCGTGCGAAGCCGGGCATCACGGCGGCGCCTGGAAGGTCGCCTATGCCGATTTCGTCACGGCGATGATGGCCTTTTTCCTGCTCATGTGGCTTTTGAACGCCACCACCGAAAAGCAGCGGCAGGGGCTGGCGGAGTATTTCAACCCGACGCTGATCCATTCGACCCGCAGCGGCCAAGACGGCCCCTTCGGGGGCGAGGTGCAGGATGCCGAAACCGATTCGGGCAAGGGCGCCGGCGCCTCGCGCGACACGCTGGCCGCGCAGGCGCGCGAAGGCCGGGAATCGGGTTTCGAGGAGATGGCCCGCCATGTCCAGGACCAGCTGACCGGCAGCGGCGCGGAATCCATGCAAAAGGTCAACCTGTTGCGCCATGTCGTGACCCGCATGACGGACGAGGGGCTGGTGATCGAACTGACCGACCTGATGGACGAGCCGCTTTTCGTCGGCGACAGCGCCCAGCCCACCCCGGCCATGAAGGAACTGGCCGGCATTCTCGCGGGCGTCCTGGGGCGCATCAGGAACGAGGTGGCGCTGACCGGCCATGTCCGCGCCTATCCCGAGATGCTGATCCAGTCGCCGGTCTGGGCGCTCTCGGACGCCCGCGCCCATGCCCTGCGCAACCTGCTGGAGGGCTCGGGCTTCGACAGCGCGCGCATCCAGCGCGTCACCGCCTTCGCCGACCGGCGCAATCGGTCGGTGAACCCGATGGACCCCGACAACAACCGGATCGAAGTGATTTTACTGAGATGACCGGCCTGGGCGGGGCGCCGTTAGCGGCATGTTAACCCCCGGCCGGCAAACTTCACGCAGAACGACTCACACAGGGTAATATCAGAATGTCGATTTCATCTGCCCTCAGTGCCGGGGTGTCCGGGCTTGCCGCCAATTCCACGCGCCTGGCCAATATTTCCGACAATATCGCGAATTCCGGCACCTATGGCTACAAGCGGGTGGACACCAGTTTCGAAAGCATGGTGATCAACCAGGGACGCGGCGGGGGGCTTTATACGGCCGGCGGCGTCCGCGCCTCGACCAGCCGGCTGGTCGATCAGCGCGGCAACCTGGTTCCCACATCGCATCCGATGGACATCGCGATTTCGGGGCGGGGCATGCTGCCCGTGATCCACTCGGCATCCCTGGCCTCGGGACCGGGCACGCAGCGCGAACTGGTGATGACGACGACAGGGTCCTTCCGCACCGACGACGAGGGGTATCTTCGCACCAGCTCGGGCCTGGTGCTGATGGGCTGGCCGGCCATTGCCGACGGCACGATTTCCAGCCAGCCGCGCGATTCCGCCACCGGCCTGCAACCGATCCTGATCAATCCCAGCCAGACCGCGGCCGACCCGACGACGCGGATCAACCTGCGCGTGAACCTGCCCGCCGACGACGCGGTCGCCGGCGCGGCCGGCGACGCCTGGGACATGGAGGTCGAATATTTCGGCAACCTCGGCAATTCCGAAAGGATGACGGTCAGCTTCACGCCCGAGGTGACGGGCGCGGCCGGGACGCGCACGAACCGCTGGACGATGGAGATCCGCGATTCGGCCATCATCAACGATCCGGCCACCCCCGCCGACGAATCGCTGATCGGCGTCTACACGCTGGAATTCCAGGACGGCCAGCCCGGCGGCGGCACGCTTGCGGCAGTCACCACGGTGGCCGGCGGCGCCTATAGCGCGGCGACCGGGCTTCTTACCGTCCCCGGCGCGAACGGGCCGATGACCATCAACCTGGGGCGATATGGCGACAGCCAGGGCATCACCCAGCTCAGCACCAGCTTCTCGCCGGCCAATGTGACCAAGAACGGCTCGCCCGTCGGCAACCTGACGGCGCTCGAGATCGATGAAAGCGGCTATCTTCGCGCAACCTATGACACCGGCTTCACGCGGACCCTGTATCAGGTGCCGCTGGTGGATGTTCCCAATCCGAACGGTCTGATCGCAATGGACAACCAGACCTACAAGATTTCGCCTGAATCCGGCGCGTTCTACCTGTGGGACGCCGGTGACGGTCCGACCGGCGCAATCGCCGGCTATGCGCGCGAGGCATCGACAACCGATGTCGCGGCCGAGTTGACCGACCTGATCCAGACCCAGCGCGCCTATACCTCGAACGCCAAGGTCATCCAGACCGTCGATGAGATGCTGCAGGAAACCGCCAATCTCAAACGCTGACATTGACCGGGACGGCTTCCTGCCGTCCCGCGCTCGGAAACCGGAGCCTGCAAATGAGCCTTTCGTCCGCCATCTCCAATGCCGTTTCGGGCCTGACCGCGGCCTCGCGGGGCACGGAAATCGTGTCCTCCAACATCGCGAACGCGCTGACGCCGGGCTATGCGCGCAGGGAACTCGACCTGTCCTCGCGCCTGGCCGAGCGGGGCGGCGGCGTCAGCATCAACGGCGTTACCCGAATGGTCACGGCGGGGCTGATCGCCGATAATCGCCTGGCCCAGGCGGATGTCGGTTCATCCCGGACCGTGGCGACCTATCACGCCGCGATGGAGAAAGCCTTCGGCACGGGGACCGAGGCGTCCTCGCTGGTGCAAACCCTGACAGATTTCGAATCCGCCCTGGCCAGCGCGGCCGCAAGGCCCGACAACGAGACGCGCCTGGCAGTGGTGCTGGATACGGCCACGGCCCTGGCAAAAAAGGTCAACGACATCTCCGCCACCATCCAGGCCGAGCGCAGCAAGGCGGAAAAGGCCATCGAAAATGACGTTGCGCGGCTGAATACGGCGCTTGAGCAAGTGGCGAAATTGAATGCGCAGATCGTCACCCTGTCGGCACAGGGCAAAGACGCTTCGTTGCAGTTGGATGCGCGCCAGGCGCTCATAGACAGCGTATCGGATATCGTGCCTATCAAGGAAGTGCCGCGCGAGAATGGCCGGGTCGCCTTGTTCACCTCCGGCGGCGCCATTCTGCTGGACGGGACCGAGCCGGCCCGGATCGGTTTCAGCGCTGTCTCCAGCATCACCGCCGATATGTCCACGGCCAGCGGCGCGCTTTCCGGGCTGACGCTGAACGGAAAGCCGCTCGGCGATATGCAGCACACCATGTTTAACGGCGGCAGCCTGGAGGCGAACTTTGCCATTCGCGACCAGATTGCCCCGGCCTATCAGCAGCAGATCGACGCTTTCGCCCGCGATTTATACGACAGGCTGTCCGATCCCGCGATCGACCCCTCTCTGGCCCCAGGCGACCCAGGGCTGTTCACCGATTCCCAGGGCGCTTTCAGTTCGGCCGATGAAACCGGCTTCGCCGGCCGCATTGCCGTTGCCTGGGCGGTGAACCCCGAGACGGGCGGGCAACTGTGGCGGATTCGCGCCGGAATCAATGCGACCGGCCCCGGCCGTTCTGGCGAAAGCACGCTGCTTGACCGGCTCGGATCGGCCCTCTCGGCCTCGCGTTTGCCGGCTTCGACCAGCTTGTCCGCGGTGCCGCGCAGTCTGCAGGGCCTTTCGGCGGACCTGACCTCGGTTGCGGCGACGAATCGCATCCGAACCGAAGCTGGCGCCATGCAAAGCAGCGCGCGCCAGTCCGGCCTCCAGGCGGCCCTTCTGGCTGAAGGGGTCGACAGCGACAAGGAAATGGAAGGCCTGCTCGCGCTGGAGCGTGCCTATGCCGCAAATGCCAAGGTCTTTCAGACCGCAAATGACATGCTGGATGCTATCCTGAGGCTGACATGACCCCTTTTCATTCCATCGGCGACCTTTCCCGTTCCTATCAGCTCCGGCTTGGGCAGCAGGGGCTGAAAGCCAGGCTGGACCGGCTGACCCAAGAAATGATGACCGGGGTCAAAGCGGATATTCCCAAAGCGCTGGCAGGCGATTTGTCAGGGATTTCGCATATCGAATCCCGGCTGAAGCTGCTGACCACGTTCCAGCAAAACACATCCGAGGCGCAAAACAGGCTAGCGGGCATGCAGGCCGCGCTTGGGCAGATCCAAGCCGTCGTAGACGACCTGGGGCCCAGCGTGCTGACCGAACGTAATATTCTGGAAGAGCAAAACCTTAGGGCGCGCGCCGACAGCATCAAGCGGGATTTCCAGTCGATGTTCGGAACCCTGAACACCGCCACCGCCGGGCAATATTTGTTTGGGGGCAACCGAACCGACAGTCCAGCGCTGGGCAGTTTTGAAACGATGCTCGCGGAACTGAATACCGCGGTTGCCGGTGCCACCACCGCGGCAACTATCGCAAGCCGCATCGACGCATGGTTTGACGCACCCCAGGGAACCGGGGGCTTTTCCGACACGGTCTATCAGGGGGACGATGACGGCAGCACCCGGTTTTCGATCTCGCCCGAACATCGGATCGACAGCAATCTGTCGGCCAATTCCGCGGAGCTGCGCGATACGCTCAAGGGAATGGCCGTGATGGCCTATGCGTCCGAAGCCGGGTCGGCAATCGACGATGCGACCTTGCGGGATCTCTTCTCCGAAGCGGGGGGCCGGCTGGCCAAGGCAACGCTCGGGTTGACCACCGCCCGCGCCGATCTGGGCCGACAGCAGGCGGCCGTTACCCAGGCGCAGGCTAGAAACTCGGCTGAAACGACAACGCTTTCCATTGCGCGTACGAACATGATCGGCGCCGACCCCGCCGAAGCCGTCACCGCCCTGGAAGAGACCGAAGCGAAGATTCAAAGCCTCTATGCCATCACGGTCCGGCTTTCCCGGCTCAGCCTCACGGATTACCTGTCATGAGGTTCCTGTATCTTCTGCTGATCCTGTTCGGCCTTGCCGCTCCGGGCCTTGCTGCGCCGGTTCGGATCAAGGATCTGGCCAATATCGACGGCGTCCGCGGCAACGACCTGGTCGGTTATGGCCTTGTCGTCGGCCTGAACGGTTCGGGCGACAGCCTGCGAAACTCGCCTTTTACCGAAGAGATCATGGCCGGCTTGCTTGAACGGCTGGGCGTCAATGTCACCGACGAAGCATTCCGTCCCAAGAACGTGGCGGCGGTGATCGTTACCGCCACCTTGCCGCCGTTCGCGCGCGCCGGTTCGCAGATCGATGTCAGCGTGGCCGCGATAGGCGATGCGAAAAGCCTGCTTGGCGGCACATTGGTCATGACGCCGCTGAACGCGGCAGACGGCGAGATATATGCCGTTGCGCAAGGCTCGGTCCTGGCAGGGGGGGCCGAGGCTTCCGGCGCGGCTGCCTCGGTCGTCCAGGGCGTGCCTACGACGGGCACTCTCCCTTCGGGCGCCAGGGTGGAGCGGGAAGTGGCCTTCGACTTCTCGCAAATGACGAACCTGCGCCTGGCGCTGAGAAACCCCGATTTCACCACCGCCGCCCGTGTCGAGGCCGCGATCAATCGCACGCTGGGACGTGGGCTGGCCGAACTGGTGGATTCGGGAACCATCGTGATCGACTCGACCGTTTTGGGTCGGGTCAACCCGGCGCGGCTGATGGGGCAGATCGAGAATATCACCGTCGAGCCCGAGACAGCGGCTCGCGTCGTCATCGACCACAAGTCCGGCACTATCGTCATGGGCGAGGATGTGCGCATCTCGCGGGTGGCGGTTTCCCAGGGCAACCTCACCCTGCGGGTGCGGGAAACCCCCGTCGTGTCGCAGCCGAACCCCTTCTCTCCGGGAGAAACCGTGGTTCTGCCCCGAACGCAGGCCGAAATCACCCAGGAGCCGGGGATTGGCTTCGCTGAAATATCCGGCGAATCATCCTTGTCCGAGGTGGTTGCGGGGCTCAACGCATTGGGGATCAGGCCCCGCGACATGATCGACATACTGAAGGCGGTCCATGCCGCCGGGGCGCTGCACGCCGAATTCATCGTGAACTGAAAACGGAACAGCCGCCCGTTGCGGGCGACTGCGCTTCGGGCACCCGGCGGTATCCCTGTCCGCACCTGCAACTGGCCCAGTCAGCGGCGGCGGGCGGCGGTTCAGATGACCGGCGTGAAGCCCCCGGCCTGATGATCGTATTGCTCCAGCGTTCCCTCGGCGATGTCGTGCAAGACCCCGTGCAAGGACAGGTTCCCCGATTCCACTGCGGTTTTCACGAAGGGAAAGGTCATCAGGTTTTCAAGCGAAACGAGAACGGCTTGCCGCTCGAGTCCGCGGATCTGCTGTTCGGGCGGCAGCGTCGCCACGCGCTCGTATCCCGGACGCAGGATGTCCATCCAGCGGCCGACGAAGCTGGATTTCTCTTCAAGCTCGGGCGCATGGCCGGAACACATGGCATGGCATCCCTGAACGCCGCCGCAATTGGTATGCCCCACCACCACCACATGGGCGACCTTGAGCGTGTTCACCGCATATTCGACCGCAGCCGAGGTGCCGTGCTGCTCGCCGTCGGGGGCATAGGGCGGGACCAGGTTGGCGATGTTGCGGTGAATGAAGAATTCACCGGTATCCGCCCCGAAGATCGAGGTCACGTGGACGCGCGAATCGCAACAGGCGATGACCATGGCGCGGGGATGCTGGCCGTCCTCGGCCAGACGGCGAAACCAGACGCGATTTTCGACAAAGGCTGTGGCGCGCCAGCCGTGGTAGCGCTGGACCAGATACAGCGGCAGTGGACGTGCTTCTTTCATTCCTATCCTCATCTACCGATCGCACGAGTGATAGCGGCTGGACCGATAAAGTTCGAGTGGTTTAGCGCGCGCCTCATAACCTTTTCTTGATGGATTGATGGCAGCTTGCGCCTCAGCGCGACAGGAAGCCCATATGGGAGCGGGAATGACGAAGATTGCAGTTCTGAGCATGGACGAGACGGTTCGGATCGACGTGCAAAGGCTTGAACAGATCGTTCGTGAACTGGGCGAGCCCGCGGCCGGCCAGATCATCGGCGCGGCACTGGAACAGCTTGCGCTGGCGCTGGGCCGCACGGTGGCCGCTTCGCGGCGGGGCGACCTGGGGGCCGTCGTTGCCAATGCCGACCAGCTTTCGCGGCTGGCCTGGCAGGTGGGGCTCGTCACTCTGGCGGGGGTCGCCATCGATGTCGGCGCTTGCGCGGAACGCCAGGACGAACCGGCGCTGGCCGCCACGACCTGCAGGCTTGAACGGATCGGCAACCGGTCGCTGACCGAGCTGTGGGATCCGCCGGAAACCTCTTGAACGAACGCGCCCTTGCAGCCCTTGGCCTGGGCGCTAGGGTGCCGCAAAGGACAGAAGGTCACGACCATGCCGATGATACCCCAGTTTGCCGATTCCGATGCCCCTTCGCTTCCGCTCTGGCTGGTCCGGCCGGACGAGGCAGGGCCCGACCTGCCCTCCGACATCGACTCCCTGGCCGCGAATTGGGCCCGGGCGCAAGGCTTTGCGGCCAAGGCGGGGCAGGTCTGCCTGCTTCCCTTGCCGGATGGCGGGCTTGGCGGCGCGCTGTTCGGCCTCGGTCCCCAGCCCACGGATCGCCCGGCGCGGGACCGCTTCGCGCTGGCGCGGGCGGCCGAGGCGCTGCCGGCCGGCAACTGGCGCCTGGCGAATCGGCCGCAGGGGTTCGATCTGGCCCTGGGCGCCCTGGGCTGGCTTTTCGCGCAGTATCGCTTTGACCGCTACAAGCGGGTCGAGGCGCCGGGCGCCCGGCTTGTCTGCCCCGAGGGGCTGGACCGCGACCGGCTGATCGCCATGGCCGCGGGCGAATACCTGGCGCGCGACCTGATCAACACCCCCGCCTCGGACATGGGTCCGGGCGAGCTGGAGCAGGCCGCGCGCGACCTGGCCGGGCGGCATGGCGCCGGGATCGAGGTGGTCTGCGGCGACGACCTCATCGCCCGCAACTTCCCGATGATCCACGCCGTCGGCCGGGCTGGGGCACAAGCGCCCCGGCTGATCGACATCCGCTTTCCGGGCGAGGGGCCGCGGCTGACGCTGGTCGGCAAGGGGGTCTGTTTCGACACCGGCGGGCTGGACATCAAGCCGGCCGCCTCGATGGCGCTGATGAAGAAGGACATGGGGGGCGCGGCCAATGTGCTGGGCCTGGCCGAGACCCTGGCCCGGCTGGGCCTGCATCGCGACATGCGGCTGCGCATCCTGATCCCGGCGGTGGAAAACGCCATTTCCGCCAATGCCTTCCGTCCCGGCGACATCCTGACCAGCCGCAAGGGCCTGACGGTCGAGGTCAACAATACCGATGCCGAGGGCCGGCTGGTGCTGGCCGATGCGCTGGCCCTGGCGGCGGAGGAGGCGCCGGAGCTGCTGGTGTCGATGGCGACGCTGACCGGCGCCGCCCGCGTCGCGCTTGGCCCCGAACTGCCGCCCTTCTTCTGCGACGACGACGCGCTGGCGGCCGCGATCCAGGGCGCCGGCCGGGCCCATGGCGACCCGGTCTGGCGCCTGCCCTTCTGGGAACCCTATGAGGCGATGATCGAGCCGGCCATCGCCGATCTGGACAACGCGCCCTCGGGCGGGTTTGCCGGGGCGATCACCGCGGCGCTGTTCCTGCGCCGCTTTGCCGGCCAGGCGCGGGCCTATGCGCATTTCGACATCTATGGCTGGCAGCCCAGTGCCGCGCCCGGCCGGCCCAAGGGCGGCGCGGGCCAGGCCATGCGCGCCATCCTGCACGCCCTGCCGGAAATCCTGCGATGACCGCGCCCGCCGACCGCCGGCTGACCCCGGCGACCGAGCGGGTGGCGCTGGAATCCCTGCGCGGCATCCTGGAGCGTCCGGCCTATACGCCCGGCCAGCCGATGCGGCTGGCCGCGCCGCTGGCCGATCTGTGCCGCGCGCCCGGCGGCGCCCGCGACCGCCAGCTGAACTTCGGCGCCGACCTGGTGCAGCTGGAGCAGGCCGGGGGCTGGGCCTTCGTGCAGGCGGCTGCGGACGGCTATTGCGGCTGGGTCCGGGCCGAGGGGCTGAGCCGGCAGATGCCGGCCGTCACCCATCGCGTCACTGCCCCGGCCACCCATGTCTATGCCGAGCCGGACATGAAGACCCCCGAGTCGATGCGGCTGTCGCTGGGTGCGCGGCTGTCGGTCATCGCCATGCGGGACGGTTTCGCCCGGCTGGCGCAGGGCGGCTGGGTGCCGGCGCAGCATATCTCGGACCGGGCCGAGCGCGATCCCGTCGCGGTGGCCGGGCGTTTCCTGGGCACGCCCTATCTGTGGGGCGGCAACAGCCGCTGCGGCATCGACTGCTCGGGCCTGGCGCAGGCCGCGCTGGCGGCCTGCGCCGTGCCCTGTCCCGGCGACAGCGACCTGCAAGAGGCGGCCTTTCCCCCGGCGGACGGCCCGATCCGCCGCAACGACCTGCTGTTCTGGCCCGGCCATGTCGCCCTGGCGCTGGACGGCGAGCGCATGATCCATGCCACCGCCTTGGCCATGGCGGTGATCGTCGAGCCCATCGCCCAGGCCATCGCGCGCATCGACGCGGCCGGGCAGGGACCGTTTCGCGGCGCAAGACGGCCCTCGCTTGCCGTGCAGGCGCCGTTCCCCTAGCCTTGGCCGCAAAGGAGGCGCGCATGGTTCATCTTTGGGTCCGCGCGGAAAGCCGCGCCAATGAACAGCGGGTCGGCATCACCCCCGCCGGCGTGGGCGAGTTGATTGCGCAGGGCTTCCGCGTCACGGTCGAGGAAAGCCCGCATCGCATCCTGCCCATCGCCGGTTACGCCGCGGCCGGGGCCGAAATCGCGCCCGCGGCTTCCTGGCCCGGCGCCCCGGCCGAGGCCATCGTCTTCGGCCTCAAGGAACTGCCCGAGGATGGCACGCCCCTGGCGCATCGCCACATCATGTTCGGTCATGCCTACAAGGGCCAGCCGGCCGGGCTGGCGCTGCTGCGCCGGTTTCGCGACGGCGGCGGCGTGCTGTATGACCTGGAATACCTGACCGACGAGAACGGCCGGCGGCTGGCGGCCTTCGGCTATTGGGCCGGTTTTGCCGGGGCCGCCGTCTCGCTGAAGGCCTGGGCGGCGCAGCGGCGCGGCAGCCTCTGCGGGCCGGTCGCCGCCTGGCCCTCGCAAGAGGCGATGCAGGACGAGCTGCGTGCCGAGCTGGACGCGACCGGCGCGCCGCGGCCGCATGCCATCGTCGTCGGCGCGCTGGGGCGGGTGGGCAGCGGCGCCTCGGACCTGCTGGCCCGCATGGGGGTGCGGGTCACGAAATGGGACATGGCCGAGACGGCCGGCGGCGGCCCCTTCCCCGAGATCCTGGCGCATGAGCTGTTCGTCAACTGCATCCTGGCCGGGCCGCAGACCCCGGTTCTGGTGCCGTCCGAGGCGGTCGGGCCCGGCCGGGCGCTGACGGTGATCGGCGATGTTGCCTGCGATCCCTCCAGCGATTTCAACCCGGTCAAGGTCTATGACCGCGCGACCGACTGGGACCGGCCGGCGATCCGCCTGGCCGAGCGCCCGCCGTTGGACGTGATGGCGATCGACAACCTGCCCTCGCTCTTGCCGCGCGAAAGCGCGCTGGATTATGCCGCGCAGCTGCTGCCGGTGCTGAAGCGCCTGGACCGCATCGACGAGGGGGCCTGGGGCAGGGCGGGGGCGCTGTTTCGGGACCATCTGGCCGCGTCTTGACGCCGGCCGGGAACGCAAGCGGCGGCCGGGACGTTGGGCCGCGAACCCCAGTCAGACGGATGCGACCATGATGACGCGACCCGCCGCCATTGCCGCCAGCCTTGTCCTGTGCCTTGCCGCCCCGCCGGCGCTGGCCGAGTTGAACGACCGTCCCCCGAACGCCAGCGGGCAGAGCCCGGCCTTTCCCGGCCAGACCCGCGCCCCCGAGATCCGCGAGCAGATCCCGATCAGCCGGATTCCGCTGATCCGGGGGCTCAGCGATCCCTGGGGCATGGCGCTTTTGCCCGGTGGCGGCTTGCTGATCACCGAACGCACCGGCACGCTGCGGCTTTACCGCGACGGCCAGCTGTCCCAGCCCATCCAGGGCATGCCCGAGGTCGATGCCCGCGGCCAAGGCGGGCTTCTGGACGTGGCGGTGGCGCCGGATTTCGGCAGCACGCGGCAGGTCTGGTTCAGCTTTTCCGAGCCGCGCGGCAATGGCCGCAACGCCACCGTGGTCGGCACCGGGCGGCTGTCGGCCGACGGCACCGCGCTGGAAGAGATGCGGGTGATCTTCCGGCAGGAGCCGGCCTGGGCCTCGACCCTGCATTTCGGCTCGCGCCTGGTCTTCGACCGGCAGGGGCAGCTGTTCGTCACCACCGGCGAGCGCTCGCGCCCCGAGCCGCGGCAACTGGCGCAGGACCTCGGCACGCATCTGGGCAAGGTGCTGCGCATCGACCCCGCCACCGGCGCCGCCGCGCCCGGCAATCCCTTCACCGAGGGGCAGGCCCGGCCCGAGATCTGGTCCTGGGGCCATCGCAACATCCAGGCGGCGGCGCTGGACGCACAGGGCCGGCTCTGGACGGTCGAGCATGGCCCGCAGGGCGGCGACGAACTCAACCTGCCGCAGGCCGGGCGCAACTATGGCTGGCCGGTCATCACCTATGGCCAGGACTACAGCGGCGGCCCCATCGGCCAGGGCATCACCCAGCGCGAGGGGATGGAGCAGCCGGTCTATTACTGGGATCCGGTGATCGCGCCCAGCGGGATGGTGTTCTATCGCGGCGCCATGTTCCCGGAACTGGAAGGCGATGCGCTGATCGGCGGCCTGCAGGCCGGGGCGGTGGTGCGGCTGCGCATCGAGGGCGACCGCGTGAGCGGAGAGCAGCGCCTGCTGGAGGGCATCGGCCGCGTGCGCGACATCGAGCTGGCGCCGGACGGGGCGCTGCTGATCCTGACCGATGGGGGCGAACTGATCCGGCTGGCGCGCGGCTGAGGGCCGGGTGCGCCTTCGCTGGAGAAGGCCCGGTCGCCGCACTGTAGGGCAAGGTGCCGATTGCCGGTCCCGATCACGACGCTGGACCAAAAGCCTGGGATCGCCACCAAGACGGCAGCCACAATCGGCTGAGAACCGGGAACCTGCACTTGCCTCCGCAGGCTCTCGGCTTCCGAACAGGATTGTCGACGATCTGGACCCTAGACCGGGCGCTGCAACGCGTCCTCGGCATCCTCGGGCGAGATGCCAAGCGCCTCCATCCCCGCTTCCAGGTAATCGGCCAGCTGCGGCTCGCCCATCAGGTAATCCTGGGTGGGGGTGCTGCGCTCGGCCTTGGCGGTCTCGATCGCCTCGTCCAGATCCTCGGGGCCGAAGGTGTCGCGGCCGATCCACATCACCGCGACCAGGCTGGCCTGCTCGTCCTCGTTCAGGCTGGCGATGAACTCGGCCAGTTCGGTCTGGGTGCCATGGCCCTTGCGATGCCCGCTATGCGCCCAGGGGTTCACGCCGCTTTCGTATTCGCGGGCGCGGATGATGACATGGGCGATCTTTTCGGGACTGATTTCCAGCATGGCGGCACCTCCGGGATCTGTCCATTTGTCGCCCCGACCGGCGCCGGGGTCAATCGGGATCGAAGCGGGCGCGATGATGGACCGCGCGCCGGCCATGGCCCCCGAGCGGTCCGCGCGGGACGGCAGGCGCGGGCAAAAGCCCGGCCCGGCTGCAAGCGGGGGCAGGGGGGCGGGCCAAGGTGCCGGGCATCGGCCGCGCCTGCGTCATCGGGTCGCGGCCAGGCGGGATCGCTCAGCGGCCGAAAAGCCGCTCGATGTCCGACAGCTTCAGCTCGATCCAGGTCGGGCGGCCGTGGTTGCACTGGCCGGATTTCGGCACCCGCTCCATCTCGCGCAAAAGCGCGTTCATCTCGTCCGCCGACATGCGCCGGCCCGAGCGGACCGAGCCGTGGCAGGCCATCGAGGACAGCACCGCATCGACCCGCGCCCGCAGCCGCTCGGACGTGCCCTGGTCGGCCAGGTCGTCCAGGATGTCGCGGATCAGCCGCCGGGCGTCCAGGCGCTGGATCAGCGCCGGCACCTCGCGCGCCGCGATGGCGCCGCCGCCGAAGGGCTCGATCACCAGTCCCAGCGCGGCCAGCTCATCGGCGATGGCAAGGATGCTTTGGGCGTCGGCTTCGGACAGCTCGACGATCTCGGGGATCAGCAGGGCCTGGCTGGCGATGCCGCTGGCATCAAGCTGCGCCTTCAGCCGCTCATAGACCAGGCGTTCATGCGCGGCATGCTGGTCGACGATGACGATGCCGTCGGCGGTCTGGGCGACGATCCAGTTCTCGTGCAGCTGCGCGCGGGCGGCGCCCAGCGGCGCCTCGGCCGCAGGCTCGGGCTGGGCTTCGGGTTCGGGCTCGACCCGCGCGGTCGGCGCCTCGGCAAAGCCCGGCGCCTGAAAGGCCAGGCTGGCGGCGATGGCCGGGCCCGAGGGGCGGGCGGGCGCGTAGCTGGCCTGATAGCGGCGCGGCTGTTCCGGCTCGGGCCGCGCCACCCCCAGCGCCGCTGCGGCCACGGTGGACGAGGCGCGATGCCCCGCCCCCGCCAGCGCATGGCGCAGCGCGCTGACCACCAGCCCGCGGGCGATGCCCGGTTCGCGGAAGCGGACCTCGGCCTTGGCGGGATGCACGTTCACGTCGACCTGGTGCGGATCGCAGGTCAGAAACAGCACCGCCGCCGGATACCGGCCCGAGGCCAGCACGTCCATATAGCCCGCCCGCAGCGCCCCGGTCAGCAGCTTGTCGCGCACCGGGCGGCCGTTGACGTAAAGATGCTGCGCCACCGCCGCGCCGCGCGAATAGGTCGGCAGGGCGGCAAAGCCGGTCAGGGTGATGCCGTCCCGCGTCGCGTCGATGGCAAGGGCATTGTCGATGAAGTCGCGGCCCATGACGCGGGCCAGCCGGGTCTGCAAGGCGCCGAACAGCTCGCCCTGCTCGGCATCGGCGCGAAACAGCACCCGGCCCTCGTCCTCGTCGGTCAGCGTGAAGCCGACATAGGGCTCGGCCATGGCCAGGCGGCGGATCGCCTCGGCCACGGCCTGGGTCTCGGCCCGGTCCGTGCGCAGGAATTTCAGCCGCGCCGGCGTGGCAAAGAACAGGTCGCGCAGCTCGACCACCGTGCCGCGATTGCCCGCCGCCGGCTTGACCGGGCCGATGCGCCCGCCGGTGACGGCGATCTGCGCGCCGTCATGGCCGGCGGCGCGGCTGGTGATCGACAGCCGGCCCACGGCGCCGAGGCTGGGCAGCGCCTCGCCGCGAAAGCCGAAGCTGCGGATGTCCAGAAGGTCGCTGCCGTCGATCTTGCTGGTCGCGTGCCGGGCCAGCGCCAGCGGCAGATCCTCGGCCGTCATGCCGCAGCCGTCGTCGCTGACGCGGATCAGCGCCTTGCCGCCCTTGGCGATGGCCACGTCCACCCGAGTCGCGCCGGCATCGAGCGCGTTCTCGACCAGTTCCTTGACGGCCGAGGCCGGGCGTTCGACCACCTCGCCGGCGGCGATGCGGTTGGCCGCGGCCTCGTCCAATTGCCGGATGACGGGACGCATCTTGGGGGCATGGGTGTTCATGCCCCCAGATCTAGCATTTCCCGGCGCGGCGGGAAAGGATTCGTCAGTTGGTCGCGTCGATGCCTTTCGGCCGGCCGACCAGCACGAAGCGGATCTGGTCGGAATGCAGCAGGCGCTGCGCCACGCGCTGCACGTCCGCGGCCGTCACCGCCTCGATCTTGCCGTTGCGGGTGTTGACGTAATCCGCCGGCAGGCCGATCAGCTGCATCCCGGCCAGGATGCCGGCGATCTTGCCGTTGCCGTCGAAGCGCAGCGCATATTCGCCGGTCAGGTAGGTCTTGGCATCGGCCAGTTCCTTTTCCGTGACGCCGCCCTTGGCGAAACGGTCCCATTCCTGGCGGATCAGGCCGACCGCCTCGGCCACCTTGTCGTTCGCGCTGGCCATGCCGCCCTGCCAGGTCTCGCCATAGACGCCGTTGGCAAGGCCGGTGCTGACGCCATAGGTCAGCCCGCGCTTTTCGCGGATCTCGTCCATCAGGCGCGAGGAAAAGCCGCCGCCGCCCAGGATGTGATCGGCGACGAAGGCGGCGAAGTAATCCCGGTCGGACATGGGCAGGCCGGGCTGGGCAAAGCTGACCACGGTCTGCGGGCTGTCCCAGTCGATCACCGTCACCCCGCCGGTCAGTTGCAGCCGGGCCCTGTCCGGCAGCGGGGCCGAGCCCTGTTCGGGCAGCCCGCCCAGCACGGCGTCGATCAGCTGGCCCAGTTCCTCGGCGGTGATGTCGCCGGCCGCGGCCACCACCACGCGGTCGCGGGCCAGGATGCGGTCCTTGGCCGCGACCAGGTCGTCGCGGGTCAGCGCGGCCACGGATTCGCGCGTGCCGTTGATCGAGGTGGCATAGGGATGCTCGCCCCAGGCCAGCCGCGCCAGTTCCTTGCTGGCGATGGCGTTCGGGCTGGTCGCCTCGGATCGGATGACCGCCTGCAACTGCGCCCGCACCCGCTCGACCGCATCGGGGTCGAAGCGCGGCTCGGCCAGCGCCTGGCGCAGCAATTCGGCCGCCTGGTCGCGGTTCTCGGTCAGCATGCGGGCGTTGACGGTCAGCGCATCGTCGCCGACATCGAAGCGGTTCTGCGCGCCCAGCCCCTCGACCGCCTCGGCATATTGCACCGAGTCCATCTCGCCCGCGCCCTCCTCCAGCAGGGCGGTCATCAGGCTCATCTGGCCGCGCTTGCCCGGCGCGTCCAGGCTGGCGCCGCCCCGAAACATCAACGACAGCGCGGTGAAGGGGATCGAGTGATCCTCGACCAGCCAGGCCTTGATGCCGCCGGGCGAGGTGATCTCCTGGATCTCGATGGCGCGCGCAGGCAGGCTGGCCAGGGCGACGAAGACAAGGGTGGCAAGGGCGCGGATCATTCGGCTTCTCCCGGATTGGCGGCTTCGGCAGCGACGGGTTGCGGCTCCTCGGGCGGCGGCAGCAGCCAGCCGGTGACGCTGGCCTTGCTTTCCAGCACCAGCCTGGCGGCGGCGCGGATGTCCTCGGTGGTGACGGCGGCCAGGATGTCGGGCCATTCGTTCACGTCCTCGATGGTCAGGCCGGTGGCCAGGCCCTGGCCATAGTCATAGGCCCGGCCATGCGCCGAATCCTGGGAATAGATGCGGGCGGCGCGGATCCGGGTCTTGACCCGTTCCAGCTGCGCCGGGTCGGGGCCCTCGGCCAGGAATTTCGCCAGCGCCGCGTCCAGCGCCGCCTCGGCCTCGGCATTCTCCACCCCCGGCGCCGGCACCATCGAGATGCCGAAGGTGGTCGGATCGACCGCGAACCCGTCGTAGGAGGCATTCACGTAAAGCGCCTTGCCGGTCAGCACCAGGTCGCGGGCCAGGACCGAGGTCTGGCTGGAACCCGCCAGCAGGTTGGCCAGCACGGTCAGCGCGGCGGCCTGCTGCTGCTCGCCCCGGTTGCGTTCGGGCGCGATCACGGTGCGGATCATCACCGGCTGGGCGACGCGGGGGTCCACCCGCTCCATCCGCCGGGGCGAGCGCTGGATCGGCTCTTGCGGGCGCGGCTGGCGGGCGGCGTCGGGCTTGGGCGGGACGAGGCCGTAATATTTCTCGGCCAGTTCGCGCACCTCTTCGGGGGTCACGTCGCCGGCGATGACCAGCACCGCGGCGTTCGGGGCGTAATGCGCATCATACCAGGCGATGGCATCCTCGCGCGTCAGCCCCTCCATCTCCTGCCGCCAGCCGATCACCGGGCGGCCATAGGGGTGGTTGTAGAACTGCACCGCGCTGCGCTCTTCCGAGAATTGCGCGCCGGGGTCGCTGTCGGTGCGCTGCGAGCGTTCCTCCAGCACCACCTGGCGCTCGGCCTGCCAGTCGTCCTCGCCGATCTTGAGATTGGCCATGCGATCGGCCTCCATCTCCATGATCAGCGGCAGGCGGTCGCTGGCGATGCGCTGGAAATAGGTGGTGAAGTCGTAGCTGGTGAAGGCGTTGTCCATGCCGCCATTGGCGGTCACGGTCTTGCTGAGATCCCCCGGTCCCAGCTTGTCGGTGCCCTTGAACATCAGGTGTTCCAGGTAATGCGCGATGCCGGACTTGCCGGGCTGCTCGTCGGCCGAGCCGATGCGATACCACAGCATCTGCACCACGACCGGGGCGCGGTGATCCTCGATCACCACGGCTTCCAGGCCGTTTTCCAGGGTGAAATGGCTGATTCCCTTGGGCATTTCGGCCAGCGCGGGGGATGCGGCCAGCAGCAGCGCAAGGGGCGCAAGTCGGGTCAGGATGGTCATGGCAGGCTCCGGTTCGGGGTCGCGCCACGAACCTGCCCTTGCGCGGGGTCGCGCGCAAGCCTGCCGCCCCTCATCTCGGCGTGATCGGGGCGCGATCAGTCCTCGCGCAGGATCGGCACGCGGTCCACCACGCTGGGTCGGGCGGCGACGTCGCCGTTGCTCATGCCGCGGGGCGGCGCGGCGGGCAGCTGCACGCCGGTCGGGCGCCAGCGTTCCAGTTCCGACCAGCTGTCCAGCGTCATCGATTCATAGGCGCGGTAATAGACATTGGTCCGCGCCAGGACCTCGAGCGCGCGGCGGGAATGGCGGCTGCGCCAGGCCAGATCCTCTTGCGCGGTGGTCTGGCGGATCGCCGGGTCGCGGCCCAGGCGCGAGGCATGGGCGATCAGCGCGGCATCCGCGACGCCGACGCCCTGCGCGGCAAGCTGGCCCGGATTGCCGCCCAGCGCCGCCACGGCATCGGCATGGGGCGTCGGATCGGTGATGTTGCCGCCCCCCGGCGTCGGCGGCGGCAGCACGTTCAGGTCGGCCGGCATCTGCAAGGGCTTGGTCGGCAGGATCGAGAATTCGTCCGGGCTGGTGCGGCCGGCGTTGGTGTTCATCAGACGCGGATCGCTGCTGCAAGCGGCCAGCAGCAGCGTGGTCATGGTCAGCGCGATCGCCCGCATCTTGCGTCCCTCTTGTTCGTCCGGCCCGTTCTTAGCGTGTATTCCCGGCCTCGTCACGGGTCTTGTCGTCCAGCGCCAGTTCCGCCTGCGCCTCGTCGCCGGCCAAGGGCCGTTCGCCGTTCGCGGGGCGGGGCTTGGGCGCCCGCGGCTTGGCCGGGGCGCGGCGCTTCTTCGGCTCGGGCTTTCGCTCGGGCGGCAGCAGCACCAGCCCCATCGCGCCCAGGAAGATGGCGATGTCGGCCACGTTGAAGCTGTAGGGGTTGCGCCAGCCCGGCAGCGACATGTTCAGGAAATCCGCGACCGCGCCATAGGTCAGCCGGTCCACGACATTGCCCAGCGCCCCGCCGATCAGCAGCCCGGCCGAGGCTTGCGCAAAGCGCGACGGCTTGGCCCGCCCGACCCAGATCCCGACCCACAGGCAGACGGCCAGCGCGATGGCGATCAGCACCCAGCGCATCACCTCGACATCGCTGGCGAACAGGCCGAAGTTCATGCCCTGGTTCCAGGCCATGCGCAGGTTCAGCCAGGGGTCGATCACGTCGATCTCGCGCAGCTGGTCCAGCCGCAGCACATGCACGACCAGGTATTTCAGCGCCTGGTCCAGCACAAAGACCAGCCCCGCCACCAGCGCCACGTTGCGCCCGACGCGCGGCGGCGGCTGCTTCTTGCCGCGCCGCTTGCGGGCCGCCGGGCTTTTCCGCGGCTTGGGGGTCGCGGTCTCGGCCATCAGTGACGGAAATGCCGCTGGCCGGTAAAGACCATGGCCAGGCCCAGCCGGTCGGCGGCCTCGATCACCTCGGCGTCGCGCATCGAGCCGCCGGGCTGGATCACCGCCCGCGCGCCCGCCGCCGCCAGTGCCTCGACCCCGTCGGCGAAGGGGAAGAAGGCGTCCGAGGCGACCGAGGAGCCGATGGTCAGCGCCTGCGCCAGGCCCAGCGCCTCGGCCATGTCCTCGGACTTGCGCTTGCCGATGCGGGTCGAATCGACGCGGCTCATCTGGCCGGCGCCGATGCCGACGGTGGCCAGGTCGCGGGCATAGACGATGGCGTTCGATTTCACATGCTTGGCCACGGTCCAGGCGAACAGCAGGTCGGCCAGTTCCTGGTCGGTCGGCTGGCGTTTCGTCACCACCTTCAGGTCGGCGCGCAGGATGCGGCCGTTGTCGCGGCCCTGCACCAGGAAGCCGCCGGCGACCTGGCGGAAGGCCAGCCCAGGCGCCGCCGGGTCGGGCAGCCCGCCGGTGGTCAAGAGCCGCAGGTTCTTCTTGGCGGCGAAGATCTCTTTCGCCTCGTCGGTGGCGTCGGGGGCGATGACCACCTCGGTAAAGATCTCGGTGATCGCCTGCGCGGTTTCGCCGTCGAGCGTGGTGTTCAGCGCGATGATGCCGCCGAAGGCCGAGGTGCGGTCGCAGTCGAAGGCGCGCCGGTAGGCATCGACGGCGCTGTCGCCGCGGGCCACGCCGCAGGGGTTGGCGTGCTTGATGATCGCCACCGCCGGGCCCTGGGCCGGGTCGAACTCGGCCACCAGCTCGAAGGCCGCGTCGGTGTCGTTGATGTTGTTGTAGCTGAGTTCCTTGCCCTGCCATTGCCGCGCGGTGGCGACGCCCGGACGGTCCGAGCCGTCCTTGTAGAAGGCGGCGGACTGGTGCGGGTTCTCGCCATAGCGCAGGGTTTGCGCCAGCTGGCCCGAAAAGCTGCGCCGGCGCGGGGTTTCCTCGCCGATGGCCCCGGCCATCCAGGTCGAGACCGCGGCGTCATAGGCGGCCGTCCGGGCATAGGCGATCTGCGCCTGCCGCTGGCGAAAGGCCAGGCTGGTGCGGTCGTCGTTGGCGTCAAGCTCGGCCAGCACGGCGGCATAGTCCTCGACATCGACCACCACCGTCACGAAGGCGTGGTTCTTGGCGGCGGCGCGGATCATCGCCGGGCCGCCGATGTCGATGTTTTCGATGCAATCGTCATGGGCGGCGCCCTTGGCCACCGTCGCCTCGAACGGATAGAGGTTGACGACCAGCAGGTCGATCATGCCGATCCGGTGCGACCGGGCGGCGGCCATGTGTTCCTCGTTGTCGCGCAGCGCCAGCAGGCCGCCGTGGACCACCGGGTGCAGCGTCTTGACGCGGCCGTCCATCATCTCGGGAAAGCCGGTCACTTCGGCCACGTCCACCACGCTCAGCCCCGCCTCGCGCAGCGCCTTGGCGGTGCCGCCGGTGGACAGGATCTCGACGCCCCGCGCCGAAAGCGCCCGCGCAAAGTCGATCAGCCCGGTCTTGTCGGAAACGGAAATCAGCGCGCGCTTCAGCGGAATGCGGTCGGTCATCGGTCGGAGGCCCCGTGCGGTGGATGGCGGATTTGGCCCGTCACCTACCCCCGGAACGCGCCAAGGTCCAGCCGATCTGGATCGCCCGGCCCAGCAGATGCGCGGAAATCACCATCTGCCGCGAGGGGCGCGGCTCGGCCATGGCGCGGTCGAGCAGGCAGGACGCCTCCAGCCGCAGCTGGCCCACGCCGTCATGGCTGAACAGCCATTCCTCGCCGCCCGGCAGGGTCAGGTGGATTTCCTGCCCCTGCTGGCGGGCCTGGACCTCGGGATGCAGGTGGAAGCGGATGTCGAAGGCCAGACCTTCCTCGGGGCGGACCTGGTCCAGCCGGGCCTGGGCGCTGGCGTCCAGCGCCGCCAGCGAATCCTCGCCGCGCAGGCCCATGCCGTCGGGATCGAGCCAAAGCTCGCGCAGATGCGTCAGCCCGTGGCTGGCCAGCCAGCCGTCATGGCCGGCCAGCAGATGCGCGGGTTCCGGCGAATGCGCCGGGCCGCAATCCGGGGCGGTCAGGTTGCCCAGCGCGTCGCAATCGCCGGCCCAGACCAGGTCGGGGCGCTCGGTCAGGATGTCGGGCTCGCCCTCTTGCCGGTTCGGGTTCAGCCGCGACGAGGACAGGCCGGCCAGGCACAGCGCCGAATGGCAGGGCGTGGCGCGGCTGGCCCTGGCCCACAGCGGGCCGAAGCCGTCGCCGGGGCCGCAATTCACGATCAGCGGCTGGCGCGCCACGGTCAACTCGAAGGCCAGGGTCGAGGCATGGGCGCGGATCGCCGCCGGACCGCCGGGCGGCGGCGCGGCATCCAGGATCAGCGTGGTGCGGGCCCGCGCCATGCGGGCAAAGCCCATGGCGAGCCCGCTGACAGGCAGTGCCGGGCCTTCGGCCGCGCGCAGGCAGCGGTCGAGCCGTCCGGCCGCGCCGCGCCCGCCACCGTGAAAGCTGGGCAGCGCGCCGTCGGCATGGCGCAGCGCCCGCAGGATCGGCGCGATCTCGGCGATGATGGCGCGCAGCTCGGGCGGGCATTCCAGCCCCACCTCTTCGGCGACCTCCTGCGCCCAGACCAGAAGCGCCATCGCCTCCAGCAGCGATTCGGGCGCGCGCGCCTCGGACAGGGTGGCGACGCCCATGGCGTCCGCCTCTTCGGCCAGGGCGATCAGCGCCGGCTGCGCCAGGGCCTGGCGGTCGCGCAGCGACATGGCGCCGATGGCGAGCCCTGCCAGCGCCTCGATCCGGCACAGCCCGTCGGTGCTGTCGAACCATTTGTCCCGCAGGTGGAGCAGGTGCTGGTCGAGGGCGCGGAAATAGGGCTCGGCCCCGTCGCGGTCCAGCCCCGGCAGGATCATCCCGGCATGGAAGATCCAGCGCAGCACCCGCCGCCCGGCGACCTGCGGCGCCCATTCCGGCGCCTCGGGCTGCGGCTGGCGATGCGGGCGCAGCCAGCGCAGCACATGGTCCTGGGCGATGGCACGGGCGCGGGGCGTGCCCACGGCGGCAAGGTCGTCGAGCCAGCCGAAGCCGGCCAGCTCGGCCGCGACGCTGGCGGGCAGGTCGGCGGCGAAGAAATCGCCCGACAGGGTGATGCCGCCCAGGTGCAGGGTGCCCGCGGCGATCTGTTCGCCGCGGCCGGGATGGCCGATGGCCTTGGGTTCGGGACGGCGCAGGAATCCCCTGGGCGCGACGGTGCTATCGGTCATGGGCAACGCATTCACTAGGACGGCGCAACCTTAGGTCCGCTCGGCGGATTTCCGCAAGCGCGCGATGAAGAACCCGTCCATGCCGCCGCGTTCCGGCCACAGGTCCGGGCGCAGCCGCAAGCCGCCCTGGGGCGTGATCCAGCCCGGCTCGATGCCGGGGGCGCGGGGCGGCTCGACCGCCAGGCCGGGATGGCGGGCCAGGGCGGCGGCCAGCTGCGCCTCGCCCTCGGCGGGCAGGAGCGAGCAGGTGGCATAGACCAGCCGTCCGCCGGGCTTGAGCAAGGACAGCGCGTGGTCGATCAGCCGCGCCTGCAAGCCGGTCAGTTCGGCCAGCCCCTCGCCGTCACGGATGCGCGGCAGTTCGGGATGGCGGCGGATGGTGCCGGTGGCCGAGCAGGGCGCATCCAGCAGCACCGCGTCCAGGGCCGCGTCCGGCCGCCAGTCCAGCGCATCCGCCGCGACCAGCCGGGCGGAAAGCCGGCAGCGCGCCAGGTTCTCGGCCACGCGGGCCAGGCGCGGCTCGGAAATGTCCACCGCCGTCACCTCGGCCCCGGCGGCGGCGAGCTGCAGCGTCTTGCCGCCCGGCGCGGCGCAAAGATCGGCGATCGCCTCGCCGGGCTGCGGATCAAGCACCCGCACCGCCAGCGCGGCGGCCGCGTCCTGCACCCACCAGTCGCCCTCGGCATAGCCGGGCAGGGCCGAGATCTGCGCGGCGGCAGGCAGCCGGTGCGAGCCGGTGGGCAGCGCCTCGCCGGGGCAATCCGCGCCCTTGGGGGTCAGGTCCAGGGCCGCGCCGGCCTCATGCGCGGCCTCGATGGCGCGGGCGGTATCCTCGCCCCAGGCGGCGACGACGGGCGCGCGCAGCCAGGGCGGCATCTTCTGCGGCGAGAGCGCGGCCCAGGCCGGGGCGGCGCCGGCGATCTTGCGCAGCACCGCGTTCACCATGCCGGCCGCCGCCTGCCCCTTTGGCCCCGAGGACCGTGCCAGCGCCACGGCGGCATTGACAGCGCCATGCGGCGCCTCGTCCAGGGCCAGCATCTCGACGGTGGCCAGCCGCAGGATGCGCATGATCTCGGGGCGCGGGCGGCGGGCCAGCAGCGGCGCCAGCAGCAGGTCGGCGCGGTCGGCGCGGCGCAGCACCTCGAGCGCGAGGCGGCGGGCGCGGGCGCGGTCGGGCGGCGACAGGCGCTCGGTCAGCGCCGCCGCCTCGTCCAGCGTCGCGCCCTCGTCCACCGCGGCCAGCAGGCGCAGCGCGCCCTTGCGTGCCCCGTCCCTGACCGTCTTGCCCTGTGACTTGTCCAAAGCCTGCCCCTTGCCTAGATTGATCCCGTCTAGCGTGAAGCAGGGGAAACCGCCATGACCGACCGCAAGGATCTGCCGCCCGCCGCGCAGCGCGCGCTGGCCGAGGCCGAGGAGCGCCGCCGCAAGGCGAAGCCGCTGGACCTGCCGGTCGAGCTGGGCGGGCGCGACGGGCCCGAGCCGGTGCGCTATGGCGATTACGAAAAGAAGGGCATCTGCGTCGATTTCTGAGGCGCCGTGCCCGGCTGCCCGGTCGCATGGGTATTTGGAGAACGGAGAAATCCGCCCTGCTGGCGAATCCGTGAACGGCGTTGAGCTGGCCGTTTACTTGCCATTGGGGTTCGGCGTCTAAACAATGCGCCAACCACCAAAACCGCAAGGAACGGCAGATGGCCTCTGGGCAGGGGATGATGAGATGGGCGGCGCTGGCGATCATGCTGGCGGGGCAAGCTTTCGCGCAGCAGGGTCCGGGTGGGGGCGGGGCGCAGGGCCCGACCGAGGTCGGCGTGGTGGCCACCGCCGAGGAGGATGTGCCCTATACCGTCACCCTGCCCGGCCGCGCCATCGCCTATCAGCAGACCGGCATCCGGCCGCAGGTTGGCGGGGAAGTGCTTGAAATCTCTTATGATCCCGGAAGGCCGGTGAAGGCCGGCGACGTGCTGTTCCGCCTGGACCCCGAGACGCTGGCCGCGGCGCTGGCCGCCGCCGAGGCCGCCGTGGCGGGGGCCGAGGCCAGCCTGACCCAGGCGCAGAACACCGTCACCCGCTATCGCCGGCTGGAGGGTTCGGGCGTTTCGGCCGTGGACCGCGCCAATGCCGAGGTGTCGCTGAAACAGGCCGAGGCAGACCTGAAATCGGCCGAGGCCGCGCGGGATGCGGCGCGGCTGGCCCTGCAGCGCACCGAGATCAAGAGCCCGCTGGACGGCGTGGCGGATGTGGCGGCGGTCTCGGTCGGCGACCTGGTGACGGCGAGCCAGTCCGAATCGCTGACCACCATCACCCAGCTCGACCCGATCTATGTCGACGTCTCGGAATCCAGCGCCCGCATGCTGCGCAACCGGGCGCGCATCAGCGCCGGCCAGCTGGTCGTCAACAGCGGGGTGACGACCCAGCTGATCCTGGAGACCGGCGAGGAATACCAGGGCGAGGGGCGGATCGTCAGCCCCGGCATCGCGGTTTCGCCCACCACCGGCACGGTGCCGATCCGGCTGCAATTCGACAATCCCGACCGGATGATCCTGCCCGGCCAGTTCCTGCGGGTGAAGCTGACGCTGGGCACCACCCGCGCGGTGCTGGTCCCGCAGCGCGCGACCAGCCGCGCCTCGGACGGCACGCTGACCGCCTTCGTCGCCCGCGACGGCAAGGCCCAGCAGGTCACGCTGAGCGAGCAGGGCAGCTATCGCAACAGCTGGATCGTCACCCAGGGCATCAATCCGGGCGAGCAGCTGATCGTGGACGGGCTGGAAAACCTGCGCGCCGGCGCCGAGATCGCCACCGTCCCCGTCACCATCGACGCCCAGGGCGTCGTGCGCGAGATGGACGAGCGCGGGGAAGGCTAGGACATGGCACGTTTCTTCATTCACCGCCCGGTCTTTGCCTGGGTGCTGGCCATCGTGACCATGCTGATCGGCACCTGGTCGCTGATCAACCTGCCGGTCTCGCAATATCCCGACATCGCGCCGACCACGATCCGCATCACCGCCAACTATTCCGGGGCGACGGCGCGGGCGGTGCAGAACTCGGTCACGACGCCGATCGAGGACGCGCTGACCGGGCTCGACGGGCTGCTCTATACCATCTCCTCGGCCTCGACCGGGCGCAGCGTGATCGAGATGGTCTTCGACGACAGCGTGGACCCGGTCGATGCGCTGAACGAGGTGCAGTCCAAGGTCCGCTCGGTCGAAAGCCGGCTGCCGACGCCGGTGCAGAACGACGGCGTCTCGGTCACGCGCTCGTCCTCGTCGATCCTGATGGTCGGCTCGCTGGTCTCGACCACCGGGCAGCATTCCACCATCGAGCTGGGCAACCTGCTGGAGCAGGTGGTCGAGGGGCCGGTCAAGCGCACCGAGGG
>NZ_JRKO01000008.1 GCF_000763885.1 Paracoccus versutus | reverse complement strand
CCTCTTCTCCGCCTTCCCCCGCGGGGGGGGGGAAGGGGGGAGGCGGGGGGGCCGGGGGGGCCGGGCCGGCCCGGCCCCCCCGCGGCCGGGGGGTTTTGGGGGCCGCGGCGGCGGGGGCGAACGCCGCGGCGGGGGGGGGGGGGAGAGGAGAAAACGAAGCACCCCGCCCTGGCTGCGGGGGGTGTTTTTCGCGGGGCGGGCCGGGGGGGGGGGGGGGGGCTTTCCCCCCCACGCCTCAGGCGCCCCCCGATGGGGCGCATGAGGCGTTCCCCCCAGGATATTTGGACACGGAAGAAGCCCGGCGTTGACAGTTCGCCGGGCGATGCCCATGTTCCGGCGCCGAATCAAGCGAAGGAATCTTCATGCCCGTCGTCGTCGTTGAATCTCCGGCCAAGGCCAAAACGATCAACAAATACCTGGGCGACGACTATACGGTTCTGGCCTCGTTCGGGCATGTGCGCGACCTGCCACCCAAGGATGGCAGCGTCGATCCCGAGGCGGATTTCGCCATGAAATGGGAAGTCGCCGCGGAATCGAAAAAGCACGTCAAGGCGATCCGGGACGCGCTGGCCTCGGACCCGAACCTGATCCTGGCCACCGACCCCGACCGCGAGGGCGAGGCGATTTCCTGGCACCTGCTGGAAACGCTGGCGCCGGCCCTGAGGAAGGGCGCCGAGGTCAGCCGCGTCACCTTCAACGCCATCACCAAATCCGCCGTGACCGAGGCCATGGCGCGGCCGCGCCAGATCGACCAGCCGCTGGTCGATGCCTATCTGGCGCGCCGGGCGCTGGACTACCTGGTCGGCTTCAACCTGTCGCCAGTCCTGTGGCGCAAGCTGCCGGGCGCCAAGTCGGCGGGCCGGGTGCAATCGGTCGCCCTGCGCATCATCGTCGACCGCGAGATGGAGATCGAGGCCTTCAGGCCGCGCGAATACTGGTCGGTCCATGCCCGGCTGGCGACGCCGCGCGGCGACGAATACGACGCGGCGATGACCGTCTTCGGCGGCAAGAAGCTGGAACGCTTCGACATCGCCACCGAGGAGCAGGCGCAGCTGGCCGTGGCCGCCATCGCCTCGCGCGATCTCAGGGTCGCCAGCGTCGCTGCCAAGCCGGCGAGCCGCAATCCCTGGCCGCCCTTCATGACCTCGACCCTGCAGCAGGAGGCCAGCCGCAAGCTGGGCCTTGGCGCGCGGGCCTGCATGTCGGCGGCGCAGCGGCTGTATGAGGCCGGGCATATCACCTATATGCGGACCGACGGCATCGACATGGCGCCCGAGGCGGTGATGGCGGCGCGCGACGCGATCAAGGCGCGCTTCGGGGCGGAATACCTGCCGAAATCGCCGCGCATGTACAAGAACAAGGCCAAGAATGCGCAGGAGGCGCATGAATGCATCCGGCCGACCGACATGATGCTGTCGCCCGACAGGCTGCCGGTTTCGGACAAGGACCAGAAGGCGCTTTACGACCTGATCTGGAAGCGGACGCTCGCCAGCCAGATGGAATCGGCGCGCATGGAGCGCACCACGGTCGAGATCGCCTCGGCCGACGGCCAGGTCGGGCTGCGCGCCAACGGCCAGGTGATGCTGTTCGACGGCTTCCTGCGGGTCTATGACCAGGGCCGCGACGACGAGGAGGACGAGGACAGCCGCCGCCTGCCGCTGATTCACGAGGGCGAGGCGGCCGAGAAGCGCGCGGTCACGCCCGAGCAGCATTTCACCCAGGCCCCCCCGCGCTATACCGAGGCCACGCTGGTCAAGCGCATGGAAGAGCTGGGGATCGGCCGTCCCTCGACCTATGCCTCGATCATCGGCACGATCCAGGACCGCGACTATGTCCGCAAGGAGCAGAACCGCCTGATCCCCGAGGACAAGGGCCGGCTGGTCACGATCTTCCTGCAGAAATACTTCCCGCGCTATGTCAGCTACGACTTCACCGCCAACCTGGAAGGGGAGCTCGACGACATCTCCTCGGGCGAGCGCGCCTATCGCGAGGTGCTGCGCCGCTTCTGGCGGGATTTCACCGCCGCGTTGGAGGGCACGTCCGAGCTGCGCATCACCGAGGTGCTGGAGGCGATCGACGAGGCGCTGGCGCCGCATCTCTACCCGCCGCGTCCCGACGGCTCGGACCCGCGCGAATGCCCGCTCTGCCACAAGGGGCGGCTGCATCTGAAGACGGCGCGTTCGGGCGGGGCCTTCATCGGTTGCACGAACTATCCTGATTGCCGCTTTACCCGTCCGATCAGCTCGCCGGATGCCGAGGTGGTGGGCGACACCGTGCTCGGCGTGGACAACGGCGACCAGATCAGCTTGAAGAACGGCCGCTTCGGGCCTTACGTCCAGCGCGGCGAGGCCACGGCCGAACAGCCGAAGCCGCCGCGCGCCTCGATCCCCAAGGGCTGGGACCTGGCCTCGGTCGATCTGGAACGGGCGCTGGCGCTGCTGGCCCTGCCGCGCGAGATCGGCCCGCATCCCGAAGACGGCGTGCCGGTCGAGGCCGGGATCGGCCGCTATGGCCCCTATGTGAAGCATGGCGCGAAATACGCCAACCTGCCGGAGGTGGACGAGGTCTTCACCATCGGCATGAACCGCGCGGTCGAGGTGCTGGCCTCGAAGCAGGTGCGGGGCAGGGCGGCTGCCGCCGCGCCGCTGGCGGAACTGGGCGAGCACCCCGAGGGCGGGCCGGTGCAGGTGATGAGCGGCCGCTATGGCCCCTATGTCAAATGGGGCAAGGTCAATGCGACGCTGCCCCGCGACCTGGAGCCCGGCGCGGTCACGCTGGAGCGCGCGCTGGAGCTGATTGCCGAGAAGGCCGCGAAATCCGGCAAGAAGCCGGCGAAGAAGGCTGCCGCGAAAAAGCCCGCCGAAAAGAAGACCGCTGCCAGGAAGCCGGCTGCGGCCAAGGCGAAGAAGGCCGGCTAAGACGCCCGGCTGCGCGGTTGCGTCATGGGTATTTGAGGAACGAAGAAGCGGCGATTGCGCTGGAAATCGGGCGCTGCTCGGGTCTTCTCTGTTCTTCAAATACCCATGACGCGAGCGGGACGCTGGCGCAGCGCCGCGGTTTTCGCTTTTTGATCCGCGCCGTTCTGCTGCTAGGCTCGACCCGCAAGGGTTGAGCGGAGGGCGCCATGAAGGATCGAATCGTCGGAATGGGCCGCGCGGCGGCTATCGTGCTGGCGGGCTCTCTCGGGCTGCCCGTCGCGGCGCAGGAGGCTGCGATCTTCGATGCCATGGACCGGATCCATCCGGTCTGGGCGGAAAGCGGCATGGTCTCGGCGCAGGAGCGGCTGGCGGCCGAGATCGGCCGCGACATCATGGCCAGGGGCGGCAATGCGGTCGATGCGGGCGTGGCCGTGGCATTCGCGCTGGCCGTCACCCTGCCGCGCGCCGGCAATATCGGCGGGGGCGGCTTCATGCTGGTCCATGACGCCGAAACCGGTCAGACCCATGCCATCGACTATCGCGAGATGGCGCCGCAGGGTGCCTCGCGCGACATGTTCCTGGACGCGGCGGGCGAGGCCGACAGCGAGAAGTCGCTTTACAGCGGCGCGGCCTCGGGCGTGCCGGGGACGGTGGCGGGGATGAAGCTGGCGCTGGACCGATACGGCAGCATGGGCTGGGCCGAGGTGATCGCCCCGGCGATCCGGCTGGCCGAGGAGGGCATCACCGTCACCCCCGAGCTTGCCGACAGCATCGCGGCCGAGCGCGATCATCTGGAGAAGTTCCCCTCGAGCGCCGCCATCTTCTTCAAGGAGGGCGGCGGGGCCTATCGGCCCGGCGACCGGCTGGTGCAGGCCGACCTGGCGGCGACGCTGAAGAAGATCGCCGCCGAGGGGCCGGACGGTTTCTACAGAGGCGAGGTGGCCGGGGCCATCGCCCGCGCCGTGCAGGAGGCCGGGGGGCTGATCACGGTCGAGGACATGGCCGCCTACAAGCCCGTGGAGCGCGAGCCGGTGCGGGGCAGCTATCGCGGCCATGAGGTGGTCTCGATGCCGCCGCCATCCTCGGGTGGGGTGCATCTGATCCAGATCCTGAACGCGCTCGAGGGCTATCCGATCGGCGCGCTGGGGCAGAACTCGGGCGAGACCATCCACCTGATGGCCGAGGCGATGAAGCTGGCCTATGCCGACCGCTCGGAATACCTGGGCGACCCGGATTTCGTCGACGTGCCGGTCGCGGCGCTGACCAGCAAGGATTATGCGGTCGAGATGCGGCGCAGGATCAGCGCCGATTTCGCCACGCCTTCGGTGATGATCAAGCCGGCGGACCTCGCGCCCTACGAATCCGACCAGACCACGCATTTTTCGGTGGTGGACAAGCAGGGCAATGCGGTCTCGAACACCTATACCATCAACCTGAACTATGGCTCGGGGCTGGTGGCGGGGGGCACGGGCGTGCTGATGAACAACGAGATGGACGATTTCTCGGCCAAGCCCGGCGTGCCCAACGCCTTCGGCCTGGTCGGCGGCGACGCCAACGCGGTCGAGCCGGGCAAGCGGCCGTTGTCGTCGATGACGCCGACCATGGTGCTGAAGGACGGCAAGGTCTGGCTTGTCACCGGCTCGCCCGGCGGGGCGCGGATCATCACCACGGTCCTGCAGGTGGTCATGAACATGATCGACCACGGCATGAACGTGGCCGAGGCCTCGACCGCGCCGCGCGTCCATCACCAATGGCTGCCCGACGAGCTGCGGCTGGAGGAGGGGATCAGCCTCGACACCATCCGCATCCTGCAGGGCAAGGGCCACAGCGTCGCGGTCAAGGAGGCGATGGGCTCGACCCAGTCGATCCTGCGCGACCCGCGGACGGGCACGCTTTACGGCGCCTCGGACCCGCGCCGGCCGGATGCGGCGACGCTGGGCTACTGAGCCAGGTAGTCGCGCAGGGCGACGGCGTTGTTGTGCTCGGTGTCCCTGGCGCCGTAGAGCAGCGTCACCGGGCCCTTGCGGATCAGCTGGCGCAGCTCGCGCAGGGGTTCGGGATTGGCGTCCAGTTCCGCGGCATAGCGGCGGCGGAACTCGGGCCATTTCTTCGGGTCGTGGTCGAACCAGTGGCGAAGGTCGTCCGAAGGGGCGATGTCCTTCAGCCACAGATCGGCCCCCAGCGTCTCGCGGCTGATCCCGCGCGGCCAGATGCGGTCCACCAGCACCTTGCGCCCCTCGTCCTGCGAGGGGGGCGGGTCATAGGCGCGGCGAAGGAAGATGTCGGTCATGGCAAGCCTCTTTCCAAGGGAAATTCCCCGATGGCCCGCCGGGTTCCCTGTGCCTGGCCGGGTTTTCGGCGACGGTGCGGCGGGCCGCAGGGCCCGGACCGGGCCGGTCGCGGGTGCGGGTGGGTGCGGGGTTGCCGGCGCGAGTCGGCCCTGCGGGCGGGGCCGAGGGGGTTCGGGCTCGCATCGGCAGGAAAAACCGACTAAAATACCCTGTGATCCGGCGCCGGGGGCGCGCGGTTTTGTCGCGTTGCAGGTGCCGCAAAGCCGGCCTGACGCTGGGTGGCACCGTTGACCATATCCGCGACCGGGGATAAACGGACCTTAGCCAAACCCATCGCGGGACGCCAGTCGGGTTCCTGCGAGCGAAAGGGAGCCCAACCCAGTGGAATACCTGCTGCAAGAATACCTGCCGATCCTGGTTTTTCTGGGAATGGCCTCGGCGCTTGCCATCGTGCTGATTCTGGCGGCCGCGGTCATCGCCGTGCGCAACCCGGACCCGGAGAAGGTCAGCGCCTATGAATGCGGCTTCAACGCTTTCGACGACGCGCGGATGAAGTTCGACGTGCGCTTCTACCTGGTGTCGATCCTGTTCATCATCTTCGACCTGGAAGTCGCTTTCCTGTTCCCCTGGGCGGTCAGCTTTGCCAGCCTCTCGGACGTGGCCTTCTGGGGCATGATGCTGTTCCTGGGCGTCCTGACCGTGGGTTTTGCCTATGAATGGAAGAAGGGGGCGCTGGAATGGGCGTGATGACCGGCCTGAACACCGCAGGCGCCGACCGTGACGTCGCCACGGCCGAGTTGAACCGCGAGCTGCAGGACAAGGGCTTCCTGCTGACCACGACCGAGGACATCATCAACTGGGCGCGCAACGGCAGCCTGCACTGGATGACCTTCGGCCTGGCCTGCTGCGCGGTCGAGATGATGCAGACCTCGATGCCGCGCTATGACCTGGAACGCTTCGGCACCGCGCCGCGCGCCAGCCCGCGGCAGTCGGACCTGATGATCGTCGCGGGCACCCTGACCAACAAGATGGCGCCGGCGCTGCGCAAGGTCTATGACCAGATGCCCGAGCCGCGCTATGTCATCTCGATGGGCAGCTGCGCCAACGGCGGCGGCTACTATCACTATTCCTATTCGGTGGTGCGCGGCTGCGACCGCATCGTGCCGGTGGACATCTACGTTCCCGGCTGCCCCCCGACCGCCGAGGCGCTGCTCTACGGCATCCTGCAACTCCAGCGCCGCATCCGGCGCACCGGCACGCTGGTGAGGTGAGCCATGTCCGAAGCCCTCTCTGACGCCGCCCTGCTGGAACTGGCCGAGCATATCGCGCTGCGCCGCGAGAACGACGTGATCTCGACCCAGGTCGCCTTTGGCGAGCTGACGGTGAACGCGACGCTCTCGGGCGTGATCGGCCTGATCGAGTTCCTGCGCAACGATCCGAACTGCCGCTTTTCCACGCTGATCGACATCACCGCGGTGGACAACCCGGCGCGGCCGGCGCGCTTCGACGTGGTCTATCACCTGCTGTCGATGTATCAGAACCAGCGCATCCGGGTGAAGGTCCAGGTGCGCGAGGACGAGCTGGTGCCCAGCCTGACCGGCGTCTTTCCCGGCGCCAACTGGTATGAGCGCGAGGTCTTCGACCTGTTCGGCATCCTGTTCTCGGGCCATGCCGACCTGCGCCGCATCCTGACCGACTACGGCTTCCGCGGCCATCCGCTGCGCAAGGACTTCCCGACGACCGGCTATACCGAGGTGCGCTGGAGCGACATCGAGAAGCGGGTGGTCTACGAGCCGGTGAACCTGGTTCAGGAATACCGCCAGTTCGACTTCCTGTCCCCCTGGGAGGGCGCGAAATACGTGCTTCCGGGCGACGAGAAGGCGCCGGAGGCGAAGAAGTGACCGCAGCCGCGCAACCTGCCTGCGCGCCACGCATCGGATTTGAGGGCTGACCATGGACGGCGACATCCGCAAGAACAGCTATGACGACGGCTCGATGGACGCCCTGACCGGCGAGCAGAGCATCCGCAACTTCAACATCAATTTCGGCCCCCAGCACCCGGCCGCCCACGGCGTGCTGCGCATGGTGCTGGAGCTGGACGGCGAGATCGTCGAGCGCGCCGACCCGCATATCGGCCTGCTTCACCGCGGCACCGAGAAGCTGATGGAGAGCCGCACCTATCTGCAGAACCTGCCCTATCTGGACCGGCTGGACTATGTGGCGCCGATGAACCAGGAACATGCCTGGTGCCTGGCGATCGAGCGGCTGACCGGCACCACGATTCCGCGCCGCGCCAGCTTGATCCGGGTGCTCTACTCGGAAATCGGCCGCATCCTGAACCACCTGATGGGCATCACCACCGGCGCCATGGACGTGGGCGCGCTGACCCCGCCGCTCTGGGGCTTCGAGGCGCGGGAAGAGCTGATGATCTTCTACGAGCGCGCCTGCGGGGCGCGGCTGCACGCGGCCTATTTCCGGCCCGGCGGCGTGCATCAGGATCTGCCGCCCGACCTTCTGGACGACATCGAGGAATGGTGCGAGCGCTTCCCCAGGCTGGTCGACGACCTCGACACGCTGCTGACGGAAAACCGCATCTTCAAGCAGCGCCTGGTCGACATCGGCATCGTGACCGAGGACGACGCGCTGGACTGGGGCTATAGCGGCGTCATGGTGCGCGGCTCGGGCCTGGCCTGGGATCTGCGGCGGTCGCAGCCATATGAATGCTATGACGAATTCGACTTCCAGATCCCGGTCGGCAAGAACGGCGATTGCTACGACCGCTATCTGTGCCGCATGGCCGAGATGCGCGAATCCTGCAAGATCATGCAGCAGGCGGTCCGCAAGCTGCGCGCCGAGCCCGCGGGGGACGTGCTGGCCCGCGGCAAGCTGACGCCCCCCAGGCGCGCCGAGATGAAGCGCGACATGGAAAGCCTGATCCATCACTTCAAGCTTTACACCGAGGGCTTCCGGGTCCCGGCCGGCGAGGTCTATGCCGCCGTCGAGGCGCCCAAGGGCGAGTTCGGCGTCTACATCGTCGCCGACGGCACCAACAAGCCCTGGCGCGCCAAGCTGCGTGCGCCCGGCTTCACGCATCTCCAGTCGATCGACTGGATGTCGCGCGGCCACATGCTGGCCGACGTCCCGGCGATCATCGCCACGCTCGACATCGTTTTCGGAGAGGTTGACCGCTGATGCTGCGCCGTCTGTCCCCCATCCAGCCGGACTCGTTCGAGTTCACGCCCGCCAACCTGGACTGGGCCCGCGCCCAGATGACCAAATACCCGGAAGGCCGCCAGCAATCGGCGATCATCCCGGTCCTGTGGCGCGCCCAGGAACAGGAAGGCTGGCTGAGCCGTCCGGCCATCGAATATTGCGCCGACCTGCTCGGGATGCCCTATATCCGCGCGCTCGAGGTCGCGACCTTCTATTTCATGTTCCAGCTCCAGCCGGTGGGTTCGGTCGCGCATATCCAGATCTGCGGCACCACCACCTGCATGATCTGCGGCGCCGAGGACCTGATCCGGGTCTGCAAGGAAAAGATCGCGGCCGAGCCGCATGCGCTGTCGGCCGACGGCCGCTTTTCCTGGGAAGAGGTCGAATGCCTGGGCGCCTGCACCAATGCGCCCATGGCCCAGATCGGCAAGGATTTCTACGAGGACCTGACGGCCGAGAAACTGTCGGCGCTGATCGACCGCTTCTCGGCGGGCGAGGTGCCGGTGCCGGGTCCGCAGAACGGCCGCTTCTCGGCCGAGGCCCTGGGCGGCCCGACCGCGCTGGCCGATCTCAAGGGCGGCGAGGCGCATAACGCCAGCGTCGCGCGGGCGCTGCGGCTGGGCGACACGATCAAGCGCATCGACGGGACCGAGGTGCCGATCACGACGCCTTGGCTGGCGGCGCAGAACGGCGTCTGATCGAAAGGGGGCGGGCTGGTCGCGATGGAACGGGCAGAGTGCAACAGGAACTGCTGGATCTCGGCGGCAATCGCCGGGGTGGTGGTGCTGCTGTTCACCGCCGGCATCGGCGACCTGCACTGGCTGGCCGGGCTGTTCCTGGGCGTCGTGACCTTCGTGCTGTTCGGGGCGCTGATGGTCTGGCTGGTCTGCCACGAGCGGCCCGAACTGTTCGAGGACGGTCCCGGCCTGACCGGCACCGACTGGCAGCGCGCCGCGGTGGACCGCCAGCCCGAGACGCTGCTGGTCAGCGGCTCGCTGGGGCCCGAGCCCTTCACCTCGGGCACGCAGATGCCCATCGTCGCCGGGACCATGCCCTCTTCGGAGCCGCCGTCCGTAGTCGCGCCCGCAGCCGTGCCCGCAGCCGCCGCCAAGCCCGTGCCGGGCGCCGACGACCTGCAGCGGATCAAGGGGATCGGCCCCAAGATCTCGGACTGGCTGAACGCGCAGGGCGTGACGCGCTATGACCAGATCGCCGCCTGGGATGCCGCCACCGTCGCCGATTTCGCGCAGCGGCTGGGCCGGATGGGCGGGCGGATCGAGGCCGACGACTGGGTCGGCCAGGCGAAATTGCTGGCGGCGGGGGGCGAGACCGGCCATTCCCGCCGCATCGACAAGGGCGGGGCCGCGTGATGGCCCGCCCGGCAGGACATGCGGCGTCGCAGGCGGATAGGGCCGCCGCGGCGGATGCCCGGCAGATGCGTCTGGTGGCGGTGGTGATCGCCGTCACCATGGCGCTGTGGCTGGGGGTGCAATGGCTGGGGGGCCAGCAGGACTGGCCCGCGAAATATGCCTTTCTCGCCGATCTTGCGGCGATGGGGGCCTTGATCTGGTCGCTTTTGGTGACCTTTCGGATCTGGCGGCGGCGCAAGGCGTCCTCGCAGGGACAAGGATAAGACGATGCTGAACGATCAGGACCGGATCTTTACGAACCTCTACGGCATGGGCGACCGCAGCCTGGCCGGCGCCCGCAAGCGCGGCCATTGGGACGGCACCGCCGCGATCATCCAGCGCGGCCGCGACAAGATCGTCGACGAGATGAAGGCCTCGGGCCTGCGCGGGCGGGGCGGCGCGGGCTTCCCCACCGGCATGAAATGGTCCTTCATGCCCAAGGAATCGGACGGCCGGCCCTCCTATCTGGTCATCAACGCCGACGAATCCGAGCCCGCGACCTGCAAGGACCGCGAGATCATGCGCCACGATCCGCATACGCTGATCGAGGGCGCGCTGATCGCCAGCTTCGCCATGGGCGCGCACGCCGCCTATATCTATATCCGCGGCGAGTTCATCCGCGAGCGCGAGGCGCTGCAAGCCGCCATCGACGAATGCTATGACGCGGGCCTTCTGGGCCGGAATGCGGCCCAGTCGGGCTGGGATTTCGACCTCTACCTGCATCACGGCGCCGGCGCCTATATCTGCGGCGAGGAAACCGCGCTGCTGGAATCGCTGGAAGGCAAGAAGGGCATGCCGCGCATGAAGCCGCCCTTCCCGGCCGGCGCGGGCCTCTATGGCTGCCCGACCACGGTGAACAACGTCGAATCCATCGCCGTGGTGCCCACCATCCTGCGCCGCGGCCCGGAATGGTTCGCAAGCTTCGGCCGCCCGAACAACGCGGGCGTGAAGCTTTTCGGCCTGACCGGCCATGTCAACACCCCCTGCGTGGTCGAAGAGGCCATGTCGATCCCCATGCGCGAGCTGATCGAGAAGCATGGCGGCGGCATCCGCGGCGGCTGGAAGAACCTCAAGGCGGTGATCCCCGGCGGCGCCTCCTGCCCGGTGCTGACGGCCGAGCAATGCGAAAACGCCATCATGGATTATGACGGCATGCGCGAGCTGCGCTCGTCCTTCGGCACGGCCTGCATGATCGTCATGGACCAGTCCACCGATGTGGTGAAGGCGATCTGGCGGCTGTCCAAGTTCTTCAAGCACGAAAGCTGCGGCCAATGCACCCCCTGCCGCGAGGGCACCGGCTGGATGATGCGGGTGATGGAGCGCTTGGTGCGCGGCGACGCCGAGATCGAAGAGATCGACATGCTCTTCGACGTCTCCAAGCAGGTCGAGGGCCACACCATCTGCGCGCTCGGCGATGCGGCCGCCTGGCCGATCCAGGGCCTGATCCGCAATTTCCGCGAAGAGATCGAGGACCGGATCAAGGCCAAGCGCAGCGGCCGCATGGGCGCGATGGCGGCGGAGTAGGCGACGATGGCGACCGGCCCCCTCATCCCGGCATGGCGGACCCCCCAGGGGGAAAGCCCGCGCCTGCGCGCGCGCCGGTGGGGCCGGATCACGGCGCCCTCACGGCTTGGTGCCGAACCTTCGGGGCGGCCGCATGTTATGGCAAAAGGCCATGACAAGGAGGCTATTGCCATGAAGCTGATCCCCGCCGTTCTGATCGCCGCGACGCTTGCCACACCCGCAGCCGCGCTGGAGCCGCTGGCCCAGGAGAAATACATCAACGACCGGCTGGTCGCCGCGCGCATCGCCGACCGCATCCGCCGCACCTGCCCCAGCATCGACGGCCGCATCCTTTACGCCTATGGCGAGGCGCGCAAGCTCAAGCGCTATGCCGAGACCAAGGGCTATTCCCGCGCGCAGATCGACGCCTTCCTGGACAGCAAGGCGGACAAGGCGCGCATCTATGCCGTGGCCGAGGACTATCTGGCCCGCCAGGGCGCCAAGGCAGAAGACCCCGAGAGCTTTTGCCGCGTCGGCCGGCAGGAGATCGCGCGCAATACCGTAATCGGCAGCCTTTTGGTGGCGAAATGAAGACGTGGATGAACCGGATCGGCATCGCCCTGATGGCGGCGGCAGCGGCGGCGATGATCGCCGCCGACGGCTTTGCCGCCGAGCGCGCGCCGCATCCGGGGCAGGATGGCGCCCGCGCGACCGTTCCCGTGCAGGAGGCGCAGCCATGACGCCGGGACGGATGGGATCGACAGGGCCACAGCAAACCGGGCCAGCCTTCGGCCAGCATTTACATCGCGCAAAACCTGCCGGAGATCGTTCCGGCGCGGTTTCCGGGCGCGAGGGATAAGGGAAGACAAGATGGCGGATCTTCGCAAGATCAAGATCGACGACGTGATTATCGAGGTCGATCCCAACATGACCCTGATCCAGGCCTGCGAACTGGCCGGGATCGAGGTGCCGCGTTTCTGCTATCACGAGCGGCTGTCGATCGCCGGCAACTGTCGCATGTGCCTGGTCGAGGTGGTGGGCGGCCCGCCCAAGCCCGCCGCCTCCTGCGCCATGCAGGTCAAGGACTTGCGCCCCGGCCCCGAGGGCGCGCCCTCGGAAATCCGCACCAACAGCCCCATGGTCAAGAAGGCCCGCGAGGGGGTGATGGAGTTCCTGCTCATCAACCATCCCCTGGACTGCCCGATCTGCGACCAGGGCGGCGAATGCGACCTGCAGGACCAGGCCATGGCCTATGGCGTGGATTTCAGCCGCTACCGCGAGCCGAAGCGCGCCTCCGAGGATCTGAACCTCGGCCCGCTGGTCGAGACGCATATGACGCGCTGCATCTCCTGCACCCGCTGTGTGCGCTTCACCACCGAGGTCGCCGGGATCACCCAGATGGGCCAGACCGGCCGCGGCGAGGACAGCGAGATCACCAGCTATCTGAACCAGACGCTGGAATCGAACATGCAGGGCAATATCATCGACCTGTGCCCGGTCGGCGCGCTGGTCTCCAAGCCCTATGCCTTCACCGCCCGGCCGTGGGAGCTGACCAAGACCGAATCCATCGACGTGATGGATGCGCTGGGGTCCAGCATCCGCGTCGACACCAAGGGCCGCGAGGTCATGCGCATCCTGCCGCGCAACCATGACGGCGTGAACGAGGAGTGGATCAGCGACAAGACCCGCTTCGTCTGGGACGGGCTGCGCCGCCAGCGCCTCGACCGGCCCTATATCCGCGAGAACGGGCGCCTGCGCCCGGCCAGCTGGCCTGAGGCGCTGGAGGCCGCCGCCCAGGCGATGAAGGGCAAGAAAGTGGCGGGGCTGGTCGGCGACCTGGTCCCGGCCGAAGCCGCCTTCAGCCTCAAGCAGCTGGTCGAGGGGCTGGGCGGTCGCGTCGAATGCCGCACCGACGGCGCCCGGCTGCCCATCGGCAACCGCTCGGCCTATGTCGGCACGGCGCGGATCGAGGACATCGACCATGCCAAGCGCATCCTGCTGATCGGGACCAACCCGCGCGACGAGGCGCCGGTGCTGAACGCCCGCATCCGCAAGGCCTGGGCGCATGGCGCGCAGGTGGCGCTGATCGGCGAGCCGGCGGACCTGACCTATGACTACCACCATTTCGGCAACGACCGCGCCGCGCTGGCCAAGCTGGCGGACGAGGACCTGTGGAACAAGGACGGCACGCCCGGTATCGTCATCGTCGGCCAGGGCGCCCTGCGCGAGGCGGATGGCGAGGCGGTGCTGGCCCATGCCATGCGCATCTGCGAGCGCGGCGACAGCAAGCTTCTGGTGCTGCACACCGCCGCCGGCCGCGTCGGCGCGATGGACGTCGGCGCCGTGACCGAGGGCGGGCTGCTGGCCGCCATCGAAGGGGCCGAGGTGATCTACAACCTCGGCGCGGACGAGGTGGACATCGCTGCCGGGCCGCTGGTGATCTATCAGGGCAGCCATGGCGACCGCGGCGCGCATCGCGCCGACATCATCCTGCCCGGCGCCTGCTATACCGAGGAAAGCGGGCTGTTCGTGAACACCGAAGGCCGGCCGCAGCTGGCCATGCGGGCCAATTTCGCGCCGGGCGAGGGCAAAGAGAACTGGGCGATCCTGCGCGCGCTTTCGGCCGAACTGGGCAAGACCCAGCCCTGGGACAGCCTGGCCGGGCTGCGCCGCAAGCTGGTCGAGGCCGTGCCGCATCTGGCGCAGATCGACCAGGTGCCGCAGAACGAATGGCAGCCGCTCGACCGCTTTGACCTGGGGCAGGCGAGCTTCCGCTATGCGGTCAAGGATTTCTACCTGACCAACCCCATCGCCCGCTCGTCGCCGCTGATGGGCGAGCTTTCGGCCATGGCCGCGGCCCGCAAGGCCCCGGCGCTGGCGGCGGAGTGAGCGCGATGCGGGTCCGTCTTGCCCTGCTGGCCGCGACCGGCGCCCTGGCGCTGCTGGCCGGCTGCGGCGCGACCAAGGACGCGCGCCCGCAGCCCAAGCCGGCCGAGCTGGGCGTCGCGGTGCTGCAAAGCGACGCAGGCGCCCCGGACAAGAAGGTGCTGACCAGGGGCCGGATCTCGACCAAGTCGGGCGAGATCCTGATCCTGGAGCCCGACGGCTCGGTCAGCGAAATGGCGCTGGACAGCCCCGAGGGCCGCGACGCCTTTGCCGTGACCGAGGCAGACCTGATGGCGCTGAACGCGAATCTGGACCTGGACCTGTCGGGCCTGCCGGACATGGCGCCGGTGCGCAAGCGCGAGCCCACGGCCCAGGAAAAGGCGCTGGCCGAATTCGCGGCGCGCACGCGGCCGCTGCGGCTGAACCTGCCCACCAGTTTCGAGGCCGATCCGCGGGATTTCCAGGGGGCGCAGGTCGCCTCGCTGGCCGGTTCGCGCAAGGGCACGGACAGCCTGGTGGAAGTGACGGCAAACCTGCGCGGCGGGGTGGACGCCGACACCGCCTTCGCCTATGCCACATGCGCGCTGGCCAGCTGGGCCGATGCGAAAGGGGCGCCCTATGCCCGCCACATCCGCACGCTTCGCGACAAGCGGGGCGGGAAGATGGTCGTCGGCTCGGTCTTCACGCTTTCCGAAAGAAAACCGATGGGCCTGACGGTGATGACAACGAAACAGACCTTGCAGGAATGCAAGGCACGCGGCATTCCCGCGGCGTGATGAGAGGGACGAAAGATCATGGCTGAATTCTGGGCCTCGCCCTACGGTTTCGCACTCAGCCTGCTCTTGCAGGGTCTGGCGGTCATCGCCTTCGTCATGGGCTCGCTGATCTTCATGGTCTATGGCGACCGCAAGATCTGGGCGGCGGTGCAGATGCGCCGCGGCCCGAACGTGGTCGGTCCCTGGGGCCTGTTGCAGACCTTTGCCGACGCGCTGAAATATATCGTCAAGGAAATCGTCGTCCCGGCCGGCGCCGACAAGTTCGTCTATTTCCTGGCGCCCTTCCTGTCGATGATGCTGGCGCTGTTCGCCTTCGTCGTCATCCCCTTCGACGAGGGCTGGGTGATGGCGAACATCAACGTGGGCATCCTGTTCATCTTTGCCGCCTCCTCGCTGGAAGTCTACGGCGTCATCATGGGCGGCTGGGCTTCGAACTCGAAATACCCGTTCCTCGCCTCGCTGCGTTCGGCGGCGCAGATGATCTCCTACGAGGTGTCGCTGGGCTTGATCATCATCGGCGTCATCATCTCGACCGGCTCGATGAACCTGACCGCCATCGTCGAGGCGCAGCGCGGCGACTACGGCCTGCTGAACTGGTACTGGCTGCCGCACCTGCCGATGGTGGTGCTGTTCTTCGTCTCGGCCCTGGCCGAGTGCAACCGCCCGCCCTTCGACCTGGTCGAGGCCGAATCCGAACTGGTCGCGGGCTTCATGACCGAATATTCGTCCACGCCCTACCTGCTGTTCATGGCGGGCGAATACATCGCCATGTATCTGATGTGCGCGCTCTTGTCGCTGCTGTTCTTCGGCGGCTGGCTGTCGCCCGTGCCGTTCATCGCCGACGGCTGGTGGTGGATGGTCATCAAGATGTGGTTCTGGTTCTACATGTTCGCCATGGTCAAGGCGATCGTGCCCCGCTATCGCTACGACCAGCTGATGCGGATCGGCTGGAAGGTGTTCCTGCCCCTGTCCTTGGGCTGGGTGGTGCTGGTGGCGATCCTGGCGCGCTACGAAGTGCTGGGCAGCTTCTGGGCCCGCTTCACGGTCGGAGGATAAGCCATGTATTCCAACAAGCTAGCCGAGGCATTTGCCAAAGCCAGTGAGACCGACAAGGTGGAGCTGGCGCATTTCCTCGCCAACAATCTGGACAGTGCGGAACAAGCGCGGGACAGCGCCCGCATCCGCGACTATGTCGCCGCGTTCGACCGTTTCGCGGCGCCGCGGGAAGGGGAGCAGTTCTGATGGCCTTCGATTTCGCCCGTGCCACCAAGTATTTCCTGATGTGGGATTTCATCAAGGGCTTCGGCCTGGGGATGCGCTATTTCGTCTCGCCCAAGCCGACGCTGAACTATCCCCACGAAAAGGGCCCGCTGTCGCCGCGCTTCCGCGGCGAACACGCGCTGCGCCGCTATCCCAACGGCGAGGAACGCTGCATCGCCTGCAAGCTGTGCGAGGCGGTCTGCCCGGCCCAGGCCATCACCATCGACGCCGAACCGCGCGAGGACGGCTCGCGCCGCACCACGCGCTACGACATCGACATGACCAAGTGCATCTATTGCGGCTTCTGCCAGGAAGCCTGCCCGGTCGATGCCATCGTCGAGGGGCCGAACTTCGAATACGCGACCGAAACCCGCGAGGAACTGTTCTACGACAAGCAGAAGCTGCTTGCGAACGGCGAACGCTGGGAGGCCGAGATCGCCCGCAACCTGCAGCTGGATGCGCCCTACCGATGACCGATGCCTTCACCAAGCTTTTCGCACAGATGATGGCCTCGGGGCAGGAGATGGCGCGCGCCTTCAACCCGGCGCTCGAGCATTTCGACATGCGCGCCATGGAAAAGCTGGTGCCGACGATTCCCGCCGACATGCTGGAAATGTGGTTCGGCAAGACCTTCAACCGCGAGGGGCTGGACGCCAAGACGCGCCTGCTTCTCACCATCGGCGCGATCACCGTCCAGGGCGCGCTGGCCGAGCCGCAGCTGCGCATGACTGTGCGCCAGGCGCTGGCGGCCGGCGCCACCAAACGCGAGATCGCCGAGACGATCTTTCAGATGAGCATGTTCGGCGGGCTGCCCGCGATGCAGAAGGCGCTGGAAATCGCCCAGAGCGTCTATGCCGAGGAGGACGAGGAATGATGACCTTCGCTTTCTACCTGTTCGCGATCAGCGCCTGCGTCGCGGGCTTCATGGTCGTGATCGGACGCAACCCGGTGCATTCGGTGCTGTGGCTGATCCTGGCCTTCCTGTCCGCGGCGGGGCTGTTCGTGCTGCAGGGTGCGGAATTCGTCGCCATGCTGCTGGTCGTGGTCTATGTCGGCGCGGTGGCGGTGCTGTTCCTGTTCGTCGTCATGATGCTGGACGTGGATTTCGCCGAGCTGAAGGGCGAGCTTGCGCGCTACCTGCCGCTGGCGCTGGTGATCGGCGTCGTGCTGCTGGCGCAGCTGGGCATCGCCTTTTCGGGCTGGACGCCCTCGGACCAGGCGGAAAGCCTGCGCGCCGCGCCGGTGGACTCGGCGGTCGAGAACACCTTCGGCCTGGGCCTGGTGCTGTATGACCGCTATGTGCTGATGTTCCAGCTGGCCGGGCTGGTGCTGCTGGTGGCGATGATCGGGGCGATCGTGCTGACCATGCGCCACCGCAAGGACGTCAAGCGCCAGAACGTGCTGGAGCAGATGTGGCGCGACCCGGCCAAGACGATGGAGCTGAAGGACGTCAAGCCGGGGCAGGGGCTTTGAACGCGGCAAGCTGGGCCGCGACAGCCATCGGGATCGCTACTGCGGTCCCAGTAGCAAACGGATATTTCAACGGGTGAACGACCCGGAGGGACCAGGACGATGATCGGATTGACTCATTATCTTGTTGTGGGGGCGATATTGTTCGTCACCGGCATTTTCGGGATCTTCGTGAACCGAAAGAACGTCATCGTCATCCTGATGTCGATCGAGCTGATGCTCCTGGCGGTGAACATCAACTTCGTCGCCTTCTCGACCCATCTGGGCGACCTGGCCGGGCAGGTCTTCACCATGTTCGTGCTGACCGTCGCCGCCGCCGAGGCCGCCATCGGCCTGGCGATCCTGGTGGTCTTCTTCCGCAACCGCGGCACCATCGCGGTGGAAGACGTCAACGTGATGAAGGGATAAGCGAGCATGGAAAAATTCGTCCTCTTCGCGCCGCTCATCGCGTCGCTGATCGCCGGGCTGGGCTGGCGCGCGATCGGCGAGAAGGCCGCGCAATACCTGACCACGGGCGTGCTGTTCCTCAGCTGCCTGATCAGCTGGTATCTGTTCTTGTCCTTCGACGGCGTGCCGCGGCACATCCCGGTGCTGGACTGGGTCGTGACCGGCGACTTCCATGCCGAATGGGCCATCCGCATGGACCGGCTGACCGCGATCATGCTGATCGTGGTGACGACGGTCTCGGCGCTCGTCCACATGTATTCGCTGGGCTACATGGCCCATGACGACAACTGGACGCATGACGAGCATTACAAGGCGCGCTTCTTCGCCTATCTCTCGTTCTTCACCTTCGCCATGCTGATGCTGGTGACGGCGGACAACCTGCTGCAGATGTTCTTCGGCTGGGAGGGCGTGGGCGTCGCCTCCTACCTGCTGATCGGCTTCTACTACAAGAAGGCCAGCGCCAATGCCGCGGCGATGAAGGCGTTCATCGTCAACCGCGTCGGCGACTTCGGCTTCCTGCTGGGCATCTTCGGCCTTTACTGGCTGACCGGCTCGGTCCAGTTCGACGAGATCTTCCGCCAGGTGCCCCAGCTTGCGCAGACCGACATGCATTTCCTGTGGCGCGACTGGAACGCGGCGAACCTGCTGGGCTTCCTGCTGTTCGTCGGCGCCATGGGCAAGTCGGCGCAGCTTCTGCTGCACACCTGGCTGCCGGACGCGATGGAAGGCCCGACCCCGGTTTCGGCGCTGATCCATGCCGCGACCATGGTCACGGCGGGCGTGTTCCTGGTCTGCCGCATGTCGCCGCTTTACGAATTCGCGCCGGACGCCAAGAACTTCATCGTCATCATCGGCGCCACCACCGCCTTCTTCGCCGCGACCGTGGGCCTGGTGCAGAACGACATCAAGCGCGTCATCGCCTATTCGACCTGCTCGCAGCTGGGCTACATGTTCGTGGCGGCGGGCGTCGGCGTCTATTCGGCGGCCATGTTCCACCTGCTGACCCACGCCTTCTTCAAGGCCATGCTGTTCCTGGGCGCCGGCTCGGTGATCCATGCCATGCACCATGAACAGGACATGCGGAACTATGGCGCGCTGCGGAAGAAGATTCCCTTGACCTTCTGGGCGATGATGATCGGCACCTTCGCCATCACCGGCGTCGGCATCCCGCTGACCCATCTGGGCTTCGCCGGCTTCCTGTCCAAGGACGCGATCATCGAAAGCGCCTATGCGGGCAGCGGCTATGCCTTCTGGCTGCTGGTCATCGCGGCCTGCTTCACCAGCTTCTACAGCTGGCGGCTGATTTTCCTGACCTTCTATGGCAAGCCGCGCGGCGACCATCATGCCCATGACCATGCGCATGAAAGCCCGCCGGTCATGACCATCCCGCTGGGCGTGCTGGCCGTGGGCGCGGTCTTTGCCGGCATGGTCTGGTATGGTCCCTTCTTCGGCGACCACCACAAGGTCACGGAATATTTCCACATCGCCGGCGCGCAGCATGAGGCCGCCGAGGGCGAGGAGGCCGCGGAACACGCGACTACCGAGGCCCCCGCTGCCGATACGGCCGCCGAGGGCGAGCCCGCCGCCGAGGCCGCCCATGCCGAGGTTGCCGCGCCGGTCGGCGGTGCGATCTACATGCATCCCGACAACCACATCATGGACGAGGCGCATCATGCGCCGGCCTGGGTCAAGGTCTCGCCCTTCATCGCCATGGTTCTGGGGCTGATCACCGCCTGGACCTTCTATATCGCCAACCCGTCGCTGCCCAAGCGGCTGGCGGCGCAGCAGCCGGCGCTGTATCAGTTCCTGCTCAACAAATGGTACTTCGACGAGATCTACGACTTCATCTTCGTCCGGCCGGCGAAATGGCTTGGCCGCGTGCTGTGGAAGGGCGGCGACGGCGCCGTCATCGACGGCACCATCAACGGGGTGGCCATGGGGTTGATCCCGCGGCTGACCCGCGCGGCGGTCCGGGTGCAATCGGGCTATCTGTTCCACTACGCCTTCGCGATGGTTCTGGGCATCGTGGGCTTGCTGATCTGGGTGATGATGCGGGGCGCGCACTGACATGACGAACCTTCTTTCCATCATCACCTTCCTGCCGATCGTCGCCGCCATCATCATGGCGCTGTTCCTGCGCGGCCAGGACGAGGCCGCGGCGCGCAACGCCAAGTGGCTGGCGCTGCTGACCACGACGGCGACCTTCGTGATCTCGCTTTTCGTGCTGTTCCGCTTCGACCCGGCGAACACCGGCTTCCAGTTCGTCGAGGATCACGCCTGGATCATGGGCCTGCGCTACAAGATGGGCGTGGACGGGATCTCGGTGCTGTTCGTGCTGCTGACCACCTTCATGATGCCGCTGACCATCCTTTCGACCTGGCAGGTCGAGGACAAGGTCAAGGAATACATGATCGCCTTCCTGGTCCTTGAAGGGCTGATGATCGGCGTCTTTACCGCGCTCGACCTGGTGCTGTTCTACCTGTTCTTCGAGGCGGGGCTGATCCCGATGTTCCTGATCATCGGCATCTGGGGCGGCAAGGACCGCATCTATGCGTCCTTCAAGTTCTTCCTCTACACCTTCCTCGGCTCGGTGCTGATGCTGGTCGCGATGATCGCCATGTATCGCATGGCGGGCACCACCGACATCCCGACGCTGCTGACCTTCGACTTCCCGTCGGACAACTTCCGCCTGCTGGGCATGACCGTGGTCGGCGGCATGCAGATGCTGCTGTTCCTGGCCTTCTTTGCCAGCTTCGCGGTCAAGATGCCGATGTGGCCGGTCCATACCTGGCTGCCCGACGCGCACGTGCAGGCGCCGACCGCCGGCTCGGTCCTGCTGGCCGCGGTGCTGCTGAAGATGGGCGGCTACGGCTTCCTGCGCTTCAGCCTGCCGATGTTCCCGGTCGCCAGCGGCGTGGCCCAGCCCTATGTCTTCTGGCTGTCGGCCATCGCCATCGTCTACACCTCGCTGGTGGCGCTGGCGCAGTCGGACATGAAGAAGGTCATCGCCTATTCCTCGGTCGCCCACATGGGCTACGTGACCATGGGCGTCTTTGCCGCGAACCAGATCGGCGTCGACGGCGCGATCTTCCAGATGCTGTCGCACGGCTTCATCTCGGGCGCGCTGTTCCTGTGCGTCGGCGTGATCTACGACCGCATGCACACGCGGGAAATCGACGCCTATGGCGGGCTGGTGAACCGGATGCCGGCCTATGCGGCGGTGTTCATGTTCTTCACCATGGCGAACGTGGGCCTGCCCGGCACCTCGGGTTTCGTGGGCGAGTTCCTGACGCTGATGGGCGTCTTCCGCGTCGACACCTGGGTGGCGCTGGTCGCGACCTCGGGGGTGATCCTGTCGGCGGCCTACGCGCTTTGGCTTTATCGCCGGGTGACGCTGGGCCAGCTGATCAAGGAAAGCCTCAAGTCGATCACCGACATGACCCCGCGCGAGCGCTGGGTGTTCATTCCGCTGATCGCGATGACGCTGATCCTGGGCGTCTATCCGCGGTTCGTCACCGACGTGACCGGCCCGGCAGTCGCAGCGCTCGTCCAAGACTACAACCAGAGCCAGCCGGCGGCACCCGTCGCCACGGCCCAAGCCAGCCACTAGGGGACGGACATGACCTCGCTCGATTTCTCGACCATTCTGCCCGAGGTGGTGCTGGCCGGATACGCCCTTGCCGCCCTGATGGCGGGGGCCTATCTCGGCAAGGACAGGCTGGCCCGGACGCTGCTTTGGGTCACGGTCGCGGCCTTCCTGCTTGTCGCGGCGATGGTGGGCCTGGGCAGCCATGCCGACGGCACCGCCTTCCACGGCATGTTCATCGACGACGGCTTCTCGCGCTTTGCCAAGGTGGTGACGCTGGTTGCCGCCGCCGTCGTGCTGGCGATGAGCGCCGATTACATGCAGCGCCGCAACATGCTGCGCTTCGAGTTCCCGATCATCGTGGCGCTGGCGGTGCTGGGCATGATGTTCATGGTCTCGGCCGGCGACCTCTTGACGCTCTACATGGGGCTGGAGCTGCAATCGCTGGCGCTTTACGTCGTCGCCGCCATGCGCCGCGACTCGGTGCGCTCGTCCGAGGCGGGGCTGAAGTATTTCGTCCTCGGCTCGCTTTCCTCGGGCCTGCTGCTCTATGGCGCCTCGCTGGTCTACGGCTTTGCCGGCACCACCGGGTTCGAGGGCATCGTCTCGACCATCCAGGGCGGGCATCTGTCCCTGGGCGTGCTGTTCGGGCTGGTGTTCATGCTGGTCGGCCTGAGCTTCAAGGTCTCGGCCGTGCCCTTCCACATGTGGACGCCCGACGTCTACGAGGGTTCGCCCACGCCGGTGACGGCCTTCTTCGCCACCGCGCCCAAGGTTGCGGCCATGGCGCTGATCGCGCGGCTGGTCTTCGACGCCTTCGGCCATGTCATCGGCGACTGGAGCCAGATCGTCGCGGCGCTGGCGGTGATGTCGATGTTCCTGGGCTCGATCGCCGGGATCGGCCAGACCAACATCAAGCGGCTGATGGCCTATTCCTCGATCGCGCATATGGGCTTTGCCCTGGTCGGCCTGGCCGCCGGCACCGCCATCGGCGTGCAGACCATGCTGCTTTACATGACCATCTATGCGGTGATGAACATCGGCACCTTCGCCTTCATCCTGTCGATGGAGCGCGACGGCGTGCCGGTCACCGACCTCGCTTCGCTGAACCGTTTCGCCTGGACCGATCCGGTCAAGGCGCTGGCCATGCTGGTGCTGATGTTCAGCCTGGCGGGCGTGCCGCCGACGCTGGGCTTCTTTGCCAAGTTCGGCGTGCTGACGGCGGCGGTCGATGCCGGCATGGGCTGGCTCGCGGTGCTGGGCGTCATCGCCTCGGTCATCGGCGCCTTCTATTACCTGCGCATCGTCTATTACATGTATTTCGGCGGCGAATCCGAGGGGATGAGTTCGCGCATGGGCGCGGTGCAATACCTGGCGCTGATGCTGCCGGCCCTGGCCATGCTGGTGGGCGCGATCAGCATGTTCGGCGTCGATGCCGCCGCCGGCCGTGCCGCCGAGACCCTGGTCGGCCCGGTCGCCGCTGTCGAACAGCCCGCCGAGACCCTGCAAGCCGAGCCCGCGCAAGGTGAGTGACGCCTGGCCCGAGGGCGTGGCTCGCCATGTGCTGGCCCGTACCGACAGCACCAATGCCGAGGCGCTGAAGCTGGAGCCCGGCCTTTCCGGTCCCGCCTGGGTGCTGGCCCGCGAGCAATTCGCGGGCCGTGGCCGTCGCGGGCGCGAATGGGTCATGCCGGCGGGGAATTTCGCCGGCACGCTGGTCCTGCGCCCGCAGGGCGGGCCGATGGCGGCGGCGCAGCTGTCCTTCGTCGCGGCGCTGGCGCTTTACGATGCGCTTGGCCTGGCCTGCGGGCCGGCCGCGCGGCTGGCGATTAAATGGCCCAACGACGTGCTGCTGAACGGCGGCAAGGTGGCGGGCATCCTGCTGGAAAGCTCGGGCTCGGGTCCGGGGGTGCAGGCGGTGGCCGTGGGCATCGGCGTCAACCTGGCGGCGGCGCCCGATGCCGGCGCGGTCGAACCCGGCGCGACCCCGCCGGTTTCCGTGCAGGGCGAGACCGGCCACGCCGTCGATCCCGAGGAATTCCTGGACCTGCTGGCCCCGGCCTTCGCGCGCTGGCAGGCGCAGCTGGACGCCTATGGCTTCGCCCCGATCCGCAACGCCTGGCTGGCCCGCGCCGCCCGGCTGGGCGAGCCGATCATCGCCCGCACCGGCGCGACCGAAAGCCGCGGCATCTTCGAGGGCATCGACGACAGCGGCGCGCTGGTCCTGCGCGGTCCGGCGGGGCGGCAGGTCATCCCCGCCGCCGAAGTCTATTTCGGAGGCTGATCGCCATGCTGCTTTGCATCGACACCGGCAACACCAACACGGTCTTTTCCGTCTGGGACGGCGAGAAATTCGTCGGCCTCTGGCGCATCTCGACCGACCACCGGCGCACGGCGGACGAATATTTCGTCTGGCTGTCCACGCTGATTTCCCTGCAGAAGCTGGAACTGAACATCGACGCCTGCATCATCAGCTCGACCGCGCCGCGGGTGGTGTTCAACCTGCGCGTGCTGTGCAACCGCTATTTCGACACCCGTCCGCTGGTGGTGGGCAAGCCGGACTGCCTGCTGCCGGTGGCGCCGCGGGTGGATTTCGGCACCGTGGTCGGCCCCGACCGGCTGGTGAACACCTGGGGCGCCTATGAGCGGCACGGGCCGGACCTGATCGTGGTCGATTTCGGCACCGCGACGACCTTCGACGTGGTGGATACCGACGGCGCCTATGTGGGCGGCGTCATCGCGCCGGGGGTGAACCTGTCGCTCGAGGCGCTGCACATGGGCGCGGCCAGCCTGCCGCATGTCGATGTGACCATGCCGCCCAAGGTGATCGGCACCAATACGGTGGCCTGCATCCAGTCCGGCATCTACTGGGGCTATATCGGCCTGGTGCAGGGCGTGGTGGACAAGATCCGCGAGGAACGCGGGCGGCCGATGAAGGTTATAGCAACGGGCGGGCTTGCACCGCTGTTCGACCAGGGATTTGATTTGTTCGACGCGATCGAGGACGATTTGACCATGCACGGCCTGCGCCTGATCCATGATTACAACAAGGAGATGGGCAATGGCTGAGCGCCTGATCTATCTGCCGCTGGGCGGCGCGGGCGAAATCGGCATGAACGCCTATGTCTACGGCTACGGCCAGCCGGGGCGCGAGCGGCTGATCGTCGTCGACCTGGGCGTGACCTTCGGCGACATGGATTCTGCGCCGGGCATCGACCTGATCATGGCCGATGTCGCCTGGCTGGAGCAGAACCGTGACCGCATCGACGCCATCTTCATCACCCACGGGCACGAGGATCACGTCGGCGCGCTTGGCCTGCTGTGGCCCAAGCTGCAAAAGCCGGTGCATTGCCGCCGCTTCACCGGCGCGCTGGCGCGGCTGAAGCTGGAAGAGGCCGGCCAGCCCGTCGACCAGCTGCATATCCACGCCCCGCGCCCCGCGGTGGTGACGGCCGGTCCCTTCCGGGTGCAGTTCGTGCCGGTCAGCCATTCGATCCCGGAAAGCTCGGCGCTGATCATCGACACGCCGGCGGGCCGCATCGTGCATACCGGCGATTTCAAGCTGGACGGCACCCCGGTGGTGGGCGAGCCCTTCGACCCGATCCTGTGGCACGACATCGCGGGCGAAGGGCAGGGGGTCAAGGTTCTGACCTGCGATTCCACCAATGTCTTTTCCCCCCATCCCGGCCGGTCCGAGGCGGTGCTGGCCAATCCGCTATTGGATTTCGTCATGGCGCAGCGGCAGATGGTGGTGGCGACGACCTTCGCCAGCAACATCGCCCGCCTCAAGACCCTGGCCGAGGCCGGCCTTGCCGCCGGCCGCAAGATCTGCCTGCTCGGCCGCGCCATGCGCCGCATGGTGGCGGTCGGGGTCGAGACCGGCATCCTGACCAATTTCCCGCCGGTGATCGGCCCCGAGGAGGCCTCGGAACTGCCGCGCGACAAGGTGATGCTGATCGTGACCGGCAGCCAGGGCGAACGCCGCGCCGCCAGCGCCCAGCTGTCGCGCGGCCGCTACCTGGGGATCGAGCTGAAAGAGGGGGACAGCTTCCTCTTCAGCTCGCGCACCATCCCCGGAAACGAGCGCGGGGTGATCCGCATCATGAACGCGCTGTCGGAAATGGGCGTGGACCTCTATGACGGGGACGACGGCACCTATCACGTCTCGGGCCATGCCAACCGCCCGGACATCGAGGCGGTCCACGACCTGTTGAAGCCGCAGATCGTCATCCCGATGCATGGCGAGCATATGCACCTGCGCGAACATGCCAAGCTGGCGCAGGCGCGCGGCATTCCCGCGGCGGTGGCGACCAACGGCACCATGCTGGACCTGACCGGCCCGGTGCCGCGGGTGGTGGACCAGATCGACACCGGCCGGCTTTACCTGGACGGCACGGTGCTGATCGGCGCCATGGACGGTGTGGTGCGCGATCGCATCCGCATGGCGCTGAACGGCCATGCCATGGTCTCGGTCATCATCGACGAGGACGACACGCCCCTGCCCGACGCCTGGGTGGAACTGTCCGGCCTGCCGGAACTGGGCCGCGCCGGCGTGCCGCTGGCCCGCAATATCGAAAGCGAGCTGGCCGAGTTCCTGGAACGCGCCGACGACCGCACGGTGATGGACGACGACCGCCTGGAAGAGGCGATTCGCAAGATCACCCGCCAGGTCTCGATGGAGGAGATCGGCAAGAAGCCCGAGGTGACGGTGGTGATCTCGCGCCTCGCCGCCGAGTGACCGGACCGGCTGGACCAAGCATGAGCGAATTCGACCCGACCCCGCCGCGCCGCAATTTCTATGGCCGCCGCCACGGCAAGACCCTGCGCCAGTCGCAAAAGGGCTACCTGTCCGAGGATCTGGGCAGCCTGCGCCCGCGCGGCATCACCGTCCAGGACAACCCCGAGCGCAAGCCCATCGACCCGGCGGCGATCTTCGGCGACGACCGCCCGGTCTGGCTGGAGGTCGGCTTCGGCGGCGGCGAGCACATGGTCCACATGGCCGCCCGCTATCCCGAAATCGGCATCATCGGCTGCGAGCCCTTCATCAACGGCGTCGCCATGCTCCTGGGCAAGATCCGCGCGGCGGGCGTCAGCAATGTCAGCGTGCACCCCGGCGATGCGCGCGACCTGATGGACGTGCTGCCCGATGCCTCGATCTCGCGCGCTTTCCTGAACTATCCCGACCCCTGGCCCAAGGCGCGCCACCACCGCCGCCGCTTCGTCACGCCCGAGCATCTGATCCCGCTGGCCCGCGTCATGCGGTCGGGCGCCGAGTTCCGCGTCGCGACCGACATCCCCGATTACGTTCGCCAGACGCTGGAAGAGGTGCCGCAGGCCGATTTCGAACTGATCGCCGAGGGGTTTGAGCCCTGGGACGACTGGCCCAGCACCCGCTATGAGCAAAAGGCCCTGCGCGAGGGGCGGGCGCCGCATTACGTCACTTTCCGCCGCAAGGGCTGATTGCAACCCCCGCCCGTGACCGCTATCACCTTGCGCGACACGCACCAGGGGGCCTTCATGTCACATTCCGCCGAACCGCTGCCGATGACCGCCCGCCGCTCGGGCCCCCTGGCCGGCGAGGCCAAGGTGCCGGGCGACAAGTCGATCAGCCACCGCGCGCTGATCCTGGGCGCGCTGGCGGTGGGCGAGACCCATATCACCGGGCTGCTGGAGGGCCAGGACGTGCTGGACACGGCCTCGGCGATGCGGGCCTTCGGCGCGCAGGTCGAACGCCTGGGCGAGGGGGAATGGCGGGTGAGGGGCGTCGGCGTCGGCGGCTTCGCCGAGCCCGAGGGCGTGATCGATTGCGGCAATTCCGGCACCGGCGTGCGGCTGATCATGGGCGCCATGGCCACGACGCCGATCACCGCCACCTTTACCGGCGACGCCAGCCTGTCGCGCCGGCCGATGGGCCGCGTCACCGACCCGCTGGAGCTGTTCGGCGCTCAGGTGACGGCCCGCGAAGGCAAGCGCCTGCCCCTGACCATCAGGGGCGCGGCCGATCCGGTGCCGGTGCGCTACAAGACCCCGGTCGCCAGCGCCCAGATCAAGTCGGCGGTGCTGCTGGCCGGCCTGAATGCGCCGGGCGAGACGGTGGTGGTCGAATCCGAACCGACCCGCGACCATACCGAGCGCATGCTCGCGGGCTTCGGCGCCAGCATCCGCAGCGAGACGACGGATGAAGGCCATGTCATCACCCTGCAAGGCCGGCCGGAACTGAAGCCGCAGCCGGTGGCGGTGCCGCGCGACCCGTCCAGCGCCGCCTTTCCGGTGGCGGCGGCGCTGATCGTGCCCGGCTCGCAGATCCGCGTCCCCGGCGTCAGCCGCAACCCGACCCGCGACGGGCTCTATGTCACCTTGCTGGAAATGGGCGCCGACATCAGCTTCCAGAACCAGCGCGAAGAGGGCGGCGAGCCGGTCGCCGACCTTGTCGTCCGCCATGGCCCGCTGAAGGGCGTGACCGTGCCGCCCGAACGCGCCGCCAGCATGATCGACGAATTCCCGATCCTCTCGGTCATCGCCTGCTTTGCCGAGGGCACGACCGTCATGCAGGGCGTCCACGAATTGCGCGTCAAGGAAAGCGACCGGATCGAGGCCATGGCCACCGGCCTTGTCGCCAATGGCGCGGCTGTCGAGACCACCCCGGACACCATGACCGTCCATGGCAAGGGCGGGCTGACGGGCGGCGCCACCTGCGCCACGCATCTCGACCACCGCATCGCCATGTCCTTCCTGGTCGCGGGCCTTGCCTCCGAGCAGCCGATCACGGTGGACGACGGCGGCCCGATCGCCACCTCCTTCCCGGATTTCCTGCCGCTGATGCGCGGCCTCGGTGCGCGGATCGACTGAAACCGCGCAGAAGCCGGGGGCTGTCTGCCCCCGGACCCCCGAGGATGCTTATGCACGAAAGAAGCACAGGCGGCGCCGGATGGGGCGCCGCCTGTGGTCTTTCTCCGTTGCACAAATACCCATGCGACAGTGCCGCCGGGCGGGGTCTAGCCCGCCTTGGCGGCTTCGGGATAGCCGATCCCTGCCAGCGCCTCGCGGATCTCGTCCAGGATCGCCGGGTCGTCGATGGTGGCGGGGGTCTTGAAGGGCTCGCCATCGGCGATCTTGGCCATGGTGGCGCGCAGGATCTTGCCCGAACGGGTCTTGGGCAGCCGGTCCACCACGCAAGCCGACTTGAAGGCCGCGACCGGGCCGATCTTGTCGCGCACCAGCTTGACCACCTCGCGCACCACCTGCTCATGCGGCGTCGCGACCCCGGCCTTGAGGCACAGGAAGCCGACGGGCGACTGGCCCTTGAGGCTGTCAGCCACGCCGATCACCGCGCATTCGGCGACGGCGGGATGGCTGGCCAGCACCTCTTCCATGGCGCCGGTCGACAGCCGGTGGCCGGCGACGTTGATCACGTCGTCGGTGCGCGCCATGATGTAGAGATAGCCCTCCTCGTCGATATAGCCGGCGTCGCCGGTCTCGTAATAGCCGGGGAAATGGTCGAGATAGGACTTGCGAAAGCGGCTTTCGGCATTCCACAGCCCCGGCAGCGTGCCGGGCGGCAGGGGCAGCTTGACCGCGATGGCGCCCAGCGTGCCCGCGGGCACCGGGTGGCCGGCCTCGTCCAGCACCTGCACGTCATAGCCGGGCATCGGCACCGAGGGGCTGCCGAGCTTGGTCGGCAGGGTCTCGATGCCGATGGGATTGGCGGCGATGGCCCAGCCGGTCTCGGTCTGCCACCAGTGATCGACCACCGGCACGCCCAGATGTTCCTGCGCCCATTTCACCGTGTCGGGGTCGGCGCGCTCGCCGGCCAGGAACAGGGCTTGCAGGTCGTGCAGCTTGTAGCGGCGGATCCATTCGCCCTCGGGATCCTCGCGGCGGATGGCGCGCAGGGCGGTGGGGGCGGTAAAGAAGCTCTTGATGCGGTGGTTCTGGATGATGCGCCAGAAGACGCCCGGATGCGGGGTGCCGACCGGCTTGCCCTCGAAGACCACGGTGGTCGCGCCGGCGATCAGCGGCCCGTAGCAGATATAGCTGTGGCCGACGACCCAGCCCACGTCCGAGGCGGCCCAGAAACGGTCGCCGGCGGCGATGTTGTAGATGTTGGTCATCGACCATTGCAGCGCCACCAGATGGCCGGCGGTATGGCGCACCACGCCCTTGGGCTGGCCGGTGGTTCCCGAGGTATAAAGGATATAGGCCGGGTGGTTGCCCTCGACCGGGACGCATTCGGCGGGCTTCACGCCGTATTGGAAGCCGTGCCAGTTGAAGTCGCGGCCCTCGACCAGCTTGGCCACCTCCTGCTCGCGCTGGAAGATCACGCAGAACTCGGGCTTGTGCTGGGCCATGTCGATGGCGGCGTCGAGCAGCGGCTTGTAATGGACGACCCGGTTCGGCTCGAGCCCGCAGGAGGCGGCGATGATCGCCTTGGGCTGGCAATCGTCGATGCGCACCGCCAGCTCGTTCGCCGCAAAGCCGCCGAAGACCACGGAATGGATGGCGCCCAGCCGGGCGCAGGCCAGCATCGCCTCCAGCGCCTCGGGGATCATCGGCATGTAGATGATGACGCGGTCGCCCTTTTCGACGCCGCGCATGCGCAGCGCGCCGGCCAGCGAGGCGACGCGATCCTGCAATTGCTTGTAGGTGATGCCCTTGGACGACAGCGTGATCGGGCTTTCGTGCTGGATGGCGACCTGGTCGCCGCGGCCGGCCAGGACATGGCGGTCCACCGCGTTCCAGCAGGTGTTGACCATCCCGTCCGAGAACCATTCGTAGATCGGGGCCTTGTCGTCGAAAAGCGCCTTCGAGGGCTCGCGCTCCCAGTCGATCGCCCCGGCCGCCTGCATCCAGAAACCCTCGGGATCTGCCTGCCAGGCGGAATAGATCTCACGATATCCCATGAACCAACTCCTCCCCGGATGAATGGGCCGGAGTTATGCGCGCCCGAGGCCAGGGCGCAAGGATGTTATCGCCCACAGTCGCGGGGTGCGACGGAAAGTTTTGCAGAATGCCGCGCCGCGGCGTGAAATAGTTTGCAAAGGGCGCGGGACTTTGCTGCGCGCTGAAAAACCCGTGCCGTTTTGCAAAAACCGGCCGGCCGGGCGGGGCGGCGGCAGAATCACCGCGCCCCCGCCCGCCTGCGCCTAGCGATAATGATCGACCGGGGTGCCGGCGATGGCGCTCATGTTCAGCAGCCCGCGGGTGGTGATCGAGGGGGTGACGATATGGGCGCGGTTGCCCATGCCCATCAGGATCGGCCCGACCTCCAGCCCGTTGGCCTTGAGCTTGAGCGCGTTGCGCACCCCCGAGGCCGAGTCGGTGCCCGAGAACACCAGCGCGTTCGCCGCCCCCTCGATGCGCGAGCGCGGCAGCAGGCGTTCGCGGATCGCGGGGTCGAGCGCGGAATCGACATGCATCTCGCCGTCGAAGATGAAATCGACGCCGCGCGCCTCGAGGATCGCCAGCGCGGCGCGCATCTTGCGCCCCGACTCGGTGTCGAGGTTGCCGAATTGCGAATGGCTGCACAGCGCGACCTTCGGCGTCACGCCGAAGCGGCGGACATGGCGGGCGGCGCCGATGGCGGCCTCGGCCACCTGTTCGGGGGTGGGGGCGTGGTTGACCTGGGTGTCGGCGATGAACAGCGGCCCGTCCTCGAGGATCATCAGCGACAGCGCACCATGCGGGCGCAGCCCGTCGCGGGCCAGGATCTGGGTGATATAGTTCAGGTGCCAGCTGTATTGGCCAAAGGTGCCGCAGATCAGGCTGTCGGCCTCGCCCCGATGCACCATGACGGCGCCGATGGCGGTGGTGTTGGTGCGCATGATGGCGCGGGCGATGTCCGGCGTCACGCCGCGCCGGGCCATCAACTCGTGATAGGTGCCCCAGTAGTCGCGATAGCGCGGGTCGTTTTCCGGGTTCACGATCTCGAAGTCGCGGCCGGGGCGGATCGGCAGGCCGGCGCGCTCGGCGCGCATCTCGATCACCTCGGGGCGACCGATCAGGATCGGCGCGTCGGTGGTTTCCTCGAGCATGGCGTTTGCCGCGCGCAGCACCCGCTCGTCCTCGCCCTCGGCAAAGACGATGCGGCGCTTGGCGGTGGCGGCGGCCTCGAAGACCGGGCGCATGATCAGCGCCGAGCGGAAGACCGAGCCGTCCAGCTTGCGCTTGTAGGCGGCCACGTCCTCCAGCGGCCGGGTGGCGACGCCGGTCTCCATCGCGGCGCGGGCGACGGCGGTCGAGACGACGCCGATCAGCCGCGGGTCGAAGGGCTTGGGGATCAGGTAATCCGCGCCGAAGCTCAGCTTCTCGCCGCGATAGGCCATCGCCGCCTCGGCGCTGGTGGTGGCGCGGGCCAGCGCGGCGATGCCCTCGATGCAGGCCAGCTGCATCTCGTCGTTGATCGTGGTCGCGCCCACGTCCAGCGCGCCGCGGAAGATGAAGGGAAAGCACAGGACGTTGTTGACCTGGTTCGGATAGTCGCTGCGCCCGGTGGCGATGATCGCGTCGGGGGCGACGGTGCGGGCATCCTCGGGCAGGATTTCGGGCGTGGGGTTGGCCAGCGCGAAGATGATCGGCCGCTTGGCCATCCGGGCCACCATCTCGGGCTTCAGCACGCCGGGGCCGGACAGGCCCAGGAACAGGTCTGCGCCCTCGATCACCTGGTCCAGCGTGCGCAGGTCGGTCTTTTGCGCATATTCCGCCTTTTGCGGCGTCATCTCTTCGGTCCGGCCCTCATGGACCAGGCCGGCGATGTCGCAAAGCCAGACGTTCTCGCGCTTGACGCCCAGCTTCAGCAGCATGTTGAGGCAGGCGATGCCGGCCGCGCCGCCGCCGGTCGAGACCACCTTGATGTCCTCGAAACGCTTGTGGGCGATGTGCAGGGCGTTGGTCGCGGCGGCGCCGACGACGATGGCGGTGCCGTGCTGGTCGTCGTGGAAGACCGGGATGTTCATCCGCTCGCGGCACAGCTTCTCGACGATGAAGCAGTCGGGGGCCTTGATGTCTTCCAGGTTGATCGCGCCGAAGGTCGGCTCCAGCGCGCAGACGATCTCGGCCAGCTTCTCGGGGTCGGGCTCGTTCAGCTCCAGGTCGAAGCAGTCGATATTGGCGAATTTCTTGAACAGGACCGCCTTGCCCTCCATCACCGGCTTCGAGGCCAGCGCGCCGATATTGCCCAGTCCCAGCACGGCGGTGCCGTTCGAGACCACGGCGACGAGGTTGCCGCGTGCGGTATAGCGGGCGGCCGTGGCGGGGTCGGCCTTGATCTCCAGGCAGGCTTCTGCCACGCCGGGCGAATAGGCGCGGCTCAGGTCGCGGCCGTTGGCAAGGGGCTTGGTCGCCCGGACCTCGAGCTTACCGGGGCGCGGATACTCGTGATAATCCAGTGCCGCCTGCCGGGCGTTGTCCTGCCTGCGTTCTTCCATCGCCAGACCCTCTCCTCTCAAGATGGTTCAGCGTTAAACTATTTTTTTGCCGGGGAACAGGGGGCATCGCGGAAGCGGGCGGGGATGCGCCGCTCTTGCGCCGCTCTTGCATCGTGCGGGGCGCGCGCGCAAACTCCTGATCCGGTCGGACGGGCAGGCGAAAGGTGGGGTCGATGGCGCTTCTGGATGCGGCGCGCGAGGTGCGCGAAAGGGCCTATGCGCCCTATTCCAACTTCAAGGTCGGGGCGGCGGTGCGCGGCGCCTCGGGGCGGATCTATGCCGGCTGCAACGTCGAGAACGTGGCCTATCCCGAGGGCACCTGCGCCGAGGCCGGCGCCATCGCCGCCATGGTCGCCGCGGGCGAGACCGAGATCGTCGAGGTCGCCGTCATCGCCGACTCGCAAGGCCCGGTGCCGCCCTGCGGCGGCTGCCGGCAGAAGCTGGCCGAGTTCGGCCGCCCCGAGACGCCGGTGCTGCTGGCCACGACCCGCGGCGACGAACTGGCCACGACCATCGGCGAGCTGCTGCCCGGCCGTTTCGGCATCAGCCACATGTCGGGCACCGAATGAGCCCTGCCGATCCCCGCCCCGATCCGCGTCCGGTGATCGCCGCCGTGCGCGACGGGCGCGGGCTGGACGCGGCGGGGGCCGCGCTGATCGCGCGCGGCCTGGCCGACGGCTCGGTCAGCGACGCGCAGGCCGCGGCCTTTGCCATGGCGGTGCTGCTGCGCGGTCTGGACGAGGCGGGCCGGGTGGCGCTGACCCGCGCCATGCGCGATTCCGGCGACGTGTTGCGCTGGGATCTGCCGGGGCCGGTGGTGGACAAGCATTCGACCGGCGGCATCGGCGATACGGTCAGCCTGGTCCTTGCGCCGCTGGTGGCCTGTTGCGGCGCCTATGTGCCGATGATCTCGGGGCGCGGGCTGGGCCATACCGGCGGCACGCTGGACAAGCTCGAGGCGATCCCCGGTTTCCACACCGCGCTGCCCGAGGCCGAGTTCCGCCGCGTCACCGGGCAGGTCGGCTGTGCCATCGTCGCGGCGGGGCGCGAGCTTGCGCTGGCCGATGCGCGGCTTTACGCGATCCGCGACGAAAGCGCGACGGTGGGCTCGATCGACCTGATCACCGCCTCGATCCTGTCCAAGAAGCTGGCGGCGGGACTTGATGCGCTGGTGCTGGACGTCAAGCAGGGCAGCGGCGCCTTTCTGCGCGGCCCCGATGCCGCGCTGGCCCTGGCGCGCGCGCTGGTCGATACCGCGACCGGCGCCGGCTGCCGCACCCGCGCCTATGTCACCGACATGGACCAGCCCCTGGCCCGCGCCGCCGGCAATGCGCTGGAACTGCGCGAGGCCATCGCCGTGCTGACCGGCGGGCAGGGTGCGCTGCGCGACCTGTCGCTGGCGCTCTCCTCGGCCTGCCTGGAGCTGGTCGGGCTGACGGGGGCCCTGCAGGCGCTGGAAAGCGGCGCCGCGGCCGAGCGTTTCGCCCGCATGGTCGCGGCCCAGGGCGGGCCGGCCGACCTGCTGGAGCATCCCGACCGCCACCTGCCGTCCGCGCCGGTGATCCGCGCCGTGCCCGGCCATGGCCGCGTCGCCGCCATCGACACCGAGGCGCTGGGTCATGCCGTGGTCGCGCTTGGCGGCGGGCGGCTGCATGCCCGCGACCGGATCGACCCGCGCGTGGGGCTTGCGCAGATGCTGCGCATCGGCGAAGAGGCGGGCGAGGGGCGGCCGCTGGCGCTGGTCCATGCCGCCTCGGAGGCGGCGGCCGATGCGGCGGCCGCCACCGTCGCGGCCGCCTATCTGCTGGGCGATGGCCCGGAGCCGGGGCCGTTGATCCGCAGCGAGGTAACATGACCGACAGACGCGCCTTCCTGATCGTGATGGATTCGGTCGGCATCGGCGGCGCGCCCGACGCGGGCGCCTATTTCAACGACGGCCTGCCCGATACCGGCGCGAACACGCTGGCCCATATCGCCCAGGCGCGGCCGCTCATCATGCCGCATCTGGACGCGCTTGGCCTTGGCGCCGCGATCCGGCTGGCCAGCGGCGAGGCGGCACCGGGCCTCGGCGCCCGGCCGCAGGGGCTGTGGGGTACGGCGACCGAGGTTTCGCGCGGCAAGGACACCCCCTCGGGCCATTGGGAGATCGCGGGCGTGCCGGTGCCCTGGGACTGGCATTATTTCCCCGACGCCCGCCCGGCCTTTCCGGCCGATCTGGCCCAGCGCATCGCCCAGGCCGCGGGAACCGGGGGCATCCTGGGCAACGAACATGCCTCGGGGACCGAGATCATCGCCCGGCTGGGGGCCGAGCATCTGCGCAGCGGCTGGCCGATCTGCTATACCTCGGCCGACAGCGTGTTGCAGATTGCCGCGCATGAGGACGCCTTCGGCCTCGACCGGCTCTATCGGCTTTGTCAGGATGTGGCCGCTATGGTCCATCCGATGCGCGTGGGCCGGGTCATCGCCCGGCCCTTCCTGGGCGCCGAGGGCAGTTTCGCCCGCACCCCGAACCGCCGCGACTATGCCATCGCCCCGCCGGGCCCGACGCTGCTGGACGTGGCGCAGGAGGCGGGGCGGGCGACCCATGCGGTGGGCAAGATCGGCGACATCTTCTCGCATCGCGGCATCTCGGCCCTGCACAAGGGCCGGTCGGACGCCGACCTGGCCGGCCATCTGCTGGCCTTGGCGGATCAGGCCGAACCGGGCAGCCTGACCTTCGCCAATTTCGTCGAGTTCGACAGCCTTTATGGCCATCGCCGCGACGTGGCGGGCTATGCGGCGGCGCTGGAATGGTTCGACGGGGTGGCCGGTGCGCTGATGGCGCGGCTGCGGCCGGGGGATCTGGCGATCTTTACCGCCGACCACGGCAACGACCCGACCTGGCACGGCACCGACCACACCCGCGAGCGCGTGCCGGTGCTGGGCTGGGGTTGTGGCGTGCGCGAAATCGGCCAGGTGGGTTTCGCCGACATCGCCGCCTCGGTCGCCGCGCACCTTCGCCTGCCGCCGGTCGGGCCGGGGAGGTCGTTCCTGTGAAGTCGCTCAAGAAGATCGAGCTGCACCTGCATCTGGAGGGCGCGGCGCCCCCCGGCTTCATCCGCGCGCTTGCGGCCGAAAAGCACCGCGACATCGCCGGCATCTTCGACGAGCGCGGCGCCTATGCGTATCGCGATTTCAGGGATTTCCTGCGCGTCTATGAAGCCGCGACCTCGGTCCTGGCGACGCCGCGGGACTATGCGCGGCTGCTGTCCGAGGTGCTGGCGGAATGCGTCGAGCAGGGCGCGATCTATGTCGAGCTATTCGTCTCGCCCGAGTTCTGCGGCGGCGCGGATCTTGCCGCATGGCGCGACTACCTGGCCGCCATGGAGGAGGCCGCGGCCCAGGCCGAGCGCGACGGCATCGCCAGCCGCGCCGTGCTGACCTGCATCCGCCATTTCGGCCCCGAGCGCGCCCGCAAGACCGCGATCTGCGCCGCCGAGACCTCGGGCGGCTGGGTCGCGGGCCTCGGCATTGCCGGGGCCGAGGACGTGGGCGAGCTTGGCGATTTCGCCTGGGCCTTCGATTGCGCGCGCGAGGCCGGGCTGGGCCTGACCGCCCATGCCGGCGAATGGCGGGGGCCGCAATCCATCCGCGATGCGCTGGCCCTGGGCGTCACCCGCATCGGCCACGGCATCCGCGCCGTCGAGGACGCGGCGCTGCTGCGCGACCTGGCCGAACGTGGGATCACGCTGGAGGTTTGCCCCGGCTCGAACGTCGCGCTGGGGCTGGTGCGGGACTGGGCCGCCCATCCCATCGCCCGGCTTGCCGACGCGGGCGTGCGCGTCACCGTCTCGACCGACGATCCGCCGTTCTTCCACACCACGCTGTCGCAGGAATATCAGCGGCTTGCCGATGCCTTTGGTTGGGCCGAGGCCGAGTTCCGCCAGATGAACCTCTGGGCCGTCGACGCGGCTTTCTGCGACCAGACCACCCGAACCCGCCTGCGAAAGGAACTGACATGACCCAAGCGCATCTGACCGTCGTCGATCACCCGCTGGTGCAGCACAAGCTGACGCTCATGCGCGACAGGACCACCTCGACCGCCGGTTTCCGCCGCCTGCTGCGCGAGATCAGCCTGCTTCTGGCCTATGAGGTCACGCGCGAGCTGGAGATGACCACCATCCGCATCGAGACCCCGCTTTGCGAGATGCAGGCGCCGACGCTGGAAGGCAAGAAACTGGCGCTGATCTCGATCCTGCGGGCCGGCAATGGGCTGCTCGACGGCATCCTTGAGCTGATTCCGGCCGCGCGCGTGGGCTTCATCGGGCTTTACCGCGACCCCGAGACGCTGCAGCCGGTGCAGTATTATTCCAAGGTTCCCAGCGCGCTGGACGCACGCATGACCATCGTCGTCGATCCGATGCTGGCGACGGGCAATTCCTCGGTCGCGGCCATCGACCTGCTCAAGGCGGCGGGGGCGCGCAACCTGCGCTTCCTGTGCCTGCTCGCCTCGCCCGAAGGGGTGGCGCGGATGCGCGAGGCCCATCCCGACGTGCCGATCGTGACCGCGGCGCTGGACGAGCGACTGGACGAGCATGGCTATATCGTGCCCGGCCTGGGCGATGCCGGCGACCGCATGTTCGGCACGAAATGAGGCCGCGTTAACCGGGCCTTCAGGGCTTTCGGCCTATCACCGGGTCATGGGTGATTCGAGGATGGGGCCATGCGGGCAATTCTGTGGCTGATGCTGGCGCTGCTGCCGGGGCTTGCGCTGGCGCAAGCGCCGCGCCCGGCCGAAGAGCCGCCGGCGGATTTCCCGGCGCGGCAATATATCGACAGCCGCGGCTGCGTCTTTTTACGCGACGATCTGGGCGGCTGGGCCGCGCGGCTGGCGCGCGACGGCACGCCGATCTGCGGCTATCCGCCGACGCTTTCCGCCCGCGGCGCCCAGGGCGAGCCGAAGCTGCGGGCACTCGCCCCGGCGGCCGGGCGCAGCCGGGCCGAACTGCTGGAAGAGGCGCTGTCGCAGCAAGTCGTCACCAACCTGCGCCCCGGCGAACTGGCCAGCGATCCCCGGCCGATGGAGCATCTGCCGGATCTGGGCCCCGAGCCGCATTCCCCCGCCCCGGCCGATGCGCTGCGGGCGGCGCTGGCGGCGGCGCCGGCGCTGCGCCAGGGCATGGGCGCCGCCCTGCATCCGAACCGGCGGCTGTGCGAGTTGCTGGGCTATGACGACGGGCCGGGCGCGGCCGGGCTGGACGATCCGACGCAGGGCTATTGCGCGGGGATGCCGAAGTCCGAACTGTCGCGGCTCAGCTTCATGCGCCCGGTGAGCAGTGCGGCGGGAGCCGGGCCGACCGCCTCCCCTGTCAGCGAAACCGCCGCCGGAACCGCCGCCGGAACCGCCGCCGGAACCGCCGTCGAAACCGCCCGGCCGGTGCCGCCTCCTGCCGCCCGGCCGGCGGCGCAAAAGCCGGCTCCCGCCAAGCCTGCACCCGTATCCGCACCCGTGGCCAAGGCCCCCGAGGCGTCGCGCGGCAAGGCGCCGGCATCCCCTGCCGCGCCGCCCGCGGTCGGGATGATCCCCGCCGGGGCGCGCTATGTCCAGGTCGGCACCTTCGCCGATCCGCGCAATGCCGAACGCGCAGCCGCGCGCATCGCGCAGATGGGCTATCCGTTGCTGCGCGGCAAGGACCAGGCCGGCGGGCGCGAGGTGCAGTTCCTTGTCGCCGGCCCCTTCCCGGACCGGGAAAGCATCGTCCGGGCGCTCGACGCCATCCGCAAGGCCGGGTTCCGCGATGCCTTTCCCCGCTGACCGGGGGTCACTGGTCGCAGATCTCCTGCAGCGCGATCCATTCGCGGTCGGCAAGCACGGGGCGCGGCTCGGCCGTGCGAAAGGGATCGGCCTCGATCAGGCCCAGCACCGCCTCTCCGGTCGGATCCAGCGAGCGGGCATAGGGCTCGCTCGAGATGCCGGCGCGGGTGAAATAGGCCAGCAGCGGCTCGTCCTCGGGGCGGGGCAGGGGGCCGGCCAGCAGTTTCTCGCCATAGCCCGACAGCGATTTCGCCGGCAGCGTCCCGGCGGTCAGCAGGTGAAAGGTGGCGCGCGGCCCGGCATGGCGCAGCGCCGCCAGCAGCGGGTCGTCGCGGACCGCCGCCGCCTGGGCGGCCAGGATATGGCCGGCCGCGACCTCGGGCGTCACCTGGCCCGCGATCAGGTCTTCGCCGATGACGGTGATCGGGCCGGGCAGGCGAAGGGCGCCGCGCAGGCTGGCCGGCACCACCACGATCTGCGCATCCGGGCCGATCAGCCGCATCGCCAGCTTCTGGCGCACCATGTCGCCCGCGGGGCGCGAACAGGGGCTGCCGGTGGTCTTGGCGATCTCGGCCAGCACAATGCGCCCGATCTCGGCCCGCTGCGCCGGGGGGGCGATGTCGGCGGCGTGGCGCACCAGCGCCGGCGGCACCCAGAACACCGCCAGCAGCGCCATGGCCCCGGCGGCGCTCAGCATCAGCCCGCCGCGCAGCCGGCCGGGATGCGGCTTGCTGGCCTCGATCACCTGATGCACCTTGGAAATGGCCGAGATCATCAGCTCGTCGTCGATCTCCAGCTCTTCGCCGGCATCGAGGCCGCCCGGCGCATAGCGCGCCGGCAGCTTGCCGGGGTTGAGCCGGGTGACGGCGGGCAGCGACCAATGCGCCAGCGGCACCTCGGAACGCGGATCGGTCAACACCAAGGTCGCATCCCCGAAGGAAACGATGACGTCGCGCAGCTGCGATCTGGGCGATTCGCGCCAGATTCCTGCGGCTTCCAGCCTTTGATATTGGTTCAGCGCCGTCATTTGCGCGCCATCGGCCCTTGCTGTCCTGTCCCGACCATAAGCCAAGCCGGGCGGCGGTCAACTCTGCCCGCTGTCACGATAATTTCCCCGCCGGGGCCACGGCTTGCAAGGGGCGTCGCGCCGGAAAACCGACCGGCCTGCGCGGACATGGCCAGCCCCAGGCCGCGCGCGCCCGGCCGGGACGGGTCCGCGGGCCCGTCCTGCCCGCCGCCCCGCGGCCTTCGGGCGCCTTCGGCCGGGAAGGCGGGCGCCGGCAAGAGAGGGCACGGCGCCGAACCCCCTGCGCGGCCTTTGCGCAAGGGGTCGCCAGCGGCTGCGGGGGAAGGGAGCGGGCCGGCCGGCGCCAAGGCCGGGTCAGGCGGTTTCGGGCACGGTCATGCCGCGCTCGCGGGCCAGTTCGCGGATGCGGTTCTGCAGCTTCTCGAAGGCGCGGACCTCGATCTGGCGGATCCGCTCGCGCGAGACCTCGTAGCGCGTCGAAAGATCCTCGAGCGTCATCGGGTCGTCGCGCAGCCGGCGCTCCATCAGGATGTCCTTTTCGCGGTCGTTCAGCACGTCCATGGCGGCAAGCAGCATCTCGCGCCGTGCCGAAAGCTCGTCGGCCTCGGCAAAGGCCTGGGCCTGGTCGGCGTCCTCGTCCTCCAGCCAGTCCTGCCATTGCGCGGTCGATTCGCCGTCGCCGGACCCGACCGTGGCGTTCAGCGAGGCATCGCCCCCCGAAAGCCGGCGGTTCATGTCGATGACCTCCTGCTCGGTCACGTTCAGGTCATGGGCGATCTGGGCGACGTTTTCGGGGCGCAGGTCGCCTTCCTCCAGCGCGCCCAGCCGCGACTTGGCCTTGCGCAGGTTGAAGAACAGCTTCTTCTGCGCCGAGGTGGTGCCCATCTTGACCAGCGACCAGGACCGCAGGATGTATTCCTGGATCGAGGCGCGGATCCACCACATCGCATAGGTGGCCAGGCGAAAGCCCTTTTCCGGGTCGAAGCGCTTGACCGCCTGCATCAGGCCCACGTTCGCCTCGGAGATGACCTCGGCCTGCGGCAGGCCATAGCCGCGATAGCCCATGGCGATCTTGGCGGCGAGCCGCAGGTGGCTCGTCACCAGCTTCTGCGCGGCCTCGGCGTCCTGGTGGTCGACCCAGGCCTTGGCCAGCATGTATTCCTCTTCCGGTTCCAGCAGGGGAAACTTGCGGATCTCCTGCAAATAGCGGTTCAGGCCCTGTTCGGGGCTGGGTGCCGGAAGGTTGGTGTAGTTCGCCATCTGAAAATTCCCTGTCCCGCGCTTGGGCGGGTAATTGTGAACGCTGTCGGTGCGCTCCGGGTTCCGTCAGCCCGGTGCCCGGCGCAAGGTCGCCAGCAAGCCGGCCATGTCGGGCGGCAGCGGGCTGGCAAAGGTCAGCGCCTGGCCGCTGACCGGGTGGTCGAAGCCCAGCTCGGCCGCGTGCAGGGCCTGGCGGGGAAAGGCGGCGACGGCCGCGGCGGCATCCGCCCCCAGCGCCCGGACCGAGGCCCGCCTGTTGCCACCATAGACCGGGTCGCCGACCAGGCCCAATCCCGCATGGGCCATATGCACGCGGATTTGATGCGTCCGCCCCGTCTCCAGCCGGCATTCGACCAGCATGGCGGCGGGGGGCGTGCCGAAGGTCTCGATCACGCGGGCGCGGGTCACGGCATGGCGCCCGTTCTGGAAGCTGACCGCCTGGCGCTGCCGGTCGCCGGGATGGCGGCCGATCAGCGTGGCGATGCGCAGCACGCCGCCCGGCTCGAACCCCACGCCCGGCAGGCCGCGCAGCCGCGCATCGGCCGGGTCGATCATGCCATGCGCGACGGCCAGGTAGCGCCGCCGCGCCGTGTGGTCGGCGAATTGCCGCGCCAGCCCCTGGTGCGCGCGGTCGGTCTTGGCCACCACCAGCAGGCCCGAGGTTTCCTTGTCGATGCGATGCACGATGCCGGGCCGGGCCGCGCCGCCGATGCCCGACAGGCTGCCCGCGCAATGGGCCAGCAGCGCATTGACCAGCGTGCCGTTGGGCGCGCCGGGCGCGGGATGGACCACCATGCCGGCGGGCTTGTCCACCACGATCAGGTCGCCGTCCTCGTAGGCGATCGACAGCGGGATCGGCTCGGGCTGCGCGTCCAGGGGCTCGGGCGCGCCGATCTCGACCAGGTAGTCGCCGGTCTCGGCCCGCGCCTTGCCGTCCGTGACCCGCCCCGAGGGCCCCCGGACCGCACCCTCGGCGATCAGCCGGGCCAGGCGCGAGCGCGACAGCGCCGCCTGCTCTGGCGCGGCAAGGGCAAGCGCCTTATCAAGGCGCTCGGACAGTCCTTCGGGGATGGTGATGAGGATTTCGGCCATGGCACGGGATGATAGGCTGGATGCGGGACCAGAGGAAGCGTTGCCGATGCTGCGCTGGCTGCGCATCCTGGTGACGGCCCTGGCGGCGGTGATGGGCATCGGCATGCTGGTGATCGCGGCGCTGCTGTGGCTGCGCCTGTCGCAGCCGCCGCTGCCCGAACTGCCCGAGCAGGTCGCCCTGCCCGAGGGCGCGGTGCCCGCCGCCGTCACCTTTGCCCGCGACTGGCTGGTGGTGGTGACCGAGGCGGGCGAGGTGCTGCTTTACGACAGGCAGGGCCGGCTGCGCGAAACGGTTCAGCCCTGACCCTCGCCGGTGCCGAGCGGGCCGGTCGAACTGACCGAGGCCACGCCCTTGCCCTCCAGCGCGTCGAGGCGGGCGCGCAGCTCGGCATTCTCGGACCGGGCCTTGATCGCCATTTCGCGCACCGCCTCGAATTCCTCGCGGGTGACGAAATCGCGCTCGGCCAGCCAGCGGTCGATCCAGCCGTTGAAGGCGGTCTGCGCCTCGTCCTTGGCGCCCTGGGCCACGCCCATGGCATTGGTCATCAATTTCGAGAGATCGTCGAGAAAGCGGTTGTTCGCGGTCATGGCGGGCCTTTCGGTTCAGCGAGACCCCCTATATGGCGCTCGGGGCGCGGCTGTTCAATTGCCTGACAGCGCCGGTTGACACCCGGCCGCCCCCGCGTAGCCTGCCCGCGCCGAAACGAGGAGCCCATGATCCCATTTCCCGACATTTCGCCCGAGATCTTCACCATCCATCTTTTCGGCATGGAATTCTCGTTGCGCTGGTATGCGCTGGCCTATCTGGCCGGGCTGCTGATCGGCTGGCGCATCATCGTCGCGCTGATGCGGCGGCCGCGGCTTTGGGGCGACGCGGCGCCCATGCCGCCCGAGCGGGTCGAGGAATTGCTGACCTGGGTGATCGTCGGCGTGGTCCTGGGCGGGCGGCTGGGCTTCGTGCTGTTCTACGAGCCGGGCTATTACCTGGCCAATCCGGGGCAGATCCCGGTGCTCTGGCAGGGCGGCATGTCCTTTCACGGCGGCTTCCTGGGCGTGGTGCTGGCTTCCTGGTGGTATTGCCGGCGCCACGGCATCCCGGCGCTGCGGCTGGCGGATGCGCTGTCGGTGGCGACCCCGATCGGCCTGGGCCTGGGCCGGGTGGCGAATTTCATCAATGCCGAGCTGTGGGGCCGGCCGACCGATGCGCCCTGGGGCGTGGTCTTTCCCGGCGAGGCGGCGCAGAACTGCCCCGGCGTCACCGGCCCCTGCGCCCGCCACCCGAGCCAGCTTTACGAGGCCGGGCTGGAGGGCGTGCTGCTGGCCGCCCTGCTTCTGCTGCTGGTCCGGGCCGGGGGGCTGCGCCGGCCGGGGCAGGCGCTGGGGCTGTTCCTGACCGGCTATGGCCTGTCGCGTTTCGTCGTCGAGTTCTTCCGCCAGGCCGATGCGCAATTCATCACCCCCGACAATCCGCTGGGCCATGTGCTGGGCGGGGCGGTCTGGGGCGTGACCATGGGCCAGCTGCTGTCGCTGCCGATGGTGCTGGTCGGGCTGGCCTTCCTGGCGCGCGCCCGCGCCCGGCCGGCGGTGCCGCAAGGCGCGGCATGACGCCGCTCGGACGCCTGATCGCCGCGCAGATCCGGCTGTCGGGGCCCATGGCCCTGGACGAATACATGCGGCTTTGCCTGCTCCATCCCCAGCATGGCTATTACGCCACCCGCGACCCCTTCGGCGCGGGCGGCGATTTCACCACCGCGCCCGAGATCAGCCAGATCTTCGGCGAGATGATCGGCCTGGCGCTGGCGCAGGCCTGGCTGGACCAGGGCCGTCCCGCGCCTTTTACCTTGGCGGAAATCGGGCCGGGGCGCGGCACGCTGATGGCCGACATCCTGCGCGCCATCCGCATCGTGCCCGGCATGGCCGAGGCGGCGCGGGTGGCGCTGGTCGAGGTCTCGCCGCACCTGCGCCGGGTGCAGCGCGACAGGCTGGGCGACATCGCCCACCTGGACGATGTGTCGCAGCTGCCGCAGGCGCCGCTGTTCCTGGTCGCGAACGAGTTCTTCGACGCCCTGCCGATCCGCCAGTTCCAGCGCGGCGTGCAGGGCTGGGCCGAGCGGGTGGTGGCGCTGAATGCCCAGGGCGGGTTGGAGATGGGGCTGGTCCCGGCGGCCGATGCCGCGCTGCCTGCCGCGCCCCAGGGCGTGATCCGCGAAACCTGCCCCGAGGCCCTGCCGATCGTCGCGCAGGTCGCCGGGCGGATCGCCGCGCATGGCGGCTGCGCCATCCTTGTCGACTATGGCGGCTGGGACGGGCAGGGCGACACCTTCCAGGCCCTGCGCCGCCACCGGCCCGAAGATCCGCTGGCCAATCCGGGCGAGGCCGACCTGACCGCGCATGTCGATTTCGCCCCCCTGGCCGCGGCGGCGCGCGGGGCGGGGGCGCGCGTCTCGCGCATGGCGACGCAGGGCGACTGGCTGAAGCGGCTGGGGATCGAGGCGCGCGCGCAGCGCCTGGCGCGTCTGGGCGATGCGGGTGCGATGGCCGCGCTTCATCGCTTGACCGCACCCGATGAAATGGGACACTTGTTCAAGGTGCTGGCCTTATGGGCTCGCCATGCGCCCGTCCCCGCCGGATTCGAGCCCCTGGACGACGATGCAGACGACGCTTGAGATCCTGACCCATCCGCTGCTCGCCTCGGTGCGGCATGGCTTCTTCACCCGGCGCGGCGGCGCCTCCTCGGGGCTGTTTTCGGGGCTGAACTGCGGCTACGGCTCCAGCGACCAGGCCGAGATCGTCAGCATCAACCGCGCCCGCGTGGCCGCGGCGATGGGCGTGCCGCCCGCCGGGCTTGCCACCGTGCATCAGGTCCATTCCGCCGAGATCGCGGTGCTGCGCGCCGGCGACGACCCGGCCGCCGTCGCCGGGATGCGCGCCGACGGCATCGTCACCGACCAGCCCGGCGTGGCGCTGGCGGTGCTGACCGCCGATTGCCAGCCAATCCTGCTGGCCGACCCCGAGGCGGGGGTGATCGGCGCCGTCCATGCCGGCTGGCGCGGGGCGCTTTCCGGCGTGATCGAGGCGGCGGTCGGCGCGATGAACGACCTGGGCGCCAGCCGCATCCGCGCGGTGATCGGCCCCACGATCAGCCAGCGCGCCTATGAGGTCGGCGAGGATTTCATGGACGAGTTCCTGGCCGAGGAACCCGGCTATCACCGCTTCTTCGCCGGCGGGCCCAACGGGCGGCCGATGTTCGACCTGCCTTCGTTCGGCCTGATGCGCCTGCGCGAGGCCGGGGTCGAGGCGGAATGGACGCGGCATTGCACCTATTCCGACCCGGACCGCTTCTTTTCCTATCGCCGCAGCACGCATCAGAACCAGGCGGATTACGGCCGGCTGATCTCGGCGATTGCGTTGTAGGGCGCTGGCCAGGGCTGCCCGGGGCGCTGCACCAAGCCGTCGGCTGCGGCCGTCATTCCTCGGGGCGGTATCCGTGCCGGTTGCGCGCCATGGCGATGGCGGTCGAGCGGCGCACCGACCGGGCAAAGGACAGCACCAGCGCCGCGGCCATGACAAAGGCCACCCCGCCCAGCGAGTAGGATAGAAAAATCCAGCCCAGCGACAGCTTGAACCCCAGCGCCAGCCCGGCGCCGGCCAGGCCGCCCGCAACCCCGGCGAGCATATAAAAGACGACCTCGCCGCCATGGAAGCGGCCGTTTTCCTCGCCCCCCTCGCATCCGTCCCTGACGGGTGCGGCAAAACGGAACCCTTTGCACATAATGGACAAAAGGGGAGAAGCCCCGTAAGAAATCCAGCTTTCGCTGGAGTAAATCAGGTTGCGAGGTGCCGTGTCAAAAGGGTTCCGTTTTGTCAATGCGTTCGGGGCGGGCGATGCGGCGGGCGAAACGTATCGCACCGGGCCGAACCTGGGGATTTCGCATGAAAATTGGCTATGCACGGGTGTCGACCGAGGACCAGCGGCTGGATCTTCAACTGACGGCGCTGAAACGCGCGGGATGCGTCAAGGTATTCAAGGACCATGGCCTGTCCGGTTCGGCCATGGCCCGGCCGGGGCTAAAGCGGATGCTGGCCTCGTTGCGGTCCGGGCAGACGCTGGTCGTCTGGCGGCTTGACCGGCTGGGCCGGTCGCTGGTCGGCCTGGTCGAGATCGTCGACGAACTGGGCCGGCGGGGCATCGACTTCCAGTCGCTGACCGAAGAGGTGAATACCGCCTCGCCCGGCGGGCGGCTGGTCTTTCACATCATGGCCGCGCTGGCCGAGTTCGAGCGCACCCTGATCAGCGAGCGCACCAAGGCCGGCATGGCCGAGGCACAGCGCCGCGGCAGCCATGTCGGCCGCCCGCCCATCCTGTCCGAACAGCAGGTGGCCGAGGCGATCCGCGCCGTCGAGACCGAGTCGATCAAGAGCATTGCGGCCCGATACGGCATCCACGCCCGCACCTTGCAGCGCCAGTTCCGCAAGGTGCAGGGAACCGACCGAACTGCGCAGGAAGCGGCGCCGCCGCGGGGAATTTTCGTGCCCGGCCGGTTGCCCCCGCCTTAGCCGACCATCGCCGCGCGTTCCTCGACGATGCTGAAGGGCACGCCCGGCTCGTCCTTGGCGCAGCGGATCACCAGCGAGGTCTTGACCGAGGCCACGTTCGGCGCCGCCGTCAGCTTCTCGGTCAGGAAGCGCTGGAAGCTGGTCAGGTCGGGCGAGACGCATTTCAGGATGAAGTCGATCTCGCCGTTCAGCATGTGGCATTCGCGGACCAGCGGCCATTCGCAGGCCAGCGCCTCGAAGGCGGAAAGGTCGCGCTCGGACTGGCTCATCAGCCGGACCATGGCAAAGACCTGCACCTCGAAGCCCAGCTCGCGCGCGTCGATGTCGGCATGGTAGCCGCGGATATAGCCCATCTCCTCCAGCGCGCGGACGCGGCGCAGGCAGGGCGGGGCGGAAATGCCGACGCGGCGGGCCAGCTCGACATTGGTCATGCGGCCGTCGGCCTGCAACTCTGCCAGAATTTTGCGGTCGATTTCGTCAAGTCTGGCGGCGGTCATCGCATCCCCTGGTTTGCCTTGCGGGCAAAAAACATGCCGGAAACTATCCCGCGGGGCCGGATTGCGCAACATTCTTTCCACCGATGCGCGAAGGGGCCTTATGGATTGCATGCGGGGCCGGCGGTGATTAGCTAAGGCTGCGCCAAGCGAGAGGTTTCCTGCCATGTCCCATGTTCCCGCCGAGATCGCCGCCGATGCCAGCCTGCCCGCCCACAGCCGCGTGCTGATCGTGGGCTCGGGACCGGCCGGCTATACCGCCGCCGTCTATGCCGCGCGCGCGATGCTTTCGCCGGTGCTGATCCAGGGCATGCAGCCGGGCGGCCAGCTGACCATCACCACCGAGGTCGAGAACTGGCCGGGCGAGACCGAGATCCAGGGCCCCGACCTGATGGTCAGGATGGAGGCGCATGCCCGCGCCATGGGCGCGCGCGTCTTCGTCGATACGGTGACGCGGCTGGACCTGGACCGGCGGCCCTTCGTGGCGGAACTTGATTCGGGCGCGCGCATCACCGCGGATGCGGTGATCCTGGCCACGGGCGCACAGGCGCGCTGGCTGGGCCTGCCCAGCGAAGAGAAGTTCAAGGGCTTCGGCGTCTCGGCCTGCGCGACCTGCGACGGCTTCTTCTATCGCGGCCGCGAGGTCGTGGTGGTGGGCGGCGGCAATACCGCGGTCGAGGAGGCGCTGTTCCTGACCAATTTCGCCAGCAAGGTGACGCTGGTCCATCGCCGCGACAGCCTGCGGGCCGAAAAGATCCTGCAGGACCGGCTGTTCCGCAATCCCAAGGTCAGCGTGCTGTGGGATCACGAGCTGGTCGAGGTGCAGGGCGAGAGCCAGCCGCCCGGCGTGACCGGCGTCAGGGTGCGCCATGTCCGGCAGGGGACCGAGCAGGTGGTGCCGGCGGACGGCGTCTTCATCGCCATCGGCCATGCGCCGGCCTCGGAACTGGTCAAGGACCAGCTGGAGCTGCATCACGGCGGCTATGTCAAGGTCGAGCCGGGCACGACCCGGACCTCGATCCCCGGCGTCTTTGCCGCCGGCGACCTGACCGACCATGTCTATCGCCAGGCGGTGACCAGCGCCGGCATGGGCTGCATGGCGGCGCTGGACGCCGAGCGCTACCTGGCCGAGCATGACATGGCCGGCGAGCCGAACCCGCACGCGGCCGAGATCCCGGCCTGATGGCCGGGCCCTTGCCGCATCACCAGCCGATCCGCGCGCTTCTGGTCAGCCCCGAGGCCGGGCAGAAGCTGCGGGCCGAGGCGGCGCGCATGGCCGCCTGGGATCTGACGCCCCGGCAATCGGCCGACCTGGGCCTGCTGATCGGCGGCGGCTTCCTTCCGCTGCGGGGCTTTCTGACCCAGGCGGATTACGATTCGGTGCTGGCGGGGATGCGGCTGGCCTCGGGCGCGCTCTGGTCCATGCCGCTGGTGCTGGAGGTCGATGCGGATTTCGCGGCCAGGGTCGAGCCGGGCGAGGACATCGCCATGCGCAGTCCCGGCGGCGCGGTCATGGCCATCCTGTCGGTTACGGACAAATGGAGCCCGGACGGGGTCGAAGGCGCGGATCTGCCGGGCGCGGCCGGGCCGGTCTGCCTGGGCGGGCCGGTCAAGGGGCTGCAAGTCGAGGGGCTGGAAGGTGGGGGGCTGGAAGGCGCGGGGCTGGAAGGTGCGGGCGACGCCCATCCTGGGCCGAACGCCTGGCGGGCGCGTTTCCGTGCGCAGGGCTGCGAGCGGGTGCTGGCCTGCGATCCCGCCGATGCGGCCGCGGCGGCGCGGCTGGCCGGCGAGCTTGGCGCCGAATTGCTGACGGTCGGGGCCGAGCCGCGCCATGCCGGCCCGCGCGAGGCGCTGTGGCAGGCGCTGGTCCGGCGCAACCATGGCGCGACGCATCTGCTGCTGCCCGCCGATCCGGCCGCGCAGGCGCTGCTGCGGCAATACCGGGACGAGATCGGGCTGGAGCTGGTCGAGGCCGGGGACGGCCAGGCGCACAGCCGATAACGGCCCCTGCCGCGCGGCGGGATCGGCATTTCCTGATGCTATCGGAAGGGTGGGTGGCCGCCACACGGGCGGCGCGCATGTCGCCATCGCCGCCGCCTTGCCCGGCGGCGGCATCGGCATCCTGCGGCTTAGTGGACGCTGACCGGGGTCAGTTCGTTCTGGCGGGCCAGCAGGAAGGCCAGGCTGCGATCCTTGACCAGGGCCAGCCGCTCTCCATCCGCGCCATGCACGGCGTAAAGCGCATCGGCGCCGGGCACCTGGCGGCGCACCTCGTCGGGCAGGCTGTCCATCGCGACGCGGCGGATGTAGACGATGTTGCCCGCGCTTTCCGGGCCGAAATCGAATTTCTCGTTCATTTGCGATCCCCTTTCACTTGCGGCTGATCGGTATGGTCTGCACGATGCTGTCGGACACCGAGCGGCGCAGGTCGATGTTCAGAAGCCCGTTTTCAAGCCCCGCCGACACCACCTCGACCCCGTCCGCCAGCACGAAGCTGCGCTGGAAGGCGCGGGCCGCGATGCCCCGGTGCAGGAAGACGCGGCCTTCCTCGGCCTCGGCCTGGCGGCCGCGAACCACCAGCTGGCGGTCCTCGAGCGTGATCGACAGGTCGTCCTCGGAAAAGCCGGCCACGGCCAGCGTGATGCGAAAGCCGTTCGGCCCCTGGTGTTCGATGTTGTAGGGCGGATAGCCCTCGGCGCCCTTGGCGGCCCGTTCGGCCAGGCGTTCCAACTGATCGAACCCCAGCAGGAACGGATGAGCGGCCAGACTGATCTTGGTCATTCCCAAGCCCTTTGCATCAAAGCGACTGTCGGCCGGACCCCGGAACGGCGATCCGGCAAGACCAATATGTGGACGGAGGCCGCCGGAAACAAGGGTTTGCCGCGTCGCAGCCGCGCGGCGTCACGGCCGCAGGCCGCAGGCGGCCATCGCCGCCCGGATCGCCCGGCCCGAGCCTGCCAGTGGCAGGCTGCCGCGGCCGCGGTCGTCCGCAAGCTCGACCCCGCTGCCGCCCAGCAGCCCCGCGAGCATCGCCGAGCCGCGCGCCGCCTGGGTCGCGCGCATGCCGCCGCTTGCGGCAAAGGGCTGCGCCATCCGCCGCCCGTCGATGCGCAGCACCAGCGAGCCGGGCGAGCCGGCCATGCCCTCGACGGCGACCAGCCCCTCGCTGCCGCGCTGGCACATGTAGCTCAGCGCCAACCGCCCGGATTGCACGCGGGCGTAATGCGTCCTGCCGCCATCGGCCGTGCCGTTGCGCCAGCCCGCGCCCTGGCTGGGTGGCTGGGCGGGCTGGCGGCTGGGTGCCGCCTGCTCGCATTGCTCGGCCACGCAGGCGTGATAGCGCGGGTTCGAGGCGGGGCCGAAGTGATAGAGGCAGGAGTTGACGCAAAGCTGCATCTGCTCGCCCTCGGCTTGCGCATGGGCCGGGGCAAGCGGGGCCAGCAGCAGCGCAAGCGCAAGGGCGCAGGGCCTGAGGGGGGCGGTGCGGGGCATTGGCTTCTCCTGCATGGGGTTCGGCTGCAAGTTTCGGGCCGAAGGCCGCTTCGGGGCAAGCGTTTTTCCGAACCGGCCGGTCCGCGTTAACGCGTTCCCGCAAAACCATTAACAACGCCCGGAGGCCGCGCTATAACCAAGGCGATCCAGCCCGAGGCCCGAGATGAACGCCCAACATGAGATGTCCCATGAAGAGATCACCCGCGCCAAGCTGGAGGTGCTGCGGCGCGAGCATCGGGATCTCGACGAGGCGATCGCCGCGCTGTCGAGCCAGAGCCTGACCCATTCGCTGACCCTGCAACGGCTGAAAAAGCAGAAGCTGGCGCTGAAGGACCGCATCGCCCGGCTCGAGGACGAGCTGACCCCCGATATCATCGCCTGATTGCATGATCCCGCCCGGCGCTGTAGGGCGGGGCGCAAAAGGGGGTCGAGCCATGGAAAAAGCCGCCGAAAAGCCCGCCGAAACACCCGCCGGGAAACCTGTCGGAATCATCATGGGCAGCCAGTCCGACTGGCCGACCATGCGCGAGGCCGCCGCCATCCTGGACGAATTGGGCATCGCCTACGAGGCCCGGATCGTTTCCGCCCATCGCACGCCGGACCGGCTGTGGGACTATGGCAAGACCGCGGTGGCGCGCGGGCTCAAGGTCATCATCGCCGGCGCCGGCGGGGCCGCGCATTTGCCGGGGATGATGGCCAGCAAGACGCGGGTGCCGGTGATCGGCGTGCCGGTGCAGACCAGGGCGCTGTCGGGCGTCGATTCGCTTTATTCCATCCTGCAGATGCCCAGGGGCTATCCGGTCGCCACCATGGCCATCGGCGCGGCAGGTGCCGCCAATGCCGGGCTGATGGCGGCCGGCATCCTGGCGGTGTCCGATCCCGATCTGGCCGCGCGGCTGGATGCCTGGCGCCAGGCGCTGTCCGATTCCATCCCCGAGGAGCCGAAGGATGAGTGAACTGAAACCCGGCGCCACCATCGGCATCCTGGGCGGGGGCCAGCTGGGCCGCATGCTCTCGGTCGCGGCCAGCCGGCTGGGCTATCGCTGCCATGTCTACGAGCCGGGCGCCGCGCCGGCGGGTGACGTGGCGCATCGTCTGACCACCGCGCCCTATGAGGACGAGGCCGCGTTGCGCGCCTTTGCCGAATCGGTCGACGTCATCACCTATGAATTCGAGAACGTGCCGACGGCGGCGCTGGACCTGCTGGAATCGCTGCGCCCGATCCGGCCGAACCGCCGCGCGCTGGCCGTGTCGCAGGACCGGCTGGCGGAAAAGGATTTCCTGGCCGGCATCGGCCTGCGCACCGCCCCCTATCGCAGCGTGGAGACCGAGGCCGACCTGCCCGAGGCGCTGGCGGCGCTGGGTGCGCCCGCGATCCTCAAGACCCGGCGGCTGGGCTATGACGGCAAGGGGCAGATCCGCTTTTCCGATGCGGGGCAGCGGGACTGGACCGGCGCGCCCTCGGTGCTGGAGGGCTTCGTGGATTTCTCGGCCGAGATCAGCGTCATCGTCGCGCGCGGCGCCGACGGGCAGGTCGCGGCCTATGATCCGGGGCTGAACGTTCATCGTGACGGCATCCTGCGCACCACCACCGTGCCCTGCGGCCTTCCGGCCGGCCTCTTGACCGATGCGGTGCTGGTCGCGGGCCGCATCGTCAATGCGCTGGACTATATCGGCGTCATGGGGGTCGAACTGTTCGTGACCCGCGACGGGCTGGTGGTGAACGAGATCGCGCCGCGGGTGCATAACTCGGGGCATTGGACGCAGGCGGGCTGCGCCGTGGACCAGTTCGAGCAGCATATCCGCGCCGTGGCCGGCCTGCCGCTGGGCGACGGCCAGCGTTACGCCGATGTCGAGATGGAGAACCTGATCGGCGACGACGTGCTGCGCATCCCGGAACTGCTGAAGCAGCCGCGCGTGCAGCTTCATCTTTACGGCAAGGGCGAGGCGCGCCCCGGCCGAAAGATGGGGCATGTCAACCGGCTGCCGTAAAGGCACCGGCCAGGCGGTCGAATTCCTCGCGATTGCCGGGAATGCCCAGGCGGATCCAGTGCGGATGCCAGGGAAAGATGCGGCTCCAGATGCCGGCGCGGGCCAGCAGGTCGCATGCGGCCGGCGCGTCGGGGGTGTCGTAGAGCCGGAACAGATGCGTGCCGCCCACCAGCGGCCAATGCGGGGTGACGATCTGGTCCAGGTGCAGCGCGGCCTCGGACAGCCAGACCACGGTGTCGTCGATCCATGGCGCATCGGCCAGCGCCTGGGTGCCGATCTCCAGCGCCGGGCCGCTGACCGACCAGGGGCCGGCGCGCTCGGCCAAGCGGGCAAGCGTCTCGGGCGCGGCGATGGCAAAGCCCAGGCGCAGCCCGGCAAGGCCCCAGAACTTGCCGAAGCTGCGCAGCACGGTGACGTTATCGGGCCGCGAGCCCGCCACCGACAGGTCGGGACGGGGATCGGCAAAGCTTTCGTCCACCACCAGTTGCCCGATCGTCGCGGCGATGGCGGCGACCTGCGCGGGCAGGAATTCGCGCCCGTCCGGGTTGTTCGGGTTCACGATCACCGCCAGATCGGCGCCGGCCAGCGCGGCCGGGTCGGCGGGCTCGGCCACCTCCCAGCCGGCGGCGCGCAGGCTGGCGGCATGTTCGTTATAGGTCGGCGACAGCACCGCCGCGCGCCGCCCCGGCAGCACATGCGGCAAAAGCTGGATCGCCGCCGAGGCGCCGGCCAGCGGCAGGATCTGCTCTGGCGGGCAGCCGAATCGGACGGCGGCCGCGGCGCAAAGCCGGGCGGTATCGGCGGCCGTCGGCAGCGCGGTCAGGGCATGGGCCGAAAGCGGCCCCGCCGAACTTGCCGGGTTTGGCCAGGGCCGGCGGTTGATTCCCGTGGACAGGTCGATCCAGTCCGCCCGGCCGAAGCGGCTGGCCGCCTTGTCGATGTCGCCGCCGTGGTCGCGCATGGGCAATCCTCCCTGGCCGCCCTTGAACCTGCACGAAAGCCGGCGGTCAAGCGGCGGAGCCTGGCTGTCGCGATCCGGTAACGGAATTTTCGCTTTACACCCTCGTGGAACCGGCACACGATATGTTGTAGGCGCATCCCGGAAACTACGCCGGGTGTAGTCTGGGCCACCAAGGGTTGGGGTTTCGACCTTGCCCCGCTCTCAGACAGGCAGGGGGACAGGACATGGCACAGCTGGACTTCATCCATAGCGATGACATCCATCCCATCGACATCGTGGAAACCGTCGCGGCGCATCACGAATGGGATTTCGACCGTCTGGCCGAGGACCAGATCGCCATGGCGGTCGAGGGCCAATGGCGCACCTATTCCATCACGCTGGCCTGGTCGCCGCGCGAAGAGGTGCTGCGGCTGATCTGCACCTTCGACATGGACCCTCCGGCCGAGAAGCTGCCGGCGCTCTACGAGGTCCTGAACCTGGCCAACGACCAGGTCTGGGACGGCGGCTTCACCTTCTGGGGGCCGCAGAGGCTGATGGTCTGGCGCTATGGGCTGGTGCTTTCGGGCGACGCCATCGCCAGCCCCGAGCAGATCGACCAGATGATCGGCAATGCCATCCTGGCCTGCGAGCGTTTCTATCCCTGTTTCCAGCTGGCCTGCTGGGGCGACGCCACGCCCGAGGCCGCCATGGACATCGCCATGTCCGAGGCCTACGGTCGCGCCTGAATTCCCGCCTTTGCGCGGGCCAAGTCAGGGGGCAGGACATGGATTTCTCGGATCTGAATGCGCGCGGGCTGGTGCTGGTCGGCTGCGGCCGCATGGGCGGCGCGCTGCTGGACGGCTGGCTGAAGAACGGGCTGGCGGCGCGGGCGGTGCATGTGGTGGACCCCCAGCCGCGGGCGGAGCTGTCGGGTCTGGGTATTTGGATCAACGGAGAATTGCCCGAGGCGCCCGCCGTGCTGGTGATCGCCGTCAAGCCGCAGATGATGGCGGATGTGCTGCCGCGGCTGTCGGTCGGGGCGGGGACGCTGGTCATCTCGGTCGCGGCGGGGGTGACGCTGGGCGCCTATGAGGCGGCCTTTCCGGCGGCGCCGATCGTGCGCGCCATGCCGAACACGCCGGCGGCCATCGGCCAGGGCATCACCGCCATCATCGGCAACGCCAGGGCCGGCGAGGCCGAGATGGCCCTGGCCGAGGCGCTGCTGTCCGCCGTCGGCCGCGTGGTGCGGCTGGAGGGCGAGGATCAGATGGATGCGGTGACGGCGCTTTCCGGCTCGGGGCCCGCCTATGTGTTTCACATGATCGAGGCCATGGCCGCGGCGGGCGCGGCCGAGGGGCTTTCGCCGGCGCTGGCGCTGGAACTGGCGCGGGCGACCGTGGCCGGGGCGGGCGCGCTGGCCGTGCATGAGGACGAGGATCCGGCCAAGCTGCGCGAGGCCGTGACCTCGCCCGGCGGGACCACGGCGGCGGGGCTTCGCGAGCTGATGGACCCCGAGACCGGCCTGCCGCCGCTGATGCGCCGCACCGTCGCCGCGGCAGCCGAGCGGGGGCGGGAGCTGGGCCGATGAGCGGCCAGATCGCCTGGGCGGATTTCGAAAGGGTCGAGATCCGCGTCGGCCGCATCACCCGTGCCGAGCCATTCCCCGAGGCGCGGCGCCCGGCCTTCAAGCTGTGGCTGGATTTCGGGCCCGAGATCGGCGCCCGCAAGAGTTCGGCCCAGATCACCCGGCATTATGCGCCCGAGGAACTGATCGGCCGGCAGGTGCTGGCGGTGGTGAATTTCCCGCCCCGCCAGATCGGCCCCTTCATGTCCGAGGTGCTGGTGCTGGGCCTGCCCGACGCCGATGGCGAGGTGGTGCTGATCGGTCCCGAACGCGAGGTGCCGGACGGGGGGAGGATGTATTGATGAAGCTTCTGGTGACGCGCCGCATGACGCAGGCGGCGGAACATGCGCTGTCGGCCCGGTTCGAGACCGAGATCCTGGACCGCCGGGACGGCTTGAGCGTCGAGGAGGCGGCGCAGGCCCTGGCCGATTACGACGCGATCATGCCGACCCTGGGCGACCGCTTCACCGCCGAGGCCTTCCAGGCCCGGCCGCGCTGCCGCCTGCTGGCGAATTTCGGCGCCGGCTACAATCATATCGACGTGGCGGCGGCCGCGGCGGCCGGCATCGCCGTGACCAACACCCCGGATGCGGTGACCGAGGCCACGGCGGACATCGCCCTGACCCTGATCCTGATGACCGCGCGCCGGGCGGGCGAGGGCGAGCGGCTGTTGCGCCGCGGCGCATGGACCGGCTGGGAGCCGACGCAGCTGCTGGGCCGCCATGTCACCGGCTGCACCGTCGGCATCATCGGCATGGGCCGCATCGGCAAGGCCATCGCCCGGCGCTGCCATTTCGGCTTCGGCATGGAGGTGCTGTTCCACAACCGCTCGGTGGTCTCGTCGCTGGACTTCCCGGCCCGGCAGGTGGCCGACCTGGACGAGCTGCTGGCGCAGTCGGATTTCGCCGTCGTCGCCGTGCCGGGCGGGGCCGAGACCCGGCACATGATCGGCGCGCATGAGCTGGAGCGGCTGGGGCCGCGCTCATACCTGGTCAATATCGCCCGCGGCGACGTGGTCGAAGAGGCGGCGCTGGTCCAGGCCCTGGCACAGGGCCGGATCGCCGGGGCCGGGCTCGACGTCTACGAGTTCGAGCCGAAGGTGGCGCCCGCGCTTTGCGCCATGGAGAACGTGACCCTGTTGCCGCATCTGGGCACCGCGGCCGAGGAGGTGCGCACCGCCATGGCGATGCGGGCGCTGAACAACCTGGTCGCCTTTGCCGAGGGGCAGGCGTTGCCCGACCGGGTGAACTGATGGCGCCAGGCGTGCGCGCCATGGTGCTGGTTCGCGCCGGCATCGCCGCCGCCGATCCTGCGGCTGCCGTGGCGCGGGCCATGGCCGGGGTGCTGGCCGATCCGCCGGGACCGGGCGGGCGCTGGCGGGTGATCGCCGTCGGCAAGGCCGCCCGCGCCATGACCCAGGCGGCGCTGCCGGGCGCCGAGGCGCTGGCGGTGACCAATGCCGGCAACGACGCGGCGCTGGCCGGGGCGCGGGTCATGCGTGCGGGCCATCCGCAGCCCGATGCCGATGGCGTGGCGGCGGCCGAGGCGGTGATCGCCCGGCTTTCCTCGGCCCGGCCGCAGGACCGGGTGCTGGCGCTGATCTCGGGCGGGGGCTCGGCCATGCTGCCGGCTTGACGCTGGCCGACAAGCAGGCGGTGAACCGGCTGCTCTTGGCCTCGGGCGCCGATATTGCGCAGGTCAACCTGATCCGGCAGGGGCTGTCGCGGCTGAAGGGCGGCGGCTGTCGCGGGCGCCGGTCGCGGCGCTGATCCTGTCCGACGTTCCGGGGGACGACCTGCAGGTGATCGCCTCGGGGCCGACGGTGGCGCCGGTCGGCACGCGGGCCGAGGCCGCCGACCTGGCGCGCAGGCTGGGCATCTGGGAGCGGTTGCCCGAGGTGGCGCGGGCGGTGCTGCGGCAGCCCGAGGACCGCCGCGCCCTGCCGCCGGCCCGCAACATCCTCATCGGCTCGAACGCGCTTTTGGTCGCGGCCATGGTCGCGGCCGGGGCCGATCCGGCGCCCTTGCCGCTTGCGGGCGACGTGCAGGATTGCGCGCGGGCGATCTGGGCCCTGGCGCCGGGGTTGCGGCCGGGCCAGGCGCTGGCCTTCGGCGGCGAGACCACGGTCAGGCTGGTCGGCGACGGCATGGGCGGGCGCAACCAGGAACTGGCCCTGCGGCTCGCGCTGCTGGCCGAGGCGCAGCCGGTGAATTTCGGCTGGGCCTTTGCCGCGGTCGGCAGCGACGGGCGCGACGGTCCGGGCGAGGCGGCGGGCGGGCTGGTCGGCGCCGGCACGCCGGCCGCGATCCGGGCGGGCGGCATCGACCCAGCGGCGGCGCTGGCCAGGAACGATTCGACCCCGGCGCTGGCGGCGGGCGATGCGCTGGTGCTAACGGGCGCCACCGGCACCAATGTCGCCGACCTGGCGGTGCTGGTGCGCGGCTGAAAGCACGGGTTGCGCCCTGGGCCGCGCGCAAGGCTGCCCTGCGCCCGCCCGCCTTGCCCGTCCCTCCGGCAGGGCCTAAGACCGAAGGGCACGAGCCGCATGACGGGGAACCCCATGAGATCGACCCTCAGCTACATGACCTGGCCCTTCATCGTCACCGGCGCGGGACTGGCGCTCGCCGCCTTCCTGGGCTGGGAATACCATGGCACCGGCTCGGGGGCGCTGGCCTTCTTCCTGATCGCCGGCATCCTGGCGGTGCTGGAGATCTCGCTCAGCTTCGACAATGCCATCGTCAATGCCAACAAGCTCAAGCAGATGGTGCCGAAATGGCAGCGCCGCTTCCTGACCTGGGGCATCCTGATCGCGGTCTTCGGCATGCGGGTGATCTTTCCGCTGCTGGTCGTGGTGATCGCCGCCCATCTGGCGCCATGGGAGGCGCTGCGCCTCGCCGCCACCCAGCCGCAGGAATATTCCCGCATCATCCACGAGGCGCACCTGCCCATCGCGGCCTTCGGCGGCTCGTTCCTGATGCTGGTGGCGCTGAACTATTTCTTCGACGAGGCCAAGGACGTGGACTGGATCAAGGGCGTCGAGGCCGCGCTGCGCAAGCTGGGCGAGATCCGCGGCATGGAGGTCGGCTTCGTGCTGATCTGCATGCTGGTGATCGTGGGCCAGCTGCCGGCGGAAAAGGAGCATGCCTTCATCATCGCCGCGATCTGGGGGGTGATCACCTATCTGCTGGTGGACATGCTCGGCCATGTCCTGGACCGCTGGGGCGGCGCCCCCCGGCATGCCGACATGGCGCGCGGCGGCTTCGGCGCCTTCCTCTATCTCGAGGTGCTGGACGCGTCCTTCAGCTTCGACGGGGTGATCGGTGCCTTCGCGCTGACCCAGAACCTGTTCCTGATCGCCATCGGCCTTGGCATCGGCGCGATGTATGTGCGCTCGATGACGGTGATGCTGGTCGAGCGCGGCACGCTGGCCGCCTTCCGCTATCTCGAACACGGTGCCTTCTGGTCGATCTTCGTGCTGTCGATCCTGATGTTCGTCCAGACCCTGAGGCCGATCCCGGAAGTGGTCACCGGCCTGCTGGGCGCCTGCTTCATCGGCATGGCCTTCCTCAGCTCGCTGGCCTGGCGCCGCCGCCACCCACAGGGCTGAGTTCGCCGTTCTTTCCGTTTTCCAAATACCCATGCGACAGGGCCCAGGGGCGCGGTTGCCGGAGTATTTGGGGAACAGAGAAGTCGCGGCCGCGGCGTCCCATCGCGCCGGGCGGCGCGGCCGGCGCCGTCCGGAGAGCATTTGGGACACGGTGAACGGCGCCAGGTGTCAGGCGCTGCCCAGCGGTCGCGTCGCCAGCGACAGCCAATCCCGCACCTCGCCCGCGACCAGGGGCGAGATCTTCTCCCGGACCTGCGCATGATAGGCGTCGAGCCAGGCGATCTCGGCCGGGGCGAGCAGGCCGGGCTCGATGAGGCGACGGTCGATCGGGGCGAAGGTCAGGGTCTCGAAGCCCAGCATCTCGCGCCCGTCGGGGCTGCCCTGTTCCTCGACCACGATCAGGTTCTCGATGCGGATGCCGAAGCCGCCCTCGCGGTAATAGCCGGGCTCGTTCGACAGGATCATGCCGGGGGCCAGCGGGATGTCCGAGATGCGCGAGATCCTGACCGGCCCCTCATGCACCGAAAGGCCGGCGCCGACGCCGTGCCCGGTGCCGTGGTCGTAATCCATGCCCTCGGACCACAGCGGCGCGCGGGCCAGCGCGTCGATATGGCAGCCCGCGAGGCCCTTGGGGAACTGCACCCGCGACAGCGCGATCATGCCCTGAAGCACGCGGGTATAGGGCCGCCGCACCGCCGGATCGACCGGGCCCATCGGCAGGGTGCGGGTGATGTCGGTGGTGCCGTTGGCATATTGCCCGCCGGAATCGACCAGCAGCACATGGCCGGGCAGGATGCACAGGTTGCTTTGCCGGTCGACATGGTAATGCGGGATCGCGGCATGCGGGCCGGTGGCCGCGATGGTGTCGAAGCTGATGTCGAGGATGCCGCGCGCCACGCGCAATTCCTCGAGCTTGGTGGCCACGTCGATCTCGGTCAGCGGCTCGGCGTCCAGATGCGGTGCGCGGGCGTCGAGCCAGCACAGCAGTTCCGTCACCGCGGCGCCGTCCTGCAGATGGGCGGCGCGCATCCCGGCGATCTCGGCCGCGTTCTTGCGCGCTTTCGGCAGGATCACCGGATCCGGGGCTTCGGCGATGGGGGTCTTCATGCTTTCGATCAGCGCGAACACCTGCTCGGGCGCGCTGGCGGGGTCGACCCGCACCGGGCCGGCCAGGTTGGTCAGCGCCGGGGTCAGCGCATCGAGCGGCAGGATCGAGACCGCATTGCCAAGCGCCGCCCGCACCTCCGCGCCGAACTTGGCCGGGTTGGTGAAGACGGCGACATGGCCGTTCTCCTCGATGATGGCGAAGCCTTGCACCACCGGGTTCTTCGGCACGTCGGCGCCACGGATGTTCAGCAGCCACGACACCGAATCGGGCAGGGTCAGCACCGCTGCCTGCTGTCCGGCATCGCGCAGCGCGCGGGCGATGCGGGCGCGTTTTTCGGCCGCGGTTTCGCCTGCGATCGCGTCGGGCCAGAGGCGGACCGCGCCCACCGGCGCCTCGGGCTGGTCGGTCCAGATCGCATCGACCGGGTTCGTGTCGAGCGCGATCAGCGCGATGCCCGAGCCGGCCAAGCCCTTTTCCATCTCGCGGATCTCGCGCCGCGTGTGCAGCCAAGGGTCGTAGCCGATGCGCCCGCCCTCGGGCAGGGCCTCGCGCAGCCAGTCGGCGGGTTTCGTCTCCGGCCAGGGCACCGGGGTGAAATGCGCTGGGTCCACCTGGGCCTTGACCTGCACGCGATAGCGGCCGTCGATGAACACGCCGGCGCGGTCGGGCGTGACGATGCAGAAGCCGGCGCTGCCGGTAAATCCGGTCAGCCAGGCCAGCCGCGCATCCCGCGCCGCGACATATTCGCCCTGATGGGCGTCGGCGCGCGGCACCAGGAAGCCGTCGAGCCTGCGCGCGGCCAGTTCGCGGCGCAGCGCCGCCAGCCGGGGCGGATGCGCGGCGGGATCGGAGTGGCTGTCATAGGTCTGGAGCATGCTTGCCTCTGGGTCTTGTTCTGGATGTCAGGCGCGGGCCAGCGCCTCGCGCCCGCCGGGCAGGGTGCGGGCCAGCCCGTCGGCCACCGCCTGGGCGCTGCGGCGGTGGTGGAAATCGGCAGCGACGCGGGCGCGGGAGGCCTGCGCCAGCCGCCGCGCCTCGTCGGGATCGGCGTGGAGCCGGGCGATTTCGTCCGCCATGACCTCGGGGCGTTCGGGGGGCACCAGGATCGCGTCGCGGCCCGAGGTGATCAGCTCGTGATTGCCGCCGACATCGGTGACGACCACCGGCATCTCCATCGCCATCGCCTCCATGATCGCGACCGAGATGCCTTCGTTCAGGCTGGCCAACGCAAAGACATGCGCGCGCTCCAGCCCTTCGCGGACCGAGGTTTCGTTGACCGCGCCCAAGAGCGTGACTGCATCGCTGAGCCCCTTTTCCGCGATCAGCGCGTCGAGCTGGCGGTGATAGCCGGTGCCGCCCTGTTCGTCCTCGCCGGCGATCTCCAGCCGGGTATCGATGCCGCGGGCGCGCAGCAGGGCGACCGTCTGGATCAGGTGGTCATGGCCCTTGACCGCGTTCAGCCGGCCGCAGCTGAACAGGCGCAGCGGCTCGCCCGGCGCGGGCGGTTGCCAGGGAGCCTGGCGCCGGATCTGGTCGAGGTCGACGCCCATCGGCGCGACATTGATCACCGCCGGGCGGTCGGCGCCGATCTCGCGCTCGGCCACCCGCGTCAGCAATTGCGAGATGATGGTGGCGAAGCGCGCATGGCGCCATTTCTGCCGCTGGTTCGGCCCGTAGCCCTCCAGCGTCGGGCCGTGCAGGGTCAGGCTGTAGCCGGGCCCGCCCAGCCTTTCGGCGAACATGGCGATATTGGCGCTGTCGGCGCAGCTGTGGACATGGATGTGGTTCCAGCCCTGCTGGCGGGCGATGCGCTTGAGCCGCGCGCCCATGGCCAGCAGCGCCAGCATCCGCAGCCGGCCCTTGAGCCCCTGCGCCTCGGCGGTCATCGCCGCGCCCAGGCCCCGCGCCCAGCCGGCGGGCCCCGAGCGCAGGAGTTCCGCAAGGATGCCCAGGCCCTCGCCGCCCAGGGGCATCAGGTAGCGGGTCTGCGCCTGCGCCTCGGCGGCCCAGCTGTGCGAGGCGACGGCGCGCGGCGGCGGGCGGGTCGAGATCAGCTCGGCCTCGATCCCCAGCTCCGCCAGCGCCTGCCGTTCGCGCCACAGGAAGATATGGGTCTGGCCCGGAAATTCGGGAATGAAGAAACCGATCTTCAGCACGTCAAAGCCCCTTGGCCTGCGAGGCGGAAAAACGGCCCCGGTCCTGCGAAATTGGTCGCATGGGACGCGGGGCAGTTCAAGCAGCCCGAAAGAACAGGTTCAGCCCACGCGGCGCAGGTTCATGGCGCGGGCGCGCTTCCTGGGATCGGCCTCGAACAGGGCGGCGAGCTGTTCGGTCATGGCGCCGGCCAGCTGCTCGGCATCGGTGATCGTCACCGCGCGCTCGTAATAGCGGGTCACGTCATGGCCGATGCCGATGGCCAGCAGCTCGACCTGCTTCTTGCGCTCGATCATCGCGATGACGTCGCGCAGGTGCTTTTCCAGGAAATTCGCCGGGTTGACCGACAGCGTCGAATCGTCCACCGGCGCCCCGTCCGAGATCACCATCAGGATGCGCCGCGCCTCGGGCCGCCGCGACAGCCGGCGATGCGCCCATTCCAGCGCCTCGCCGTCGATGTTTTCCTTGAGGAGCCCCTCTTTCATCATCAGGCCCAGGTTCGGGCGCACCCGCCGCCAGGGCGCATCGGCGCCCTTGTAGATGATATGGCGCAGGTCGTTCAGCCGCCCCGGCTGCGCCGGCCGGCCCGCGGCCAGCCATTTCTCGCGGCTCTGGCCCCCCTTCCAGGCGCGGGTGGTGAAGCCCAGGATCTCGACCTTGACCTGCGAACGCTCCAGCGTGCGGGCCAGCACGTCGGCGCAGATCGCGGCGATACTGATCGGCCGGCCGCGCATCGAGCCCGAATTGTCCAGAAGCAGCGTCACCACGGTGTCGCGGAACTCGGTGTCCTTTTCGACCTTGAAGGACAGCGGTGTCGTCGGGTTCGCCACCACGCGGGCCAGGCGGCCGGCGTCCAGCACGCCCTCTTCCTTGTCGAATTCCCAGCTGCGGTTCTGCTGTGCCTGCAAGCGCCGTTGCAGCTTGTTGGCCAGGCGCGAGACGGCGCCGCGCAGGGGTTCCAGCTGCTTGTCCAGATAGGCGCGCAGCCGCTCCAGCTCGGCCGGGTCGGCCAGATCCTCGGCGCGGATCTCCTCGTCGAATTCCTGGGCATAGACGCGGTAATCCGGGCTCGCCTCGCTGACCTGCGGCGGCAGGTCCGGGGGCGTCTCGGCCTCGGACATCTCGGCCTCGTCCACCAGCTCCTCGTCGGACTGGTCGTCCATGCTGACCTGGGCCTGGCGCTCTTCCTGGGTCTGTTCCTGCGTGCGCTCGGGGCTGGCCTCGGCCTCGTCGTCCTGGTTCTGGTCGCGGGACTGGTTGTCGCCGGCCTCCTCGTCCTGCTCGGCGTTTTCCTCGGCCTCGTCCTCCTGCGGTTCGTCGGGGTCTTCGCCCAGCTGGTCGCCATAGCCCAGGTCGGCGATCACCTTGCGGGCGAGCCGGGCGAAGGCCGCCTGGTCGGCCAGCACCTCGCCCACATGATCGAGATCGGCGCCGGCCTGTTCCTCGACGAAGGGGCGCCACAGGTCGGCGACATGCTGCGCGGCCGAGGGCAGGGCGCGGCCCGTCGCCGCCTGCCGCACGATATAGCCCGCCGCCACCGCCAGCGGCGCATCGGCCGGGGCCTTGATCTGGCCATAGCCCTTGCGCTCGGCCTCCTGCCCCAGCTTGGCGTCGATGTTGCTGAGCGCGCCGGGCATGTCGCGGGCCCCCAGCGCCTCGCAGCGCGCGGTCTCCATCGCCTCGTAGAGGTCGCGCGCCATCGGTCCGGCGGGCGCGTATTTCGCATGGGTTCCGGTGTCGTGGTGGCGCAGCTTCATCGCCAGGGCGTCGGCGGTGCCGCGCGCAAGCAGCACCTCGTCGCGGGTCATGCGGCGGCTGACCTGCGGCAGGCGCATGGTATCGCCCGCCACGCCGGAAGGGTCGGCGGTGAAGGTCACGTTCAGCTCGTGATCCTCGGCCAGGGCGCGGGTGGCCTCGGTCAGGGCCTTCTTGAACGGATCGGCGGGGTTGTCGGATTTTTTCATGATCTATTTCTGGGCCAGTTCAGGCCGGCTGTCGAGAGGACTTGACGCAGCAGCTCATGCGCACATATTTACACACATGGACATCCTTCGGAACAGCCGCGACATTCTGCGCCGTCTTGCCGCGGAAGGCTGGGAAGAGGTTTCGGTCCGGGGATCGCATCACAAGTTCCGCAAGGAAGGGCGCGTCGTGATCGTGCCGCACCCCAAAAAGGACTTGCCCCTTGGCACGGCCCGCAGCATCGCGCGCATGGCAGGATGGTTGGAGGACAAGGAATGAAAACCTATCTGGCATTGGTCGAAAAAGCTCCCGACAGCGCCTTTGGCATCCGTTTCCCGGACCTGCCGGGCTGCTTTTCGGCGGCCGATGACGAAAAGGACATCCTGCCGAACGCGGTCGAGGCGTTGGAACTGTGGTTCGAGGACGCCCCGGACAGCCAGCCCCGCGCCTTGGGCGAAATCGCCGCCGAATGCGCGGCAGAGCTGACGGCTGGCGCTTTCCTGATCGCGGTGCCGCATATCCGTCGCATGACCAGGCAGCGCCGGGTGAATGTCAGCATGGATGCCGGAACGCTGGACGCGGTCGATACGGCGGCAGAGCAATTGGGCCTGACCCGCTCGGGCTTTCTGGCGATGGCGGCCCTGAACGAGATCAAGGGCGGGCATTAGCCCGCCTTGACCGCCGCGCTTTCCGGCAGTTCCTCGTCGAACAGGCGCTGATAGAACTCGGCCACCGTCTGGCGCTCCAACTCGTCGCATTTGTTCAGGAAGGTCAGGCGGAAGGCATAGCCCACGTTGTCGCCGAAGATGCGCGCGTTCTGCGCCCAGGCGATCACCGTGCGCGGCGACATGACCGTGGAGAGATCCCCCTGCATGAAGGCCGTGCGCGTCAGGTCGGCCAGCGTCACCATCTGGCTGATGATCTTGCGGCCTTTTTCGGTGTTGTAGGTCGGGTTCTTGGCCAGCACGATCGCCGCCTCGGCGTCGTGGCTCAGGTAGTTCAGCGTCGCCACCAGCGACCAGCGGTCCATCTGGCCCTGGTTGATCTGCTGCGTGCCGTGATAGAGGCCGGTGGTGTCGCCCAGGCCCACGGTGTTCGCCGTCGCGAACAGGCGGAAATAGGGGTTCGGGGTGATGACCTCGTTCTGGTCCAGAAGCGTCAGCTTGCCGTCCGCCTCCAGCACGCGCTGGATCACGAACATCACGTCGGCCCGGCCGGCGTCGTATTCGTCGAAGACGATGGCGGTCGGGTTGCGCAGGGCCCAGGGCAGGATGCCCTCGTGGAAGACCGTGACCTGCTTGCCGTCCACCAGCTTGATCGCGTCCTTGCCGATCAGGTCGATCCGGCTGACGTGGCTGTCCAGGTTCACCCGCACGCAGGGCCAGTTCAGCCGCGCCGCCACCTGCTCGATATGGGTGGATTTGCCGGTGCCGTGATAGCCCTGGATCATCACCCGACGGTTGTAGGCAAAGCCCGCCAGGATCGCCAGCGTGGTGTCGGGATCGAACTTGTAGGTCGTGTCGATGTCGGGCACCCGGTCCGAGCGTTCGGCAAAGCCCTTGACCTTCATGTCGCTGTCTAGGCCGAAGACCTCGCGCAGGTCGATCTCTTCGGTCGGTTTCGCGTTCTGATCCAGCATGGGCGGCCCTTTCGATTGTCCCATGCTTGATGAATGATTCCCCGCGCGGGTGCAAGCCGGGCGGGGCGCGGGAACCGTCGCCGCGGCTGCGAATTGCGCATGGGCGCGCCGCCGCCTAGAGTGCCGCGCAGGAACCTGGGACGGGAAACGGACATGAGCGGATTGCTGGCGCTGCTGGATGACGTGGCGGGGATCGCCAAGATCGCGGCCGCATCGGTCGACGACGTGGCGGGTCAGGCGGTCAAGGCCGGCGCCAAGGCCGCAGGCGCGGTGATCGACGACGCCGCGGTGACGCCGAAATACGTCCACGGCTTTTCCGCCGCGCGCGAGGTGCCGATCGTGATGAAGATCGCGCGCGGCTCGCTTTTCAACAAGCTGGTGATCCTGCTGCCCATCGCGCTGCTGCTCTCGGCCTTCGCGCCCTGGGCGATCACGCCGCTGCTGATGCTGGGCGGCTCCTACCTGTGCTTCGAGGGGGCCGAGAAGCTGGTGCATGCGCTCAGCCATCACAAGATAAACGAGCCGCATCTGCAGGCGACCGCCGAGGGGGGGGGCGGGCTGGAAGAGGAACGGGTGCGCGGCGCGATCAAGACCGACTTCATCCTCTCGGCCGAGATCATGACCATCGCGCTGGCCGCGATCCCGAACGGCGATGCGATCTGGATGAAGGCGCTGATCCTGGCGGTGGTGGCGGTGGGCATCACCGTCGCGGTCTACGGCTTCGTGGCGCTGATCGTGAAGGCGGACGATTTCGGCCTGCACCTGCACGAACGCGGCGGCCCTGCCGCGGGGCTGGGGCGGGGCATCGTCCATGTCATGCCGGGCTTCATGAAGGTGCTGACCGTGGTCGGCACCGCGGCGATGATCTGGGTCGGCGGCCAGATCGTCATCCACGGGCTGCATGTGCTGGGCCAGCACCAGCCCTATGACTGGATCCACGGCGCGGCCGAGGCCGCGGCCCAGGCCCTGCCCGCGGCACCGGGCCTTGCCGCCTGGACCACCACCGCCTTCTTCGACGGCATCTTCGGGGTGATTTGGGGCATGATCCTGATTCCGGTGGCGCATTACGCCGTCACCCCCGCCATCGAGGCGGTGAAGGGCGTGGTGGGCGCCAAGTCCTGACCCCGGCTTGCCCTTGGCCTGCCGCCGGGACTATCAACTGCCATACCAATGCCGCAGGAGATGTCCATGCCGATTCCCGCCCCGGCCCTCGACGCGCTTTCCGCGCTTCTGGGCGCGCGCCTGTCCACCAGCGGCGCCGACCGCGACCTGCACGCCCAGTCCGAGACCTTCCACCGCGCGCCGCCGCCCGATGCGGTGGCCTGGCCGGTCTCGACCCAGGAGGCCTCGCGCATCGCCGCCATCTGCCATGCGCATCGCGTGCCGATGATCGGCTGGGGCACCGGCACCTCGCTGGAAGGGCAGGCGCTGGCGCCGCAGGGCGGGCTGGTGATCGACCTGACCAAGATGGACCGCGTGCTGGAGATCCGGGCCGAGGACATGCAGGTCAGCGTCCAGCCCGGCTGCACGCGCGAGGCGCTGAACCTTGAGCTGCGCGCGACCGGCCTGTTCTTCCCGGTCGATCCCGGCGCCAATGCCTCGCTGGGCGGCATGGCGGCGACGCGCGCCTCGGGCACCACGGCCGTGCGCTATGGCACCATGCGCGACAACGTGCTGGCGCTCGAGGTGGTGCTGGCGGACGGGCGCGTCATCCGCACCGGCACGCGGGCGGCGAAATCCAGTGCCGGCTATGACCTGACGGCGCTTTTCGTCGGTTCCGAAGGCACGCTTGGCATCATCACCGAACTGACCCTGCGCCTGCATGGCCAGCCCGAGGAGGTCGCCGCGGCCGTCTGCGGCTTTTCGACGCTGGAGCAGGCGGTGGAATGCGTCACCGCCACGATCCAGTCCGGCATCCCGATGGCGCGGATCGAGTTCATCGACGCCGACGTGGTGCGCGCCTTCAACCGCGCCTCGGGCACGCAGATGCATGAAGGCCCGCATCTGATGGTCGAGTTCCACGGCTCCTCCGCCTCGGTCAAGGGCGATGCCGAGGCCTTCGGCGCGCTGGCGGCCGAGTTCGGCGGCACCGGCTTCGACTGGGCGACCACCCCCGAGGCGCGGGCGGCCTTGTGGAAGATGCGCCATAACGCCTATCGTTCCTGCCTGGCGCTGCGGCCGGGGGCGACGGCGGTGGTGACGGATGTCTGCGTGCCGATGTCGCATCTGCCCGCCGCGGTGGCGGCGGCGGCCGAGGACATCCGCGCCGAGGGCCTGCTGGGCCCCATCGTCGGCCATGTCGGCGACGGCAATTTCCATGCCCAGATCCTGGTGACGCCCGGCGACGAGGCCGAGCTTGCCGCCGCCAAGCGCGTCGCGCTGCGCATGGCCGAGCGTGCGATCGCGGTGGGCGGCACCATCACCGGCGAGCATGGCGTGGGCATCGGCAAGCGCCCCCTGATGCCCGCCCAGCACGGCGCGGCCATCGGCGTCATGGCGGCGATCAAGCAGGCGCTGGACCCCGAGGGGGTGCTCAACCCCGGCAAGCTGGTGCCCGAGGCCGATTGAGGCCCCTGGGGCCTGCCGTCAGCTGAAGATGAAATCGCCCGCGTCGAGCGCGGCGGAACCGACGCCCACGATCAGGATCGAGGTTCCGCTGGCCAGATCTATACGGCAATCCGCGCCGACATCGGTAAGCACGAGGTCGTCGAACGTCACGCCGCCGCCGGTATTGGTAAGCTGGATCCTGTCGGTGCCGTCGGTGAAGTCCCCGATGCTGTCGCTGCCCTCATTGGCATCGTATTTGAACTGGAAAGTATCTGCGTTGGCCCATCCGAACAATCTGTCGTCCCCGACCCCGCCAATCAGAACATCATTTCCCGCGCCGCCGTCGAGTTGGTCGTTTCCTGCATATCCATATATGGTGTCATTTCCACTGCCGCCATAAATTCTGTCACCATCACGGATGCCAACGGTCGCAAGATCGAATCCCTTGATCATGTCATTCGTAGACTCGCCATATATCCACCCCATTGCGCCGCCAGCGCTTTCAAAAACTGTAATCTTCGACAGGTCTATGGAAACGCTTCCTTCGATATTCAAGATTTTTGTGGCGCTACTGTTGTATAATTTCTCAATATCCACAATATTCCCCAGCCGGATAGAAAAGGAAGATCCAGAGCTGGATGAGTCTGAAGCGAGGATTGTGTCGAGTCCAAAACCTCCATCTATATTGTCGCCGGATAGCTGCACATAATCCCATGAGCTATCCACGATGATCACATCATTCCCGTTCCCCGCATAAATGATGTCCCTTCCCTTCCCGCCATCTATGCTGTCGTCGCCGTTACCACCATAAATGGTGTCCATATCATCCCCACCCAAAAGGGTGTCGTTCCCGATTCCCCCGTTTATGTAGTCGTAGCCTTCTCCGCCCAAAACATAGTCATGGCCATCTTCTCCATACAGACTGTCTGAGCCGTTTCCGCCGTCTATATAATCATTCCCGGCGTTGCCGAAAATGGTGTCGGATCCTCCATATCCGTACATGCTGTCGACGCCGGATGTTCCAAGAAAAACATCGCTGCCACTCGTTCCCGTATAAACAGCCACAGTATACCTCTTTAACTTTCAGAAAATTTTCAAGATTTGGAAGTTGGTAGAAACCTGACTTTCGCCTATGACTAGGCCTCATGCAATCGTTTTTATCATGTTGAGGTTCAAGCCGTGCAGATCAGTTCCGGGACGATCGCCCTTGCCGTGCTGACAGGGCAGAAGGTTACATCCCAGGCAGCGGCGACCATTGCCGCGCTTGCAACGAATACAGGGGCGGAGGCAAAGGCCAGGGCTGATGCACAGCCGGCGCCCGGCGTTACCTACACGTCTGACACCTCTGCCGACCCTGCGCGTTTTGCCGCGATGGAGGCAGATATCAAGAAGATGATCGCTCAGGATGCGCAGCTGCGAGATGGATCCCTCAGCCCGTTCGATCCCAATACTGGGATGGCGCGTCTCTGGGCGCGGAGCGATACCGACCCGCGTATGAGATACGAGGGGGTGTTTCTACCCGCGGAGATGGGTCCGATGGGCCACAGCGCGACCGCGACGAAACGCGATGCGGATTTCCCGGCCCGCTCGGATGCGATGGCGATGGCCTATCACTTTGGCAAGGCCCTCGCAGAGCGCGCAAAAACTGCCGTTGCCGACATGGCGTTGGTTCAGAAAAACAGCGACACCATGCTCGATCCTTCGGGCAGGATCTATGGCATGGAGGGCGGATTCGCGGGCTTGGAAAGCGCGAATGCGCATGGGACTTCGGAAATCGTGGGCAATATTAATTTCCTGGAATCGAGGGCCGCGTCGCTGGCCAATCTGTTCAGCTTCGATACGACCAGCGTGACGCGGCCGGTCTATGACGGCAGCTTCCAGGGCTTCAGCATTACCCATGGCACGCTGGGCAAGATCATGGACGTGTCCGCCGACGGAACGCTTACGCTTTACGATGCCGAAGGCACCGCCTATTCGGCCGAGGAATATAACGCGGCCAATATCGACGGCGGCATCCCGCAGCTGCATAACGACCTGATCCGCCAAGCCGACGACCGCGCCGCACTTGCCAGCCGCGGGGTCCGCAGGGAGGCATCGGGCAGGATCGTGCCCCTTTGACCGCGGCCTCCGCCGCCGCTGACAAACTCGTGACTGTCACGCCATCGTGACAGAGCGTCGCACCTTTGCGATAAGGACGGACAGGCGCCGAACACAGGCGCAGGGACGAAGGCGCCGGAAAGGCGCGGGCAGAGGGCAGAGATGACATTCCTGGGCAAGATTATGGCAGTGCTGGCGCTGGTCGCGCTGGCCTCCTGCGGGGGGCCCTCGAGCGGGCCGGCGGTGATGGCGGGGCAGGGCAGCGGCCCGCAGTTCGGCGACAGCGCGCCGCATCCCTGGATCGGCGGGCATCCCTATGACCACCCGGTCCACGGCATCGACATCTCGCGCTGGCAGGGCGAGATCGACTGGCACCGGGTGCGCAGTTCGGGCATCAGCTTCGCCTTCATCAAGGCGACCGAAGGCGGCGACCATGCCGACCCGAACTTCCGCCGCTACTGGCAGGAGGCGGCGCAGGCCCGCATCCCGCGCGGCGCCTATCACTATTTCTATTTCTGCCGCTCGGGCTCGGAACAGGCGGCCTGGTTCATCGCCAACGTGCCCAGGGAACGCGGCGCCATGCCGCCGGTGCTGGACCTGGAATGGACCGCCTCCAAGACCTGCCCGCATCGCCCGGCCAGCCACGAGGTGCTGCGCGAGGCCAAGATCTTCAAGGACATCCTGCACCGGCACTATGGCCAGCGCCCGATCATCTACACGACGGTCGATTTCTACCGCGACAACAACCTCGGCTCCTGGCCCGAGGAGTTCTGGCTGCGCTCGGTCGCGGGCCATCCGCGCATCGTCTATCCCGGCCAGCGCTATACGTTCTGGCAATATACCGGCACCGGCATCGTGCCGGGGATCCGCGGCAACGTGGACCTGAACGTCTTTGCGGGCTCGCCCGCGCAGTGGCGGGCATGGCTGAGCCAGCGCCTGCAATAAGGCGCGGCCTGCTCTGGGCCGAATTCGCGGCGCTCTACCTGGGGGCGCCGCTGGTCATCGCGCTGTTCCTGCCCGGCCACTTGCTGTTCGAGGCGCTGGCGGTGTTCAGCCTGGCGGGGCTGGGCCTCTTGTGGCGCACCGGCGGCTTTCACTGGCACAGTCTGGTGCGCGGCTGGAGCCGCTTGCCCTGGCGCGAGATCCTGGCCATCGCGCTGGCCACCCTGCTGACGGGGCTGGCGATCCTGGCGCTCGACCGGCCGAACTCGATCTTCCAGATCGTGCGGCAGCGGCCCGAGTTCCTGCCGGTGATCTGGGTGTTCTACCCGATCCTCTCGGCCCTGCCGCAGGAGCTGATCTTTCGCCCGCTGTTCTTCCACCGCTACGCCGCGCTGCTGCCGGCGGGGCAGGGGGCGATCGCGCTGAACGCGGCGGTGTTTTCCTTTGCGCACCTGATGTATTGGTCCTGGGTGGTGGCGGTGCTGACCTTCGTCGGCGGCTGGTTCTTTGCCCGCGCCTATCTGGAGCGCGGCTTCCCCTCGGCCTGGGTCTTGCATGCGGTGGCGGGGAATGTCCTCTTTGCCGTCGGCATGGGCGCCTATTTCTACACCGGCAACGTGGTGAGGCCGTTCTGATTGCTTGACTTCGCCCGCGCGGCGCGGTTCATGCGGGGCCGATACGCAAGGGGAAAAACGATGAGCGCCTATCGCAGCCATACCTGCGGCGAGCTGACCGCCGCTGCCGCCGGGTCCGAAGTCCGTCTGTCCGGCTGGGTCCACCGGGTCCGCGACCATGGCGGGGTGCTGTTCATCGACCTGCGCGACCATTACGGCATCACCCAGGTGATCGCCGACAGCGACTCGCCCGCCTTCCCGGCACTGGAAAAGCTGCGGGCCGAGACGGTGATCCGCATCGACGGCCGCGTCAAGCTGCGCGACCCGAGCCTGGTCAACCCCAAGCTGCCCACCGGCGAGATCGAGGTCTATGCCACCGATATGGAGATCCTGGGCGCCGCGGACGACCTGCCGCTGCCGGTCTTCGGCGACCAAGACTATCCCGAGGAGACGCGGCTGGCCTATCGCTTCCTCGACCTGCGCCGCGAAAGCCTGCACAACAACATCATGCTGCGCTCGCGCGTGGTCAAATGGCTGCGCGACGCGATGTGGGACCAGGGCTTCACCGAGTTCCAGACCCCGATCATCACCGCCAGCTCGCCCGAGGGCGCGCGCGACTTCCTGGTGCCCTCGCGCCTGCATCCGGGCAAGTTCTACGCCCTGCCGCAGGCGCCGCAGCAGTTCAAGCAGCTGATCATGGTCGCGGGCTTCGACAAGTATTTCCAGATCGCGCCCTGCTTCCGCGACGAGGATCCGCGCGCCGACCGCTCGCCCACCGATTTCTACCAGCTCGACGTCGAGATGTCCTTCGTCGAGCAGGAGGACGTGTTCCGCGCCGTCCAGCCGGTGATCCAGGGCCTGTTCGAAACCTTCGGCGGCGGCCGCCGGGTCGACGCGACCTGGCCGCGCATCCCCTATGCCGAGGCGATGCTGAAATACGGCTCGGACAAGCCCGACCTGCGCAACCCCATCGAGATGCAGGTGGTCAGCGAGCATTTCCGCGGCTCGGGCTTTGCGATCTTCGCGAAGTTGCTGGAGCAGGAGGGCACCGAGGTCCGCGCCATTCCCGCGCCCACCGGCGGCTCGCGCAAGTTCGCCGACCGCATGAACGCATTCGCCCAGCAGCAGGGCCTGCCCGGCATGGGCTATATCTTCTGGCGCAAGGCCGAGGACGGCACGACCGAAGCCGCCGGCCCCATCGCCAAGGCGCTGGGCCCCGAGAAGACCGAGGCGATCCGCACCCAGCTGGGCCTGGGCGAGGGCGACGCGGCCTTCTTCCTGGGCGGCAAGCCCGAGGGTTTCGAGGCCGTCGCCGGCCGCGCCCGCAACGAGATCGGCCGCGAGCTGGGCCTGATCGACGAGAACCAGTTCAAGTTCGCCTGGATCGTCGATTTCCCGATGTATGAAAAGGGCGAGGACGGGCGGATCGACTTCAGCCACAACCCGTTCTCGATGCCGCAGGGGGGCCTGGATGCGCTGGCGGGCGACCCGCTGGCGGTCAAGGGCTATCAATACGACCTGGCCTGCAACGGCTATGAGCTGGTCTCGGGCGCGATCCGCAACCACCGCCCCGAGATCATGTTCCGCGCCTTCGAACTGGCCGGCTATGGCCGGGACGAGGTGGAAAAGCGGTTCGGCGGCATGGTCAAGGCCTTCCGCTATGGCGCGCCCCCGCACGGCGGCTGCGCGGCGGGGATCGACCGCATCGTCATGCTGCTGGCCGACGAGGTGAACATCCGCGAGGTCATCATGTTCCCGATGAACCAGCGCGCCGAAGACCTGATGATGGGCGCCCCCAGCGAGCCGACGAACGAGCAGCTGCGCGAGCTGCGCCTGCGCGTGCTGCCGCGCGAGTAAGCTTGGCGGCGCTGCGTCGGCAGTCTGTTGCCGCATCGCCGCATGCTGAAGAAAGCGTGAACTGACCTCGGGCCGAGGCCGTGCCATAACCTGCGCATGGGGGCGATTTCCCCTGCAAGGGATGATTGCATGAGCTTTGGATTTCCCGAACTGGCGGCGATCCGGCTGGGCTTTGGTCTGTCGCCGTTGATGCCGCCGCCCGCCGATGTCGAGGCGGTTCTGGCCGGTCCCGCAAGCGCCGGTCCTGGCCCCGAGGCGATGACCACCGAAAAGGCCAGCGCCCTTGCGACGCGGTTTCGCGATGTCCGCCTCGCCCGGCGCGAGGGGCGGCCCGAGCCGCCCGAGGGGCAGGAGGCCGAGCGCCAGCTCGGCGACCTGCCGGTCGAGGGCCTGCGCCGCCGGGTGATCCGCGCCCTGGACGACCCGATCGGCTTCGGCGAAAGGCTGGTGCAGTTCTGGGCCGACCATTTCACCGTCCGCGCGACGGACAAGATGAACAACGCCCTGGCGCTGGCCTTCGTGGACGAGGCGATCCGCCCGCATGTGAACGGCCGGTTCGAGGACATGTTCTTCGCCGCCGACACCCATCCGATGATGCTGGTCTATCTGGACCAGATCTCCAGCCGCGGGCCGGGCTCGCCCGTCGCGCGGCGCCGCCCGGACCGCAATTTCGGGCTGAACGAGAACCTCGCCCGCGAGGCGCTGGAGCTGCATTCGCTGGGCGTGGGCGCCGGTTATGAGCAAGAGGACGTGCGCGAACTGGCCGAGCTGCTGACCGGGCTCAGCTTTTCGCATCGGTCGGGCTTCGCCTTTCGCCCGCCCTGGGCCGAGCCTGGGGCCGAGACGGTGCTGGGCCGGGCCTATGGCGGCGGCCGGCGCGACGGGCTCGACGCCATCCGCGACGCCTTTCGCGACATCGCCCGCCGGCCCGAGACCGCGCGGCACCTGTCGCGCAAGCTGGCGGTGCATTTCGTCGCGGACGACCCGTCCGAGGATCTGGTCGAGGCCATGGCGGCCACCTGGCGCGACACGGACGGCGACCTGCCGCAGGTCTATCGCGTGCTGGCCAGCCATCCCGACCTGGCCTCCGGCCTGCGGCAGAAGGTGCGCCAGCCCTTCGATTTCTGCGTGGCCGGGCTCAGGGCGCTGGGCATCCGCGGCGAAGGGATCGCCCGGCTGGAGCTGCCCGTGTTCCGCCGCATCGCCTGGGGCCCGCTCGAGGCCATGGGCCAGCCCTGGGGCCGGCCCAAGGGCCCCGACGGCTGGCCCGAGACGGCCGATGCCTGGATCGCGGCGCAGACGCTGGCCGCGCGGATCAACTGGTCGCTGCGCATTCCCCGCCTGCTGCTGGACGAATTGCCCGACCCGCGCGAGATGCTGGTCTCGGCTTTCGGCGGCACGCAGTCGGCGGAACTGGCCTGGGCCGTGCCCAAGGCGGAATCGGCGGCCGAGGGCGTGGCGCTGATCCTCGCCTCGGGCGATTTCAACCGGCGATAGGAGGGGTAGGCAGATGCTGACACTGGACCGGCGCCTGTTTCTGAAGGGGGCGGCGCTGATCGGCTGCTCGGCCGCGGCGCATCCGTTGATGAGTTCCATGACCTTCGCCGCGCTTCCGGGCGAGAACCGGCTGGTCGTCATCATCCTGCGCGGCGCCATGGACGGGCTCGATGCGATCCAGCCCTATGGCGACCCGATGCTGGCCAAGCTGCGCCGCAACCTTTCGGTCGGGCCGGAAAACGGCGCGCTGGACCTCGACGGCTTCTATGCGCTGCATCCGCGGCTGGAGCCGCTGTTGCCGCTGTGGCAAAAGGGCGAGCTGGCCTTTGCCCATGCCGTCTCGACCCCCTATCGCGACAAGCGCAGCCATTTCGACGGCCAGGACCTGCTGGAGGCGGGGACCGGCAACGACCTGCCGGTGGACCGGCGGGTGGGCGGCTGGCTGAACCGGCTGTTGCAGGCGACGCCCGGCGCCACGGCCGAGACCGCCTATTCGGTCGGCGTCGAGCAGATGAAGATCCTGACCGGCAAGGCCGCGCATCTCAGCTGGGCGCCGCGGGCCTGGCTGAAGCTGTCGCCGCAGGCGCAGATGCTGCTGGAGCATGTCTATCACGACGACCCGCTGTTTCGCGATGCCGCGCAGGACGCGGTGCAGATCAGCGCCGAGACCTCGGACCTGGGCAAGATGCCAGGCCCGACCGCCGATGCCGAGGCGCTGGCCGCCTTTACCGCCAGCCGGCTGAACGCCGAAAGCCGCATCGCCGCCTTTTCCCTTGCCGGCTGGGACAGCCATGCCAACCAGCCCGTCGTGCTGGGCCGGGGGCTGGACCGGCTGGCGGCGGCGATCCTGAAGCTGCGCGAGGGGCTGGGGCCGAACTGGGGCCGGACCACGGTGCTGGCCATGACCGAATTCGGCCGCACCGTGCGCGAGAACGGCTCGGGCGGGACCGATCACGGCACCGGCGGCGCGCTGTTGATGGCGGGCGGCGCGATCCGGGGCGGGCGCGCCTTTGGCGACTGGCCGGGCTTGGGCGAGGACCAGCTTTACGCCGGCCGCGACCTGATGCCCACGCGCGACATCCGCGCCTATGCCGCCTGGGCCATGCATGGGCTGTTCGGCATCGGGCGCGACAGGCTGGAGCGCGAGATCTTTCCCGGCCTTGACCTTGGCGGCGATCCGGGGATGCTGGCCTGAGCCCTTGCCGGAGCCCTGCCCATGTCCCAGCATCACCCCGACCGCGCGCCCGCGCCTTTTGCCCAGGGCGACGGCCCGCGGCCGACCGGGCCCCTGGTCGCGGGCTTCGTGCCGCCGCCCCCGCCCGGTCCCGACCGGATCGAGGGCCGCCATGTCCTGCTGGAGCGTCTGGACCCCGACCGCCATGCCGAGGATCTGTTCGCGGCCAACCGGGGCCAGGATTGGGTCTGGGATTACCTGGGCTATGGCCCCTTCGCCGACCTGCCGGCCTATCGCGCCTGGCAGGCCGGGATGGCGGCCAAGGCGGACCCGTATTTCTATGCCCTGCGCGACCGCGCGACCGGCAAGGTGGGCGGGCTTGCCTCGTTCCTGCGCATCGACCCGGCCAATGGGGTGATCGAGATCGGCCATATCGAGATCGCGCCGCCGATGCAGCGCAGCCCCGCCGCGACCGAGGCGATTTCGCTGATGATCGGCTGGGCCTTCGAGGCCGGCTATCGCCGGGTCGAGTGGAAATGCGACGCCCTGAACGCCCCCTCGCGCCGGGCGGCGCTGCGCTATGGCTTTGTCTTCGAGGGCATTTTCCGCCAGCATATGATCTATAAGGGCCGCAACCGCGACACGGCCTGGTATGCGATCATCGACCGCGACTGGCCCGCCCTGGCGCGTGCGCACCAGGCATGGCTCGCGCCCGGCAATTTCGATGCCCAGGGACGCCAGCGGCAAAGCCTGTCGGCGCTGACCGCGGGCTAGGGCCTACGAGATCCGCGCGCTTGCCAGCCGGTCCTGCACCAACCCGCTGATCCGCGCCAGGTCGGTGGCGAGCGCCCGGCCCTGCGCGTGGTCGCGCGCCAGCGTGGTCGCCGCATCCTCCAGCATCCGGTCATGGGCCGAGCGGGCTACCCCGGCCAGGAATCGGGAGATATAGTCGATGGCGGCGGTGTCGTCGGCCTGCGCCAGCACGTCGGCGACATGCGCCAGGTCGTTGCGCAGCGCCTCGGGGTCGGCGGCGATCATGTCGTCGGGCAGGGCGCGCAGCCCTTGCGGCCGCGCGTCGGGCGGCAGGGCGGCCAGGATCGCCTCCTGGAACAGCGCCAGGCTTTCGACGGGCTTTGCCAGGAAACCGTCCGCGCCGGCCCGGATCGCCGCCTCGCGCCTGGCCGGATCGCCCGAGATGCCCAGGATCACCGGCACCCGCGGCATCGCGCGGGCGATGGTGGCGATCATGTCGGCGCCGTCGCCGTCGGGCAGGCCCATGTCCACGATCACCGCCCCCGGCCGATAGGTCTGAAGATGCCGCAGGGCCGAGCGGATGCAGTCGGCCCGCCGGATGCGCGCGCCCGAACGCAGGCACAGCAGCCGCACCGCCTCGGAGGCGACGCGCGAATCCTCGACCACCAGCACCGTCAGCCCGGCCAGCGGCCGGTTCGGCAGGACGGCCCGCCAGGTGGGAAAGTCTTCCGCACCGATGCTTTCCTGTTCCATCTCGCAAAATCCTAACTGGGAATCACCAACTGTCCCAAGGATTGCGCGTTTTCCCTAAGAAGCGGTTAACGGCGGTTTGTTTTCCTTTCCCCGGCTGGGCTCTGGCCTTAGAAGGGCGCAAATGACGGAGGAAGTGATGATCGGACGCCTGAACCATGTCGCCATTGCCGTGCCCGACCTGAAGGCCGCGGCGGCGCAATATGAAAACAGCCTTGGCGCCAAGGTCGGCCCGCCGCAGGACGAACCCGACCATGGCGTCACCGTCGTCTTCATCGAGCTGCCGAACACCAAGATCGAGCTGCTCTATCCCCTGGGCGAGGACAGCCCGATCAAGGGCTTCCTGGAAAAGAACCCCTCGGGCGGCATCCATCACATGTGCTTCGAGGTCGACGACATCCTGGCCGCCCGCGACAAGCTGAAGTCCGAGGGCGCGCGCGTCCTGGGCAATGGCGAGCCCAAGATCGGCGCCCATGGCAAGCCGGTGCTGTTCCTGCATCCCAAGGACTTCAACGGCTGCCTGATCGAGTTGGAGCAGGTCTGATGAGCCTGACCGGGGGCATCGTCCTTTACGCCGTGCTGTGGTTCCTGGTGCTGTTCGTGCTGCTGCCGATCGGCCAGCAAAGCCAGGCCGATGTCGGGCAGGTGACGCCCGGCACCCCCGCCGGCGCCCCGCACGAGCCCAAGCTGAAGAAGAAGGCGCTGTGGGCGACGCTGATCGCCGGGCTGATCTGGGGCGTGATCGCCTATGTCATCATCGCCGGCGTCATCACCCGCGCCGACCTCGAGGCCTGGACGCGCTGAGATGGTAGAGGTGGGTGAACCCCGCCGCCGCCAGCACCGGGACGACCACGTTCAGCACCGGCACCGTCAGAAGCGCCGCGATCAGCACCCCCAGCGCCGTCGCCTGCATGGCCAGGCTGCGGCGCAGGGCGGTCGCCTGCGGCTCGTGCAGGTGGCGCCGCGCCGCCATCTGGAAGAACTCGCGCCCCAGCAGCCAGCCGTTGCCGCCATAGAACAGCAGCGAGGCCAGCGGGCCCAGGAAGGGCGTCAGCGCCAGCGTCACCAGCGTGACCGCGATCACCGCGCCCATGACCGCCAGCGATTCCCACAGCCCGTCCCAGAAATCGACGGGCAGGCCCTTGGCGGCGGGATAATGCGTCTCCTCGACCGCCTCGGCGACGCGCTCGGCGAACAGACCTGAAAAGCCGGCGGCGACCGGGGTCATCAGGAAGATGCTCATCAAGGGGAACAGCAGCAGCGAGCCCCAGGACAGCGCGGGCGCCAGCGGCACGGCGCCGATCCAGGGCAGGGTCAGCGCCTCGGGGGCAAAGGCGCGGATCGCCCAGAAGGCGCCGGCCTGCAACACCAGGAACAAGGCCAGCGTCAGCGCCACGCCAAGCGCGACCACGCCGAAGATGCGCGGCCGCAGCAGGTCGCCCCAGGCCAGGATCAGCGCCCGCAGCACCATCACAGGAAGGTGGTCTTGACCGCGACGTCCGGGCGCGGACGCTCGGGCGGGGTCGGCCCGCGCCGGCCGATATGGACCAGCCCGACGATCCGCTCGCCCTCGGCCAGGCCCAGATGGGCGCGGGCGAAATCCGCCTCGGCCGCCGGGCCGGTCAGCCAGGCGGCGCCGTAGCCCGCCGCCAGCGCCGCGTTCACCAGCTCCAGGCAGACGGCGCCCGCGGACAGGAACTGTTCCCATTCCGGCACCTTGGGGCTTTCGACCGGGGCCGAGACCACCGCCACGATCACCGGCGAGCCAAAGGCCGAGCGGGCCTTTTCCGCCGCCGCCTCGTCCCCGCCCTGGTCCAGCACGTGCCGGGCCAGCACCGGGGCCAGCCGGTCGAGCGTCGCGCGTTCCAGCACGGCAAAGCGCCAGGGCTCCAGCTTGCCGTGGTCGGGCACGCGGGCGGCCAGTTCCAGCAGCTCCATCAGCGCCTCGCGCGAGGGGGGCGGGCCGGCCAGCAGTTTCGGCGGGTGCGAGCGGCGGCTGGCCAGGAAGGCCAGGGTGGCGGGATCGGCATATTCCATTCGGTCCTCGTCGGGTTCGCGCATGTCCTGGCCATCAGATAGCCGCGCCGGCCCGCCGGCACCAGCCGGCATTGCCTTTTTCGCCGCGCCCGGCTTGAAAGGGGCATGACAGACCTTAGCCATCTTGCCCGGCCCGGTGCCGAAATCGCGGTGCGCGTCACCCCGCGCGCCTCGCGCAATGCGGTGATCCTGGACGGCGAGGCGATCCGCGTCACCGTTACCGTGGTCCCCGAGGACGGCAAGGCCAATGCCGCGGTGGTCAAGCTGCTGGCCAAGGCGCTGGGGGTGGCCAAGTCGCGGCTGGTGCTGGTCCGCGGCGCCACGGCACGCGACAAGCTGTTCCGCATCGACTAGCCGGACCGCCTGGCTAGCCGCGTTGCAACCGATAGTTGCCCTCGGGCAGGTTCAGCGCGGCGCGCAGTTCCTCCAGTTGCTCGATGGTCAGGACGATCTGCGCCAGCTCGCCGGTGTCGGGGTCGAATTGCTCGACCACGACGCGGTCGTCGAAGCTGTGGATGACCACATCCTCGTTCAGCGGGCGCGAACCGATCTCGGCCTGTGGCAATTCGTCGATCAGGGTGATGACGGTCGCGTCGAAATCATGCTCGATGGTGAACATCGGGGATCCTTCCCGTTCGGCTTTCCCCGACAATCGCGTGATATTGCGGCCGGGGCAAGTCCGGGGCTTGGCGCGGGGCGGCCGCCGCGGCTAGAGTGGCGCGAACACGGGCAGGCGAGGGCGGCAGATGATGAGGACATGGCAGGCGGTGGCGGCGGTCGTGCTGGTGCTGGCGGGCTGTGTCGCCGCGCCCGTGCCGCAGCCGGGGGTGCCGCAGCCCGGCGGGCCGGATGTCATCATCACGCCCGCCCCGGACACGCCGGCCAATGCCTCGGCCTCGGCGCGCACCTTCGTCTCGGTGGTCAGCCGCATGGAGCCGGCGGTGGAACGCGAATGCCTGCAGCGGCGCACCCAGCCGATCAACTGCGATTTCCAGTTCGTCGTCGACGACCGCGCGGGGCTGGAGCCGAACGCCTTCCAGACCGTCGATCCCAGCGGCCGGCCGATCATCGGCTTCACCCTGTCGCTGATCGGCGAGGCGCGCAATGCCGACGAGCTGGCTTTCGTCATCGGGCACGAGGCGAGCCACCACATCCTGGGCCATATCAGCCGCAAGACCGGCGCCGCGACCGTGGGCGCGGTGATCCTGGGCGGGCTGGCCAGCGCCTATGGCGGCGATCCCGAGGCGATTCGCACCGCGCAGGATTTCGGCGCCCAGTTCGGCGCCCGCTACTATTCGAAGGACTGGGAACTCGAGGCCGATTACCTGGGCGCGATCATCACCCTGAACGCCGGCTTCGATCCCGAACACGGCGCGCTGTTTTTCGCCCGCATCCCCGATCCGGGTGATAAAATTCTGGGCACCCACCCGTCGCGCAGCGCCCGCATGGGGCAGGTTGCGCGGGCCGTGGCCGATTACCGGGCGGGCCGGGTGCGATAGAGCGGCCGCCGTTGCGCTGCTGCATCGGCCGAAGACTAGACGGAACAGTTTGTTTTCTCGTGAAAAAGCTGAAATTCAGGCAGGTCGCAACCGTAAAAGATCAATTTGCCTGCCGATTCCCCCTCAAACTGAACGGTTCCGCCAGAAATTGCTTTCATAGGCGAGAAATTGCCGATAGTTTCCCGCTTGGGTTGGGTCACGTCCTTATTGCCGGGCGGCTTTGTCTTTTAGGAGCTTTCATGATCGGGGTTATTTTATGGAGCAGTCCAGCCAAGGAGAAGGCCGTGATCTGGTGCGAGGATCATGGCGCCCTGGCCTATCTGCAGGGCAGGGAAAACCTGTTCGTCGAAACGGAATGGCCCGAGGCGGGCGACCTGGTCGAGCTTGAGATCGAAATGCAGGCCGAGCTGCGCCATGCCCGCTTCGTCAGCATCGTCGGGGGCAACAAGCGGTCGGAACTGCCCAGCCTGCTGCGGGACATGGGCGAAAAACCCGAACCGGCCCGCCCGGTGCTGCGGGTGATTTCGAACCGCGAAGGCGAGGCGCAAGAGCGGCCGCTGAGACTGGCGGCCGCCCGCTGATTCGTCAGGCGCCGCGCGCCAGCGCGGCGACGCCGGTCCGGGCCTGGTCCGACAGGCCCAGGGGCCGCATCAACTCGGCAAAGGCGTCCAGCTTCTCGGGCGTGCCGGTGATTTCGAAGACAAAGCTCTCCAGGGTCGAATCGACCACGCTGGCGCGGAAGATCTCGGCGATCCGCAGCGCCTCGACCCGCTTGTCGCCCTTGCTCGTGACTTTGAACAGGCCCAGCTCGCGCTCGACGCAGGGGCCCTCGACGGTCAGGTCGTGGACATCATGCACCGGCACGATGCGGCCAAGCTGCGCCTTGATCTGCTCGATCACCGCGGGGGTGCCGCGGGTGACGATGGTGATGCGCGAGCGGTGGCCCAGGTGGTCCACCTCGGCCACGGTCAGGCTGTCGATATTGTAGCCGCGCCCGGAAAACAGGCCGATCACGCGCGCCAGCACGCCCGGCTCGTTCTCGACCAGCACCGCGAGGGTGTGGCTTTCGATGGTCTGGGCGTTGGGGTCGCGCAGGTCATAGGCCGAATGGCTGGATGCGCCCTTCTGGATGTTCAGTGCCGCCATGTTCTTCTCCTAACCTCAGACCAGGGCCGCGCCGGCGCCGGTGATGGCGCCTTCGGTCGATGCCTCGCCCAAGAGCATCTCGTTATGCGGCTTGCCCGAGGGGATCATCGGGAAGCAGTTCTCGTGCTTTTCGACCAGCACGTCCAGGATGAACGGGCCGTCATAGTCGATCATCTCCTGGATCGCCGCGTCCAGGTCGGCCGGGTCCGAAACCGTGCGCCCGCCGCAGCCAAAGGCCTCGGCCAGCTTGACGAAATCGGGCAGGCTTTCCGACCAGCTCTGGCTGTAGCGCTCGCCATGCAGCAATTGCTGCCATTGCCGGACCATGCCCAGGCGCTCGTTGTTCAGGATGAACTGCTTGACCGGCGCGCGGAACTGCACGGCGGTCGCCATTTCCTGCATGTTCATCAGCCAGGACGCCTCGCCGGCGACGTTGACCACCAGCGCCTCGGGATGGGCGACCTGCACCCCGATCGAGGCGGGCAGGCCATAGCCCATCGTCCCCAGCCCGCCCGAGGTCATCCAGTGGTTCGGATCCTCGAAATGCAGGAACTGCGCCGCCCACATCTGATGCTGGCCGACCTCGGTGGTGAAATAGGGCTTGCGCGCGGCGGTCAGCGCCTGAAGGCGCTGCAAGGCGTGCTGCGGCTTGATGACCTTGTCCGAGTTGCGATAGGCAAGGCAGTTGCGCGCCTTCCACTGCTCGATCTGCGCCCACCATGCCCGCAGCGGCTCGGGATTGGTCTTGCGGCCGCGGGCCTTCCAGACCTTCAGCATGTCTTCCAGCACATGGCCGACATCGCCGACGATGGGCAGGTCGACATGGATCACCTTGTTGATCGAGCTGGGGTCGATGTCGATCTGCGCCTTGACCGAGCCGGGGCTGAAATCCGCGACCCGCCCGGTGATGCGGTCGTCGAAGCGCGCCCCCACCGCGATCATCAGGTCGCAATCGTGCATGGCCATGTTGGCCTCGTAAAGGCCATGCATGCCCAGCATGCCGATCCATTTCGACCCCGAGGCCGGATAGGCCCCCAGCCCCATCAGCGTCGAGGTGACGGGAAAGCCCGTCGCATCCGCCAGCTCGCGCAGCAGCTGGCTGGCGCCGGGGCCCGAGTTGATGACGCCGCCGCCGGTATAGAAGATCGGCCGCTCGGCCGTCTCCATCAGCTCGACCAGCCGGGTGATGGTGGCTAGGTCGCCCTTCTTCGCCGGCTGGTAGCTGGGCGTCTCGATCTGCTTGGGCCCGACATATTCGCCGGTGGCGAATTGCACGTCCTTGGGAATGTCGATCAGCACCGGCCCCGGACGGCCCGAGGTGGCGATGTGGAAGGCCTTGTGGATCGTCGCCGCCAGCTCGTCCGTCTCTTTCACCAGCCAGTTGTGCTTGGTGCAGGGGCGGGTGATGCCGATGGTGTCGGCCTCCTGGAAGCCGTCGGTGCCGATCAGGAAGGTCGGAACCTGCCCGGTCAGCACGACGATGGGGATCGAATCCATCAGCGCGTCGGTCAGCCCGGTGACGGCATTGGTCGCGCCGGGACCGGACGTGACCAGCACCACCCCCGGCTTGCCGGTCGAGCGGGCATAGCCCTCGGCCATGTGGACGGCGCCCTGTTCGTGGCGGACCAGGATGTGCTTGATGTCGTTTTGCTGGAAAATCTCGTCATAGATGGGAAGTACCGCCCCGCCCGGATAGCCGAATACCGTATCGACGCCCTGATCGCGCAGAGCCTCGATAACCATCCTTGCACCCGTCATCTGTCGGGACATGCCCATTCTCCATCTCTGAACAAAAACGCGGCGGGGACAGCCGCCCCGCTGCGACGCGGAAAACTATGGGTGCGGCGAGGCGCGGTCAATGGCGATTGTCCAAGAAAATGACCCGGTGCCGCAAATTCTTGAAATATTCTTACCAAGACGCCGGCTTTTCGGTAATCATTTCCGGTTCGAGGGCAGGTTGATCCGCGCCACCTGCTCGACGATGGGGTCGATGGACAGGGGGTGGATGTCCGACGTGTGCTGCGCCGGGTCGCCGATCGGCTGCCAGACGCCGCCCTTGTAGATCTCCAGCGCCGAGAATTTCGCCTTGTAGTCCATCTTGCGGCTGCCGGGCACCCAATAGCCCAGGTAGACGAAGGGCAGGCCGGCGCTGCGCGCCAGATCGATATGGTCCAGGATGATATGCGTGCCCAGGCTCGCGCTTTCCAGCGCCGGGTCATAGAAGCTGTAGACCAGGCTCAGCCCGTCATCCAGCACGTCGGTCAGGCAGACCGCGACCAGCCGGTCGCTGCCGGGCGGCGGCGGGATCTCGCTGCTGTCGCCCTGGTGCGTGCGATATTCGATGACGCGGGTGCGCACCGGCGTCTCCTCGATCATCGCGGCGAATTCGAAGATGTCCATGTCGGCCATGCCGCCGTCGGCATGGCGTTCGTCCAGATAGGCGCGGAACAGTTCATACTGTTCCTCGGTCGCCCAGGCGCTGGTGGCAAGGCGGCGCAGATGCACGTTCCTGCGCGCGATCCGGCGCTGCGTGCGCGAGGGCTGGAACTCGGACACCCGGATGCGGGCCGACATGCAGGCCACGCAGCTTTCGCAGCTGGGCCGGTAAAGCACGTTCTGCGAGCGGCGGAAGCCCTGGCGCGACAGGGCGTTGTTCAGCTCGTTGGCCGAATCGCCGGTCAGCGCGGTGAACAGCTTGCGTTCGGCCCGGCCGTGCAGATAGGGGCAGGGCTGCGGCGCCGTCACATAGAATTGCGGCGCATGAGGCAGGCTGTGCCGCATCAGCCGCGCCCCCGGCGTCTGGGGCGCGCCGCGCCTGGCGGCGCATGCTGCGGTCGGGTCACTCTCATCTCGGCGCGCATTGGCGGCGGTCGGGGCTGCGTTGTGGATTGCTCTTGGGCCGAGCCTAGCAACAGTTGCACCCCGCGCCAAGCAGGGAAAACCGCAAGAATTGAACCTCTCGGTCCATTCGCGCGGCATTGACGCGGCGCCGGCTGCGGCTAGGCTGCGGCCATGGATTTCGCCGCCCGCATCACCCGCCTGCCCATCCCCGCCGACCCCGCCCGCGGCCTTTCCGCGCTGCAAGCGACCGGGATCGCCGATCCCCGGCTGGGCGATCTGATCCGCGGCACCGCCGGTTGCAGCCCCTACCTGGCTGGGCTGATCGAGCGCGAGGCCGACTGGCTGCCCGGCGCGCTGGCGCCCGGGGATGTCGTCGCCCGCGAGACGGCGGGGTTCGAGACGCTTTCCGCCGATGCCCTCGGCCCGGCGCTGCGCCGCGCCAAGCGGCGGGTGGCGCTGTGGACGGCGCTGGCCGACCTGGGCGGCGTCTGGCCGCTGGAACGGGTAACGGGCGCGCTGACCGACCTGGCCGACCGCGCCACGGACCTGGCCCTGCGCGCCCATGTCGCGGCCGAGCAGGCGCGCGGCAAGCTGCCCCCGACCGGGGCCGAAGCCGGCGGCATCGTCGCGCTCGCCATGGGCAAGATGGGCGCGGCAGAGCTGAACTACTCCTCGGACATCGACCTGATCGTGCTTTACGACGACGGCGCCTATGATCCCGACGACCAGTATGAGGCCCGCGCCGCCCTGATCCGCGCCACCCGCAAGGCGGCGGCGACGATCTCGGACAACACCGACCAGGGCTATGTCTTCCGCACCGACCTGCGGCTGCGGCCCGATGCGGCGGTGACGCCGGTCTGCATCTCGATCTCGGCGGCGCTGGCCTATTACGAGGCCGAGGGCCGCACCTGGGAACGCAGCGCCTATATCAAGGCGCGGCCCTGCGGCGGCGACCTGGCGGCGGGCGCGCGCTTCCTGCGCGAGCTGCGCCCCTTCGTCTGGCGGCGGCACCTGGACTTCGCCGCCATCCAGGACGCCCACGACATGCGGCTGCGCATCCGCGACCACAAGGGGCTGCACGGCCGCATCGAGGTGCCGGGCCACAACATGAAGCTGGGCCAGGGCGGCATCCGCGAGATCGAGTTCTTCACCCAGACCCGCCAGCTGATCGCCGGCGGCCGCGACCCCGACCTGCGCCTGCGCGGCACGGTCGAGGGGCTGGCGCGGCTGGCCGAAAAGGGCTGGGTGCCGCCCGAGGTGGCCCAGGAGCTGACCGCGCATTACCGCGAGCATCGCGAGATCGAGCATCGCATCCAGATGGTGAACGACGCACAGACCCATTCGCTGCCCACCTCGGCCGAGGGGCTGGACACCATCGCCCGCATGATGGGCGAGGGCGACACCGTCGCCTGGTCGGCGCGCCTGGCCACCCGCCTGGCGCGGGTCGAGGCGCTGACCGGCGATTTCTTCGCCCCCGGCGAGCAGCGGGCCCGCCCGGCGCTGTCCCCCGAGGCCGAGGCGATGGTGGAGCGCTGGCGCAGCTATCCCGCGCTGCGCTCGGCCCGCGGGCGCGAGGTCTTTGCCCGGATCGAGCCGGACCTGCTGACCCGGCTGACCGCCGCCGCCCATGCCGAAGAGGCGCTGGCGCGGTTCGACGCCTTCCTGGCCGGGCTGCCGGCCGGGGTGCAGCTCTTCTCGCTCTTCGAGGCCAATCCGCAGCTGATCGAATTGATCGCCGACATCTGCGGCACGGCGCCGGGGCTGGCGGCCTATCTGGCCCGCCACCCCGAGGTGCTGGACGGGGTGCTGGCCGGCAGCTTCTTTGCGGCCTGGCCCGGCGCGGCCGCCCTGCGCCGCCAGCTGGACCAGGTGCTGGATGCGGCGCTGGCCGCGCCCGGCGGCGGCTACGAACAGGCGCTGGACGCCGCGCGGCGCTGGGCGCACGAGGGGCAGTTCCGCATCGGCGTGCATCACCTGCGCAGCCTGATCGGCGCCGAGGAGGCGGGTGGGCAATATGCCGATGTCGCCGATGCCGCGGTCGCCGCGCTGTTCCCGGTCGTCGCGGCCGAATTCGCCCGCCGCCACGGACCGCCGCCGGGTCGCGGGGCGGTGGTGCTGGGCATGGGCTCGCTGGGCGCCCGACAGCTGAACGCCTCGTCGGACCTGGACCTGATCGTGATCTACGACGCCGCCGGGCAAGAGGCGTCCGAGGGGCCGAAACCCCTGGCGACGCGGGCCTATTACGCGCGGCTGACCCAGGCGGTGATCACCGCGCTCTCGGCGCCGACCTCGGCCGGGCGGCTTTACGAGGTGGACATGCGGCTGCGCCCCTCGGGGCGGCAGGGGCCGGTGGCGACCTCGGTGCAGAGCTTTCGCGACTACCAGATGACCGAGGCCTGGACCTGGGAGCATCTGGCGCTGACCCGCGCCCGCGTGATCGGCACCTGCGGCACCGATGCCGCCGCGCTGGCCGAGGAGGTCGAGGCGCTGCGGGTCGAGGTGCTGCAAACCCGCGGCACGGACCCGCGGGTGATGCCGGATCTGGCCGGGATGCGGGCCCGCATCTTCGCCGCCAAGGCCCCGGATGGCGCCTGGGAGGCCAAGATCGGCCGCGGCCGGTTGCAGGACATCGAGCTGCTGGCGCAATGTTTCGCGCTGCGGGCCGGTTCGGCCGCGCGCGCGGTGCAGGCGCAGTTGCGCACCGGCCCTCGGATCGGGCTGGTCGGGCGCGAGGATGGCGAAAGGCTGGCCTCGGCCCGGCGCTTCCTGTGGAGCCTGCAATGCGCCGGCCGGCTGCTGACCGAAAAGCCCTTGGACATGGACAACCTGGGCAAGGGCGGGCAGGCCTTCCTGCTGCGCGAGACCGGCACGGCCTCGCTGGAGGAACTGGCCGAGCGGCTGGCCGCGACGGTCGAGACCGCCGGCGCGATCATCGACGGCGTCCTGGCCGGGGTCGAGGCGCAGGCCGGATAGGCGCCGGCGGGAACGCGCCGCCGGCCCGATGGGCCGAGCCCGGCAGGAAGCCCGCGGCAGGTCCGCCACCTGCGCCGCCCGCCCCGCTCGGCCGTGCCTGCCCCCGAGGGCGGGCGACAGGCATCGCCGCAGTCGGCAGGGCGTTCATGTCGCCCGCTCGTTCCTGCCCGTGGGCGCGCGCGACATGCATCACGCCAAAGGGATTTCTGGAAACTCATGCAATCGTTCCTGCCCGGGCGCGCCACATGCATCTGCTCCGACGGCCTCTGATGGCCATCGGACCCGCTGTTCCTGCCCGCCGGGGCGTGCGCCGGGCATCGCTTCGCGCGGCGCGTGCGAGAACCGAGCGGCAGAGGTGCCCGGCCCTGCCAATCTTTCCATGCACCAAGAAGCCGTGGCAAGGTTCGCTGCCAGTGCCGCAGCCGACACCGGCTTCGCCGTTCCTGCCCGCCAAGGCCCGCCACGGGTCTCGCTTGGCAGGCTGCTGAAAAAGGATTTTGAGAGGGCGACGCAGCGGAAATCGTTCTGGAGCCAGCTGATATCGGCCCGAAAATGGGGTGTTTTCGGCAAATTTGAGGCGGATTTCCTGGCTCCCCGCCCGCGCTGTCCTGTCGCAAGGACTTTTTCAGCAGCCTGTTAGAGCTCCGCAAGCGAAAACAGAGCGGGAGAAGTGTCTGGCCCCAGCCGGTCCTGTCCAGGGAATGGACTTATAATTCCGCACCACAGTCTTGCGGCTGCGATTGTGACGGCTGCGAGGAATCCCTTGGCGAGTTTGTCGTAGCGCGTTGCCCCGCCTTGGCCCATTGGTTGTAAGCGGTCGTATATGGACCGTAGCGCTTGGGAAGGTCGCGCCAGGGCCGGCCCTGTCCGCAGGATGGAGAAGATCCCGTTCAGGACGCGCCGGTCGTTCGTCTGCGCAAGGCCACGAGGCTTGTCAGGAAGAAGCGGTGCAATCCGCGCCCGTTCCCGGTCCCTCAGCGCGAGAGGTGCCATTCAAGCTCCGCAAGGCGCTCGAAGCACGAACCGTTCCCAAACGGCAGCCCGCCTGTGAGTACAGAACCTAGCGCCCCGAAGCGGCGGCAGTCTCCTCTATCTGTGCTGCAGCCGGCACCGGGCGCCCGGTTCGGCCAGTCCTGCCTCGCACCAGGAAGCTGCGGTAGGTTCGCTGCGGGGTCCGCGGCTCCTCCTGCCGGGGGTGCCAGGCGGCTGCATCGGTTCAGTCGATCTTGCCCAGCAAGGGGACCAGCAGCGGGTCGAGGTCCGGGTCGGTTTCGGCGGCGATGGGGCTTGCGGGCTCTCCGGCGGCGGTTTCGCGCAGGGGGATCAGCCGGCCGGCGGGCGGCGGCGCGGGCTCGGGCGGCTCGTCCAGGCCGGCCTCGAAGATGCCGTGCTGGGTCTTGTCCCAGTAGAAGGGCTTGACCACCACCTCGTAGATCGCCTTCCAGGCCGCCAGGCAGCCGAGCGGGAAATACAGGTGCAGCGTCGGCACCCAGGGCAGCAGGTGGCGATGCGCCCGCCCGCGCACCGCCCACAGGCCGACGGCGATGTTCAGCAATTCCGAGGCCACGAACAGCGCGAACAGCAGGGCGATGGCATGGCCGCCCAGCATGCCCGACAGCATGTCCCGCATCGGATGCGGCAGGCCCAGGCTGAGCAGCCAGAAGCTCCACAGCACCGGCGCCAGCAGGTATTGCGAGACCGAGGCGAAAAGCTGCACCTGCAAGGCAAGGAAGCGCCGCGTCCCCAGGTCGCGCCACAGCGCCACCGGGTCGCGCATATGCACGCCCCAGGTCATCGCGAAGCCCTTGAGCCAGCGCGAGCGCTGCTTGACCCAGGGGATCAGGCGGCAGTTCGCCTCTTCATGCGTGACGGTGTCCAGCATCCGCGTGCGATAGCCGCGCCGGGTCAGGCGCACGCCCAGGTCGGCGTCCTCGGTCACGTTCCAGGCGTCCCAGGCGCCGATCTCTTCCAGCGCGTCGCGGCGGAAGAACAGCGTCGTCCCGCCAAGCGGCACCACCAGGTCCAGCGCCGCCGCCCCGGCCAGCGTGCCGCGGAACCAGGCGGCATATTCGATGGTGAAGGCGCGGGCCAGCCAGTTGGTGCGGGGGTTGTAATAGTCCAGCACGCCTTGCAGGCAGGCCACCTCGGGCGGGGCGAAGTGAAAGCCGCGCGCGACCTTGTGCAGCTGGCCCGGCTCGGGGCGGTCCTCGGCGTCCCAGACCCCGATGATCGAGCCGCGGCAGAAGTTCAGCGCATAGTTCAGCGCCCGCGGCTTGGTGCGCACCGGCCCGTCGGGCACCTGGATCACGCGCAGCCAGCGCGGCAGCCGGACGCCCTGCAGCGCCTCGCAGGTGACGCGGTCGGTCTCCTCGACCACGATCAGGATGTCCATCAGCTCGCGCGGGTAGTCCAGCCGCGACAGCCGGCCGATCAGCTTTTCGGCGATGTCGGCCTCGGCGAACAGCGGCACCATGACCGAGATCACCGGCAGCGGCGCCGTCATCTCGGGCTGCGGCCGGGCGGCATGGGACGGCTTTTGCAGGCGGTCCTGCCGGTGCCGGCGCAGGATGGCGGCAAAGGAGAACAGCTTCAGCGTGGCCGAGGCGACCAGCGTCAGCACCGCCCAGGCCGTCAGAAGCGCGATCACCGCGTTGGGCGCCAGCACCAGCCCCAGCGCCGCTGCCGCCATCAGCCCCACGGCAATGCGGCCGAAGCGGCGCTCGTTGCGGGTGCGGCAGCTTTCCTGGGCGGGCACGCGGGTTTCGGCCTGGCGGATCAGCGCGGTGCGGCGCAGGGCCAGGATCGCCTCGCGCGCGGCGTTTTCCGAACACAGCAGCATGCGCACCGCGCCGAACCCTTCGGGCAGGCGGTCCTGCAATGCCTCGAACCCCTCGGGACGCGCTGTGGCGATGAAGGTGACGCCGCCGACCCGGCGCCAGGGCACCGCGCCTTCGGCCAGGCAAAGCTGCGCGCCCATCGCATCGACCAGCCGCGGATCGGGCGGCAGCGCCGCCAGGTCCAGCACGCTGGCGCGCCATTGCCGGGACAGGGCGCGCAGCAGCGCCTCTTCCCGCACCCAGCCGTGCGCCAGCAGGATCTCGCCCAGCCGCGCCGATTGGCGCTCGCGCATGACCAGCGCCTTGAGCAGGTCGCGCGGATCGACCGCGCCATCCTCGATCAGGATCTGGCCCAGCGGGCGCAGGTCGCGGGTCGCGATCACCGTGCCCGTCAAGGCGGGTACGGCGGCCTCGGCCGGGGCACCGGCAAGGGGCCAGATGAGGGCGGGGCGGGCCATAGGCGATTCCCGGTCTGGGTCGTTCCGGTCCCCTCTCTGCCATGCAGAGGGTTAAGAACCGGTTAACCGCCGCCCGGCCCGCGCCCGGATCAGCCGCGCCGGCTGCGCATCGCCTCGGTGAAGCGCTCGAACAGATAGGCGCTGTCCTGCGGGCCGGGGCTGGCCTCGGGGTGGTATTGCACCGAGAAGACCGGCTTGTCGGCCACGCGCAGCCCGCAGTTCGAGCCGTCGAACAGGCTGACATGAGTCTCGATCACGCCTTGGGGCAGGGTCTGGGCATCGACGGCGAAGCCGTGGTTCATCGAGGTGATCTCGACCTTGCCGGTTTCGACGTCCTTGACCGGGTGGTTCGCGCCGTGATGGCCGTGGTTCATCTTCACGGTATGGGCGCCAAGCGCCAGCGCCAGCATCTGGTGGCCCAGGCAGATGCCAAAGATCGGCAGGTCACGGTCCAGCAGCTCCCGGATCATCGGCACGGCGTATTCGCCGGTCGCGGCCGGGTCGCCCGGTCCGTTCGACAGGAACACGCCCTCGGGCTCGTGGGCCAGCACTTCCTCGGCGGTGGCGGTGGCGGGCAGCACCGTCACCTCGGCGCCGCTTTGCGCCAGCGAGCGCAGGATGTTGCGTTTCGCGCCGTAATCGACGGCGACGACGCGGAAGGGTTTCTTTTCCTCGGACTGGCCGAAGGTGCCGGGCCAGGACCACAGCCCCTCGGTCCAGCGATAGCTTTGCCGGCAGCTGACCTCCTTGGCGAGGTCCAGGCCGACGATGCCCTTCCAGCCGCGCGCCTTGGCGACCATGGCGGCGATGTCGAAATTCCCCTCGGGGTCATGGGCCAGGACGACATGGGGCGAGCCCTGCTGGCGGATCGCGCGGGTCAGGCGGCGGGTATCGACGCCGCCGATGCCGATGCGGCCGCGGCGCGCCATCCATTCGACCAGGTCGGCGCTGGCGCGCCAGTTCGAGGGCTCGGTCGGATCCCATTTCACCACGATGCCCGAGGCGACGGGTTCGGGCGCCTCGTCGTCCTGTTCGGTCACGCCGGTATTGCCGATATGGGGGAAGGTGAAGGTCACGACCTGGCTGGCATAGGAGGGATCGGTCATGATCTCCTGATAGCCGGTCATCGCGGTGTTGAAGACCAGCTCGGCCACCACTTCCCCGACCGCGCCGAAGCCCTGGCCGTGGAACACGGTGCCGTCGGCAAGCGCAAGACATGCGGTCGGTTTCTGGGGCATCGTCACTCTCCGGGTAAATCGGCGGGAACCTAGGTAAAGGGCGCAGGCGCGTCAAGGCGGGAACGGGCGGCGCGCGGAACTTTGCGGCCGGGACGGGGTTGAGGGCACGGCTTGACTGCGGGGGCGAAGCCGGGCACCACCCGGCGGAATACATTCAGCGAGGATCACATGGGACTGCGCGAACGCATTCTGGCCGATACGAAAGAGGCGATGAAAGCCAAGGACTCGGCGCGGCTGTCCACGCTGCGCCTGATCTCGGCCGCGATCAAGGACCGCGAGATCGCCGCCCGCGGCGAAGGCGGCGACGAGGCCGGGCTGGCCGAGGCCGAGCTGACCGCGATCCTGTCCAAGATGGTCAAGCAGCGCCAGGAATCGGCCAAGGCCTATGAAGAGGGCGGCCGGCTGGAACTGGCCGAGCGCGAGCTGGACGAGATCAAGGTGATCCAGTCCTACCTGCCGCGCCAGCTGGACGCCGAGGAAACCCGCGCCGCCATCGACAAGGCCATCGCCGAACTGGGCGCCGAGTCGATCCGCGACATGGGCCGGGTCATGGCCGAGCTGCGCGCCCGCCATGCCGGGCAGATGGATTTCGGCGCCGTCGGCCCCATGGTCAAGGACCGGCTGATGAAATGACCGCCCTGATTCTTTGCGATCGGGGGTGGATCGCCTGCGCCGCCGCAGCCGGCGCATAGCTTTTCCGGCGCAGCGCTGATACAATTATTCTTCTGATGAGCAAAAGCTCGCGCCCTGCGCGGGTTTTTGTTTACATGCGCCCCGACTCGCCGCCAAAGACGCGAGTCGAGGGCGCCCGAAGGGCGGCGCGGCCATCAGGAGGACGGGCGATGAAGGCATTGGTGCTGGAAGAAAAGGGCAAGCTGTCGCTGCGGGATTTCGACATCCCCGCCACGCTGGGGCCCAGGGACGTGCGGATCAGGACGCATACGGTCGGGATCTGCGGCTCGGACGTGCATTATTATACCCATGGCAAGATCGGGCATTTCGTGGTCCGCGAGCCGATGGTGCTGGGGCACGAGGCCTCCGGCACGGTGATCGAGGCGGGGGCCGAGGTCACGCATCTGAAGCCCGGCGACCGGGTCTGCATGGAGCCGGGGATTCCCGACCCGACCTCGCGCGCCGCCAAGCTGGGGATCTACAACGTCGATCCTGCCGTGACCTTCTGGGCGACGCCGCCGGTGCATGGCTGCCTGACGCCCGAGGTCGTCCACCCCGCGGCCTTCACCTACAAGCTGCCCGGCAATGTCAGCTTCGCGGAAGGCGCGATGGTCGAGCCCTTTGCCATCGGCATGCAGGCCGCGCTGCGGGCCCGCATCCAGCCGGGCGACGTGGCGGTGGTCACGGGCGCCGGCCCCATCGGCATGATGGTGGCGCTGGCGGCGCTGGCCGGCGGTTGCGCGCGGGTGATCGTGGCCGACCTCGCCCAGCCCAAGCTGGACATCATCGGCGCCTATGACGGCATCGAGACCGTGAACATCCGCAACCGCCCGCTGGCCGAGGCGGTGGCCGAGGCGACCGACAACTGGGGCGCCGACATCGTCTTCGAATGTTCGGGCGCGGCGCCGGCGATCCTGGGCATGCACCAGCTTGCTCGTCCCGGCGGCGCCATCGTGCTGGTCGGGATGCCGGTCGATCCGGTGCCGGTGGACATCGTCGGGCTGCAGGCCAAGGAGCTGCGGGTCGAGACCGTGTTCCGCTATGCCAATGCCTATGACCGCGCCATCGCGCTGATCGCCTCGGGCAAGGTGGATCTCAAGCCGCTGATCTCGGCCTCGATCCCCTTCGCGGACAGCATCGCCGGCTTCGACCGCGCCGTCGAGGCGCGCGAGACCGACGTGAAATTGCAGATCGTCATGCCGGAGTAAGCGCCATGTATCTGGGACTGGACCTGGGCACCTCGGGCATCAAGGCGATGCTGGTGGACGAAAGCTTCGCGACCGTCGGCGTCGCCCATGCGGCCCTGACCGTCAGCCGCCCGCATCCCGGCTGGTCCGAGCAGGCGCCGGCCGACTGGATCGCCGGCGCCGAGGCGGCCATCGCCACCCTGCTGCGCGAGCATCCGGCCGCGATGGCGCGGCTGCAGGCCATCGGCCTGTCGGGGCACATGCATGGCGCCACGCTGCTGGACGGCGCGGACCATGTGCTGCGGCCCTGCATCCTGTGGAACGACGGCCGCTCGGGTCCGCAATGCGCCGAGCTGACGGCGCGCGCGGATTTCCACGGCATCGCCGGCAACCTGGTCATGGCGGGCTTTACCGCGCCGAAGCTGCTGTGGGTGGCGCAGAACGAACCCGAGATCTTTGCCCGGACCGCCAAGGTGCTGCTGCCCAAGGACTACCTGCGGCTGTGGCTGACCGGCGAGCATGTGGCCGAGATGTCGGATGCCGCCGGGACGCTGTGGCTGGACGTGGGCAAGCGCGACTGGTCGGATGCGCTGCTGGCCGCGACCGGGCTGACGCGCGCCCAGATGCCGCGGCTGGTCGAGGGCAGCGAGGTGTCCGGCCATCTGCGCGCCGAACTGGCCGAGCGCTGGGGCATCCCGTGCGTGCCGGTGGCGGGCGGCGGCGGCGACAATGCCGCCACGGCCTGCGGCATGGGGGTGATGACGCCCGGCACGGGCTTCCTGTCGCTGGGCACCTCGGGCGTGCTGTTCGCCGCGACCGAGGCTTACGCGCCGAACACCGGCGATGCGGTGCATACCTTCTGCCATGCCGTGCCGGACACCTGGCACCAGATGGGGGTGATCCTGTCTGCGACCGACAGCATGAGCTGGCTGTCCGAGATCACCGGCAAACCCGTGCCCGAGCTTGCCGGGCTGGTGGGCGCGGTGACGGCGCCCTCGCCGGTGCTGTTCCTGCCTTACCTGTCGGGCGAGCGCACGCCGCTGAACGATCCCGATGCGACCGGCGCCTTCCTGGGGCTGCGCCGCGCCACCGGGCTGGCCGACCTGGCGCAGGCGGCGATGGAGGGCGTGGCCATGGCATTCGCCGATTGCGTCCATGCGCTGCGCAAGGCCGGCACCCCCATCGAGGCCGCCTATGCGGTGGGCGGCGGCGCGCGCTCGCGCGCCTGGCTGCGAATCATGGCCTCGGCCACCGGGCTCACGCTGCTGGAGCCCGAGGACGGCGATTTCGGCGCAGCCTTCGGGGCGGCTAAGCTGGCGGCGGCCTGCGCGACGGGCGATACCTCGGACCGCATCTTTGCCAGGCCCGCCATTCGCGCCGAGGTTGTGCCCGATCCTGAACTGGCCGCAGCCTATGCGAAAAAGTATGAGGCCCATCATGCGGCTTACCCGCGGCTGCGGGATCTGACCGCTCTGGGCGCTTGATAGCGTTAACAGAGGGTTTTTCCGAAAAAGCAGGCCCATGCCGCTGCGCTGCGGCATGGGCTTTCTGCTATGCAGCATATGCCCGTCGCGGCGCCTTGTGCCCGGCTCTTCAATTCCTGCACCGATCGGTGCAAAAAAGTATCGGTATTTTTTTCGCCCTGATGTGGATCGCCGGCGGGCATGAAGCCTATGGTTCCTGAACGTCCGCGGCAGGCCCGGCAGGGTCCGCGGCGTGCAGGGAGGAAGGCGAATGCAACCCGATCTGGAGCTGGTCCACATCCGCAAGGGCGAATCCTTCGCCGCGTGGATGCATGGCTATCCGTTCCGCACGGTGCGCTGGCATTACCATCCCGAATACGAAATCCACCTGGTCGTCGCCACCTCGGGCACATTCTACATCGGCGACCATGTCGGCAGCTTCCAGCCCGGCCAGCTGATCATGACCGGGCCGAACCTGCCGCAGAATTGGATCAGCGACATCCCGCCCGGCGAGGCGGTGCCGCTGCGCTCGCTGGTGATCCAGTTCCCCGAAGCCTTCATCGAAGAGGCCAGCGCCGCCATGCCCGAGATGGAGGCGCTGCGCCCGCTCCTGGAACGCTCGCGCCGCGGCTTGCTCTTCGACGACGAGACCAGCGCCCGCGTCCGCCCGCTGATGGAGCGGCTGGTCGAGGCGCAGGGCCTGCGCCGTCTGGCGCTGTTCTGGGACATCCTGGACCTGCTGGCCCATGCACCGGAATACGAGGTGCTGGCCAGCCTCAGCTTCGAGCTGGACCTGACGCGCACCCATGACGGCGGCATCAACCGCGCGCTGTCGCATCTTCGCGAACACCTGACCGAGCAGATCGAGGAGGGCGAGCTGGCCGAGATGGTCGGGCAAAGCCAAAGCGCCTTTTCCCGCGCTTTCAAGCGCCATACCGGCACCACGCTGGTGCGCTATCGCAACCAGCTGCGCATCGACCTGGCCTGCCAGATGCTGCTGACCGATCCCGACGTCAAGGTGGCCGAAATCTGCTACGAGGTCGGGTTTTCGAACCTGTCGAACTTCAACCGGCATTTCCTGAAGCTCAAGGGAATGTCGCCCTCGCAGTTCCGCGCGACTTTCGCGGCCCAGAAGGCGCTGGTCATGGCGGACTGACAAGGACCGAAATCGCCAATTTCACCAATTCGGGCGGCGCGGCGCCGCCCGGAGACGCGCAGGCCATGCCTGCTTTCATCCAGATGGGAGGGAACCCAGATGAAAACGAAACTGCTCACCGCCTCGGCCGCGCTTGCGCTCATGGCGGCCCCGGCGCTGGCCCAGGACAAGCTGAAGATCGGCATGACCTTCCAGGAGCTGAACAACCCCTATTTCGTGTCCATGCAGGAGGCGCTGAACGAGGCCGCCGCCAGCCTGGGCGCCGATGTCGTCGTCACCGACGCCGGCCATGACGTGGCCAAGCAGATCTCGGATGTCGAGGACATGCTGCAGCAGAACATCGACATCCTGCTGCTGAATCCGACCGACAGCGCTGGGATCGAGGCCGCCGTCCACGCCGCCAAGGCCGCGGGCGTGACCGTGGTCGCGGTCGATGCGAACGCGAACGGTCCGGTCGATACCTTCGTCGGCTCCAAGAACCGGGACGCGGGCTACATGTCCTGCAAGTATCTGGGCGAGGCGCTGGAGGGCAAGGGCGAGGTCGCGATCCTGGACGGCATCCCGGTGGTGCCGATCCTGCAGCGCGTCGAGGGCTGCAAGGCCGCGCTGGAGGAGTTCCCGGAAATCACCCTGGTCGATACCCAGAACGGCCGGCAGGACCGCTCGGTCGCCCTGGGCGTGGTCGAGAACATGATCCAGTCCAAGCCGAACCTGGCCGGCATCTTCTCGGTCAACGACGGCGGCGCCATGGGCGCGCTGGCGGCGATCCAGGGCTCGGGCAAGGACATCAAGCTGACGTCGGTCGACGGCGCACCCGAGGCGGTCCAGGCCATCGCCGCAGGCGGCCCCTTCATCGAGACCACCGCGCAATTCCCGCGCGACCAGGTCCGGGTGGGCCTGGCCATGGCGCTGGCGCAGAAATGGGGCGCCCGCGTGGTGCCGAAGGAAGTGCCGATCGACGTCATGGTCGTTGACGCCGAGAACGCTGCCGAGTTCAGCTGGTAAGGGTTCCTCCCCGCTCCCGTCCCCGCATGCCGCGGGGGCGGGACATTTCCCAGCCATTCAGGAGGGCATCATGCTGGAACTGAAGGGAATCCGAAAAAGCTTCGGCAAGATCGAAGTCCTGCACGGCGTCGACATGGAGGTCCGCGCCGGCGAGGTGCATGCGCTTCTGGGCGAGAACGGCGCCGGCAAGTCCACGCTGATGAAGATCCTGTGCGGCATCATCCAGCCCAGCGAGGGCACGATCCGCATCGAGGGGACCGAGCGCCACTTTGCCGATTACGACCAGGCCATCGCCGCGGGCGTGGGCATCGTGTTCCAGGAGTTCAGCCTGATCCCCTATCTCGACGCGGTCGAGAACATGTTCCTGGCGCGCGAGATCCGCGGACGCTTCGGCACGCTGGACCGCAAGGCGATGCGCGCCCGCGCCGCCGAGATCATGCGCCAGCTGGCCGTCGACGTGGCCCTGGACGTGCCGGTGCATCGCTTGTCCGTCGCCGAGCAGCAATTCGTCGAGATCGCCAAGGCGCTGTCCCTGAACGCCCGCATCCTGGTGCTGGACGAGCCGACCGCGACCCTGACCCCCTCCGAGGTCGAGCACCTGTTCAAGGTCATGCGCGAGCTGCGCCGGCAGGGCGTGGCGATCATCTTCATCTCGCATCACCTGGAAGAGATCTTCGAGATCTGCGACCGCATCACCGTGCTGCGCGACGGCGAGTTCATCGCCTCCTGCGCGGTCCCGGACGTGGACAACGACCGGCTGGTCGAGATGATGGTCGGCCGCCGGATCGAGAACAACTTCCCGCCCAAGCCGGCCCCCTCGACCGCCTCCGTTGTCGTCGAGGTCGAGGAGGTGCAGCTGAAGAAGGGCGGCCCCGTCTCACGCTTTTCGCTGCGCAAGGGCGAGATCCTGGGCTTTGCCGGGCTGGTCGGCTCGGGCCGCACGGAGACCGTGCTGGCCATGCTGGGCGCATATCCGGCGGCGCGCTGCAAGGTGAAGGTGGACGGGGTCGAGAAACGCTTTCGCGGCCCCGACGAGGGGCTGGCGCATGGCATCGGCCTGCTGCCCGAAAGCCGCAAGGAACAGGGGCTGATCACCAGCTTCTCGATCCTGCAGAACGTCTCGCTAAACAATTACGGCAAGTATCGCAAGAACCACTGGTTCATCGACCTGAAAAAGGAACTGGCCGCGACCGAGACCGCCATGGCGCAGGTCCGCGTCAAGGCGCAGGGGCCGCATGCCCGCGTCGATACGCTGTCGGGCGGCAACCAGCAGAAGGTCGTCATCGCCCGCTGGCTGAACCACGACATGCAGGTGCTGATCTTCGACGAGCCGACGCGCGGCATCGACGTGGGCGCCAAGGCGGAAATCTATGCGCTGATGCGCGAATTCACCGCCAAGGGCGGCGCCATCATCATGATCTCGTCCGAACTGCCCGAGGTGATCGGCATGTCCGACCGGGTCTGCGTGTTCCGCTCGGGCGGGATCGTGGCCACGGTCGAGGGCGACCAGATCGATTCCGAAACCATCATGACCCATGCCACGACCGGGAGAGTTGAACATGTCGCATGACGCAAACACCGGCTCGGCCGGGAAAACCGGAGGCTTCTCGCTTGGCCGCCTGCTGCATTCGCCGCTGGCGCTGCCGCTGATCGGGCTGATCACCGTCTCGGTGCTGATGGGGCTGGCGAGCGACAATTTCTTCAGCCTGAACAACATCATGAACGTGCTGCGCCAGGTGTCGGTCGTCGGCATCCTCGCCGTCGGCATGAGTTTCGTCATCCTGACCGGCGGGATCGATTTGTCAGTCGGGGCGGTCATGGCGCTGGTCGGCACGCTGAGCGCGGGGATGATGGTCAACATGGGCCTGCCCGCGCCGGTGGCGCTGCTGGTCGGGCTGCTGATCGGCCTGGGCATCGGGCTGGCCAACGGCGTGCTGGTCGCCTGGGGCCGGATGCCGGCGATCATCGTGACGCTGGCCACCATGGGCATGGCGCGCGGCCTGGGGCTGATCTATTCCGGCGGCTATCCGATCAGCGGCATTCCCAGCTGGATTTCCTGGTTCGGGGTCGGGCGCGTCGGCGTGGTGCCGGTCCCGGTCATCGTCATGGTGCTGATCTATGCCGTGGCCTGGGTGCTCTTGCAGCGCACCGCCTTCGGCCGCCATGTCTATGCGCTGGGCGGCAACGAGACCGCCGCGCGGCTTTCGGGTGTCAAGACCCAGCGGGTGAAGCTGGCGGTCTACGGCATCTCGGGCCTGACCTCGGCCTTGGCCGCGGTGATCCTGACCGGGCGGCTGATGAGCGGCCAGCCCAATGCCGGCCAGGGCTTCGAGCTTGACGCCATCGCCGCCGTGGTGCTGGGCGGCACCGCGATCTCGGGCGGGCGGGGCCTGATCCTGGGCACGCTGATCGGCGCGGTGCTGCTGGGCATCCTGAACAACGGCCTGAACCTGATGGGCATCAACCCCTACCTGCAGGACGTCATCAAGGGCGCGATCATCCTGCTGGCCATCTATATCGGGCGCGAATGGCGCTGAGCCCCGCCCGCATCATTCTGAAGACAGGAGAACGGAATGTCTGAATCGCTGGACGGCAAGATCGCCGTCATCACCGGCGCGGCCTCGGGGATCGGGCTCGCCACCGCCGAGCGGCTGCTTGCCCGCGGCGCCACCGTGGTCATGGTGGACTGGAACCAGGCGGCGCTGGCCGAACTGGCCGCCAAGCTGGGCGACAAGGCGATCCCGCAGGTGACGAACCTGCTTGACGCGGACAGCTGCAACGCCATGATCCCCGAGATCCTGGCCAAGACCGGCCATATCGACATCCTCTATTGCAACGCCGGCACCTATATCGGCGGCGACCTGACCGAGACGACGCCCGAGGCCATCGACCGGATGCTGAACCTCAACGTCAACGCGGTGATGAAGAACGTCCATGCCGTGGTGCCGCACATGAGCGAGCGCAAGACCGGCGACATCGTCGTCACCTGTTCGATCGCCGGCCATTTCCCGACCTATTGGGAGCCGGTCTATTCCGGCTCGAAATGGGCGATCACCAGCTTTGTCCAGGGCATGCGCCGGCAGATGATCCCGCATGGCGTGCGCGTCATGCAGGTCTCGCCCGGCCCGGTGGTCTCGGCGTTGCTGGCCGACTGGCCCGAGGAGAACCTGCGCAAGGCCAAGGAAAGCGGCAGCCTGATCGACGCGGAAGAGGTCGCGGATGCGGTCGAATACATGCTGACCCGCAAGCGCACCGTCACCATCCGCGACATGCTGGTGCTGCCGACCAATTTCGACCGCGTCTGACGCCCGGCACCCGGAACGGAGTAGCGCCATGGACCAGTATCTGATCGGCATCGACGTGGGCACCGGCTCGGCCCGTGCCGGGGTCTTCGACCGCGCAGGCCGCCTGCTTGCCACGGCCAAGCGCCCCATCGCGATGCACCGCGAGCGCGGGGTGATCGCCGAGCAGTCCAGCGAGCAGGTCTGGCGCGCGGTCTGCGACTCCGTCCGGGAATGCGTGACCCGCGCCGGGATCGACCCGGCGCGCGTCACGGGCATCGGCTTCGATGCCACCTGCTCCCTTGTCGTCCGCGGGGCGGGGGATGCGACGCTGCCGGTGGGCGATCCCGCCCACCCCGAGCGTGACATCATCGTCTGGATGGATCACCGCGCCGTCGAGCAGGCCGAGCGCATCAATGCGCTGGGCCACGACGTGCTGGCCTATGTCGGCACCCGCATCTCGCCCGAGATGGAGACGCCGAAGCTTCTGTGGCTGCGCGAGAACCGGCCCGAGGTCTATGCGGCGGCGGCGCATTTCTTCGACCTGACCGACTTCCTGACCTGGAAGGCGACCGGCGCGCTGGAGCGCTCCGCCTGCACCGTGACCTGCAAATGGACCTATCTGGCGCATGAGGGGCGCTGGGACGCGGGCTATTTCCGCCAGATCGGCCTGGGCGATCTGGCCGACGACGGTTTCGCCCGCATCGGCGCCCGCGTCGTCGATCCCGGCACGGCGCTGGGGCAGGGGCTGACCCCGGCCGCGGCCGAGGCGATGGGCCTGCGTCCCGGCACCGCGGTCGCGGCCGGGCTGATCGACGCCCATGCCGGCGGCGTCGGCACGGTGGCGGCGGGGGGCGATGCGACGGCTTGCCTGGGCTATGTCTTCGGCACCTCCTCCTGCACCATGACCACGACGCGCGAGCCGGCCTTCGTGCCGGGCGTCTGGGGGCCCTATTACTCGGCCATGGTGCCCGGCATGTGGCTGAACGAGGGCGGCCAGTCCGCCGCCGGCGCCGCCATCGACCAGCTGGTGCAGCTGCATCCCGCCACGGCCGAGGCGACGGCGCTGGCCGAGGCGGCGGGCAAGTCGCTGCCGCAATGGCTGGCCGACCGGGCGCTGGAACTGGCGGGCGATGCCAGCGCCGCCCTGCGGCTGGCCGACGAGTTGCATGTGGTGCCCGAGTTCCTGGGCAACCGCGCGCCCTTTGCCGATCCCCATGCTCGCGCCGTCATCATGGGGCAGGGGATGGAGACGGGGCCGGATTCGCTGGTCGCGCTTTATGTCGCCGGGATCTGCGGCCTGGGCTATGGCCTGCGCCAGATCATCGAGACCCAAGGCCAGCATGGCGCCCCGGTTCAGACGATCAGCGTCAGCGGCGGCGCCGGCGCGCATCCGCTGACCCGGCAGCTGCTGGCGGATGCGACGGGGCTGCCGGTCGAGGTGACGGAATGCCCCGAGCCGGTGCTGCTGGGCTCGGCCATGCTGGGCGCGGTGGCGGCGGGGGTGTTCCCCGACCTGCACACCGCCATGCCCGCCATGTCGCGCATCGCCACGCGCTGCGCCCCCGATCCCGCCAGCCGCGCGCGGCAGGACGCGCGCCATGCCGCCTTCCTGGCGCTGCAATCCACGGCGCGGCAGATCCGCGCCGCCATGGCGGCCTTGCCGCAAAACTGAACACGGGCGGCCCTGCCGCCGAACTGGACATGCGAGGAACCATGCAATTCTCGGGCAAGACCGTCATCATCACCGGCGCGGGCAAAGGGATCGGCCGCGCCTGCGCGCGTCTCATGGCCGGGCGCGGGGCCGAGGTCGTGGCGCTGAGCCGCACCCAATCCGACCTCGACAGCCTCGCGGCCGAGATCGGCGCGCGCGGCATCCGCGTCGACCTGGCCGACCCGGCCGCCACCCGCGCCGCCATGGCGCAGGCGGGGACCGCCGACTACCTGATCAACAGCGCCGGCATCAACGTGCTGGAAAGCGTGCTCGACATGACCGAGGCCGGCTATGAGGCGGTCCTGGGCATCAACCTGCGCGCGGCGCTGATCTGCTGCCAGGAATTCGCCCGCGCCCGCGTGGCGGCGGGCGGCGGCGGCGCCATCGTCAACATCACCTCGATCGCCGGTCATCGCGGCTTCCAGGACCACCTGTGCTATGCCGCCTCGAAGGCCGGGCTCGAGGGCGCGACCCGCGTGCTGGCCAAGGAACTGGGCCCGCACGGCATCCGCGTGAACGCGGTCGCGCCCACCATCACCCTGACCGAACTGGCGGCCGAGGCCTGGTCGGACCCGGCGAAAAGCCAGCCGATGATGGTGCGCCACCCGCTGAACCGCTTTGCCGAGGCCGAGGAGGTCGCGCAAAGCATCGCGCTGCTGCTTTCGGACGACAGCCGCATGGTCTCGGGCGCGGTGCTGCCGGTGGATGGCGGCTTCCTGGCCGTCTAGGTTTTCCGGCGCCGGTGTTCGGGGCGTGGAACCGGCGCCCCGGATCGCGGCTTGTCCCTTGGCGCAAACCGGCGCGGGCAGGGGACGGCGGCCATGCTTGACGAACTTCACCGCATCTTCCTGGGCGATCAGGATCTGTCCTTCGCCTGGGAAGTCTTTCTTCGCACCGTCATCATCTATTTCTACACGCTGGCGTTGATGCGCTGGCTGGGCGGGCGCACGGTGGCGCAGCTTTCCATCGTCGAGTTCCTGCTGGTCATCGCCATCGGCTCGGCGGTGGGCGATTCGTTGTTCTATCCCGACGTGCCGATGCTGCCGGCGATGTTCGCCATCTTCCTGGTCGCCGCCTTCAACAAGCTGGTGGACGAGGCGATCCTGTCCTCGGACCTGCTGTCGCGGATCTTCGAGGGCAGGCCGCGCATCGTCGTCACCGAGGGCCGCGTCCACCAAGACCGCCTGCGCCGGCAGGGCATCGGCATCGGCGAGTTGCACGCCAAGCTGCGCGAAAAGGGCGTGGCCGACCTGGCCGACGTCAAGTTCGCCATTCTCGAGGCCGACGGTGCGCTTTCGGTGCTCAGGCGGGACCGGGACGGCACGGCGGGGCTTTACCAGCCGCCCGCGATCCCGCAGCGGGAAATGGCCTGGGCGGGCAAGGAATGACCGGGCCCCGGCGCACCATCCAGCGGCGGCTGCGCACGGCGCATCCCTTCTGGGCCGAGACGCCGCATATCTCGGTCGCGCATCGGGCAGAGCCCTCGCAGCCGCGCTGGGACGTGGTGATCGTCGGCACCGGCATTTCCGCGGCCCTGCTGGCCGAGCGGCTGACGCGGCGCAAGCGGCGGGTGCTGCTGGTGGACCGGCGCCAGCCGGTGCGGGGTTCGTCGCTTGCCTCGACGGCGATGATCCAGCACGAGATCGACGTGCCGCTGAGCCGGCTGGCGCGCCAGATCGGCCCCGACAAGGCGGCGCGGGCCTGGCTGCGCTCGGTCAAGGCGGTCGAGGAACTGCTGCGGCTGTCGCGCCGGCTGCGGCTCGACTGCCAGATGCAGCGCAAGCGGGCGCTTTACCTGGCCGGCGACGAGATGGGCTTTCGCGCGCTGGAGGCCGAGGCGGCGCTGCGCCGCGAAACCGGCATCGCGGCCGAGTTCCTTTCGCGCCGGCGCCTGCTCGAGGCATACGGCATCGACCGCACGGGGGCCATCCGCTCTACCGCCTCGGCCTCGGCCAATCCGGCGCAGCTGACGGCCGGGCTGCTGCGGCTGGCGCAGGAACGCGGGGCCGAGATCGTCTCGCCCTTCGAGGTCGCGGATTTCGCGGAACTGGCGGACGGGGTGGCGCTGGCATCCTCGGCCGGGCGGGTGGTGGTGGCGGGCCATGCGGTGTTCTGCACCGGCTACGAATTCCTGCCGCAGCTTGCCTCGGCGCATCACCGCATCATCTCGACCTGGGCCGTCGCCTCGGCCGAAGGGGTGCGCCATCCGGCCTGGCTCGACGACTGTCTGGTCTGGGAGGCGGCCGATCCCTACCTGTATTTCCGCACCACGCCCGGCGGCCGGATCATCGCCGGCGGCGAGGACGAGGCAAGCCCCGATGCCTACGAGGATGCCGGCAAGCTGCGCCGCAACGCCGGCGAGATCGCCCGCAAGCTGCGCGAGACCTGCGGCATCCGCATCGGCCGCCCGGCCTATCGCTGGGCCGCGGCCTTCGGCGACAGCGACGATGGGCTGCCGATCGTCGATGCGGTGCCGGGCTGCCGGCGCTGTCATACGGTGATGGGTTTTGGCGGCAACGGCATCACCTATTCCGTCATCGCCGCCGAACTGACCGCGCGCCGGATCGACGGCCGCGCCGATCCCGACGCCGATCTCTATCGCTTTCGCTGAGCCCGGCCATGTCGCTGTCAACCCGAATCTGCCCGGCGAAAGGGCAATGACGCAATGTGACACCAACTTCGTCGCCTGCGTCCTTCCGGCCGGCTGCACAAGTGAGTTGCATTCCCCGACAAGCGCCGATTACTGTTGGCTGGCGGAACGAAGAACCAATAGAAACAGGGAGCCCGCATCGTGACAGCAGACCCCGGCAACGACGCTTTCGTTGTCTTCGATCACGTCCAGAAAAGCTATGACGGGCAATCGCTTGTCGTCAAAGATCTGAACCTGACCATCGGCAAGGGCGAGTTCCTGACCATGCTCGGCCCCTCCGGCTCGGGCAAGACCACCTGCCTGATGATGCTGGCCGGATTCGAGACGGCGACCCATGGCGAGATCCGGCTGGACGGCCGCAACATCAACGACGTGCCGCCCCATCGGCGCGGCATCGGCATGGTGTTCCAGAACTACGCGCTTTTCCCGCATATGAGCGTGGGCGAGAACCTGTCCTTTCCGCTGGAAGTGCGCGGCATGGGCAAGGACGAGCGCGAAAGCCGCATCACCCGCGCCCTCGACATGGTGCAGATGGGCCAGTTCAAGAACCGCCGCCCGGCGCAGCTTTCCGGCGGCCAGCAGCAGCGCATCGCGCTGGCCCGCGCCTTGGTGTTCGATCCCAAGCTGGTGCTGATGGACGAGCCGCTGGGCGCGCTCGACAAGCAGCTGCGCGAGCATATGCAGTTCGAGATCAAGGCATTGCACGACCGGCTCGGCATCACCGTGGTCTATGTGACCCACGACCAGGGCGAGGCGCTGACCATGTCGGACCGCATCGCCGTGTTCAACGACGGCCGCATCCAGCAGCTCGCGCCGCCCCCGGTGCTTTACGAGCAGCCCGAGAACAGCTTCGTCGCCGGCTTCATCGGCGAGAACAACGCCCTGCGCGGCACCATCGAGCAGCTGCAGGGCGACAAGGCGTTGGTGCGGCTGGACAATGGCGAGCTGATCGACGCCACCGCCGTCAACATCCGCGAAAGCGGCCAGGTCACGACGGTCTCGATCCGGCCCGAGCGGGTCGAGTTCAAGCCCGAGCTGATGCCGGCCGGTGCCCATACCATCGAGGCGCAGGTGCGCGACGTGATCTACATGGGCGACATCCTGCGGGCGCGGCTGCATGTCGCCGGGCAGGACGATTTCGTGATGAAATACCGCAACACGCTGGGGCAGGTGAAGCTGTCGCCCGGCCAGACGATACGGATCGGCTGGCATCCCGAGGATGCCCGCGCCCTCGATCCGGTGTGAACGTGCATTACGCAAGGAACCAGGGAGTTATGATGAAACGCACGCTGATACTGACCTCTGCGCTGGTCGTCGTCGCGGCTGCGGCCCAGGCACAGGACCAGCAGGTCAACCTGCTGTCCTGGGGCGGGGCCTATGGCATGAGCCATGTCGAGGCCTATGCCAAGCCCTTCGAGGCCCAGACCGGCAAGAAGGTCGTGGTTTCGGATGCCGACAACCCCGCGACGCCGGTCAAGGCCCAGGTCGAGGCGGGCAATGTCTCGATCGACGTGGCCTCGGTCGAATATGCCGATGCCGTGCGGCTTTGCGACGAGGGGCTGCTGGAAGTGATCGACCCGGCGATCCTGACCCCCGCCGCCGACGGCACCCCGGCCGCCGACGATTTCATCGAGGGCGCGATCACCGAATGCTTCGTGGGCACGGACGTCTATTCGATGATCCTGGCCTATGACGACGGCAAGTTCCCCGATGCCAAGCCCGCCGGCGCGGCCGATTTCTTCGACACGGCCAAGTTCCCCGGCAAGCGCACCATGCGCAAGGGCGCCAAGTTCAACCTGGAATTCGCGCTGATGGCCGATGGCGTCGCGCCCGACCAGGTCTATGAGGTGCTGGGCACCCCCGAGGGCGTGGACCAGGCCTTCGCCAAGCTCGACACGATCAAGAACGACGTGATCTGGTGGGAAGCCGGCGCGCAGCCGCCGCAGCTTCTGGCCGATGGCGAGGTGTCGATGGCCTTTGCCTTCAACGGCCGGATCTTCAACGCCGCCCAGCAGGAGGGCAAGCCCTTCAAGATCGTCTGGGACGGCCAGATCTACGAGATGGAGGGCTGGGTGATGCCGAAGGGCGCCCCGAACCCCGAGGCCGCCAGGGAGTTCATCGCCTTCTCGACCGCGCCCGAGCAGCAGGCCCGCGCCGCCGAGTTCATCAGCTACGGCCCGCCGCGCGTCTCGGCCGCCGCCCTGGTCGGCAATATCGAGGGCACCGACGTGCCGATGGGCCCGAACCTGCCCACCTATGCCGAGAACCTGGAAAACGCGCTGGCCTCGAACCTGGACTTCTGGGTCGACCACGACGCCGAGTTGCAGGAACGCTTCAACGCCTGGCTGGCGAACTGACATGCAAGGAGGCCCGCGGCGGGACAGACCCGCCGCGGCCACCCGGCAAGCCCGAACGGGCAAAGAGCGGCCAAAGAGCCGCAAAACCAACGGGAGTAGAACATGAAAACCACATTGATCCTGACCTCGGCGCTGTGCAGCCTTGGCCTTGCGGCGCAGGCCCAGAACAAGGAGGTCAACGTCGTCTCCTGGGGCGGCGCCTATGAGCGTTCGCAGGTCGAGGCCTATAACATCCCCTTCGCCGAGCAGACCGGCATCAAGGTGAACATGCTGGCCGCCGACAACCCGGCCACGCCGCTGAAGGCGCAGGTCGAGGCGGGCAACATTACCGGCGACGTGTTCGACATCGAGGTCTCGGACGCGATCCGGCTTTGCGACGAGGGCGCGCTGGTCGAGATCGACCCCGCCATCCTGCCGCCCGCCCCCGACGGCACCCCCGCGACCGAGGATTTCATCCCCGGCGCGCTTCAGGAATGCGCGGTGGCGAACATCTTCTGGGGCACGGTCATCGCCTTCGACAGCACGAAATTCGACGGCGAGAAACCCTCGACCGCGGCGGATTTCTTCGACACCGCCAAGTTCCCCGGCAAGCGCGGCCTGCCCAAGAACCCCAAGCGCACCCTGTATCTGGCGCTGATCGCCGATGGCGTGGCGCCCGACCAGATCTATGAGGTGCTGGGCACGCCCGAGGGCGTGGACCAGGCCTTTGCCAAGCTCGACACCATCAAGGGCGACGTGGTCTGGTGGGAGGCCGGCGCCCAGCCGGTGCAGCTGCTGGCCGATGGCGAGGTGGTGATGGCCACCGGCTATAACGGCCGCTTCTTCGACGCCATGGTCGGCGAGGGCAAGCCCTTCGAGATCATCTGGGACGGGCAATACATGGACATGGACATGTTCGCCATTCCCAAGGGCTCGCCCAACCCCGAGGCGGCGCTGGAATACCTGAAATTCGCCACCGCGACCGAGCAGCTGGCCAACCAGGCGAAATACATCGCCTATGGCCCGTCGCGGAAAAGCTCGGCGGCGCTGGTCGGGCTGTTCCAGGACGGCAAGACCGAGATGGCGCCGCACATGCCCACCAGCGAAGAGCATATGAAGACCGCCGTCATGGACGACCCGGAGTTCTGGGCCGACCATTCCGCCGAACTGGCCGAGCGTTTCAACGGCTGGCTGGCCGCCAACTGACCTGCGCAATGCCGCGGCCCGGACCGTCCGGGCCGCGGCTTCGACCCCGGATTGCCCGACAAAGGACCAAGATGGCCAAAGCCCTCGACCCCCATGCCGCCATCGTGACCGAGGCCGGCGGCCTTGACCAAGGCGGCACGCTGAGAACCGCGGACGGTCGTCCGTTGAAGTCTGCGCTTGCGCGGAGTTCGCGTCGTGCGCGTCGGCGGGCGTTCCTGCTGGTGCTGCCGCTCCTGCTGTTCATCCTGATCACCTTCGTGGTGCCGATCGGGCAGAT
>NZ_JRKO01000007.1 GCF_000763885.1 Paracoccus versutus | reverse complement strand
CGCGCCCCGCGCCCCTGCGCCCGCCCCGGCCGGGACCGACAAGCCCCCCGTCCCCGCCGCCGAGCCGCATCCGAGCCCGGCCACCGCCGCCTTCGTCGAGGCGGCCTTCGGCGCCGGCAGCCGCCTGCCCGAGCAGCTGGCCCAGAACATCGAGCGCATCGAATCGCTGACCCAGCGCCTGATCAGCGCGCTGGCGCAGCGCCGCCCCTCCAATCCCGGCGTCGAGATGCCGGGCCCCGACCTTTTCGCCACCGCGACCTCGGCCTGGATCAAGCTTCTGGCCGAGCAGCCCGAGCGGGTGATCGGCCAGCAGGTCAGCTATTGGGGCGAGACGCTGCGCCATTTCGCCGAGGCCCAGGCCGCCTTCGCCCGCGGCACGCTGACGCCGCCGCCCAGCGAGGGGCCGCGGGACCGGCGCTTTGCCAACCCGCTGTGGGAGGCGCATCCCTTCTTCAACTTCATCAAGCGGCAATACCAGATCAACGCCCAGGCCCTGCAGGAGGCGGCAAGCGCGCTGGACCTGCCCGAGATGACCGACCGGCGCCGGATCGAATGGTTCACCCGCCAGATGATCGACATGATGGCGCCGACGAACTTCCTGGCGACCAATCCCGACGCGCTGGAAAAGGCGGTGGAGACCGAGGGCGAAAGCCTGGTCAGGGGCCTCGAGAACCTGGTGCGCGACGTCGAGCAGAACAGCGGCGAGCTGATCGTGTCGCTGGCCGACCGCGACGCCTTCCGCGTGGGCGAGAACATCGGCACCACCGAGGGCACGGTGGTCGCGCGCACCAAGCTTTACGAGCTGATCCAGTACAAGCCCACCACCGCGCAGGTGCATGAGATCCCGCTGGTGATCTTTCCGCCCTGGATCAACAAGTTCTACATCCTCGACCTCAAGCCGCAGAACAGCCTGATCAAATGGATCGTGGACCAGGGCCATACGCTGTTCGTGGTGGCCTGGAAGAACCCCGATCCCAGCTATGGCGACACCGGCATGGACGATTATGTCAGTGCCTATCTGGAGGTGATGGACCGGGTGCTGGACCTGACCGACCAGAAAAAGCTGAACGCGGTCGGCTATTGCATCGCCGGCACCACGCTGGCGCTGACCCTGTCGCTTCTCAAGCAGCGCGGCGACGACCGGGTGAACGCCGCCACCTTCTTCACCGCGTTGACCGACTTTGCCGACCAGGGCGAGTTCACTGCCTATCTGCAAGACGATTTCGTCTCGGGCATCGAGGAGGAGGCGGCGCGCACCGGCATCCTGGGGGCGCAGCTGATGACGCGCACCTTCAGCTTCCTGCGCGCCAACGACCTGGTCTGGGGGCCGGCGATTCGCAGCTACATGCTGGGCGAGACGCCGCCGGCCTTCGACCTGCTCTTCTGGAACGGCGACGGCACCAACCTGCCGGGGCGCATGGCGGTGGAATACCTGCGCGGGCTGTGCCAGCAGAACCGCTTCGTCAAGGAAGGGTTCGAGCTGATGGGCCACCGGCTGCATGTCGGCGACGTGACCGTGCCGCTTTGCGCCATCGCCTGCGAGACCGACCATATCGCGCCCTGGAAGGACAGCTGGCGCGGCATCGCGCAGATGGGCTCCAGGGACAAGACCTTCATCCTGTCCGAATCGGGCCATATCGCCGGCATCGTCAACCCGCCCAGCAAGAAGAAATATGGCCACTACACCTCGGATGCCGGCTTCCAGCAGGGCGAGCAGCACTGGCTGGACAAGGCGCAGCACCACGAGGGCAGCTGGTGGGGCCGCTGGGGCGAATGGCTGGCCCGGCGGGCGGGGGACATGGTCGAGGCCCGCGATCCGGGCGAGGGCTTCGGCCCCGCGCCCGGCCTCTACGTCCACGAGCGGGCGTAAAATTTTTCTGCACCGCAGCAAGAAAACCTTGCAATGCTGCGGTGCAGAAAGTATATGTTGGTCAGAACAGTTCAACCGGTGCCGAAGCTTCGCGCCGATCTAGGAGAGAGCAAATGGCCAAGACCCCTGACTTCACCAAGACCCTGCAAGAAGTGATGGCGAAATTCCCGGTCGACACCTCGTCGTTCCAGGACGCCTTCAAGTCGCAGACCGCGCTGGGCGAGAAGATGGCCCGCGTCGCGCTGGCCGCTGCCGAGCGTTCGACCGAGATCTCGGCCCAGTGGGCCAAGGACACCATCGCCCGCATGGGTGAGCTGACCTCGTCCAAGGAAGAGCCGGCCGAATACGCCAAGGCGCTGAGCGATTTCGCCACCGCCGCCGCCGAAATGGCTGCCGAGCACATGGCCGCCTTTGCCGAAGTGGCGAAGAAGGTCCAGATGGACACCGTCGACCTGATGCTGACCGCCGGCAAGGACCTGGCCGCCGACGCGCAGAAGGCCGCCGAAAAGGCCAGCCGCGAAACCCAGGCCGCGGTCAAGAAAGCCGCTGCCGCCGCGACCTCGGCCAGCACCGTGACCAAGGCCTGATCGCAGGCCCTTGCGGTTCCAGACGAAGGGGGGCAGTTCGCTGCCCCCTTTTTCCATGGCCGGGCCCGGTTCGTATCCGGCCGGGCCTCGATCTGGGCCCGATCCGGGGCTCGCCCCCTGCTTCCGGCGCAGCATGGCGATTTTCTTTGCATTTTTCCGGGCCATTTCCCATCATGCTGCAAATGCACTGCCGGAGGAGCCATGGCTGAGCCCGAGAACACGACCCCGCTTCTGATCAAGCGCTATGCGAGCCGCCGCCTCTACAACACCGAGACCAGCGATTACGTCACGCTTGAGGATATTGCGGGCTTCATCCGTGCCGGGCGGCAGGTGCGCATCGTCGATCTCAAGACCGGCGACGACCTGACCCGGCAATATCTGTTGCAGATCATCGCCGAGCACGAGGGCCGGGGCGAGAACGTCTTGCCCATCGACGTGCTGATCGACCTGGTGCGCAGCTACACGACCCAGGCGCAATCGGTGGTGCCGCAATTCCTGGCCGCCAGTTTCGAGATGCTGCGCGAGGGCCAGTCGAAGATGATGGAGAATCTGTCGACCTTCCCCAACCCGATGTCCTCGATGCCGGGTTTCGAGGCGCTCCAGCGCCAGCAGCAGCTGTTCCTGAAGGCGATGGCGGCGGGCTGGGGCGCGGGCAGCAGCGGCCCCGAGATGGAGGAAACCGAGACGGACGAGACCCGCAGCGGCAAGAAGGCTTCCGCGCCCGAGGACATGGCCGAGATCCGCCGCCAGCTTGCCGAATTGCAGAAGCGGATTTCGAAGCTTTGAGAGAACTGCGACTTGCACCCCGCCGCCCGTCGCGCTAGACGAACCGCCACGGACGGTTGGCCGAGTGGTCGAAGGCGCACGCCTGGAAAGTGTGTAGGCGGGGAACCGTCTCGAGGGTTCGAATCCCTCACCGTCCGCCACTTGCCCCCGCAAAAGCGTTCTCCCGATCCGGCTACGGCCGGATTTTCTCGTTGTTTTCGAGGGTTATGCGGGGAGATCTGTCAACCGGCCGAGTATCTGCAGAGCTGAAGGCCGTCTCTCAGGGCAGTTTTTCTCTGGACCCGTCAACCAAACCCCTATGGTTCAGAGGGTTAACGATATGATTTCATGCATATAAATTTCATTCTGTGCGGCAACCGTTCGCGAATTCCATCCGCATGCAAAAGGGACCGTGATCCAACCCCGCTTCATCCATTCGACTCAGGTTCGCCTTGGGGCAGCGTGCCCTCTGCTTCCCAGTCTGCGTAGCATCGCCCATCGGCTAGCTTCCACAGTATGCGTCCGTTCGCGCTGGCTCCGATGACTGTTGCTGCTGCTGCAGACGCTGATGTGAAACTGTAATCGCTGGCGAAGACCAACGTGCTGGCGTCTGCGCGAAGGACGCCCGATTTCAGAAGCGTCTCCCGAAGCGCGAGAGTGCCCTTGGGGATAGTGGGAGTAGTGCGTGCGCGGGCCTTGGAACCTGCCTTCACGACAAAGTCGCCCGATTGAGAGATCATCATTTCCGCGGAGAAGCCTTCCCCCCTGAAGAAGAAAACCGGGCTCGGATCGTCTGCGGTAGTAGCCAGTTGCTCCAGCGGTTCAGCGGTCCTGCCGCGCATCTCACGGAACAGATCCCATCCGAGAGCACCGACAAGCGTCTTGGTCTGGTCGACGAACTCCTCCATGGCCGCCCTGTCGGGCAGCGGGAGCTTGCCAGCATCTTCGGAAGGACGTTTGCTGTTTGGGACGTGCCAGCGTGGATTGCCTCCAACCGCACGGATTAGGCAAGCTTCCACATATCGCGCGTGGCTCTTTGTCAGATTTTCATCTTTGCTGATGAGTACAACGGTATCGGTCCAGTAAGCCTTCGGGTCACGACCTGCGTCATTTGAATTGTGGGTGTAAAGCCGCGAACCAATGCCTTCAGACTCGCCGATATAGGCGATCAGCCTGTCGGGTTCATTTTCGTCTGAGCCAATGAGCAGGTAAACACCAGGACGTTCAATCTCTGGAAACGCCTCCCTTACTCGCCGAAGCTGATTCCTTCGAAAGGCAATTGCTTGAATGGTCGACATGGAAATCTGAGCGACCCGAATACCGTTTGGGTCGCCATCAAGAAGGAAAATGTTTATCGAACGGGGCTTCAACTCGGCTAACGCCTTTCATGGAAGGTTCGGCAGGGAAGTGTAACGGTTCCCGTTGCTTTGAGCCTCAGCCGAGGTGTTTAGCTTGCGATAAGCCTCCGAAGACAGCCAACCAGACACGACCTTCTGAAACGATTTGTCGTTCATGAACCGTGCGAAAATCTCCTCGTTTTGATCCATGCGTTCAACAAATAGCGCCTCAAGCAAGTTCTTGAAGACGAGCTCGAACTTGTCGCCCGGATTAACGGCCGCCGCTTGCTTCAGCGCAGCATCAGAGATCGCCGCTTCCACGATCTGATCAAAGAACAGCTGGTCGGCCTGATTGAAGTCGGTGCCGAACCGGTCGTTGACGACATCGATGAGTCGCGAGAGCGACACCGCTTCCTCGTGAAGGACACCGGTTCCGACCTCGGATGGGCCATCGAGCCGGTTGGCCTCGCCATCATTCAGGCTAATCGAGCCTTCGCTGATCTTTTGCAGGCGGTAGTATTCAAGCCGCACCTCGTCATCGAACTGGTAGGACGGCCCGGCGCCGCGTTTCGGCAGTTTAGTCGCGAGGTGGCGCAGGAAAACATAGAGGCGTTCGAGGTCCGTGTCCTGGTAGGGAATAATCTGGCTGAGGAATGCGTAGAGACTGGAAAAGGCCATCATCTTGCCGCGCCAAAGCTCGGCCTCGTCGGGCTTGTCCTCCTGAAGGTCTTTGAAACGGGCGACGCACGGATCAAGTGCAGCATTCATCAACTGATGATCGTTCGGGCTTTGGCGCTGGCGAGGCTTGAAATATACCGCACTGAAACGCTCAAGGTCGGCGACGACGTAGACACCTTCAGCGTCGAGCTCACCCTTGATCTCATACATTCGAGCAGGGTCGACGTCTTCGCCGACCTCCGCGCCTTCGTAGTAGGTCTTGAACGCCTCGCGGATTTCATCGCGTTCGTTGACGAAATCGAGGACGAACGTGTCCTCCTTTAGGGGGTGGATTCGGTTCAGGCGAGACAGTGTCTGCACCGCCTGGATGCCGGCAAGTCGCCGATCGACATACATGGTGTGCAGCAAGGGTTGATCGAAGCCCGTCTGGTACTTCTCGGCAACGAGGAGCACCTGATATTCCTGCGTGGCAAAGACCTCGGGCAGTTCCTTCTCACGGACACCCAAGTTCATGCCCTCCTCCGTGTAGGTGACATCCTTCAGCTTGTCGTCCGTGACTACGCCTGAGAAGGCCACCAGCGATTTGATGGCATAGCCCTTCTCCTTCACATAGCGATCGAAACTCTGTTTGTAGCGAACAGCCTCGAGCCGCGAGCCCGTCACCACCATGGCCTTGGCCCGGCCACCGATCTTGTGCTGCGTCGCGGCGTGGAAATGCTCAATCATCACCTCGGTTTTCTGGGCAATGTTGTGAGGATGCAGCTTGAGGAATCGCGCTAGAGCGCGTGCCGCCTTCTTCCGCTCGACGTTCGGATCGTCCTCGCTTGCCTTGAGCAGTCGGAAATAGGTGGCGTAGGTCGTGTAGTGCTTCAGCACGTCGAGAATGAAGCCTTCCTCTATCGCTTGGCGCATTGTGTAGCGATGAGCGGGCTTGCCGTCGCGCCCGAACACCTTGAGCGTCTTGTGTTTCGGCGTAGCCGTGAACGCGAAAAAACTCAGGTTTGCCTGCCTTCCGCGTTTCGCCATGGACCGATACAGCTCATCCATGTCGTCCTCGTCATCGGCGGCCATGGCTCGAGCAGCCTCTTCGCGAAGGCCTTGCCCGCCGAGAACTTCCTTCAGGTCAGTTGCCGTCTCGCCGCCCTGCGAGCTGTGCGCCTCATCGATGATCACTGCACAGCGGCGCATCTTCAGCACACCTCCGTCGGCCTCTCCTCGTTCTTCGGCGATCTTGGTCAACTGACGCGAGACGAATGGAAACTTCTGAAGGGTGGTGATGATGATCGGCACGGCACTTTCGAGTGCTTCCGCCAGCTGACGCGAGTTCTCGTCGATCTTCTGGACAACGCCGTGCTTGTGTTCGAACTGGTAGATCGTGTCCTGTAGCTGCTTGTCTAGGACCACGCGGTCAGTGATGACGATCACACTATCGAAAACCCGCGCGTTTACGTCGTCATGTAGCGATGCAAGCCTGTGCGTCAGCCAGCCGATGGTGTTGCTCTTTCCACTGCCGGCCGAGTGCTCGATCAGATAGTTGTTGCCCACCCCTTCTCTTAGCGCTTTGTCGACCAAAGACCGGACCGCTTCAAGCTGGTGGTAGCGCGGAAAGATCATCGCTTCCTTCTTGACCTTTCGCCCTTGGTCGTCGCGCTTCTCCTCGACCTGGAGATGAATGAAGCGCGCGAGGAGGTCGAGAAGGCTGTCTCGCTGCAGCACCTCTTCCCACAGATACGCCGTTCGGTAACTTCTCCCCTTGGGGTCGGGCGCATTGCCAGCGCCACCGTTGTTGCCTTTGTTAAAGGGCAGGAAGTGGGTGGCCGCACCCGCAAGCCGCGTGGTCATGAACACCGTATCCGTGTCGGCAGCAAAGTGAACCAGCATGCGCCGCTTGAACTCAAAGATCGGCTCGCGTGGGTCGCGATCATGCCGGTACTGGTGCAAGGCGTGCTCGACCGTCTGTCCGGTCATCGGGTTCTTGAGTTCGACCGATACAACTGGAACGCCATTCACGCTCAGCGCCACGTCCAGGGACTTTTCGGAGGTCTTTGAAAAGTGCAATTGCCGCGTGAGCCCAACCCGGTTGGCGGCGTAGCGAGCTTCCAGCTCCGGGTTCAGGCCGTGCGCCGCCTTGAAGAATGCCACCCGCAGGGTCTTGCCGTAACACTTGAAGCCGTGACGCAAGGTGGCCAGAGAGCCCTCCCGGTCCATCCACTTGGTCAGATCGGCAAGGACTTGGGAGCCAGTTTTTTCCCCATGGAGCGCCTCCAGAGCCTTCCATTCCTTCGGTTGTGTGTCGCGGATGAAGGAAAGGACGGTCTCCGGGAAGATGGCGCGATCACGATCGAATCCCGACGCAGGTTCCGGCACGGAACCATTCGCCAGCATCGTGGCTTCGATGATGGTTTCGAACGCTCCTTCTGAATGTCGAGCGTGATTCATGGTTAGACTTGGCCTCCGGGTCGGGGCTGAATGTTATCGGCGTGATCAAAGCACTGAGGAGCTGTCCCAACAAAGGCCTCGCGAAATCTCCTCCTCATGTCAGCATCATAAGAGAATTGGACCCAGTATATTGAAAACATGCCTTTTCCCTTGGCGACCTCAACAATCAGTTCGCGTGTTTCTGGGGTATCCTGCGATTCAAGAATAGCCCGGCAACGCTCGGCTTTCTGCCAAGCTTCCTGTCGCCGGAGCCAGCGCTTGTCCGCATCAGTTGGTCGCCTAGCTGGTGATGGGTTTCCCGGATCCTTGTCGAGGCCGGTAAGCGTAATAAGTGCGTCGGCCTTAGCCCTGATCGCCGGGTCCAGCGCGGAATTTGATTTGACCAAGCCACCCGGACGGTACTCGAAAGCGCGAAGCGTGTTGTCGAGGTCCGGCCATAGGAAGTCCGGCACCGACACTGGCTGATCGCCCTTACTGGAGTTGCAGTTAACGCAACCCAACAGGAAGTTAGTCCATGTGCTTCCCAGCGCCGGTTCCAGCGATTTCGGCTGGACGTGTTCCACAGCCAGATTGGTCTCAATTTGCCGCTCGCAGTAGCTACAGTAGTCCCCCAGCCGCGCCTGAAGATCTGGACCGGCATCCTGGTACTTCGCGTAGACCTTGGGGGCCGCTCCTCGTTCAACTGGACGCATCGCCACCCTCGCGCCCTTTGGTTTTTCTCTCCAGCTTCAGGAGCGCCTGGAAGGCGGGGTCATCACTGAATGGAACCGAGAGCTCGTTCAGTCGCGACTCTGCCAACGCCAACAGCGTGCGATCAGGCGAGGGCTGGCGCACTAAGGTGAAGTATTCCTCTGCCGCCTTCATCATATCCCGATAGCGTTTGCTCTTCTGAGGAAGATCAACTCCCATCACGTTCTCGGAGATGTCCTCGATGCTCTTGTCCGAGTATTCCGCAAACTCGTCCGGATCGAGGTTGATCAGTTCACCCGGCTTCATCGACTGGATAACGAAGGGTGAGTGCGTGGTGGCCACAAACTGAACGTTGGGGAATGTTGCGAGCAGCTTGTCGCGGACCTCCCGTTGCCACCTGGGGTGTAGGTGCAGTTCGATTTCATCGATCAACACAACGCCAGCGCCATGCAGCGGGTTGGTCAACTCGGGGTTCGCAAGCGCGAGGCGGCGGCCGAGGTCGCAGATTAGGGCGAGAAATGAACGCTCGCCGTCCGACAGTTGGGAAATGTCGAAGCTCTGGTTGTCCTTGTCGATGAGAAGCCGAAGTGGCGTCTGCTCGACACGAAGATTGCGAAATCCACCCAAGAAGGTTGTCAGCGCTTCGGATATCGCGCCAACAGCCCGGTCACCTATATAGTTTGGATTACGGCGTGTCTCTTCGTCCTCGATAACAATTGCACTGTGATAGCGGGCCATGAAGTCGCGGAAATTTACCGTCCTGTTGAACAGTGCACCAGCATAAGCCGCAGCCTGGCCCCGTGGCACCGCAGTCGGCAGCTTCTTGGGAAGACGATATCCGGCGCGATCTGTCGTGAAAAACACGACCAAAGGCGCGGCATCATCGGCCCGGGTCGGGTCGCCATAGATGTTGCGAGCGGCCTTCTTGACTGCTGGTGGGAGTTTCGTGACCCTGGGAGACTTTGAATCTTCGTCGAGTGAGACCCCAAACTCGATCGGGATATCACCGCAGTTGATCTTCATGGACAGCGACAGTGGTCCATGACCGTCGTGCAGGTCGAGCGGGCCGAGAGTCCGATAGCCGCTGCGCGCAGGAGAGATATGTGGCAGTATGCGCGATGCCAGAAGCGCCAACCCGTCCAAGAGCGACGTCTTGCCACGACCGTTGATCCCGGCGATGGCAGTGAAGCTCGGGGAGAACAAGAAGGTTTGCTGTTCGCCGAAGGCCCGATAGCTCTGGATTGTGAGCTCGCGTATCCGCATGGCTAAGCCGCCTCCGGGATTTCGAGCTGGCCGGTCACAGCGGCTGCGATCAGGGCTGCGCGGCGCTCTTTCAGCAGGGCGATGGAGCTCTCGGTCGCGATGCGCAGGCGGTCGATCTTGGCGGTCTCGGCGCTGATGTTTTCGACGATCTGTTGCTGTTCATCGAGCGGTGGCACGGGCCACCAGGTCTCGAAGAAGCCCTCGGGGTAGAGTCGCAGTCGGGAAGACCAGACGCCCTTGGAATAGCGGGTAACTTCCTGCGCGAATACTGGGATCCTGACAAGCGCATCGACGTAGTCGGGCAGCAGGCGCGAGCCTGGGGTATAGACATTGTAAGCGGGGCTGACGATGCCATCGACGCGGGCGGTGCCCATGGCGCCCATCCAGGCCCAGAGGGTGTTGATGGCCAAGTCCCCGGCGAAGCACAGCTTGTAGCCAGCCGTGCTTTCGGCCTCGAACATGTTCACGTCCTTCTCGGACCGGGGGGTGACACCGGTAAGGTGCGAGACCGTAAGCATTTCCTCTTCGCCAGTCGGGGATCGCTGGTCGCGCTCCGTGAACAGCCAGCGCGACCGCTCGATCTCCCAATGCGCAGGGATATCGCCAAGCCAATCGATGCCTGATGGGCGCAGGGGCGCGGAAGGGTTGAGGCCGCGCATGACGGCTTCGGCCACGATGGAGCGCCGCTTCTCGGCCATCAGACCAAGCAACCGCTGCTTGGCAGCGATCAGGGCGTCGACCTCGGCGGTTTCGCGATTGAGAAAGTTTGAGATCTGCTTTTGTTTAGTGACAGGGATGCAGGGCGCTTGAATCGCCTTTATCTCATCGGAACTAAGTTCCATAAATGTGGATCCCCGCCCCAACACTTGCAGATATCCGGTTTGAACGCTCAACCAATAATAGAAGAATTCATTATCGGCATCAGGTGTCGGCTCCAAAAGGAAGCAACCTTGATTGCAGCAAAGCTCGACCTCTGAAATCGCCAACTGCCCAATCGGTGCGCGTTTGGTCAGCACAATCGTGCCGGAAGGCGCCATCTTGGCGCTGCAGCTTGCAAAGCCTTCCTCTGTTATCTTTCGTTTCGTCGATGAGAGGGTCTTCGAGCTGCCACTGACATCTTCGGGCGTTGCCCAATTGATGTCGCCGTCCCAGAACGCAGAATTTCCACTCTCCGGTGTGGCGCCGCTTGAAATCGAAAACAAGAATCTGAGCTGCTTATGAGGAAAAGCGCTCATTCCGTCACCTCCCGCAAAAGCCGCAGGATTTCGTCCTCCGCCTTCTTCAGGTCCGCGTCGATGTCGACCAGCCTGCGGGGCGGCGTGAACTGATAGAAGTGGCGGTTGAAGTTGATCTCATAGCCGACCTTGTTCTTGCTCCGGTCCATCCAGGCATCGGGAACATGCGGCAGAACCTCGCGCGCGAAGTAGGCGTCGATATCCTCTTTCAGAGGCACGTTCTCGAAGTCGCGCAGGTCGGGGTCAGCCTCGAATCCCTTGCCCGCCTTGACGCGCTCGGCATCCGCATCCTTTTCGGTGAATACGTTGCGGAACAGCCTGACCTCGGGCGCGCGCCAGCGGGACTCGCGCTTTTTCAACAGCTTCTCGATGCTGCCCCAGACCTTGTTCCAGTCCAGTTCCAGCTCGCGCCCCAGTGCCTGGTCGATCGCCTGGATGTCGTCGAGCAGATGGGGTGCCGCGTCGAGGAAGCGGGCCTTGTCCTCGACCGTCATCCGGTAGCGTAGCCGCAGCGGACGCTCAACTGTGACGCGGGTATAGCCGAAATCGGCGTTGTCGAAGATCTTGGACTTGGCGTTCTGGGCGTAGCCACCGTAGAGCCGCACGATCTCGGCGATCTGATCGGGTTCGTCCGGGCGATCATCCCCTTCGGGCGCCTTGCCCGCGCCGATCTTGCGGCGCTTGTCGCCCTGGCTGCGGCCCATGGGCATCCAGATGTCGCGCGCGTCGACCAGTTGGATCGTGCCCTTGCGATGGCCGGGCTTGTTGTTGGTGACGATCCAGATGTAGGTGCCGATCCCGGTGTTGTAGAACATCTGTTCCGGCAGAGCGACGACGGCCTCGAGCATGTCGCGTTCAATGATCCACTTGCGGATGTTGCTTTCGCCACCGCCTGCGCCTCCGGTGAACAGGGGTGAGCCCGAGAACACGATGGCCGCCCGCGACCCATACTTCTGCGCCTTGGGATCCAAGTCCTCGAACTTCGAGATCATGTGCTGCAGGAACAGCAGGGAACCGTCATTCACGCGGGGCAGGCCAGCGCTCCACGGGCTGTCCTGCGGGGCTTTCTCGTGCCGGCGCACAATTTCCTTCTGCTGCTTCTTCCAGTCCACGCCGAAGGGTGGGTTGGCAATGAAGTAGTCGAAGGTCTGTCCTTCGAACTTGTCATCGGTGAAGCTGTCGCCGTACTGGACGTTCTCTCCGCCGCCGTTGTGGTCAACCTGCTTCATGAGCATGTCAGATGCGGCCGTCGCGAAGGCGCGCTTGTTGTAGTCCTGGCCGTAGACGTAGAGCTTCGCTTCCTTGTGGTGATCGCGCATGTAGCGCTGTGCCTCGGCAAGCATGCCCCCCGTGCCGCATGCCGGGTCGAGCATGCGCATCACCGTGCCTGGCTTGCTAAGCACGTCGTCGGCATCCATGAAAAGAAGATCGACCATAAGGTGGATCACCTCGCGTGGCGTGAAGTGATCGCCCGCGGTTTCATTGGCCAGTTCGTTGAATCGCCGAATGAGGTTCTCGAATACAAGGCCCATCTGATCGTTCTTCACCCGGTCGGGGTGAAGGTCGACCTTCAGGAACTCTTTCAGCACGAGGTAGAGGATGTTCGCCTCGTCCATCTTCTCGATTTCGTTGGTGAATTCGAAGAAGTCGAATATCCGCCGGACGTTGGCTGAGAAGCCGCTGATGTAGGACTGAAGGTGGCGTGCCAAATTGGGGGTATCGCCGATCATCGTCTGGAACGTCATCGGCGAACGGTTGTGAAAGCGGTGCCCGGATGCCTTGTTCAGCATCCGGTCGAGAGCATCGTCCTCCAGCTTCCCACCCTTGCGGCGCGCATACTCCGCCAGAACCTGGTCCTTGGTATTGGCCAGCACGCAATCGAAGCGACGCAGAACGACAAGCGGCAGCATGACGCGCTCATATTGCGGCGGGCGATAGGGCCCGCGCAGAAGGTCCGCAATCTGCCAGATCAAGTTCGCCAGGTCCGAGTGGCTTGCCATGTCGTTCAGTCTCCTGCCGGTTTGTCCGGTCTGTTGTTGTGTTGGATCAGTCGTCTTGTCCGAGGCGTTTGTCCGATGCGGCCGAAGCCACCTGCTTCTTCGCCTTTGCCGTCAGCCGCTCAAATTCTTCAACAGCAAGCACCACGACGACAGACCGGCCATACTTCTCGATGGCGACAGGCTCCGCCCTCGCCATGTCGATCAGCCGCCCGAAGGCGTTCTTGGCATCGCGCGCGGACATGCTTTGCATGGTGAGCCCCTCCCCGAGTTGAAGCTACTTTAGCCAAGATGCGAGATGATGGATAGACGCTAACGTGCTGAGCCGAATGCCGAAGACATCGCCCGTTGCGCTTCCCAATCCGAAGGAAAATCTGCTTGCAAGGCTGCTTTAAGGAACTCCGTCTCGTGCCGCCCTGCGAGCGCGCCCTCCACGATATCGGGAGCCAAAAGGGTCAGGCGGAGGATGCGCGCGAGATATGTGGTCGAGATCCCCTCCTCTTGCGCAAGTTCCGACACAGTCGAAAACGCACCGCTGTCGAGGAGTTGCTTCCAGCGGAACGCTCGGGCCAGCGCCTTGATGACCGTTGCGGACGCTTGCCGCGGGACAGTCTGTCCGGCGGGCACGAGCATCTCCTTCCGCCCGCCGCGCTTCACGATGCGAAACGGAACGTGGAGCGTCATGGTCTCGGGGATCGGCGGCTCGCGGGTCATGCAGCTTCTCCGGTTCCGCCAGCAAGCATCTCGCGAGCGAGACCGCCGAGGCCGTCCATCCGGAGCCGGAAGTTGAGCCCGTTCGCGCCGATATCGACGCGCTCGACCAACAGCGTGACAATTCGCGCCTGCTCGGCGGGGAAGAGTTCGTCCCACAGCGGGTCGAGCTGCTGCAACGCCGCGCGGGCGTCGGCCTCGGAGACGTCGTCGGCGTGGGCACGCGCCGCCTTCCAAGTCCCCGCAACAATCTCTGGCTGCCGGAACACGGCACGGAGTTGGTCGATGACGGCGGCCTCGATCTCGCCCGCAGGCACGCGGCCGACCGGACACGAACCGGCACCATGCTTCAGCACGGTCTGACTGACATAGTAGCGGTAGAGACGATCCCCCTTCCGAGTATGCGTCGGTGAGAACGCGGCGCCATCGGGCCCGAACAGCAGCCCCTTTAGCAGCGCGGGCGTCTCGGCGCGTGTGCGAGCGGCGCGCTTCCGGGGGCTCTCCTGCAGGATCGCATGGACGCGGTCCCACGTCTTTTGGTTGATGATGGCGTCGTGCTCGCCGGGATAGCTGTCGCCCTTGTGGACCGCCTCGCCAATGTAGGCGCGGTTGCTGAGCATCCGATAGATGTATTTCTTGTCGATCCGGTTGCCGCGCGGCGTCCGGATCCCGCGCGCGCCTACCTCCCGCGCTAGTTCCGTGCAGGATCCGATCTCGAGGAAACGTGCGAAGATCCAGCGCACATGCGCGGCGGCTTCTTCGTCGACCACCAGCTTCCGGTTCTCGACGCGGTATCCGTAGGGCGGCACCCCGCCCATCCACATGCCCTTTTTTCGGCTGGCAGCGACCTTGTCGCGGATCCTCTCGGCCGTGACCTCGCGCTCGAACTGGGCGAAGGACAGCAGGATGTTCAGCGTCAGCCGCCCCATCGACGTGGTCGTGTTGAAGGACTGGGTCACCGAGACGAAGGTCACGCCGTTCCGGTCGAACACCTCGACCAGCTTGGCGAAGTCGGCGAGCGAGCGGCTCAGACGGTCGATCTTGTAGACCACCACAACATCTACCAGCCCGTCCTCGATGTCCTCCAGCAGCCGCTTCAGTCCGGGCCGTTCCAGCGTGCCGCCCGAGATGCCGCCGTCGTTGTAATGATCGCGGACCAGCACCCACCCTTCCGACCGCTGACTGGCGATGTAGGCTTCGCAGGCCTCGCGCTGGGCGTGGAGGCTGTTGAACTCCTGCTCTAGCCCTTCCTCGGAGGATTTCCGGGTGTAGACCGCGCATCGCAGCTTGCGGACGACCTTCGACTTTTCCGGCGGCTTCGTCATCTCCGCCCCCTGTGGTTCTTGAGGCCGAAGAAGGTCCATCCGTTCCAGCGGGTGCCGGTGATGGCGCGCGCAATAGCCGACAGCGATTTGTAGGGTCGCCCCTGCCACTCGAAGCCATCGGCGGTGACGGTGACGATCTGCTCGACGCCCTGCCATTCGCGCAGGAGGCGCGTGCCCGTGATGGGGCGGTCCCGATCGGCGCGGATACTGCGCTTGGATCGGTCGCCGCCGTCCAGTTCCTCGCCGAGCCGCTCCAGCCGCCGGATCGTCTCCGGCTTCAGGCCGCCGTAGGCAAGTTCCTGGATGCGGTACGCCAGCCGGGATTCGAGGTAGCGGCGATTGAACGGCGGCGGCTCGCTGTCGAACAGGTCGCGCCACTGCTGCTTCAAGTCGGGCGTCGGCGTGGTCTTGAGCGCGGCCAGGCGCGCGGGGACGGGATCGGGCTTGTTCATGCATTTCTCCGGTGAGTTGGAGTTGCATGACGGCATTGGTCGGTCGGATAGTGTAGGCAACGTTCTCCAGTAATGTCAGATACTTCACCTCCATCCCGCATCCGCAACCGAACCAGCCCGAGCGCCAGCAGGCCGCACAACTCGGCACGGCGTTCGGCGGGCGTCATCTGGTCAGGCGGGAGCGGATTGGGGCGTTTCATGCAGCCGACCGCTCCGCACGGCCGAGAACGGCAGCGGTGATCGCGCCGCGGTTCCAACGGAAGTTCAGATGGCAGTTGGCGGCGTATTTCGACAGGCTGAAATCCAGCCCATTGGCCTCGTGCCCCGCGCGCTGCAGCAGGTCCATCTGTTTCATCGTCGCCGGGTCGTTCAGCCAGCGACGGCTCTTGATCGAGGCGGTCCCCGTCTCGGTGGCGCGCAGGAAATCGTCTGCGGCGGCGAGCGCCTGCACCCGGGTGCCGATGGCGAGCGGCCGGATCGCCCTGCCTTTCGGCTGTCCGAGCGCGTGCCAGAGCGCGCCATCATGGAACACCCCGGCCCAGCCATTGAACCCGCTCGCCATCATCGCCTGGCCGTCGCCATGCAGGTCGCACCAGGCGAACGGGGACCGCTCCAGCAGGTCGATCTCCATCATGTCGAAGGCGGTCAGCAGTCGGGCCTCTGCTCGTTCCCGCGTGAAGACGTGACCGCAGAAATCACAGACCGATGCTCCAAGCGGCAATTCGGCCTCACAGGTCGGGCACAGTTTCCACGGTGCCTGGCCGGGCTCAGGATCGTCCTCGTCGAGGGTGATCTCCTGTTCGAGCGACCCGTGCCGGAGCGCCGCGCCCGCGAAGTCGAGCACGACGCAGTCGGTTTTCACGATGCCGGAAAAACGCGCGGGATCGACCCGCCGCAGGCCGCGACCGACTGCCTGGATGAAGGTGCCCTTGTGCAGCATGGGGCGCAGGATGCCGATGCAGCCGACAGGCTGGCTGTCGAAACCTTCGGTCAGGACCATGCAGTTCGTCAGCACCTGCACCTCGCCCCGGTCGAACCGGGCGATGAGGTCGGCGCGCGTCCGCGATGGCATCTCGCCCGAGATCGTCTCGGCCGTGACGCCGGCCGTGCGGAAGGCCTCGGCTACCGCATCGGCATGGCCAACCGTCGCACAGAAGAAGATGGTGCGCCGGTCCGCCGCCTTCGCCTGCCAGTGTTCGACGACGGCCTCGTTCAGCACCGAGCGGTTCAGCACCTTGTCTGCCGCGCGCATGTCGAAATCGCCCGCGGTGGCGCCCAGCCCGGCCAGTTCGTCCTCGACGCCGAGATCGATGGTGTAGGTGCGCGGTGGCACCAGGAGACCGCGCCCGATCAGCGTGCCGATCTTCAGATGATAGCCGACATTGCTGAAGGTGCGGCGCAGGCTGCGGCCATCGCCGCGACCCGGTGTGGCCGAGAGCCCGAGCAGCTTGATCTCCGGATTGAGCGCCCGGGCCTCGTCGATGATGGACTGATAGCTTTGCGCCGCGGAGCGGTGGCATTCGTCGATGATGAGATGCGAGACCGGCGCCATCCGCTCGCGCCGGTTGGCGCGCGCCAGGGTCTGGACGCTTCCGAAGACGATGCGGCCGCCCCAGTCGTCCTGCTTGGCCTTGACCACCGAAGTCGGCATTCCGGTGACAGTGCCGATGGCGCTGCGGTTCTGATCAATCAACTCGTCGGTGTGCTGCAGCACCAGAACGCGGTCGTGTTTGCGTTGCTCCAGTTCCTCGCCGATGTAGAAACCGGCAATGGCCGTCTTTCCCGCCCCGGTGGGCAGCACCAGCATGGTGTTTCCATGTGCGGCAGTGCGGTCGCGGGCGGCATCGACCGCCGCCTTCTGATAGTCGCGCGGAATCATGGCCGTCCCCCCTCAGCGAGCCCAGAAGGGCGCGGAGCCGGAGGACGGCGCGCCCGACTGACCCGTGCCGTTGTCCGCAAGCTGCGGGCCCGAGGCGATGAACTGACCCTGCTGCGGTGGCTGGGGTACGCTGCCCATCACCCGAGCGTATTCGGCATGGTCGGCGCCGAGCGCGGCCTTGATGACGTTGCGCCCGGTGTCGTCGGGCTTGTCCTTGTCGCGCTCGATGCCGATGCGCGCCACGAACTCCAGCCCGCTCAACTCGCCGAGGCTACGGATCATCCGCGCGGTGCGGGCGGCGTTCGACTGGTCATCGGCACGCACGCCGCGGGCGGATTCGAGGATGCCGCGGATCATGGCGCGCCCGCGGTTGCCGTAGGTGTCGTCGCCGGGACCGCCCGCAGCTTTTCCGCGAAAGCCGATGCGGGTGTAGATGCGACGCCGCGCGAACGGCCCCTCCATCACGATTGCCTCGGTGTTGAGGTAGAGGGCCGGGCTCGTCTTGCTCTGGGTGAGCCAGCCTTCCGGGCCCGCGCCGCCGGGGCGGACGGTGAGGCAGACCTTGACCAGCGTGTTGGCCGGGATGAGGTCGAAAGCGGCGTCCTGCGTGTCCGCGCCGTTGAAATCCATGTCGCTCGCCATTGTCATGCTCCTTTCGTCGTCGGGGGATTGGGTGCGGTGGCGGCCGCGGGCAGATCGAAGTTCAGGCGGGCAGCGCCATCGGGGCGCGGACCACGGATCTTCGCCATGAGTCGCCCGAGATGGGCGGGCTCGATCATCGACAGCCGCCCGCTGCGGTCCTTCGCAGGCAGGCCGAAATCGTTGATTGTGGTGCAGATGAAGGCGCGGAACGGCTCGCCCTTCTCGGGGCGCAACTCGGTCAGGGTGACGACTTCGTCGACGATACCGGGCAGTTCGAGTCCGGTCTTCGAGCCCTCGATCTGCATCGAGAAGAAGGGCTTGCCGAAGTCGTCGAGCTTGCGGTCCAGCAGCCCGACCAGCCAGATGTTCTTGGCGGGCGTGTGCTGCAGATGGGTCAGCCAGCCGATCATCTCCTGGCCGAGCAACCCGTAGGTCGCGCGGAGATCGGGTTTGCCGGTGCGGTCGGACTGCGCCTGGGACTGGCCCTTGCACCACTGCAGGCAGATGCGCGAGGCGACGGAGATGCTGTCGACGAAGACGGTGTCATACTTGTCGAGCTGGCTCGCGGGGCCGAAGGCGGCGCACACCCGCGCGAAGTGTCCGGGCCCGTAGGACTGGTCGTCTCGCATGGCTGGGTTGGCGCCGCCGATCCAGGCGGCGAGATCACGGGCGACCTCCCAGTCCCGGATGCGGATCTCGTCGCCGGGCCAGCCCTGCACGGCCAACTCACCTGCCTCGAGATTGAGAAACAGCGTCCGCTGCGGATCGAGGGTCAGCAACTGTGTGGTCTTGCCGATGCCGGAGGTGCCCGTGAGCACCCCCTTGATGCCGCGCGCCTCGCGCAGGCGTTCGTCGGCCGTGATGATCCGGAGCGGCCCAGCGCCGAAGGGGGCGCTCACTTGCCGCCCTCCAGATCGCGCGCGGCGGCCGAAATCGCGCTGTCCGTGCCGCAGGCGCCCTGGCGGCGCGCCATCTTCAGCACGTCGCCCAGCGCACGCGTCAGCCGGTAGATCTGGGTTTCCTGCCGCGCCAGGGCGACGAGGGCAAACTCGATGTCGTCCACCGTGGCGCGTTCGATCGGCACCGCACGGTTCGGCCTGTCGGACAGCGCCGGCACGTTGATCGTGTCGGGGATCGCCTCCAGCCAGCTCGACTGGCGCAGGCGTTTCAGGGGGGAAGTCGTGAACATGGTGACGCTCCGTGTTTTCGTCGGTTGGTGTCCAGGGGTCGTCGGGAAGACTGCTGCCGGGCCTGACGCCGCCCTGGAGCTTGCGGTCGGAGTGTTTCCCCGCGTGGGGTGTTGCATTCCTCCGAGGGCCCGGCATGAAACTTGGTGGAACCGGGTCATCGCCGATCCTGTTGTCACCTACCGGCGGGCCTCCGAGACTGTCGGGGCGGCACCGAGATATGCCGCGAGATCAAGCGCCTCGGCCGCCTTTCGGATCGTGCCGAGCCGGGCGTAGACGGTGCTGCGATGGATCCCGAGGGCTTCGGCCGCTTCCGTCGGCGACATGTCGATCAGCGCCAGCGCGACATCCCTGCAGGTCGGTGTCAGCCCCGCGAGAAGGCGCCGGACGTCGCGGACGAGCCCGAACGCCTCGTCCGGTGCACGCGCGACGGCAGCGTGCGGCATGGCACTGTCAGGCAGGGTCTCTGCAAGCGGCAGCGTCTCGTCGGTGCCGCGACCCTCGGACGGGGTGTCGAAGTCAACCCACGCCCGTTCGGCCCGCAGGCGTTCGGTCGGCGCGGCCAGCGTGGCGATGCGGTTCGCCAGAACGCGGTCTGCGAACGTGTCGTACTGACCGCGGGAGGGGTCGAACCTGTCATCCCGGCGATAGAGGAGCAGACTCAGGTCCTGCTTGATGTCCTCGGCGTCCATGCCGGGGACCGAGCCCGACCGCGCCAGCCGTTCGGCCCGGATGGTGATGTTGCGGGAGACGCGCGAGCGCGCGTCGCAAATGGGGTGGAAACGCTCCATGAAGTTTCGCCTTCGTCCAGGTGGACGGGCACGCGGCCCGAGTGACCGGGACCGGCGAAAATTCGTTGGAGCGGCGGCCTTGGCGGGTTCAGCACAAAGAGAAACCGCTGAAACCCGGTTGGATTTCAGCGGCTTGATAGGCGAAGTCTTTTTTTGAGATTCTTGAGGTCAGTTAGCGAATTTTCGTCGGGATTGACCCAGCTTGCCTTGCTGGAGATCGTCGGCGTTCGCCACGAAACGGGCGACATACTCCCCTGCGACCGTGGGTAGCGGATCGTCGGCAATCCCGAATGCGGTACGCAGCATCTTGGAAAGCGCCTGTTTCTGTTTCTGGTGCTTCGAGGTGTCGGTGCTCTTCGCATGATGGACTGGGAGCCGGCCGCCCTCCATCGCAAACGCCTTCAGATAGGCCCACGCCGCTTTCGGCTTGCCATTCTTGGCGCTCTTCATCCCGAGACCATCGGGCTCGAACCTCCGGGTCTCGCCCCGAAAACTCACGTTGACGACTTCATCGGCGACGAAGCTGATTCTAATCTCCTCCCATCGCGCATCGGTCGGCAATGCCCACGCCAGGTTCGACGCAGCATCAGCCGCGCCACCCGCGACCTGAGCGCGAAGGCCGGCGAACATGACGGTTGTTGGCTGGAGAGGGAGAAGCCGCCCTCGATCATCGAAGACCACCAGATCCTCCAGGGCCAAGCGCGACACGCCGTTCCTATTCAGAACAGCGGCAAGATGCGCAGGGATGGACGTCTTGGTCGGAGCCAGCAATAGTTTCGGGCTCGGGTGGGAAATGAGGTCGTCAAACTGTGCCGCATCCTCACTTGGGAATGGTCCGGGCACTGTGAGGAAAACCGGAAAGCCACGACCGGCGAAGACATCATGGGAGCCTATTCTGAAGACCGGACGCCGATCGAAACGAGCAGGTTGGATGGACAGGTCGAGTGCGTCGGCAAGGCGCCGCGCCAGCGCGACGCGGTCAAGGCCGTAAACTAAGATATCTTCTTTGGTCAGGTGAAGATCATCACAGGCTTTTGGGCTGTCGCCGCAGATTGCGCGGATGCTGCCGTCGTCGTGATGCACAACCCGCCGAGGGCATCCCTCGCCTGCGGGAGACGGGCATGCTATGCTGCTCGCTGTCGACCCGGTCGATCGCAACATTGGTCGGATGTGGCCGAAATCACCGTCAAGGAGCTGGGTCCACTCCTGCCGGTCAGTGGCCCCATCGGCCAGCATATCAAGTGCTTTCCAGAACGTCATCATCCGCCCCTGCCGCAATCGCCCAGAACCCGCGCGCCTTCAACCAGGCTTCGATGACCTCCTCGTCAGACTCCCGCTCATACTTGGCAATATTGGCCGGCCTGATCATCACGGACCGCTCCCGTTTGCTGCCCTCGAAGGCAAACCTGAAGATCGCATGCGTGAATGCGCCGCCAGAGAGACAATTCTCCCAGTTTTCACCATAGGCTTTGAACAGGTCCTCTGATTTGCGAATTTCCCTCTCAGATACCCCCTTCCCAGACCAAAGACGCCCGAACTCCACGAAGCGTACGCCGACGATCCCCTCAATATCTCCGTTTGCCATTGCAGCTGGCCCCAGTTCGCGGAGCGGATCGAGTGTATATCGCTCGGATCGATCAAAATAATTCTCGCTGCCGAACAACGCCTCGCCGAACGTCTTGAGGTAGAGTTCGCGCTCGCCCTTCGTTCCGGCGTTCACGCCAATCTCGTCGGTCGCACTGTCGTAGATCAGCACGTCATGTTGTTGGGGCCGATAGAACGCAATCCCGCTTTCACCGTCGTCCTGGTGCTTCCCTTCCCGGCGCATCGGCATGCCGTGCCGCACGAGCAGCCAGATCTTCTCGCCTCGCGGGAACGCGAATATCCGGCTGTTTCGCCCCCTGCGCTTCACCTCGAACCAGTTGTTCATCCTCTCCTGCATGCTCTTCGCGATGGCGTCCGTGATGGACGGGATCTCTGCGGCCTTTTCCTCTGGGCGCGAACCGGCGAAATACATGAAGTTGGATCGCCGAAATGCCACTGTTTCAGCATGCTGGCGTTGCAACAGCATTGGCTGAGCGAGCCAGATCTGGACCGAAACATCGGCGACCGAAACCTCGTGATCCTTGTCGATCTCGATCCCCGCAGCCGCGGCACGGTCGAGCAGTTCGTCCATCGCCTCGTGCGATGCGGTCTCGTGCACATAATAGAGCGCGTTGACCATGTCCTCGGGGACCGACGCGTCGGGATTCATCAGGACACCCGCGATGGCTTCGAGCGGCATGTCATCTGTCGACCATGCGGCGACGTCGAGTTTGCGGGACTGAAAGTAGTCCTTCCAAGGCTCAAGAAATGCCTTCAGTCGTGCGGGAGCGATCTGCTTGAGGCGATCCGGGTTGCTGAAAATCCTCGGGTTAAATGCTGGCATCGGCCTCGCTGCTCCTGAAATTGCCGTCGTTTCCGAAGGTTAAGAAGGAATCGCGCTCGCCACAAGATTGTGTTCCCGTAAGGCTCTCTGAGCGCGAGCCGACAATCTGAGACCCCCGCCGGTAGGTGAGGAGAGCATCTGGAGCTCTCCCATGAACAGAATTTATCGGGCGCGCCGCGCCAACCCGCATTCCCGCACGCCAGCGTCACCCTCCCTTGGGGTGGCCGCATGATCGATCCCGACGAACGCGAACAGGCAGCCCTGCGCGCCGCCCTCCGCAACATGGCCGAACTCATGGCCGAGATCGGATGGACCACGCGGTTCGCCGATCTCAGCGAAGCACAGGCGCTCGCGCTCGCGACGGCCTCCGTCGACGGCTTCCAGGAGGCGATGCAGACCAGCGCGGTCCGGCCCGATCCGGAGGTGCCATTCTGATGGACGCCGGTTTCGACTTCAACCATCGGGAGAAGCCGCCCAGTTTCGCGGACAGCGTCAATGCCTGCATCGACACTGCCCTCGTTGAGGAACAGGCCGAACGTCCCCAGCGCGACTATCTCGGGGGCAGCCGGCTGGGCGACATCTGCCAGCGCAGGCTGCAATACGAATACCTGAAGACGCCGAAGGACCCGGGCGCCGGGTTCTCTGGCAAGTCCCTGCGGATCTTCGCGCTCGGGCACGTTCTCGAGGACCTGGCCATCGCCTGGCTGCGCAAGGCCGGGTTCGACCTCCGCACGCGCAATCGCCATGGCGATCAGTTTGGCTTTTCGGTCGTCGGTGGGCGAGTCCAGGGGCATGCCGACGGGGTGGTCGTTGCCGCGCCGAACGGCATGGCGGTTCCGGCGCTCTGGGAGTGCAAATCGGCGAACGCCAAGAACTGGCGGGAAATCGCGAAACATGGTGTCGGAAAGGCCAAGCCGGTCTATGCCGTGCAGATCGCGCTCTACCAGGCCTATCTCGGCCTGACCGAGGCGCCCGCGCTCTTCACGGCGATCAATAAGGACACGTGCGAGATCTGGCACGAACTCGTGCCGTTCGATGCCGTACTCGCCCAGTCCGCCAGCGACAAGGCGGTGACGATCCTGCGCGCCTGTGATGCGGGTGAACTTCTTCCCCGCCACACGGCCGACCCCGACCACTTCGAATGCCGCTTCTGTGCGTGGCGGGAACGGTGCTGGGCATGACGGTCCCGTCTGACACCATCGTGCCCGACGACGTCGCGCCTGACGCCGAGATGATCGCGATCTATGCCGACGTCGTATTCGGCTACTGCGACGGCTGGGTGCCGGTCCGTGCTCTGGCCGAGAAAGGCGCGGGCGATGGTCCGCCACATGTTCCCTTCATCGAAGCGGACGCCACGCTTGCCGCGAAACTCGCGCTTCAGGCAACATGGGCGAGCGACGCCGGCATGGCCTTGTTCGTGGCGCCCGGTACGGTTGCGGCTCCCGGCGACGCGCGGGCAGACAGCATCGTGCAGACGCAGGTGGTGCTCGTCGATCTCGACAATGGCGACATCGGCGCGAAGCGCGACCATCTCGTGCAGCATCTCGGGTGCCCGACCCTCGAGGTCGCGTCCGGTGGCGTCACCACCGAGGGACAGCGCAAGCTGCACCTCTACTGGCGTCTGACCGAACCCGCCGAAGGCGACGACATCGCCACGGTCTGTCGCGCCCGGCACATGATCGCCGCGAAGGTTGGTGGCGACGCTTCGTTCCGGTCCGCGCACCAGCCGATCCGCGTGGCGGGATCGATCCACGCCAAACAGGGTCTTCGGCGGCTGGTGCGGATCCTGAACCACGATCCCCGCGATCACGACCTTGGCGAACTGCTCGAGGCGATCATCGCGATGACGCCGCTCGAAGGCGAGAACGGGCTCGATTTCAACATGGCCGCCAACGAGCGCGGCAGCGTGACCGAACTGTTCGGGCGCCAAGTCCGTGAAGGCGGTGTGGATGGCACCACCCGGTTCGACGCGCTGTCGCGCGTGATCGGCTATTGGATCCGCCGCGCCCGCGAAGGCCACGTGCCGCGCGAACAGGCGTGGGAGGAAATCGTCTCCTACAACACGGCCCGCGTTGCCCCTCCCTGGCCGGAGGCCCGGCTGCGCGAGGAAGCCGAACGCCTCTGGAAACGCGACGCCGCCCGCAACGGCGAGATCGATGACGAGGATGATGGTTCCGATGACGGCGGCCCTGCTGGCGGGGGGCATGATGGGCCGGTGCCGGTTCGCTTCACCGAGGATGCGCTCGCCGCAACCTTCGCAGCCCGACATGCCGAGACCTGGCGCTACGTCGCTGGCTGGGGGCAATGGCTGACCTGGTCGGGCAAGCTCTGGCGGCGCGAGGAGACGCTGCAGGCCTTCGATCTGGCCCGGATGATCTGCCGCGAGGCGGCGGCGCGCGCCGGGTCTGCGCGACTGAAGGCGAAGCTTTCCAGCGCCGCGACAGTGTCCGCCGTGGAGCGGCTTGCCCGTTCCGACCGTCGCCACGCAACCACGACCGAGCCGTGGGATCGCGATCCCTGGCTATTGAACACGCCCGGCGGCGTGGTCGATTTGCGCAGCGGCGCGTCGCTGCTGCACGACCCCGGCCTCTTCATGACTCGCATCGCGGGGGCATCGGTCGCCGACGCATGCCCAGTCTGGCTCGGGTTTCTCGAAACCGTCACGGGCGGGGACGGCGAACTGCAATCCTACCTGCAGCGCATGGCGGGCTACTGCCTGACGGGCGTGACCACCGAGCATGCGCTCTTCTTTCTCTACGGTACCGGCGCCAACGGGAAATCGGTCTTTGCCAACACCCTAACCGCTATCCTGGGTGACTACGCCACCGTCGCGCCGATGGACATGTTCATGGCCACGCAGGGTGATCGCCACCCGACCGACATGGCCGGACTGCGCGGGGCGCGCATCGTGACGTCCATCGAGACCGAACAGGGCAGCCGCTGGGCCGAGAGCAAGCTGAAGGCGCTGACAGGAGGCGACAAGATTACGGCCCGCTTCATGCGGCAGGATTTCTTCGAGTTCATACCGCAGTTCAAGCTGCTGATCGTCGGCAACCACAAGCCCTCCATCCGCAACGTTGACGAGGCGATGAAGCGGCGCCTGCACATGGTGCCGTTCACGGTCACTATCCCGCTCGCGCGGCGCGACAAGCACCTGGCGGACAGGCTGCTGGCCGAACGCGACGGGATCCTCGCATGGGCGCTCGAGGGCTGCATCGAATGGCAGCGGACAGGGCTGCGCCCTCCGCCCGCCGTGATGGCTGCGACTGAGGATTACTTCGAGGCCGAGGACGCCATCGGTCGCTGGATCGACGAGCGCTGCTCTGTCGGGTTGCACCTCAACGCCAGCACCTCCGCGATGTTCGCCGACTGGAAGGCGTGGGCCGATGCGAACGGCGAGTTCGCAGGCTCGGTCAAGCGCTTCTCGGAAGCCCTGATCGTTCGGGGATTCGAGCGTCACAACACCCGCGCCGCGAAGGGATTCCGGGGCATCGCCCTCGATGACAGCAACTCTGACCTTTTCTCGGGAGAGTAGGAAAATGCCAATGAAATCAGTGAGTGTGACGGATGTGACGGATCATACCTATAGGACCGTTACGCGCGCGCATGTGCGCGCCTATGGAGCGGATAGGGAACTATCCGTCACATCCGTCACACCCGTCACCAACCCTCCGGTTCCGATGCGGGAGGGTGGTGGACTGGTCCGCTGCATCCTCACGCTCGACCTCGGCACCTCGAGCGGCTGGGCGATCCGCGGCCATGACGGTCTCATCACCAGCGGCACCGTCTCGCTGCGCCCGGGGCGCTTCGACGGGGGCGGCATGCGCTACCTGCGCTTCTCCAACTGGCTGACCGAGATCGACCGGCTATCCGGGCCCGTCGCCGCGATCTGGTTCGAGGAAGTTCGCCGCCACGCGGGTACCGATGCGAGCCACATCTACGGCGGGCTCATGGCCACGCTGACGGCATGGGCGGAACTGCGCGGCGTGCCCTACCAGGGCGTCCCGGTCGGAACGATCAAGCGCCACGCCTCGGGCAAGGGCAATGCCGACAAGGCTGCCATGGTCGCCGCCGTCCGCGCCCGCGGCTTCAGCCCCGCCGACGACAACGAGGCCGACGCCATCGCCATCCTGCTCTGGGCGATCGAGACGAAGGGAGGTGTCGCATGAGATGGCATCCTCACGGCTACGGTGGCCGACGCCGGGATCCCGAGCAGGTCAAGCGCGAGGGCTGGCAGGAACAGGGCGTCCTTGCGGTTTCCGCCGATGACGACCGCCTCACCTGGCCCGAGCGTGAACTGGTCCGCCAGCTGGGGGAGAAGCTCTACGGCCCGCGTCCTTCCGACAGGGAGGCGCGCCATGGCTGATCGCGAATGGACCGCCGAGTGCGTCGCCGATCATTTCGAGGAGGCGTTCCGCACCCTGCGCAAGCTGCCGCCGGTGAAGGCGCAGAGCTACTTCAACACTTGGCCCGACATCGTGCGCACCAGCCGCGAGATCGCGGCAATGGAGCCGCAGCCGATGCGGGTCTGGCCCTCGGCCGCCGCGATCACCCGGCTCGAGCAGACCTTCGATTGGGTGCTCTGGATCGAGGAGGCGGAGCGCAAGCTCGTCTGGTCCCGCGCCGCCCGCGTGCCGTGGAAGCAGATCAGCGGCGAGATGGGCTGCGACCGCACGACCGCATGGCGTCGGTGGCAACTGGCGCTGACCAAGATCGCTTCGCGTCTGAATGCGCAGTGACTCCAATGTGTTGCAACACTTTTCCCTTCGACATCTGCAACAGATCCATGCTATTCCGAAGGCAAGGTGGGGAGAGTGCGCTGGAAAGCTCGCTCTCCCCTTTGCGTTGACGGGGGCCTTCTGGACCCCGGCATCCAGCGAGGGTCCGGCCGAGGTCCACTCCGAGGCAGTTTCCGGTTCCTTCCTGGCGATATTCGTATGCTGGCGGGCGAAGCGCGGGACATCGCCAGCGACAGGGCCGGATTTTTGGGAAGCCACCCGGAAGCCGGGCCCGCTCGCGCCCCGCGCAAACACCAATGAACGCTGGCCTTCCGACCGGACACTGATGGTGGCCGCTGGACCCCGTGTGGAGTCCAGCGCGGCATCCGGAGTCCGGAAGCCACCGGCATCCACCCGACCGAGGAACCTTGCCCACCATGACGCTGAGCTTCGCCCCGGACGCGATCGAGACGTGGCCGCTGGCCAAGCTCCAGCCTTATGCGAAGAACGCGAAGGCGCACGGCGCGGACCAGGTCGCGAAGATCGCCGCCAGCATGGCCGAGTTCGGCTGGACCGTGCCATGCCTCGTCGCTGAGGACGGAGAGCTGATCGCGGGGCACGGGCGTGTGCTGGCCGCAACGCAGCTCGGGCTGACCAAGGCGCCGGTGATCGTGCTTGGGCACCTGACCGAGGCGCAGCGCCGGGCCTACCGGATCGCGGACAACAAGCTGACGGAACTCGGCACCTGGGACGAGGCGCTGCTGTCGGCGGAACTGAACGACCTGCTGGCCGAGGATTTCGACCTGTCGCTGGTCGGCTTCTCGGATGGTGAGTTGGACAAGCTGCTGGCCTTCGTGCCGGAGGGGGACGGGGAAGAAGGTGGCGCCGGGGGCTCCGTGCCGCCGGTGACCATCCCCGAACCACCGCGCAATCCGGCTTCGCGGGCGGGCGATCTGTGGATCCTCGGCGACCACCGTCTGCTCTGCGGCGACAGCACCAGCGCGGCCGACGTGCGCCGCCTGATGAACGGCGAGCGGGCGATCCTGTTCGCGACGGACCCGCCGTATCTCGTTGACTACGATGGCTCGAACCACCCGACCCGGAACAAGGACTGGTCGGCGTCCTACGGCACGACATGGGACGACAGTTCGCAGGGGGCGGAACTCTACGACGGCTTCATCTCAGCGGCCGTCGCCGAGGCCATCGCCGAGGACGCCGCCTGGTACTGCTGGCACGCCTCGCGTCGCCAGGCGATGCTGGAAGCCTGCTGGGAAAAGGCGGGCGCCTTCGTCCATCAGCAGATCATCTGGGTGAAGGACCGGGGCGTCCTGACCCGATCGCATTACCTGTGGAAGCACGAACCCTGCTTCATGGGCTGGCGCCGTCCGAACCGTCCGCCGAAGGTGGCCGAGCAGACGCTGCCGTCCACATGGACGCTGCCGAGCTTCGCCAAGGACGACCGGCCCGACCATCCCACGCCGAAACCGCTCGACGCCTTCGGCATCCCGATGCGCCAGCACGTTGCCCGAGGCGGCCTCTGCTACGAGCCGTTCTCCGGCTCCGGCTCGCAGATCATGGCGGGCGAGACCAATGGCCGTCGCGTCTTCGCAATGGAGATCAGCCCGGCCTACGTCGATGTCGCCGTGGAGCGCTGGCAGGTCGAAACCGGCAAGGACGCGATCCTCGACGGCGATGGCCGGACCTTCGCGCAAGTGAGGACCGAGCGGCTGGGCGACGACGCCGCACCCCCGGCCGATCCCCTGGCTACGGACACCGCCCCCGAACCCGCGCGCAAGCGCAAGACCGCCGCCTGACATGCATGACCTGGCTTTACCTTCCTCCGGACGCGCTTCCGGAGCCGGAGACGCATGCCTCTTCGGCCTCTCGCTCTGTTCCGGCGCAGGTGGTCTCGACCTCGGGCTCACCATCGCCATCCCCGGATATCGTGCTGTGGGCCATGTCGAACGGGAAACCTACGCCGCAGCCACTCTCGTGGCGCGGATGGAAGACGCGTCCCTGGATCGCGCACCTCTCTGGGACGACGTTGCCACCTTCGACGGCCGCCCGTGGCGCGGCGCGGTGGATATCGTCACTGCGGGCTATCCGTGCCAGCCGTTCTCGGTCGCGGGCAAGCGCCGGGGCGCGGACGACCCGCGCCACCTCTGGCCCCATGTCGCCCGGATCGTCGGCGAGATCGAGCCGCCCTTCGTGTTCCTCGAGAACGTCGCCCATCATCTCCGCCTCGGCTTCCCCGAAGTCGCCAGCGGACTGGTCCGCATGGGCTACCGCCTTGCGGCAGGCCTCTTCACGGCGGCGGAAGTCGGCGCGCCTCACAAGCGCGAGAGGCTCTTCATCCTTGCCATCCGCGAGGGGGACGAGCTGGCCGACCCCGCGCGCCTGCTCCGGCACCCGCTCGAGTGGCGGGAACCGGACGGAATTGCTGCGCCTATGGCCGAGGGCGAGGGCCAGCGCCAACGAGAACCGGCAGACCAAACCGACGCCATCGCAGGCAGCGGGCCAGCACGGGATGAACCTCGCGACGACGGCTGCGCTGTGGCCGACGCCGCAGACGGACAGTTTCCACAGCCGGGGCGGCGAACGGCGCGACGAGAAGGGTCTGGACCGCATGGCGCGGGACTGGCCGACGCCAATGGCGAACGACGGCTGCAAGCCGAGCGCGGGCAACCGAAAGACGGCCGATCTGACCCATGCCAGCCGCATGTGGATGACGCCGACGGCGCGGGATCACAAGGATGGGGCAACCACACTGGCGAACACACCGGTGAACGGCCTGCTTGGCCGCCAGGTCCTGGTGACGACGATAGCTGGGAGCGATACCTCCGAGCCGCGCCGGACCTTGAACCCGCTGTTCGTCGAGGCGCTGATGGGCTGGCCCACCGGGTGGACCGGCTTCGGCTCTGTGGCAACGGCGTGGTCCCCTTGGTTGCGGCGCATGCGCTGCGAACTCTGGCGGCTGAATTGCTGGCCGATGGATGAGGCAGCGGCATGAAGCAATCGCGTGCCATGTCGCTGGTCGAGTCCGTCGCCAACGTGATCGTCGGCTACGGCGTCGCGGTGGTCACGCAGATCCTGATCTTCCCGATCTTCGGGCTGCACACGACGCTGGCGCAGAACCTGAAGATGGGCGCGGTGTTCACCGTGGTGAGCATCGCACGATCCTTCGCCCTGCGGCGGGTGTTCGAGGCGATCCGATGCGCCATGGACAAGGAACACCAGCGTTAGGCCGACACCACGAAGCGGTTTCCAAGTTGCCGCTATACCACTCAGATCCTATGGTTTCTCCGAGTTGGAGACGGCGGCTGATCTATTTTGCCGCCCAGAGATTTGGGATCGAGATTGTAGTGCTGCAGAACCAAGAGGAAGAAGGAAATAGCGACGCCGCCGACTTGCTTCCAGACGGCCTAGAGGCGTTGCGGCGAGAGCTCGGCCTCGGAGACGTGATGGGGTTGATCGAGAGGACTGCGCGATGGGTCGATCCGCGAACATTCGAGTATCTTTCCGTCTGGTATCCAGAACACGCGAGACGAGCCCTGTTCTATAAGGCGAACTGGTCCGAGCCGCAGATGAACCGCAATCGGCAGACGGGCGCGATCATCCACAAATTCGAAGGAAACATTCACGCGAACAAGGCACTGACGCTCGCATTGGGCCTTCGTGCCGGGGAACGGCCGAACTGGTCATGTTGCCATATATGGGGTGTGGATGATGCTGCTTATCAGATCAGCAACGCCGTGGTGCAGGATCGGCGCTTCTTTTCCTGCGTGGCGAACATGGTCCTTCTCCCCACGCCACTAAAGGCATTCACGGACGTCATGACCGAAGTAAAGATGATGCTGCGCGTATGCGCGTTGCAACTCTACGGTTGGTCTTGTGACCATGAGGAGGTCGCAGACAACGCGCGGCAGGTGGCGGAATGGTCGGATTGGGGCGCTTACCCGGAAAGCTGGCCGAAGCCTGATCGGCCCTCGCTCCCTCTCGGCACGGCCAAGTTCTCGGCGCGGATCAAGGACGCGGCAGACCGCAGGAAGGCCGTCATTCGCAAGGATCTAGCATCCGCTGGCCCGCACTATCCTCGGGATGATGTCCTCAAGGTGCTCGACTACTGGAACATTTCGCTTTGAGACAAAGAAGCCGCCGCCCCGAGGGACGGCGGCATTTCGACTGGCGTGGTGCGCGGCGCTAGTCGCGCGGCAGGCTATAGACCCGCCCTCGGTTCTCGACCTTCTCCGAAGTCACCTCGAGCCCGAGCTTCTTCTTCAGCGCCCCGGCCATCGCGCCGCGCACCGTGTGCGACTGCCAGCCCGTCGCGGCCATGATCTCCTCGATGGTCGCGCCGTCCGGCGCGCGCAGCATGGCGATCAGGGTGGCCTGCTTGGTGCCCTCGCGCGGCGTGCGCGCTTTGGGCGAAGCCTTCGGTTCGGTGGGGGTGTCCGGCGCAGGCTCCTCGGTCGGCGCGTCCGTCGCGCCCGCAGGCGCGGCGTTCGCGTCCTCGGGCTCGATCCCGATGGCGGCGAGGCCTGCGTTGGTGGCGACCAGCGTGACGCCGTTTCCGTCGCCGGTCTCGCGCCAGACGGGCTCGCCATTGCGCATGTCGGCGTCGACCTCCTGCAGGAAGTTCTTCGCGAGCATCGCGCCGACCACCTTGGCGGCAGCGCCGCCGCGCAGGCTCTCGGGCAGCGGCAGAGCGATGCGGTCCTCGCGCTGTGCGGCGGCGCTGAGGATGATGGCTTGGGTATCGGAAAGCTTGGTCATGGGGTCGTCTCCGTATTCGGGCCCGCGTCATGCGGCGCCTTCTACGACCCCGAGCCGCGCAGGGCGCGCGGCGGGAGTTCCGGCAGTGCCGGAGATCAGCGGGCGTGTTCGCCCTCGCCGAAGGCGCTGTCGGTGATGCGCTTCAGAAGGCTGGCGTAGTGTTCGAGGGTGCCGACCATCGCCCAGCCCGCCTCGTCGGGGGCGCAGTTGAAATGGTCGTCGCTGAGTGCCTGCAGGCGGGCGAGCATCTCGTCGATCTCGGCCTTCTTGCCGATGAAGGCCGCGAGCGCGGCTTCCTTGTTCCGGCGCGCCTTCTCGGCGCGGAGTTCGTGACGCGGGGTGGTGATCGGGTTCAGGCGGGTGGTCATCGTGGTGGCTCCGGGTGAGTTGCATCGCTTCGTTGGAGTGACATTCCCTCTGTCCGCGAGGCTTATCAACTCGATAAGCACTTGAATCTGAATGATAATCGGAGCCGTCGATGCAGGGCATGAGCGAGCGCCAGTACGCCGCGCATGTCGGGCTATCGCGCGGCGCGATCCAGAAGGCGAAGACGGCCGAACGGCTGGTCCTCTATCCCGACGGCAGCATCAACGCGGCCGCCAGCGACGCGCGGCGCGCCGAGACGACGGACCCGTCGAAGACCCGCAAGCCGCCCGCGCCGAAGCTGAAGCCCGTCCCCGAGGCGGCGGTCGCCGCTGTTGGAGACACCCTGCGCGAACAGGGGCTGGCGGTCCCGGCGGTCGGCGGCGGCACGACCTTCCTGCAGGCGAAGACGGCGAACGAGGTGCTGAAGGCGCAGGAGCGGCGCATCCGGCTCCAGAAGCTGAAGGGGGAGTTGATCGAGCGGGCCCGGGCGCTGTCGCTGGTGTTCCGCCTGGCGCGGGAGGTGCGGGACGCTTGGGTGAACTGGCCTGCGCGCGCGGCGGCGCTGATGGCGGCCGATCTGGGCGTCGAGCCAGCCGCCATGCAGAAGGTCCTGGAGAAACATGTCCGTGCCCACCTCGACGAACTTGCCGAGGTCCGGCCTGACTTCCGATAACGGTGATCTGACCGACTTCGACGGCGCGGCGGAAATCCTGCGCACCTGGGGCGCGGGGCTGACGCCAGATCCGGACCTGACCGTCTCGCAGTGGGCCGACCGGCACCGGATGCTCTCGGGCCGCGCCTCGGCCGAACCGGGGCGGTATCGCACGTTGCGCACGCCCTACATGCGCGAGATCATGGACCGGCTGTCGCCGGGCGATCCCATGCAGCGGATCGTGTTCATGAAGGCCGCGCAGGTCGGCGCGACCGAGGCGGGCAACAACTGGATCGGGTTCGCCATCCACCAGGCGCCGGGGCCGATGCTGGCCGTCCAGCCGACGGTGGATCTGGCAAAGCGCAACTCGCGCCAGCGGATCGACCCGCTGATCGACGAGAGCCCGGAGCTGCGGGACCGGGTGAAGCCCGCCCGGTCCCGCGACGCGGGCAACACGATGCTGTCGAAGGAATTCGCGGGCGGCATCCTGATCATGACCGGGGCGAACTCGGCGGTCGGGCTGCGCTCCACACCGGCGCGGTACATCTTCCTCGACGAGGTCGACGCCTATCCAGCCTCGGCCGACGAGGAAGGCGATCCGGTCACGTTGGCGGAAGCCCGGTCGCTGACCTTCGCACATCGCCGCAAGGTGTTCCTGGTCTCGACACCCACCATCCGGGGGCTGAGCCGGATCGAGCGGGAATACGAGGCCAGCGACCAGCGCCGGTTCTTCGTGCCATGCCCGCATTGCGGCGCGATGCAGTGGCTGAAGTTCGATCGGCTGCGCTGGCAGAAGGGCCGCCCGGAAACGGCAGAATATCAATGCGAAGGATGTGATGCGCCCATCGGCGAGCATCACAAGACGGCGATGCTGGAGGCTGGCGAATGGCGCGCGACTGCCGTTGCCGCCGATCCGACCACGGTCGGGTACCACCTCTCGGCGCTCTATTCGCCGATCGGCTGGCTGAGCTGGGAGCGGATCGTGCGGTCATGGGAAGCAGCCCAAGGGTCGGACGAGGCGATCAAGGCGTTTCGCAACACGATCCTTGGCGAAACTTGGGTCGAAACCGGCGAAGCGCCGGACTGGCAGCGGCTCTACGACCGGCGCGAGCGCTGGAAATCCGGCACCGTGCCAGCGGGTGGGCTGTTCCTGACCGCCGGGGCCGATGTGCAGAAGGACCGGATCGAGGTCGATGTCTGGGCCTGGGGTCGTGGCTTGGAAAGCTGGCTGGTCGATCACGCCGTGATCGAGGGCGGGCCGGATCGGCACGACGCGTGGTCGGAACTGACCGCGCTGCTGGATCGAAGCTGGCCGCACGAACGCGGCGCGCATCTCAGGATCGCGCGGCTCGCGATCGACACCGGGTACGAGGCCCCGGCGGTCTATTCCTGGTCGCGGGCACAGGGGTTCGCGCAGGTGTCGCCGGTCAAAGGCGTCGAGGGGTTCAACCGCTCGAGCCCGGTGTCGGGGCCGACCTTCGTGGACGCGACCGAGGGCGGCAAACGCCTCCGGCGCGGGGCGCGGCTCTGGACCGTGGCGGTGTCGACCTTCAAGGCCGAGACCTATCGCTTCCTGCGGCTGGAACGGCCGACTGAGGAGGAGATGGCCGACGGGGCGGCGTTCCCGCCCGGCTCGGTGCACCTGCCGCACTGGGTCGAAAACGAATGGCTGAAGCAGTTCGTCGCCGAACAGCTGGTGACGGTGCGCACCAAGCGCGGCTTCGCCAGGCTGGAATGGCAGAAGCTGCGCGAGCGCAACGAGGCGCTGGACTGCCGGGTCTACGCCCGCGCCGCCGCCTGGATCGCGGGCGCGGATCGCTGGCCCGACGAGAAATGGCGCGACCTCGAGGATCAGCTCGGGGCCGCCCCCACCGACACCGATCCCGCCGGGCAGATCAACCGGCCGGGACAGGCCCCGCAGGGCAAGCGCCGCTCCGACTGGATCGGGCGGCGCGGAGGATGGTTCTGAGTGAGGACCGATCCGCGCAGCGGATGCGAGGCTTCAGTGGAGCGTCGCAAGGGAACGAACGCACTGAGCGGGAGCGAAGGGCATGGACTGGACGGAAACGGAGCTCTCGGCTCTGCGCCGCGCCTATGCCAGCGGCACGACCCGGGTGAGCTATGACGGCAAGTCAGTCGACTACGGTTCGGCCGAGGACCTGCTCGCCCGCATCCGCACCATCGAGCGCGCCATCGCCGGGACGACCCGACCGCTTCCGGTGGCCGGGCTCGCGGGTTTTAGCCGCGGGGATCGCTGATGTCCGCGACCTGGTTCGATCACGCCATCGCCACGGTGGCGCCGCGCATGGCCGCGCGCCGCGTGTTGGCCCGTCAGGCCTTCGAGACCCTGACGCGCGGCTATGACGGGGCCGCGAAAGGGCGACGGACGGACGGCTGGCGCGCGCCGGGCTCCTCGGCCGACACCGAGATCGGCGTCGCCGGGGCCCTGCTGCGCGACCGGATGCGCGATCTCGTGCGCAACAACCCGCATGCGGCCAAGGCCGTGGCGGTGCTGGTGAACAACATCATCGGTGCGGGCATCATGCCGCGCGCCGCCAGCGGCGACGACACGCTGGACCGCAAGGTCGATGCGCTCTTCGAAAGATGGACGGCGGAGTGCGACGCCGATGGCCAGCTCGACTTCTACGGCCTGCAGACGCTGATCTGCCGCGAGATGGTCGAGGCGGGCGAAGTGCTGGTGCGCCGCCGCCTGCGGCGGGCCAGCGACGGTCTGCCTGTGCCGCTGCAATTGCAGGTGCTGGAGGCCGACTTCCTCGACGCCACGAAATCCGGCGCCCTTGGCGCGGGACGACTTGTGCAGGGGATCGAGTTCGACCCGGTCGGCAAGCGCCGCGCCTACTGGCTGCATGCCGAACATCCCGGCGACGCCTACGGCGCCTTGCAGAACGGATTGCAGAGCCGCCCGGTGCCAGCGTCAGAGATCGCCCATGTCTACGAGAAGCAGCGCACGCAGGCGCGCGGCGTCCCCTGGGGCGCGCCGGTGATCCGCAGCTTGCGCGATCTCGACGATTACGAGGTGGCGGAACTGGTCCGCAAGAAGACCGAGGCCTGCGTGACCGCCATCGTCTTCGGTGACGACGAGGCGCAACAGGGCATCGCGCCGTCGGTGGTCGATGCCGACGGCAACCGCGTGGAGCAGTTCGAGCCGGGGCTGATCGCCTATGCGCGCGGCGGCAAGGACATCCGCTTCAACCAGCCCGCTGCCACCGGCGGCTACGGCGAATACAAGCGGGCCAGCCTGCACACGATCTCGGCCGGGTTCCGGGTGCCCTACGAGCTGCTGACCGGGGACCTCAGCCAGGTCAACTATTCCTCGATCAGGGCGGGGCTCGTGGAGTTCCGCCGCCAGATCGACGCTGTGCAGTGGCAACTGTTCATCCCGATGTTCTGCGCCCCGGTTTGGCGCTGGTTCACCGAGGCCGCTTGGGCGGCGGGGCAGATCCCGTCGCCCATCGTGCCGGTCGAATGGTCGCCGCCGAAGTTCGACGCCGTTGATCCCTACAAGGATGCGATGGCCGACCTGCTGGCGATCCGGACCGGCACGATGACGCTGGCGCAGGCCATTGCGCGGCAGGGCCATAACCCGGATGCGGTGCTGGCCGAGATCGCTGCGACCAACGCCAAGCTCGATGGCCTCGGCCTCGTGCTCGACAGCGATCCGCGCCGCGTCACCAAGACCGGCAGCGCGCAGGCGGGCGACCCGACAGCACCCGCCGATCCGGAAACCACACCGGCGCAGGCCGACCAACAGGACTGACCCCATGGACACAATGATCGAACTGCCGGCCCTGCGCCGGTCGGCGGAGCTTGCGCCAAACAGCGTCGATAATGACGCGCGCACCGTCGAGGTGATCTGGTCGGCAGGCGCGCGCGTCCGCCGCGCCAGTTTCTTCGGCGAGCCCTATGACGAGGAGCTGAGCCTCGACCCCGCCCATGTGAGGCTCGAACGGCTGAACGCGGGCGCGCCGTTCCTGAAGGTGCACGAAATCGACACGCTCGACGCCGTCATCGGCTCGGTCGTGCCCGGTTCGGCCCGGATCGAGAACGGTCGTGGCATCGCGCAGGTGCGGATCAGCGGGCGCGCCGATGTCGAGCCGATCTGGCGCGACATTCAGGCCGGGCACATCCGAGCCGTCTCGATCGGCTACCAGGTCCACCGGTTCGACATCTCCAAGCCCGATGGCGGACGCGAGCTTTGGCGGGCCGTGGACTGGACCCCGTTCGAGATTTCGGCCGTGCCGGTCGGCGCCGATCCCGCGGCGGGCTTCCGCGCCAAGGGCGAACATCACGACTGCGTCCTCCATCGCCGGGACGCCCAAACCAGCGAAGGAGCACCTCCGATGACCGAAAAGACGACCCCGGCCGCACCGGCCGACGACACAACCGATACGGCAGCGACCGAGGAGATCACCATGCCCGACGACAAGACCGGCGCGACTGAGGCGCAGACGCGCGCGGCTGAGACGCGCAGCCAGCCCAAGGCCCCCAAGCCCGAGGCCCTGGATACCGAAGCCATCGCCACCCGCGCCCGCGAGGGCGAACGCGACCGCGTCTCCACGATCTACGATCTGGCAGGTCGGCTGAACCTCGAGCGCGGCTTTGCCGAGGATCTGGTCAAGCGCGGTGTCACAGTCGATGAATCCCGCCGCCTGATCCTCGACCAAGTTGCCGCGAGGTCGGACGAGACCCGGACCTTCCCCCATGTGTCGATCCCGCTCGGCGGCAGGGATGAACGCGTGACCCGCCGCGACGCCGTGGCCAATGCGCTGCTGCACCGCTACAGCCCGACGCTGTTCCAACTGGACGACTCTGCCCGCCAGTACCGCGGCATGTCGCTTCTGGAACTGGCCCGCGAAAGCCTGACCAATGCCGGGGTGAACACGCGCGGCCTGTCGCGCGACGAGGTGGCGACGCGGTCGTTGCATTCCACCTCCGACTTCCCCGAAATCCTGTCCGCCGTCACAAACAAGACCCTGCGCCAGGCCTACGAGACCTATCCCCGCACCTTCATGCTGTTCTGCCGCCAGGTGCTCGCCACCGACTTCAAGGCGATGAACCGGGTGCAACTGGGCGAGGCCCCGCAGCTGCTGGAGGTCGGCGAAAGCGGCGAGTTCAAGCGCGGCACGCTCGGCGAGAGCAAGGAAAGCTACAAGGTCAAGACCTATGGCCGGGTGGTCGCGATCACCCGCCAGACCCTGATCAACGATGATCTGGATGCCTTCACCCGGATCCCGGCGATGTACGGCAATTCCATCGCCCAGCTGGAAAGCGATGTCGTCTGGGGCATCATCACCGCCAACCCGGCGATGGCCGATGGCAATGCACTGTTCCACACCACCCACAAGAACCTCGCCGGGACCGGCACGGCGCTGGCCGTCGATGCGGTGGGGGCGGCCCGGGCGGCGATGGCGCTGCAGACCGGCTTCGACAAAAAGACCGTGCTGAACATCCGCCCCGCCTTCCTGATTGTGCCCGCATCCCTCGAGTTGAAGGCCGAGCAGTTGGTCGCCCAGAACCTCGTGCCCGCCGACAGCAGCAAGGTGGTGCCGCAGTCGATCCGCACCCTCGCGCCGATCAGCGAGCCCCGGCTCGACGCCGCCAGCGAGACCGCCTGGTATCTGGCCGCCAGCCCGAACCAGATCGACACCATCGAATACGCCTATCTCGAGGGTCAGCAGGGCGCCTACATCGAGACGCGCAACGGCTTCGACGTCGACGGCGTCGAGATCAAGTGTCGCCTCGACTTCGGCGCCAAGGCCATCGACTGGCGCGGCCTCTACAAAAATCCCGGGGCATAGGTCCGGCTGGCTCCCATGACGATCGATGATCGACTGGGCGCGGTGCCGATCCCCGGCTTCCCCGGATACCACATCGACCGAACCGGCCGGGTCTGGAGCGCGCATCGCAAGGGCAGGATCCCGCGCGGTGCGTGCTCTCGCTGGCTGGATCGCGGCGAATGGACGCTGCGGCAGCCTTCGCGTGACCCGGAGGGGTATCTGCACCACACGCTGGTCCGCGAAACGGCAGGCAGCCGTCAGCGGATTGCCCTGCACATTCTGGTCGCGACCGCGTTCCTCGGGTCGCGGCCGGAGGGGTTGGTCGTCGCCCATCTCGACGGCGACAAGTCCAACAACCGGGTCGAAAACCTCGCCTATGTGACGCAGCGCGAGAACATAGAGCACAAGCGCGATCACGGCACGATGCACTGCGGTGACCGCTCGCATCTCTCGCGCCTGACCGATCACCAATGCAGCCGGATGCTCGATTGCCTCGGCGCCGGGTTCTCCCGCCGCGAGGTCGCCGGGGCGTTCGGCGTCACCGTCAGCCACGTCGCCGCCCTGAAAACTGGCCGCATCCGAAAACACCTGACCAATCAGCGCGTCTGAGAAAGGATCACCCCCATGAAAACCTACGTCCAGCCCGGCAACACCATCACCCTGACCGCGCCCTATGCCGTCGCCTCCGGCGATGGCGTGCTCGTCGGCTCCATCTTCGGCATCGCCGCCGGAGCGGCCGCTATCGGCGAGCCCGTCGAGACCGCGCTCGTCGGCGTGTTCGACATCACCAAGGTCGGCTCGCAGGCCTGGACCGTCGGCGCGAAGGTCTATTGGGACGACACCAACAAGCGCTGCACGACCGTGGCAACTGACAACACCCTCATCGGCGTGGCGGTCGAGGCGGTGGCGAGCGGCGCGGGCGACACCATCGGCCGGGTGCGGCTGAACGCGGCGTTCTGATGAGCGCCTTCGCCGCCGCCGTGGGCGCGCTCTTCGCCGATCCCAACATCGGCCGGGACGCGGTCTACATCGCCGACGGTGGCGCGCCTGTGCTTGTGCGGGTCGTTGCCCGGCGCGCCGACGCCATCAGCGATTTCGGCGATGCCCGGCTCTGGTCCGAGACCACTCGGATCGACCTGCGCGTGGCCGAGGTGGCGACCCCGCGTCCCGGGGACCGCATGGAGATCGACGGCGACGCCTTCCTCATCCAGGGAGAGCCCGTCCGCGACCGCGAGCGGCTGGTCTGGACCGTCGATCTGCGCCCGGCATGACCGCCATGAAGCTCAAGCTCGACATCGATCCCGACATCGTCGCGATGATGGCCGCCGAGGTCGCGGCGGGCGAACGCGCTGTCACGGCCGCCATGCGTGAGGCCGGGACGGGGCTGAAGACCGCGTGGCGGTTGCAGATCACCGGCGCGGGGCTCGGCACACGGCTGGCCAACTCGATCCGGAGCCAGAACTTCCCGAGGTCGGGCGAAAGCCTGGAAGCCGCGGCGCTCGTCTGGTCCAAGGCCCCGGTCATCGTCGGCGCGCATGACACCGGCCCGCTGATCCGCTCGAAGGACGGGTTCTGGCTCGCGATCCCGACCGAGGCCGCCGGACGGGGCCTCCGAGGCGCCAAGCTCACACCCGGCGAATGGGAGCGCCGCCGTGGCCTGCGTCTGAGGTTTGTCTATCGTCGGCGCGGGCCGAGCTTGCTGGTCGCCGACCGCGCCCGGATCAACACGCGCGGCCAGGCGGTGGCTTCGCGCGCGAAGACCGGCCGCAACCAGGTTACCGCGCCGATCTTCCTTCTGGTCCCGCAGGTCAAGCTGCCGAAGCGGCTGGACCTCGCGCGGGACGCGGACCGGGCGTTGGACAGCGTGCCGGGGCTGATCGTGGCGAACTGGGTGGAGGGGCGGTTGGCTTGATTGGTTGGCAAGCGAGACGGTCAGAAGACTTCGATGCCGCCTGACCGCTTTAAACTCAGCCCCGCCTTATGCAGCAGCGGTGGCTTCGATCTCGAACAGCAGGCCCGGAATCGCGAGCCGCGTCACCCCGAGCAAGGTCATTGGAGGTGCGCACTGGATCGACCCGAAGCGCATGCCGAGCAAGTCGAAATTCTTCAGCGCCTCATCGACGTCGGTGGCATAGACCACCAGCCGAATGACATTGCTGAGGCTCATGTCCGCCTTTGCAAGGACGGCCTCGAGATTGTCGAGCGCCAAGCTGATCTGCACGCGCATGTCGCCTGCGTGCTGCGGGTTGCCTTCCGCGTCGACAGCAGTCTGCCCCGCACAGATCAGTTGGCGCGAAGTGCCTTCGATGATCTCGGCCTGATTGTAGCCGAGCTTGAGGGACCAATCCCAGGGGTTCACAGCGGTGCGTTGCATTGTCGGTGTCTCCATGCTGACTGTTGCCTTATCCTCCTGAACTGAATTGGTGCCAAATTCTGGCACCAAAGATGCTACAGTGGCGACATGAACATTCGCGCCCGCCATGACGCCATCGTCCGCAGCCTTCGCCGCAACGGGATGACCACCGTCGATGAACTCGCCGAAGAGGTCGGGGCATCGAGGCGGACGATCCTGCGCGACATCGGCGCGCTGCGCGACGAAGGTTTCGTCATCCATTCCGAGCCGGGGCGCGGCGGCGGACTGCTCCTCGACCCCGGTTCGGTCCAGACAACGGCACGGCTTGCCGTGACCGAGGTATTCGCGCTTTTGCTCGGAGTCGCGGCGATGCGCGCGGCCGGGAACCTGCCATTCTCGGGTCTGGCGGATTCCGGGCTTGCCAAGATCGAGAAGGCCCTTCCGCCCGAGAAGTTGCGCGACCTGCGTCGGTTTCTGGACTGCCTTCATGTCGGCAAGCTCTCACCGCTCCAGGACCTGTCAAATGTGGGGACGATGGATCCGGGATTGCTGCCGGCGTTCGAGACGGCGTTCCTGCAGCGCATCCAATTGAAGTTCCGCTACCGCGACGCGAAGGGGGTCGTGACTGAACGGCAGATCGAGCCGCAAGCCATGCTGATCCTGCCACCGCTCTGGTACCTTGTGGCATGGGATCCGGCACGCGAGGATTTCCGGCATTTCCGGATGGACAGGATTAGCCACCCGGAACCTGTCGACAGCCTGAAGTTCCGGCAACGCCACGTGCCGTTCGAGGATGACGTTTGCCCCTATCGTGACCTGCTTCGCTGATATTGCGCACCGAGCACGTCGGAACAGGCGTCTAAATTCGGCGGTCGTAACCATCGCATCACTTTTCACTGGGAAAACCAATGCCCACCCCTCGCGAAACCATCCTCGCCGCGTTGCACGCGCGGCTCTCGGCGCTGCCGGCCACCGCGCTCCGCGGCGACGTGCTGCCCGAGCGGGTTCCGGCAGATGGGATGCTGATCCTGCGCGACGGCGAGCCCGGCGAGCCGGAGGTCACGCTCTCGCCCCTGCGCTACCACTACCAGCACCGCGCCGAGATCGAGGCGGTCGTGCAGGGCGCCGACCGTGACGCCGCCTTCGCCACGCTGACCGCCAGAATCGGCGCAGCGCTCGCCGCCGACCGCACGCTGGGCGGGCTCTGCGACTGGGTCGAGGCCGAAGCGCCGCGGCCCGTGGATCTGCCGGTCGAGGGTGCGGCCAGCCTGAAGGCGGCGGTCATCCCGGTGGTGCTGCACTATTCCACGGCCGATCCGCTCGGCTGATCCCGACAACCCGAGGAGAACACCATGGCACGAGCCCAGGGGGCGCGGGCGCTGATGGCGCTTGCGTTCGAGACAACCTATGGAACGCCGCCTGCCAGCGGCTTCACCCGCATGCCCTTCGCCAGCACGTCGCTCGGCGCAGAGCAGCCGCTGCTGAACTCGGAGCTGCTGGGCTACGGCCGCGATCCATTGGCGCCGATCAAGGACGCGGTGACGGCGGACGGCGACGTCGTGGTGCCGCTCGACGCGGAAGCCTTCGGCTTCTGGCTGAAGGCGGCCTTCGGCATCCCGACGACCACGGGCGCGGAGGCGCCGTACACCCACGAGTTCCAGTCGGGGTCCTGGACGCTGCCCTCGATGTCGATCGAGACCGGCATGCCCGAGGCGCCGCGCTATGCGATGTACTCGGGCTGCGTGCTCGACCAGATCACCTGGCAGATGCAGCGCTCGGGCTTGCTGACCGCCACGGCGCGGCTGGTCGCGCAGGGCGAGACGGTCGGCACCACCACCAGCGCCGGGACACCGGCGGCGCTCGAGCTGAAGCGCTTCGGCCATTTCAACGGGGCGATCAGCCGCAATGGGACGGCGCTCGGCAATGTGGTCTCGGCGGAGATCACCTATGCCAACAACCTCGACCGGATCGAGACGATCCGCTCGGACGAGCGCATCGACGGCGCGGACCCGTCCATCGCCGCGCTCACCGGCCGGATCGAGGTGCGCTTCGCCGACCAGACGCTGGTGACGCAGGCCATCAACGGCGAGGCCTGCGAGATGGAGTTCGCCTACGTCCTGCCCTCGGGCGAGAGCTTCACCTTCACCGTGCACGCGGTCTACCTGCCGCGCCCCCGGATCGAGATCTCCGGGCCGCAGGGCGTGCAGGCGACCTTCGACTGGCAGGCCGCGCGCGACAGCGTCGTCGGCCGGATGTGCACCGCCACCCTCGTGAACGACGTGGAGACGTATTGATGCTGACGCTCGACCTGACCAACGCGCCGCGCTGGCATGACCTGGCACCCGGCGTCCGGGTACAGCTGCGCCCGCTGACCACCGCGCTGATGGTTTCGACCCGCAGCGATCCGGCTGTCGAGGCAGTTCCCGAGGAGGCCTCGGACGAGGAACGCGCGGTCGCCTTCGCCAAGGCGCTCGCGCGGCGTGCCGTGTTCGCCTGGGACGGCATCGGCGATGCCGACGGCAAGCCCATCGACCCGAGTTCGGAGGCCATCGACGCGCTGCTCGACGTCTGGCCGATCTTCGAGGCCTTCCAGCTGACCTACGTCTCGAAGGGCCTGCTGCTGGAACAGGAAAAAAACGTCTCCGCGCTCTCGCCGAATGGTCCTTCAGCGGGGGCGACCGATACTGCGAAGCCTGCACGCAAATCTGCCCGGACTGCCCGACGCGGCTGAACCGTCCGGAAACACCGGAAGGTTGGCAGGTCTGGGACCTCGTCAGCCGTCTCGGTGGCCAGCTGCGCGTGCTCCCCGGCACGGTGATCGGCTGGGACATGTCGGCGGCGCTGGCGCTGGGTGACGCGCTCGGCGTGCCGCCCACCGCCGTGGCCGAACTGCTGCCCGTCATCGAAGCGGTGATGGTCGCGAAGCTCAACGAACAGATGGATCATTCCCATGGCTGAGAAGAGGGTCAGCGTCCGCCTCGCGGCCGTGGGCGGACGGCAGGTGCGCGCTGAGCTGGAAGGCGTGGGCGAAGCCGGGTCGCGCGGCTTCGGACGGCTCAGCCGCGAGATGGAGGCGGCGAACGCGCGGCTCGCGGCGTTTTCTCGCCGTGTCGCTGTGGCTGCTGCTGCTGCCGTGGCCGCCGCTGCCGCCGCTGGCGTGGCGATGATCCGGTCCGGCCTGCAGACGGTGGATGCGCAGGCGAAGCTCGCGCAGTCCCTCGGCACCACCGTGGCCTCGATCCAGACGCTGGAGCGCGCGGGCGAACTGGCGGGGGTGTCCATGTCCGGGATCGAGCAGGCGACCAAGGATCTGACCCGCCGTCTCAGCCAGGCGGCCGCCGGGAGCGGTCCTGCCGCCGACGCGCTCGACCGGCTCGGGCTTTCCGCCACCGACCTGATTGCGCTGCCGCTGGATCAGCGCGTGGGTGCGATCAACGCCGCCATCGAGAACTTCGTGCCTGCCGCCGAACGCGCCGCCGTGGCAGGCCAACTCTTCGGCGAGGAAGGCTCCATCGCCATGTCGCGGATCGACACCGCGACGCTGCGCCAGGCGACGGAGGACGTCCTCGCCTTCGGTGTCGTCGTGTCGGAGCAGGATGCCGACCAGATCGAGCGGACGAACGACGCGATCTCGCGCCTCGGGCTGATCTGGCGCGGGCTGTCGAACCAGCTGGCTGTCGCCGCAGCCCCCGCGCTCGAAGCCGTTGCCGACGCCATGGCGGCGGTCGCCAGTCGCACCGGCCCGCTCGGCATCGCGATCCGCGGCCTCTTCGAGAATATCAGCCGCCTGACCACCTATGCCGCCACCTTCGCCGCGTTCCTCGCGGGACGTTGGGTGGCCGGCATGGCCGCTGCGGCGCTCTCGGTCCGGGGTCTCGCCACGGCGCTGGTCGTCCTGCGCGGCGCGCTGGTCCGCACCGGGATCGGGGCGCTGATCGTCGGCGCGGGCGAGCTTGTCTATCAGTTCACGCGCCTCGTCTCCGGCGCGGGCGGCTTCGGCGAGGCGATGTCGCTGCTGAAAGACGTCGCGGTCGAGGTCTGGGAACGCATCAAGATGGGCGCGGCGGCGGCGGGCGCGGCCGCCACGGCGATGTTCTTCGACCTGAAGGCGGACGCCGCCTCGGGCATGCAGAGCGCCATCGAGAGCGTCGTCGGTTTCGGCAACACGGCGGCGAACACCTTCGAGGGCGCCTACGAGGCGATCAAGGCGATCTGGGGCCTGCTGCCCGCCGCCATCGGCGATCTGGCGTTCCAGGCGGCCAATAGCCTGGTCGATGGCGTCGAGGCGATGCTGAACGGCGTGGTGTCGCGCATCAACGGCTTCATCGACGGCATCAACCAGGGGCTGGAAGCGCTCGGGTCGGAGCGACGCATCTCGCTGGTGCCGGACCTCGACCTCGGCGAGATCGAGAACCGCTTCGAGGGCGCGGCCAGTGCCGCCACGACGGCGGCGCAGGCGGCCTTCGACCGGGCCTTCGAGGACAACCCGCTCAGCGCGCCCGATCTCGGCCTGACCGAGGCGGCGAACCGGGCGCTCGAGTCCGCGAATGTCTACCGCAGCGCCGCGCGCGATCTCGCCGAGGGCGCTCGCGCGCCCCTCGAAAGCTGGCAGGCGCTGCGCGATGCGGTGCGGGGTGCCGACGAAGCCAGTGTCGATGTATTGACCGAGGCCACCAGCGCGGCCGAGCGGCTGGAGACGGCGCTCGGCGATGCCGGACGCGCCGCCACGGGTGCAGGTGCTGCGGCCGGAGCTGCTGCTGCGGTAGCGGAGCCCGCGACCGAGGCCGCCGTCACCGGCTGGCAGGCCGTCACCGCAGCGCTCTCCGACTACGCCAGCAAGGCCCGCGACATCGGCGGTGACATCGGCCAGAGCCTCGTCGGCGCATTCCAGTCGGCCGAGAACGCGGTGGGCCAGTTCGTGAAGACCGGCAAGCTGAACTTCCGCGACCTCGTCACCTCGCTGCTGGCCGACCTCGCCCAGCTCGCGGCGCGGCGGTTCATCCTCGGGCCGATCGCAAACGCGCTCTCCGGCGTGTTCTCCGGTGCGGGCGGCATTTTCGCCAATGTCCTGCATGCGGGCGGGATGGTCGGCTCCGCTGGCCCCTCGCGCATGGTGCCCGCCATGGCCTTCGCCGCCGCCCCGCGCATGCATTCAGGCGGCATGGCGGGGCTGCGTCATGACGAGGTGCCCGCGATCCTGCAACGCGGTGAGCGGGTGCTGTCGCGGCGGGAGGCGCAGAGCTACGGCGCGGGCGGCGGGATCAACGTCACCATCATGGCCCGCGACGCCGAGAGCTTCCGCCAGTCCCGCACGCAGGTCGCCGCCGACATCGCCCGGGCCGTGTCGCTCGGGCGGAGGGGCATGTGATGGCGTTTCACGAAGTCCGGTTTCCCGACAACATCAGTCGCGGCGCGCGGGGCGGGCCGGAACGGCGCACGCAGATCGTCGAGCTCGCCTCCGGTGACGAGGAGAGGAACGCCAGCTGGGCAAACTCGCGCCGCCGCTACGACGTCGCCTACGGCATCCGCCGCGCCGATGATCTGGCGGCGGTCGTGGCTTTTTTCGAAGCGCGGAACGGTCGTCTGCATGGCTTCCGCTTCAAGGACTGGGGCGACCACAAGTCCTGCCTGCCCTCGGGCACGCCGTCGCTGACCGATCAGGCGATCGGCACCGGCGACGGCACGACGACAACCTTCCAACTGGTGAAGCGCTACGCCTCTGGCGCGCAATCCTGGACGCGCGCCATCGCCAAGCCGGTGGCGGGCAGCGTGCGCATCGCGCTGTCGGATGTAGAGCAGCTCTCCGGCTGGTCAGTCGACGTCACGACGGGCCTCGTCACCTTCGCTGCGGCGCCGGGCTCTGGCGTCGCGATCACCGCGGGCTTCGAGTTCGATGTGCCGGTCCGCTTCGACGCCGATGCGCTCGACGTGACGCTCGACCTCGAGCGGCTCGGCTCGATCACCTCCATCCCGCTACTGGAACTGCGCCGATGAAGACCCTCGACCCCGCCCTGCAGGCCCATTTCGACGAGGGCACGACGACGCTCGCCTGGTGCTGGCGGATCGCCCGCGCCGATGGCGTCACCTTCGGCTTCACCGATCACGACCGGACGCTGAGCTTCGACGAGACCGACTTCGAGCCCGAGAGCGGGCTCACCGCGTCCGAGGTGCGCTCGGGCTCGGACCTCTCGGTCGATGCGCAGGACGCAGAGGGCGTGCTGACCTCGGACCGCATCACCGAGACCGACATCCTCGATGGGCGCTGGGACAACGCGGAGGTGGAGGTCTGGCGTGTGAACTGGGCCAACACCGGCCAGCGCGTGCTGATGCGGCGCGGGGCGATAGGCCAGATCCGGCGTGGGCGGCTCGCCTTCGTCGCGGAGGTCCGCTCGCTCGCGCATGTGCTGGGCCAGACAGTCGGGCGGACCTTCCAGGCGACCTGCGATGCCACGCTCGGGGACGCCCGCTGCGGCGTCGACCTGGAGGATTCCGCCTACAAGGGCACGGGCGCCGTCATCGATCTCCTGCGCGACAGGGCCTTCACCGCCTCGGGGCTCGGCGGGTTCGCTTCCGGCTGGTTCACCTTCGGCACCATCGAATGGACGAGCGACGCGAATGCGGGGCGTCGCGCGGAAGTGCTGGGCCATGACGTGACGGACGGCGTCGCGATCCTGACCCTGCTCGAGGCGCCGGTGCGGTCCATCGCCGAGGGCGATGCCTTCACCATCCGCGCGGGCTGCGACAAGCGCATGGAGACCTGCGGGGCGAAGTTCGCCAATACCGTCAACTTCCGGGGTTTCCCGCACATCCCGGGCCAGGATGCCGTGCTGCGATACGCCACAAAGGACGGCGGGCACGAGGGGTCGGTGCTGTGAACACCGCTGATCCCCAGCGCGTCATCACCATTGCGCGCTCCTGGCTCGGCACGCCGTACCACGATCAGGCCAGCCTGCGCGGCGTCGGCTGCGATTGCCTCGGGCTGGGCCGCGGCGTCTGGCGCGAGGCCGTCGGCCCCGAGCCGTTCCCGATCCCGTCCTACAGCCGGGACTGGGGCGAGACCGGCCCGCGCGAGGTGCTGGCCGAGGGCGCGCGCCGGATGATGATCGAGGTGCTGCCCGCCGAAATCGGTCCCGGAGCACTGCTCCTCTTCCGGATGAAGCCCCGGGCCATCGCCAAACATGTCGGGATCCTCACCGGGCCCGGCACTTTTCTGCATGCCTACGAGCGGCTCGGCGTGGTCGAGGAGCCGCTCACCCCATCCTGGCGGCGGCGCATCGCCTTCGCTTTCCTGTTTCCGCAACACTGAGACCCCGACATGGCAACGCTCGTTCTCGGCGCGGCCGGCGCCGCCATTGGAGGTTCGATCGGCGGCGCGATCCTCGGCGTCAGCGCCGCCACCATCGGCGGCTTCATCGGCTCCACCATCGGCTCGGTCGTCGACAGCTGGATCATCTCGTCGTTGGCGCCCACCCAGCGCATCGAGGGCGCGCGGCTCGACAGTCTCCGGATCACGTCCTCAACCGAGGGCGCGGTCATCCCGAGGCTCTATGGCCGGATGCGGATGGGCGGCAACATCATCTGGGCGACGGATTTCCGCGAGGAGACGAAGACCACCACGCAGGGCGGCGGCAAGGGCGGCGGGGGTGGCAAGGTCAAGACCACCGAGTATTTGTACTATGCCAGCTTCGCGGTGGCCTTGTGCGAGGGCCCGATCACCGGCGTCGGCCGCATCTGGGCCGACGGCAAGCCGATGGACCTCTCCGGCGTCACCTGGCGCTGGTATCCGGGCGACGAGGCGCAAACGGCGGACCCATTCATTGCGGCGAAGATCGGTGCCGCCAGCACGCCCGCCTATCGCGGTACGGCCTATGTGGTCTTCGAGGAACTGGCGCTCTCGACCTACGGCAACCGCCTGCCGCAGCTGTCCTTCGAGGTGTTCCGGCCGCTCGCCGATCCCGACACCGCCGAGGGACTGACCCGTACCGTTACCATGATCCCGGCCTCGGGCGAATTCACCTACGCGACGCAGGCGATCCGAAAGACCGATGGCGGCGCGACGGTGCCCGAGAACCTGAATGCGCTGGCCGACTCCACCGACATGGTGGAGGCGCTGGACCGGCTGCAGGCGATGGCGCCTGCGGTCGAGAGCGTCAGCCTCGTGGTGGCGTGGTTCGGCGACGACCTGCGCGCAGGCTCCTGCAAGGTGCGGCCGGGCGTCGAGGTCTCGGCCAAATCCACCACGCCCGCCAGCTGGTCGGTGAACGGCGTCAGCCGCGCCAATGCCTTCCTCGTCAGCCGCGACGAGCAGGACCGCCCTGTCTATGGCGGCACGCCGTCCGACTTCGCCGTGGTACAGGCGATCCAGGAGATGAAGGCGCGCGGGCTGCGCGTCACCTTCTACCCGTTCATCCTGATGGATGTGCCGCCCGACAACACGCTGCCGAACCCGTATTCCGACAACGCCGCCGAGACGGGGCAGCCTGTATTCCCGTGGCGCGGTCGGATCACCTGTTCTCCGGCGGCTGGCTACGCCGGCAGCGCCGACAAGACCGCCACAGCCGCAAGCCAGGTAGCGGCGCTGTTCGGCGCGGCGACGCCCGCGAGCTTCAGCGTCTCGGGTCAATCGGTTTCCTGGGCCGGGCTATCGGGCGACTGGGGCCTGCGGCGCATGGTGCTGCACTACGCTCATCTCTGCGCGGCGGCAGGCGGTGTCGATGCCTTCCTGATCGGCACCGAGATGCCGGGGCTGACGACGATCCGCTCGGGCGCCAGCACCTATCCGGCCGTGCAGGCCTATCGGGACCTCCTCGCGGATGTGCGCTCGATCCTCGGTGCCAGCACGAAGATCGGATACGCGGCGGACTGGAGCGAGTATTTCGGGCACCAGCCGAGTGACGGCTCAAGCGACGTGTTCTTTCATCTCGATCCGCTATGGGCCGATCCGGACACCGACTTCATCGGCATCGACAACTACATGCCGCTGTCGGACTGGCGCGACGGGTTCGAGCATGCCGACGCGGCCGAGGGCTGGCCCGCGATCTACGACCGGGCCTACTTGCAGGGGAACATCGCGGGCGGCGAAGGCTTCGACTGGTTCTATGCCTCTGCCGCCGACCGATCGGCGCAGGTGCGGACCCCGATCACCGACGGCTCGGCCAGCAAGCCGTGGGTGTTCCGCTACAAGGATCTGCGCGCCTGGTGGTCGAACCCGCACTATGATCGCCCGGGCGGGGTGGAGAGCGCGACGCCGACCGCGTGGGTGCCGCAGTCGAAGCCGATCTGGTTCACCGAGCTCGGCTGTCCGGCCATCGACCGGGGCACGAACCAGCCGAACGTCTTCTTCGACCCGAAGTCGTCGGAGAGCTTCACGCCGCATTTCTCGCGGGGCTGGCGCGATGACGCGATCCAGCGGGCTTATCTCGAGGCGACCTATCTCTGGTGGGGCGAGGCCGCGAACAACCCGCTGTCCTCGGTCTACGGCGGCCGGATGGTGCACGTCCCCGAATGCGCCGCCTGGACCTGGGACGCGCGGCCCTATCCCTTCTTCCCGGCGCTGACCGACGTCTGGACGGACGGCGCGAACTGGCGGCTCGGCCACTGGCTGACCGGGCGGCTCGGCGCGGTGTCGCTGGCGGCGCTCGTGAGGCACCTCTGCCTGCGCGCCGGGCTGCCCGAGACCCGGATCGACGTCTCCGGTCTCTGGGGTGCGGTCGAGGGCTACGCCATCACCGCGCTCGAAAGCCCGCGCGCCTCGATCACCACGCTGTCGCGGCATTTCGGCTTCGACGCGGTGGAGACCGAGGGCGTGATCCGCTTCGTCATGCGCGGCCGGGCCTCCGTCGCCACTCTCGCGCCCGACGATCTGGTGGCAGCCCGCGAGGGCGACGTGCTGGAACTGACACGCGGCCAGGAGACGGAACTGCCGCAGGCGCTGAAGTGGCAGATCGCGCGGGCTGACGAGGATTACGACGCGGCCCTCGTCGAGGCGCGGCGTATCACCGTCGACACGACCCGCATCGCCTCGGAGTCCTTCCCGATGGCGGTGCCGCCCGAGGAGGCAGAGCGGCGCTGCCGCCGTGCGCTGATGGAGGCGTGGGTGGGGCGCGAGACGGCGGCGTTCCGTCTTCCACCCTCTCGCCTGGCGCTGGATCCGGCCGACCCAATCCGGCTGGAGCATGACGGGCGGCTGGTCGATCTGCGGTTCGTCTCCATCGCCGACGCGGAGGCGCGCGGCATCGAGGCGGTCCGCCAGGACCGCGCGACCTACGACCTGCCCCCCGGCGATCCCCGCGCGGCGTCGCTGACGCGGGCCGTGGTGTTCGGCGCGCCGGATGCGGTGCTGATGGACCTGCCGCAGCTGACCGAGGATCAGCCCGCGCATCGGCCGTTTGTCGCGGCGCACGCCGTTCCCTGGCCCGGCGAGATGGCGGTGTTCCGCAGCCCCTCCACGGATGGCTTTGAGCTGCTGAACACGTTCGGCAGCCGCGCACGGATCGGCACACTGGTCTCGGACTTCTTTGCGGGACCGACGTCGCGCTTCGACCTCGGCAACGCGCTGGTGGTCGATCTGCTCACCGGCACGCTGGAGAGCGTCACGGACCTGACCCTGTTCGGCGGGGCCAACGCGCTGGCCATCGAGAGCGCGCCCGGCGTGTGGGAGATCGTTCAGGCGGGCGCGGCGGAACTGCTGGCGCCCGGCCGGTATCGCCTGACCCGGCTCCTGCGCGGCCAGCGCGGCACCGAAGGTGCGATGGGCAACCCGGCGCCTGCTGGTGCCCGCGTCGTGGTGCTCGACGACAGCCTCGCATCGCTGCCGATTGCCGAGGCCGACCTCGGCATCCCGTGGAACTGGCGTATCGGCCCGGCGAGCCGCCCGGTTAGCGACGAGACCTATGTCGCACAGGCCTTCACGCCTGCGGGCATCGGGCTCCGTCCGTTCTCCGTGGCCCATGTGGAGCAGCCGTGGCGCAAGCCGCGCAGTCCCGGCGATCTGACCATCCGCTGGACGCGCCGGTCGCGCGCACTCGCGGCCGACAGCTGGGGCGGGCTCGAGGTGCCGCTGGCCGAGGAACTCGAAGCCTACGAGGTGGAGATCCTCGACGGCGCAACCGTGAAGCGGGTGCTGAGCGCGACGACGACCAGCGCGGTCTACACGGCCGCCCAGCAGACCGCCGATTGGGGCGGTCCGCTCGACCCCGGCGACACGCTCGACATCCGTATCTATCAGCTCTCCGCCCTCGTCGGGCGGGGCGCGCCCAAGACCGTCACGCTCACGTTCTGAAGGCCTTTCCCATGTCCGACGCCACGACCCATCTCCTGCTGCCCTACGTCCTCGCGGCGCAGGCCCAGAAGCATGTCACCCACAACGAGGCGCTGCGGATCCTCGACGGGCTCGTCCAGCTCTCCGTCCTCGACCGGGATCTAACGGCGCCGCCCGGTTCTCCCGCCGATGGCGACCGCTTCATCGTCGGCTCGGGTGCGACGGGCGACTGGGCGGGCTGGGACCTGAACGTCGCGCTCTGGACCGACGGCACCTGGCTGCGCCTGCCGCCACGCACCGGATGGCGGGCGTGGGTCGAGGATGAGGGCCTGCTGGTCGTCTTCGATGGCGCGGGCTGGATCGGCACGACGCCTGCGGCGCTGCAGAACCTCACGCTGCTAGGCCTCGGCACCACGGCCGACGCGTCGAACCCGTTCTCGGCCAAGCTCAACGCGGCGCTCTGGACCGCGAAGACCGTGGCCGAGGGCGGCACCGGCGATCTGTTCTACACCATGAACAAGGAGGCTGCGGGCGACGATCTCGGACTGACCCTGCAGACCGGCTTCGTGACGAAGGCGCTTGTGGGGCTCTTCGGCTCGGACCGCTTCCGTCTCGCGGTCTCCGCCGACGGCAGCACCTTCTTCGACGGGCTGAGCGTCGACAACGCCACCGGCATCGTGGACCAGCCCCGGCTGCCCCGGTTCAAGGCTTACACGAACTACGACAACTACGTCGGCATCGGGACCTGGACGAAGATCGGCCTCAACAACACCGACTACAACGATCAGAGTGCCTTCGACGCCGCGAACAACCACTTCGTGGCCCTGGTCGACGGCACCTACCTCTTCGGCGCGACGCTGCTCTACAAGATCAACGCCAGCACCACCGCCCGCATGAGCGGACGCCTCGTCCTGAACGGCTCGACCGAAATCCGCGGCTCCTTCGGGGAGATCTCCGCCACCCACGTCTCGCTCGCCACCACGATCTGGCTGCAGACCATGGTCCCGCTGACGGCAGGCGATACCGTCGAACTGCAGGGGTATTTCCGGGTCGCGGACGGCTACTTCGCCGCCGATCACACGTCCTTCTGGGGCTGCAAGATCGGCTGAGCGGTGGAAGGAGGATCCCGATGACACCACCCCGATCCGACGGCTTCGTCCGCATGCCCGACGCCGAATTCGAGGCGATCCTGACCCGGGCCGCAGAGGAAGGCGCGAAGCGCGCGCTCGCCGATGTCGGTCTCGACGGCGACGAGGCCGCGCTCGACATCCGCGATCTCCGCTCGCTCGTCGACTGCATCCGCCTGGTGCGCCGCACCGCCATGCAGACGGCCGTCCGCATGATCACAACCGGCGTCATGCTGGCGCTGCTCGCGAGCATCGCCATCAAGCTCAAGATCTTCGGCGGCAGCCCGTAGCCGCGCCCCATCCCCATTCATCAGTTCGCAATCACCCGCCCTCGAGGCGGGTTTTTTTCGTTTCGGAGAACCCCATGACCACGACCTTCTACGACCACTGGCGCGACGTCCCCGTGAGCAGCTGGCGCTGGCCCAACTTCTCGCCAGCCGAGATCGCCTGCCGGGGCACTGGCAAGCTGCTGATCAACGAGCCCGCGCTCGACAAGCTGCAGGCGCTGCGCGACCGGCTGGGCAAGCCGCTGATCGTGCGTTCCGCCTATCGCAGCCCCGAGCACAACCGCGCCGTCGGCGGCGCCACGCGGTCGAAGCATCTCGACGGCGCCGCCTTCGATATCGCCATGGCGAACCACGACCCGGTGGCCTTCGAGGCGGCGGCGCGGGAGGTCGGATTCCTCGGCTTCGGCTTCTATCCGCGCTCGGGGTTCATCCATGTCGACGTCGGGCCCGCGCGCCAGTGGGGCGAGCGGTTCCCGGTCCGGGCGACGGCATTTGCAGCCGAGACGCCGCCCGCGCGCGAGGTGCTGGCTGACAGCCGCACCATGAAGGGCGGCGGCGCAGCCGGTGTGGCGACGCTGGGTGCCGCCGGGGTCGAGGTGGCTCAGAGCGTCCTGGCGGAGACCCAGTCCGCGATCCTGCCGCTCGTGCCGTATCTCGACACACTGCGCTGGGTGTTCATCGCGGTGGCGCTCGCCGGCATCGCGGTCACGATCTACGCTCGGCTCGACGATTGGAAGAAGGGGCGGCGATGATCACCGCGCTCCTGACCGGGTTCGCCGCCCGCCCGTGCATGCGGGTAGCTCTGCGCTACGGCGCCATCGCGTTCGCCGTGCTCCTGTTCCTGCTTTCGCTTCGGCGCTCCGGGGGGCGAGCGGGACGCCTCGCCGAACGCCTTGAAACCATGGAGAAGGCCAATGACGTCCAACGTCGGATGCTGGAAGCGGCGGCTCGCCGTCCTCGCGATCACCACGAGCTTGCTGAACGGATGCGGGACGTTTCGTTCTGAGCATGGCAGGCTCGCGACTTGCCCGCCCGTGGTCGAGTATGGCCGGGAGTTCCAGGCGCGGGCAGCCGACGAGCTCAATCTGCTGCCGGAGGGATCGGCAATCGTTGAAATGCTCGCCGACTACAGCGTCATGCGGGATCAGGCTCGGGCGTGCTCTTAGTAAACTGAGCAATATAGTTATCTTTATGTTTGCCCTACTAAACCTTTAGCCCCGCCCACCTGACCATAAGCGTCCCGGCCAGCATGCTCACGCCAATCGCGAGGAGTAAAGGACCAGCGAATTCCTCTGCAACAATGCCCGATGTCGAGGAAACCGACAGCAGCATGAGACTAAACTCGCCCCCATGAGCAAGAATGATTCCAGTTCGCCATGAAATCTGAAGCGACTCGCCGAATAGTCGGGCGACGACCATAACAATCAGCGTCTTGCCCACGAGAAGAATGACAAGCCAGATCAGCACGACAGGCCATGCAGAAGGAATGATCCAAAGTGGCAATTGCGTTCCGATGCCGACAAAGAAAATCCCGACAAACAAATCGCGGAAGGGCCGGATCTCGTTCTCGACGGCATGGCGCGCGTCACCCTCGCCGATAATCATGCCGGCCGCGAATGCGGCGAGTGCCGGAGAAAGACCGGCGGAGGTCGCGACGATCGCAGACCCGAGCGCAATAGTGAGCGCGAGGAGTTGGGCGAGTTCCGGATCGCCACGCGATGCGACCCAACGGGCAAGCACCTGCAGGGGGCCACGGGCAATGAACAGAACTGCAACCAATGCCGTAGAACTGGCGATGACCGTTATCACGCCATGTCCCTCGGCGGCTCCGCTCATCGAATCGTGCAGAAGCAGGAATGCGACAGCTGCCAAGTCTTGAAACAGAAGCACTGCAATGGCCAGACGCCCTTGGGCCGATCCCAGAGCGTTCGCGCTTGCGAGCACCTTGAGGCACATGGCCGTCGATGACATGGCAACGGCCCCGCCGATGAGGATTGCGGGGACGGGCGCGAGATCGAAGATCAGACTCGTTATCAACGATACCGTTATCGTCGTGACTGCAACCTGCGCGGCTCCAAGACCGAAGACATGCTTCCTGAGCGTTACGAGCTTCTCGAACGAGAATTCCAGGCCAAGCGCGAACAGCAGGAGTACCACTCCGATCTCGCCAATGCTGCTCAGGGCAGCGCTCTCAGCAATCAGGCCGAGGCCGGCAGGTCCGATGACTATGCCGGCAAGAATGTAACCGACGATACTGGGCACGCCGATCCGTGAACATATCGTCACGAGCACGAACGCGGCAAAGACCAACAAGGCCGCACTTTCAAAAAATCCGGTCACGCCATGCATGTTCTTCTCCTTCTTCTCCTGATGGCATGGCGCAGGTAAGGCCAATACCTGTAAACTCTAGACGTGCGACCGCGCCCACTGCGCTATCTGCGCGGCAGGCATTGCTCCGCTCGTTCTCGCAATTTCCTTCCCGCTACTGAACAGGATCATGGTGGGAATGCCGCGGATCCCGTAGCGGCCGGCAATCTGCTGTTCGGCCTCGGTGTCGAGCTTGCCCAGGCGGACATGGGGTTCGAGCGAGCGCGCCGCCGCCTCGAACTGGGGCGCCATCATCTTGCATGGCCCGCACCACTCGGCCCAGAAATCGACGAGCAAGGGCAGTTCGGCATTCGCATGACGGTCAAAATTAGCCGCTGTAAGCGTGACGGGCCTGCCTTGAAAGAGAGGCGCGCCGCAGCGTCCGCAATTGGGATTGTCGGTCAGGCGCACTTGCGGCACTCTGTTGGTGGAATTGCACTGCGGGCAAGCGACCGTGGGCATCCTGTATCCTTTCGTTGACGAGCCGGTCTTGGCGGCCGGCTGATGCAAGCGTTCAGCGCGTGGATATGGCGCGGCGGGCCTCTCGTTGCCGCGGTGCGGGTAGGTAGCAACCGATCACGCCCGCGATGGCCCCCGATGCGCCAAGCGCGGGAACGACTGAGTGGGGGTTCGCCAGCGCGTGAGCCAGTCCGGCCGCCACACCACAGAACAGATAGAACAGTGTGAATCTACCCGGTCCGAGCCGATCTTCGACGGCGGGGCCGAAGATCCAGAGCGTCCACATGTTCAAGATGAGATGCAGCCAGCCCCCCGTGCAGGAAGATGTTTGTCAGGAACGGCGTCCAATCGGACGGGGCGATGAGACGGAGCTGACCGAAGACGCGCGACGGCACCAGCGCGAAGTCGAACAGGAACCGGTTGAGCGCACGCGGCGGCAGGCCGCTCTGGTAGAGGAAAGCGAGAAGGCTGATCCCGACGACTGACCAGACGGCCACGGGGGGGGTATCTGCGAGCAACGGAATCGGCCCATGGAAACATCTCATTTCCCCGAGCGCATGCAGCTGGCCGTCATCACGTCGTCTTTCTTGCAATTGTCACACCCGTCCACGCCGGAGGATCAGAGGCGGGGAAGGATTCGAGCGAGGCTTCGAGGACCGGATCGAAACTCTCCCTGTCGCTGGTAGACGGGTCGGCCGTGCTCTCATGCTGGACGCCTCTTGAGAGGCGGCGATCGGGGCGGAACGCGACCCGGAAGGCTCCCGGGGCATCGACGCCCCTGTGCAGCCGGTGGCGCGTCTCACCCGCCCAAGGGTTCGCCATCCGGGCTCCCCCAGCGTCCTCGCGCACGACATAATGCCAGTCCTGCCTCTCTGCGAAGTCCACGGCGCTGTCGCGATCCGGAAACTTCAGCCGGATCGGACGATAGGGATCGCCGCTGGACGTGTATCCCATCAGCGGCTCGATCTGCGGCGGCCGGGACGGCTCGAACTCGAGGACCCAGTAGTTGGGCCGAGGCGCCGATGTCATCGCGGAACGGGCAGGACGGTAGATGATTGCCGTCGGCACGTCCCAGGATGGCAGATCGGTTCCGGGAATTTTCGGCGGGAATGGTGGGCGATTATGGCCGCGCATATCAGTTCTCCCGGGAGTCGGTGGATACGAGAAGGTGACGTTCGAGATCGCCGAGTTTTTCCATTCGCCTCGAATTCAGGCGAACGGCGCGTTCGGTGTTCTGCGAAGGAAAGGCAGCAGCGTGCAGGACGTCCGACCGCATCGCTATCGTGAGATCGGCGACGGCATTCATCACGCCCTCTCCGTCCCCGTCCGAGAGCGTGCCGTCAGCAAAACCGGACTGCAAGCTCTCCAGTACCTGCTCGAAGCTGGACACGACCCCTGCACTCGCGACCACAGCCAGCTTGTGGCTGAGAACACGCAGGTCATCGATCAGCTTCGCATCGTGCCTTGCGGTTTCCACGATCTCTGCGACCTTCTCGATACAGGCCATGTAAATGTCGCATTGCTGCTGGAGGATGATGACCCTTCCTTCCTTGCGAAGCTCGAGATCGGTCTGGCGATTGAGAAGCGCCGCGGTCAGAATGATCGTCACGACAGCGCCGAGGAAGATGAGAGTCATCTCCTGCGCGAAAGGCAGTATGTCTTCGGCAAGATACATCGAACGAAAAACGAAAACGATGCCGATGCCCAAGGCAGCGGCCGCAGCAGCAAATGCCAAGTCAGGCAGGCGGTTCGACATCAGCACCTCGCATTTTCGGTGTCAGATGGCTTGCACGGCTTTGCATCGGCGTCCGGCGCCACTGCGTCCCGGTGCCGCAGGAAGATTGGCGTCGGACCGCTGCCGAACGGATTGAAGCCGGTGCTCAGGCAACGGTCGAAGATCGTTTCGTCCCATCGGGTGAAATCGTGCTCCTCGCCGGCAAGTCGCCAGTCATCCACCACAGGGCACCTCACGCCTTTGCCGTTGGGGGAGCGTTATCGAAAGCCGCACCGTCCGAACGATCCGCCTTGCGAAGCCGTAGCCCGAGGAGGATCATCATCACCCCGAAGACCGCGGCGTAGAAGCCGATCAGCCAGCCGAGCGCGAGGAAGCTTTCGACCGGGCGCGTCAGCAGCATCCAGGTCACGACGACACCGAGAACGACCGAGAGAAGGCCGCTCAGGATCAGCCAGATTTCGCCGTTGATTTCCTTTCGCAGGCGGATCGCTGCCGCGATCTCGAGGGCACCCGAGAACACGGACCAGAATGCGATGCTGGCCCAGAGGAATGTCGCAAGCACAAGCGTCGCGACAAAAGGCGAGACAACCACGACGACGCCCGTGGCGATGCCCAGAATGCCGCTGAACATCAGCCAGCCCCAGCGTTCGCCCTTGCGGATGTTACGTATCGCGGCGACGAGGCCGAACACGCCGTCGGCAAAGGCGAACGCGCCGAAGACCAGCGTGAGCGCCAGAAGCGCTTCCGCGGGCATGACGAAGGCTAGCACTGCGATGATCAATGCGAGCACGCCGCGTAACACGAATGCCCACCAATTCCGGGACAGGCTGCACAGCATGTCCTGCATCTTGTCGGTCGGGTTTTCAGAGGCTGTGGTCATTGGTCGATCTCCTATTCAGTTCCATGTCAGGTGTCGGAGCCGGCCTCCTCGCCGGTTAGGGCGGCGGCCAAGCGGCGGCGATCCTCGATCGGCTGAGGCAGACGCTGCGTGTGAGCGATTTCCCGTTCGATGGGCGCGCGGCCTGATGGATCTCTGACCGACCCGGCTTCGGCAAGCCTCGCGCGTAGTGTCGCGCCCGCATTTTCTGCGATCTCGGCGACCTCTGTCTCGGTCAGGCCGAAAAGGTCTGCCGTCTCCGCGATCGTGGCGTCTTCCAGGTACATCCGATACAGGACGCGGCGCTCGACCGGAGCAAGATCTGCGATAGCCCGGTGCAGTGCCATGGCGATCTTATGACGATCCACTTCGGTCTCGGGGTCTGTGCCGCCGTCGTCGGCGATGAGGTCCTCCAGCATCAGCACTTCGTCGGGCTGGTAGAACTCGATCATCGCCTGATCGGCCTCGGTCGGATCCTCCGCCGGGGCCTCGGGTTCCGCCTCGATGGAGGCGGCATCCTCAGGCACGGCGCGGCGGGCGGCGCGGGATTCTTCCTCGATGGTCTCAAAAGCCAGCCGTTTCAGCCAGTCGCCGACGGAAAACTCCGAAGGCCGATCCTCGAAGCGGGCCAGCCCCTTGAGGATCGTCGCATCGACGATATCGCCAACGCTCAGGTAACCAGCCGGCACAGATCCACTGCATTCGAGATAGGTCAACTCACGCCTGACGGTGTCGTAGACCGTATCGAGATGATCCTCGATCAGGTCGAAGAAGAGCTGACGCCGTTCCGCTTCCGCCGCATCCCGCGCGGGCGCCAGCGGGGCGCCGATCCGGCGCCGGCGGGCGGGACGCTTGTACTCAGGCTCGTGCTTGAGGCGCGCCACATGCCGATCGACCCGGTGGCGCAGATCGGCAAAGGCCTTGCGCAGGGCAGGCTCGATCTCGAACCCCTCTTCCTGCGCCGCGATCATTCCCGAGGGCAGTTGCAGGCGCAGGCTGACCTGGATGCGCGTCTTGCCCTTCGTCTGCGAGGCGACGACCTCGAGCCGGACGAGTTCCTCGCGGAAGCGTCCAAGATGCGGTTCAAGTTGCCGCACCTCTTCCTCGATGACCTCAGGCGCGCGCTGTTGGCCGTGCCGGTCGAGATTGCGAAACGCTCTTATGACTTCCATGCCGCGGATCCTTCCTGCAACCCTCCGACGAAATGGGCCGGCGCGACCGTCATCGCGCCGGGCCAGTCCTTCGCAAAGTCACCCGGCGGATTTGTCGTCCTTGGACTGCACCTCATCCTTGGCCTCGGCCGGGACGTCGGGCGTCGGAGCGTGCGCCTTTTCTTGGGCAACTTTGCCGGACTCGTCGATCCCGGCCTTGGCCTGATCGTCCGGGCTGTCGTCACCGGTGTCCTTTGCGATCTTTTCGAACACGACCTTCTGCTCGTCCGCCGACCAGGCGACGCGGACCTTGTCACCATCCTCGATCCGCCCGGAGAGCATCTCGCGAGCCAACTCGGTCTCCAGCTCCGACCGGATCAGCCGGCGCAGCTCGCGGGCGCCGAATTCGGGGCGGAAGCCGACCGCGCCGAAGTGATCCACGACGCTCACGTCGAACTCGAGCTCGACGCCCTGGCCGAGGGCGGTCCGTTTCACCCGGTTCAGCTGCAACCCCACGATCTGGCGGATTTCCGACTGGTTCAGCGAGTGGAAGACGATGATCTCGTCGATCCGGTTGATGAACTCTGGCCGGAAATGACCGCGCAACACCTCCATCAGTTCGGATTTCTGCTTGGCCTCGTCGAACTCACTGCTGCCGCGTTTCGTGAGGTTGCGCTGGATGATGTCCGAACCGAGGTTCGAGGTGGCGATGATGATGGTGTTAGTGAAGTCCACCACGCGGCCCTTGCCATCTGTCAGGCGGCCATCGTCGAACACCTGAAGCAGGATGTTGTAGACATCGGGATGCGCCTTTTCGATCTCGTCGAGGAGCACGACCGAGTAGGGCCGACGGCGCACCTTCTCCGTCAGCTGCCCGCCTTCGTCGTATCCGACGTAGCCCGGAGGTGCGCCAACCAACCGGGCAACCGAGTGGCGCTCGCCATACTCCGACATGTCGATACGGATCAGCGCATCCTGGTCGCCAAAGATCACCTCCGCGAGCGTCTTGGCCAGTTCCGTCTTGCCAACCCCGGTTGGCCCGAGAAACAGGAAGGTCGCAGTCGGACCGGAACCATCGCGCAGACCCGCACGCGCCAGCCGCACCGCATCGGCCACGGCGCGGATCGCTTCTTCCTGGCCGATGACGCGCTCGTGCAGCTTCTCCTCGAGCTTGAGGAGCTTGTCCTTCTCCTCGGTGGTCAGGTCCGTGACCGGAACGCCGGTGATCTTGGAGACGATCTGCGCGACGTGATCGGCGCGCACCTCGGCGGTCGCCGAAGCCTGATCGCGCTTCCAGATCTCCAGAAGCTCGTCCAGCTCCTTCTGCTTCTGCTCCAGCTCCTTCTTCAGTTCTGCTGCTCGGTCGAATTGCTTGCGGGCTGCGGCATAGTCCTGTTCGCGCTTGATCTGCGCGACCTCGGCTTCGAGTTCCTGCACGTCCACGGGCCGCGCAGTGGCCGAGATCTTCACCCGCGCCGCGGCCTGGTCGATCAGGTCGATCGCCTTGTCGGGCATGAAGCGACCGGTGATATAGCGATCCGAAAGCTCCGCGGCGGCGATGATCGCCTCATCGGTGATCGTCACCTTGTGGTGGCTTTCGAGCGTGTCGCGCAGCCCGCGCAGAATCATGATCGTCTGTGCGACCGTGGGCTCGTCCACATAAACCGGCTGGAACCGTCGCTCGAGCGCCGCGTCCTTCTCGATGTATTTCTGGTACTCGTTGAGCGTCGTCGCGCCGATCAGGTTCAGCTCGCCCCGCGCCAGCGCCGGCTTGAAGGTGTTGGCGATGTCGAGACCACCTTCGCCACCGCCCTGGCCGGCGCCGACGATGGTGTGCATCTCGTCGATGAACAGGATCAGGCTGTCCTTCTCCTCGGTGATCTCCTTGAGGATCTTCTGGACTCGCTCCTCGAACTCGCCGCGATACTTCGACCCGGCCACCATCGAGTTGATGTTGAGCTCGACCAGCCGCTTGTCGCGCAGCGCCTCGGGCACTTCGCCCGCGACGATCCGTTGTGCAAGTCCCTCGACGATGGCGGTCTTGCCCACGCCGGGCTCGCCGATCAGCACCGGGTTGTTCTTTTTCCGGCGGGCCAGCACTTCGATCGTCGTCTCGATCTCGCGGGCGCGGCCGATGACGGGATCGAGCTTGCCATCGCGGGCAAGCTTCGTCAGGTCACGGCTGAACTGGTCGAGATCGGGGGTGTTCGACGGAGTCTCGACGCGGCCTTCCTCGGCTCCCTTGCCGACCACCTTCGTCACCTGCTGACGCAGCGCCTGCGGCGTCAACCCCAGCTTGCGCAGCATCGCCGCGGCCAGGCCTTCACCTTCCTCGGCAAGTCCGATCAGAAGGTGCTCGGGACCGACATAGGAATGGCCGAGTTCGTTCGAGGCGATGAAGGCCCGGTTCAGCGCGTCCTTCAGGCGAGGGCTTACGCCGATTTCGCCTTCCGTCTTGGCGTCTCCACGCTTCGCTTCCTTCTCGATCTGGCGGCGCAGATCGTCCACATCGACCTTGAACTGTTCCAGGATCGTCTTGACGACGTCAGACGAGGTCAATGCCAGAAGCAGATGTTCGGTATCGACCTCGCTGCGCCCGAATTCCCCGGCCTTCTGTGCTGCATCCTGCAGCAGCTTGTTGCCCTGTTCGCTCAGCCGGTCGGCGATGGTGCGTCCGCCGCCGCGCCGCGATCCACGCCGCGGCGCGCGCTCGCCGACAGTGGCGTCGACGACAGCGTCATCGCCATCACCCATAGAGCCGAGCGTGCCGCCTCGCAGCGGACTGTCACCAAAGAGGCTGCCGAAACCGCTCTCGCCGAAGAATTCGTCAAGAAGGGAACGCCGTCCGAACAGGGACTCAAGCGGCGAGGCGCTGCGCCCCGACCGGCGCGCCATTTCGCTGTAGTGCTGATCGCACAGCTCCATGTTCTGAACCCTGCCGTTCACCGAGGCGCGCACGCGCGCCGTCGCCGGGCGACCGCAAATATCGCAAGCTCCGTTTGCCATTCGTCTTCTCCGTTTTCATTATCCAGTCAGGGTTGTTCGCCGATCATCTGCGCCAGTGACAGTGTCACGCAGCGACCGCTTCCGTTCTTTTCAACTTGGCCCCAATTGCCACAAGATCGGGCTCGTCCAGTGTCTCTCTTTGCAGGAGATCCTGCGCCGATTGCTCGAGAAGATCCAGATTGGTTTCAAGAAGGGTGAGGGTGCGCTTGAACACGCCATCCACGATGTCGCGCACCTTCGCGTCCATCCGCTCGGCAGTGGCGTCGCTGTAACGGCGGTTCAGCCAGGACGACTGGTCGCCGGTGCCGAGAAAGCCGGGCCGATCGCTGTCGTAGCTGACATGCCCGAGTTCTTCGTCCATCCCGTACCGCGCGACCATGGCGCGGGCGATGTCGGTCGCCTTGACCAGATCGTCCGCCGCCCCGGTCGAGACATGATCGTAGATGATCTTCTCTGCTGCGCGCCCGCCAAGCAGGACTGCGATCTTGTTTTCGAGTTCCTCCCGCGTCATCAGGAAGCGGTCCTCGGTCGGGCGCTGGATGGTGTAGCCGAGCGCGCCAATCCCGCGCGGTATGATCGAGACCTTGTGCACCGGGTCCACCCCCGGCAGAGCCATCGCCACCAGCGCGTGCCCCATCTCGTGGTGCGCCACGATCTCGCGTTCGCGCGGATTGAGCACGCGGTTCTTCTTTTCCAACCCGGCGATGATGCGTTCCAACGCATTGTTGAAGTCGTCCATCGTCACCGCATCAGCCTTGCGGCGCGTGGCGAGCAATGCTGCCTCGTTGACGAGATTGGCAAGATCCGCGCCGGAAAAGCCGGGAGTAAGAGCTGCGACCTTCTCGGCATCGACGTCTGGGGCGAGCGTCACTTTCTTCATGTGCACGTTCAAGATCTGCACACGCCCCGTCTTGTCGGGCCGGTCCACCAGCACCTGACGGTCGAAGCGTCCCGCACGCAGCAGCGCGGGGTCGAGAATCTCGGGTCGGTTGGTGGCGGCCAGGAGCACGATGCCCACTGCAGGGTCGAAGCCGTCGAGCTCGGTCAGAAGCTGGTTCAGCGTCTGCTCACGCTCATCATGGCCACCGGCAATCTGGCCGGAGGAGCGCGCCCTCCCAAGAGCGTCGAGTTCGTCGATGAAGATGATTGCCGGGGCCGATTTCCGGGCCTGCTCGAACAGGTCGCGCACCCGTGCGGCACCGACGCCCACGAACATCTCGACGAACTCTGATCCCGAGATCGAAAAGAAGGTCACGCCGGCCTCGCCTGCCACCGCGCGCGCCAGAAGCGTCTTGCCGGTTCCCGGCGGCCCGACGAGCAATATGCCTTTGGGGATATGTGCGCCCAGCTTTCCGTATTCGGCGGGGTTCCTGAGGAACTCCACGACCTCCTCGAGCTCGGCCTTGGCCTCGTCCACACCGGCCACGTCGGCGAAGCTGACGCCGGTTTCCTTTTCCATGTAAACTTTGGCCTTGCTGCGGCCGACCTGCATGAAGCCGCCAAAACCCTGCTTGTCGGCGAACTTGCGGAACAGCAGCATCCAGATTCCGAAGAAGACAAGCGCTGGCGCCACCCAGGAAATCAGCGTGCCGAGAAAAGTGTTTTGCGGAACGCCAGTGATCTCGATACCTGACCGGTCTATCCGCTCCAGGATTGCGGGATTCACTACGGTCGTCACAAACTGCTTCTTGCCGTCGACCGGTTCGGCGAAGGTGCCTGTGATAGTGTCTGCCCCGACCGCGACAGAGGAAATTTTCCCGTCAGCGAGATACTTCTCGAACTGGCTGTAGCTGATCGGCGCGACGGATTGCCAGCCGGCGATCAGGTTCTGGATGAAAAGCACGGCTATGAAAGCCACCACCCAGTACCAGATGTTGTATTCGGTCTTCCTTTCCATACCTATTCGCCCCCCTCTAGCGTAAAAGCCGCGACTTGATCCGCTCGAGCAGCGCCAGCAGAATGCGCCTTTCGTCCGCCGACAGATCCTGCAGGATTTCATCTTCGAGCGCCGACTGCCGCGGCGCGAGTTCCTCCAGCATCGCCCTGGCCTTAGGTGTTGCCGTGACGATCTGCGACCGCCGGTCGTCGGGCGAGGGCCACCGCTCGACCCAACCGCCCTGTACCATGCGATCGACGAGCTGGCCCGCAGTGGCCCGGCCTACCTCCAGCCGCCCGGCCAGATCGCCGATGGTCAGCCCGAGCGAATCCTCGACATGTGTCGCCGCCATCCAGGACAGGCGGGTCAGGCCGCTGTCGCCGATCTCGTTGTCGATCCGCTGCTGGATGAGCTGCGCGACCCGGTGGATCGTCGTCCCGATCAGGGCAAGATCAGAAGAGATCATGGGTATCCTTCCTCCACTGCATGAGAAACAGGATAGACTGCTCTCCATCCAATGCGCAATGCATGCACCATATATGCTTGCATAATAAATGGAACCGCCTATCTTGATAGGCGGTCTCCGAACCCACATCCGGCCGGCACCGTTGCCCGGTCCGTCCATGCCGACGGTTCGGGGGCATCGATCAGCAACAGGAGGCCAGCAATGCTCTACCCGACATATCTGCGCCGCAGCGATCCCTTTGCGCTGATGCGCTCCATGATGCGCGATCTCGACCGTGGTTTCTGGCCGCCGTCCCGCGCGGCGTTCCCGGCGGTGAATGTCTGGCAAGGCCCTGAGGCCGTTGGAGTCACCGCTGAACTTCCCGGCATCGAACCGGGCGACATTGAGATTTCGGTCAAGGACAGCGTCCTGACCCTTTCGGGCGAACGCAAGGCGCCCGAGGTTCCCGACGGTGCGCGCTGGCACCGCAACGAACGCGGTTACGGCAGGTTTTCCCGCGCTATACGCCTGCCGTTCGCGACCTCGGATGACAAGGTCGAGGCGAGGATGACGAACGGCGTATTGCGGATCGTCATCTCCCGGCCCGAGGAAGAAAAGCCGAAGAAAATCGAGATCAAGGCAGCCTGAGAAGAGCTGGCACGATGAGCACCGACATCACGCAAGCCGCCGAAAAGACGCCGACCGACTCGCCCGAAACCACCGGCGGCGGACGCATCTACCGTCCGTTGACCGATATCGTCGAGACCGATCAGGGCGTCTCCATGATGCTTGAAATGCCTGGGGTCGCTCCCGATGCGGTCGAAATCACGCTCGAAAATCGCGTGTTGACGATCCGCGGCAAGGTTGACCCGGTGCGGCCGGAAAACCTCGAACTTGCCCATGCCGAATATGGCGAGGGCGATTTCGAGCGTGCCTTCACGCTTTCCGAGGACTTCGACCCCGACAGGATCGAAGCCGAGATGCGTGGAGCTGTCCTCAACCTGACGCTCCCCCGAGCCCCTGAAGCGCAGCCGAAAAAGATCGCCGTCAAGGGCGCCTGAAATCCGAAGGAGACCATATCTTGCAGATCAAAGACCTCATTCCCTGGGCGCGCAAGGACGGCGCGCCAGATGCCAAGAGCAGCGAAGACAACCCGATCGCGACACTCCAGCGCGAAATGAACCATGTGTTCGAGAACTTCTGGAACCGGGTCGGTCATTTCGAATGGCCCTTTGGCAGCGGCGAAGCGAAATCCGACGTGGTCGAGACCGACAAGGCGATCGAAGTGTCGATCGAGCTGCCGGGCATGGAGATGAAGGACATCGAGGTGACGGTCAACGATGACATGTTGACTGTGAAGGGCGAGAAGAAGATCGAGCGCCAGGAGGAGAAAAAAGGGTATTATCTGTCCGAGCGCAGCTACGGCGCGATCTATCGGACAATCCCGCTCCCCCCCGGTGTGGATGGCGAAAAGGCGGAGGCATCCTTCAAGAACGGGGTTCTGACGATCAAGCTGCCGCAAACGCCCGAAGCCCAGGCCAAGGTCAGGAAAATCGCGGTCAAGGAGGCCTGAGCCGGGCATTGATCGTGCCAACTCTGCGGCGAAACCGCCGTAGAACCAATCACAGCCGAAAGGAACAGACCGATGAAACTCAGGAATCTTTACGCGGGAACAGCTTTGGCCCTGCTGATTGTCAGCGCCGGCCCTTCCTGGTCTCAGGATACGGCTCAGGCGGAGGCTGAAGCGCAGGCGGTCAACCGGGAGCAGGTCCAAGAGAGCGTGACCGCCGAAACCGATTCACAGTTCGCCGATAAACGCACCGCCCTGATCCAGGAGGCGGTCGACGCGCTCGATGAAACGAACGCTGCGATCGCCGCGATCGAGAAGGGCGATACAGATGCGGCGATTGCTGCGCTCGCGTTGGCCACGGGGAAGCTCGAGACCGTCGTCGCGCGTGAACCGGATCTCGCTTTGGCGCCCGTATCGGTCAATCATTTCACCTATGACGTTCTGGGCAGCGTCGAAGCCGTCCGAGGACTCGGCAAACAGATCGCGGACTTGGTCGACGATGGGAAGTTCCAGGAAGCGAGACCGCTGCTGAGCGAGTTCGCGTCCGAGGTTGTCATCCGGACAACCAGCCTGCCGCTTGCGACCTATCCCGACGCGATCCTCGCAGCGACGGCACTGCTTGATGAAGGAAAGACCGACGAAGCGATGACGGTTCTCAACGCCGCACTGAGCACCCAGGTGGTGACCGAAACAGTGATCGCCCTGCCTCCGCTCAGAGCCGTGGCGATGATCGAGAAGGCCAAAGCTCTGCTCAATGACGACGGTAAGGCGGCAGACGACAAAGCCGCTACTGAAGCAAACGACAAAGCCGCTACTGAAGGTGCCGATCTGACGGCCGCCGACTATGTTGCGGCGGCACGCCAGGAAATCGAAATCGCCGAAGCGCTCGGCTACGGCCGCGAAAGCGATTTCGAGGATCTGCATGAGGCGCTGAATGAGTTGGACCGTCAGATTAAGGCGCAGGAGGATACCGGAGGGATCTTCGAAACGATTGCGACCCGGTTCGAGGAACTTCGAACCCGCATCTTCAACTAAAAGAGAACCTCTGATGGAGCCCCGCCGCAAACGAGACCGGCGGCGGGGCTCTTTCGCATGAAGACTGAGGAACGATCGACAGTCTGGGACCAGAGTCCCGGTTCTCGAAACATAACAATTGGTTCCTGGCTCCATCGCAGGTAAAGAACTCCCGAATGATCCCGGTCTGCGGCCAAGCCAGGGAGAGCTTGTCTATTCCGGGGGGAACTTCGAGGGGTACTGATGAAAGACCTGAAACCATCCAGGCTGACCCGTGAACAATGGTCGGCGATGACGCTCTACGAGAAGTTCGAGCAAGTTGTCATCATCGTCCTCAGCGTCATCATTGCGGCGATCGTCGTGGCGTCGGTCTGGGCGCTGCTGCGCGAAGTCGTGAACCGCTTGATTCTGGGGGCATTCGACACTCTCGATTACGCCACCTTCCAGGTGGTGTTCGGCATGATCTTCACCGTAGTGATCGCGCTCGAGTTCAAGCGCTCCCTTCTTGTTGCGACCGAACGCAGCTTCGGGATCCTCCAAGTCCGCACGATCGTGCTGATCGCGCTCCTCGCCCTCGCGCGCAAATTCATCATCCTGGACCTCGGCGAGACGGAGCCGGCAAAGATTGCCGCACTCGCCGCCGCAGCGCTTGCACTGGGCGCTGTCCACTGGCTGGTGCGCGATCAGGACCGGCGCGAACTCGGAGACCGTACGACGACATGACCGCGACCTCCGCCCGCCACCGTCTGCTCAATCTCGTGCAATCGGCGCTGCTGCTCGGACTCATGGCGGCGCTCGCCTGGGTTTCGGTCACCGTGATCCTGGGGCCCGGAACGGGGCTGCTCGTCGCGCTCGGCATGGTCGCCGGCCTGTTTCTGGCCCCCGACCTGTCCCGACGAATGCTGCTGTCGGCCTATCGCGCCCAGCGTCTGACGGGGCGCGAGGCCCCCGGTCTCATCGCAGCACTTGCCGAGCTCGCGCGCCGCGCCGGCCTGCCGCGCACCCCAGCGCTTTATCGCGTCCCGAGCCGGCTGCCGAACGCCTTTGCCATGGGCAGCCCCGAGGACAGCACGATCTGCGTCACCGACGGGCTGCTCGAGATCCTCGACGGCCGCGAACTTGCCAGCGTCCTCGCGCACGAGATCGGCCACATCGCCCATCGCGACCTCTGGATCATGGGGCTCGCAGATGTGATGTCGCGGCTGGTGTCGCTGGCAAGCTGGATGGGACAGTTGCTTGTGCTGGTGAACCTGCCGCTCGTGATGGCGGGCATGGTCCATGTGCCCTGGTCGGTCGTGGTGCTCCTGATCTTCGCGCCCACGCTGATGGCGCTGATCCAGCTCGGGCTGTCGCGCACCCGCGAATACGATGCAGACCGGGTGGCGGCGGACCTGACCGGCGACCCCGAGGGGTTGATCGGCGCGCTCGGCAAGCTCGAGCGCCGCGTCGGCCGGTTCTGGGAGGACATCTTCCTGCCCGGCAGACGCATCCCCGAACCCTCGCTGCTGCGGACGCATCCGCCGGTGGAAAGCCGGATCGCGAGGCTCCGCGCGCTGGCCCCCAGCCGAACGCTTTCCGTCCCGCCGATGGCCGGGCACGCGATGCCCGCACTGACGTCGCCACAGGCTCAACCGCGGTTCAGGTCCTTCGGATTTTATTGGTAAGGCAGCCGGACGGCTGACGGAAACGCACGTAAGTCATTGCTTTGTAAAGTAAATCAGTGGAGAAGGTTCGACGTCAGGCCCGTCCCCTCCGCCAATTCGGTATAAAACCGGGAACGCCGATTCCCGCCATTTCGCTCCCTTGGTGGCTATCAGCGTCCGCAACAGGGCGCTTTTTCTGCCTGATGTAGATTGCATCGTCGGCCACCTCGACGCGTTGCGCAAAAGCCCGGACGTGATCCTGCCGATAGTCGTGCTTTACGAGCCGGAGCCGGCTGCGCTCCCAGTTCCCGCACGGCGGCAGCTGTGAGGCGCGGATGGGTGGAGCTTGCGAGCATGACTTCGATCCGCGCGGCGTCGACGCGCACCTGATGCCGAAGCACCCTCTTACCCATCTTGCAGCTTCCGACAAATGCGGATGAGCGCATCGAGATCGCTTGGCGATAGCTTTGCGATCTCGGCCGGGGGACGATAGTAGGCCGCTTGCAAATCGTCCTTCGTCGCGCTTCCCTTTTCGGTTGCTCGCACGAGCTTCACCCGCCGATCGCTGGGCAACGCAACGCAACGCGGTCGGCCAGGCCGGATCGCTCCAGCCGGTCCACCAACCATGTCGCAGTCGAAGGGTCGCAGCCCCATTCGCGCGCCAACACCCCGATCGGCTTGCCATCCGCGTCGAGCGAGAACAGGGCGCGGGAATGGTTCGGTGTCAGTTCATGGCTTTGCTGCGCCTCAAGAAGCTGCGGCGCCGAACGCATCAGAAAATCAAACAGCGCCAAGCCTCGGTGGCAGGGTCCGGCGCGTCGTGAGGGCGTGTCGTCATCTTCGGTTTCGCCTTGCTTCAATGTCTTGGCATACTTTGAATGGTCAAATGATTTTGTTAGTCAAAAGAAATGCCGGCAGCACGTGACCCGGCTCTGCCGGAGGCGAACCCGTTTATGCCAAGCACGGGAGAAGCCCATGAGCACGCATATCCCTGTCCTGATCGTCGGCAGCGGCCTGAACGGCCTGACGGCCGCAGCACTTCTCGCCCATCAGGGTATCGGCTGCATGGTGGTGAAGCGCCATGCCGACACGTCGATCCAGTACAAATTCGCCGGCATCTCGCCCCGCAGCATGGAGATATTCCGCGGCCTCGGGCTGGAGGCGGAGATCCGCGCCAAACGCTCCGGTGACCAGCAGGGGGCGGCATTGTGCGGGGAAGAAGCCTTGCCGATCCAGATATGCGATGGTGCCATGGCCCGGTGCCAGCCCCTACAGCCTCACGCAGCCTGCGACTTGCGACCAGTACGTTCTGGAACCGATCCTGCAGCATTGCGCAGAGAGGCTGGGTGCGGACATTCGCTTCAGCAGCGAGCGCTTGTCCTTCGAGCAGGACGCCGCCGGTGTTCGCGCCGTCATCCGAAATCGCGAAACCGGGAAGGAGGAAACGGCGGTCGCCGACTATCTGATCACCGCCGACGGTGCCGGCGGCAGGCTCCGCGAGATGTTCGGCATCGGCCGAAGCGGTCCGGGCGTGTTGCAGCACTGGATGAACATCATCTTCGACACCGACTTGTCTTCCGAGATCGGCGGCGAGCGCTTCACCTCCTGCTTCGTTACCGACCTCAACGCCACCGTCACGCTGCGTCCTGGCGGGCGCTGACTGGTGGCATTGCAGTATTTTCCAGAGAAAGGCGAGCGACCGGAGGATTTCGACCGCGACCGTTGCCGGGAACTCGTCGAAAAGGCGGCCGGCCGATCCGGCATCAAGGCGGGGTTGGTCGACGCGCGGTTCTGGGAGATGGCGGCATGCGTCGCCAAGCGCTTCCGCGGGTAGCTGTTTTCTGGTCGGCGACGCCGCGCACCTCATGCCGCCGACCGGGGCATTCGGGGGCAATTCGGGCATCCACGACGCGCACAACCTGGCCGGGAAGCTCGCCATGGTCGTCCGGGGCGAGGCGGATGCCGGCCTGCTTGACAGCTACGACGCGGAGCGCCGGTCGGTGATCGCCGCGACGGTGGCGCAGGCGCTTGCCCGCTTGCAGCAGTGGTTCAAGGGTCCTGCGGGGCGGCTGCCGCCTGCCGTCGCCATCGTGGACGACTACGATATCGTGTTCGGGCAGCGCTACGACACGGGTGCGATCGTGCCGGAAGGTCCGCCGCCGGATCGTCCCTTCGAGCCGGTCGCCGAACTGTCGGGCCGGCCCGGCACACGTGCGCCGCATTTGGTGGTCGAGCGCAGCGGAGAGCCGATCTCGATGCTCGACCTGGTCGACCGCGGCTTTGTTCTGCTTGCGGTAGAGGCCGCATGGCGCCGGGCGAGGGCGGCCGTCAGCGAAAGACAGGGCATTACGCTCGCCGGCGGACTACCTCTTCCATGCCGTATTGCTGGCAGTACTTGTTTCGGGGCTTGCCATTCCTGGAGGTCGTCGCGCCAATGAACGAAGGACCGGAACGGATAGTGGCCGGCGTTGCTGCCGGTGCGCGCGGCTTCAAGCTGATGACGGATTCATTGCGCAGCGCGGACTGATGCCCGGTTTCGCCCGGCTGTCGGCCACCGGGGGACCGTGGTTTACAGACCTCGGCGCGTGAATGTCAGATGCGTCACCCTGCTCGGCGACGAGACCGCCTCGATCTCATAGCTGTGCTCCAGGGCTTCGAGACCGTCCCACAGCCGGACGCCGCGGCCGAGCAGGATCGGCACCACCGCGACATGGGCGTGGTCGACCAGGCCGGCGGCGAAGAAGTCGCGCACGACGGTCGCGCCGCCGCCGATCCGCACGCCCTGGCCCTTTGCGGCCTCGCGCGCCATCGCGAGCGCCTCGGCGGGCGAGGCATCGATGAAGTGAAACGTCGTGCCGCCCTCCATCTCGATCGGCGGGCGGATGTGATGGGTCAGGACGAAGACCGGCGTGTGGAACGGCGGGCTGGAACCCCACCAACCTTTCCAGTCGGGATCGTCCTGCCATCCGGGGAAGCCGTATTTGCCGGCGCCCATGATCTCGGCGCCGATGCCGGTGTCGTGCTGGCGAACGAGCGCGTCGTCGATGCCGCCGGTTCCACCCTGTCGGCCAGTTCTCTCCCGCCACCATCGGGTCTTGAACATCCATTCGTGGAGCCTTTCGTCCGCATGGCCGAACGGGCGATCGCGGCTCAGGCCTTCCCCGGTGCCGAAACCGTCGAGCGAGATGGCAAAGTTCTGGACTTGGGCGAGCGACATGTCGATATTCCTTCTGTCTGTCGGGCCAGGACCGCGATCGACCTGCGGCCGCTGACCCCTTCACCTTTTCAGCTGCGGATGGCATCGCCGCCGCGATGGAAGCCGAGCGTCAGCCAGGGGACGTGCAGATGCGCGACCCGGCAAGTTCCGCGAATCCTTCATGGCACAGTCTCAGCCCAAGGATATTCAAGCTGCATGGCCACCACCCTGGCCGTGCGCTGGCCATATCGCCCGGCGATCGCCTGAAGATTGAGGTCGAGGGCAGCTTCGGGTCGCCGGTCCGGGAAGATCGAGACGGTGTGCTCCTGCGGCCAGGCCTCCGCAACCTGGCCGGGCAGGATGCGAATGCCGTTCGCCGTCACGATGGCGGACGTCGAGGCAGCGAAGGTGACGGCCTTCGACTGATAGGTCCGCGACCAGGCATCGGCGACCTGAGCCAACGCAACCTCGTCGATGCCCGGTTCCAGGGCGATCCCGAACGCGTCGCGGTTCCAGAAGGCGACCAGGTTGCCCAGAACAGTGGTGGCGAACGAGCGGCTAAACCTGAATGCGCTGCTCGCATGCCGCGCGTCCCAGCGGTCGACGCCGAGATCCTGGGCCACGGCCTCTGCCTTTTTGCGGCCGGCGACGGCCTCGATCAGGGTCAGCATCATGGGCACGGATGCGGTGATGCCGGTGGTCGTCGCGACGTTTCCGTCGATCACGAAGCGCCGGTGCGACATACTCGATGGTCGGGCTGCGCCGAAGCAGGTCCTTCAGGTAGTACCAGTGTGTCGTGGCGCGCCTGCCGTCGAGCAGGCCGGCCGCGCCGACGACCTTGGCCCCGGCGCAGACAGCGATGACGATGGCGCCCTTGTCCGATTGCTGCCGCAGCCATGCCAGCACGGCGGGATCGTCGTCGCGGCTCATTGCCGGCACGATCACATAGTCCGCCCCGTCCGGGTGCGCAGCGTCGAATTCGGCGATCGTCGCATCCGGCTCGACCGCGTTGAGCGCGGGATAGAGATGGACCGGACCAGGGCCGGCCGCCAGCATCAGCACATCGGCCACGTCGGCGCGCCGCAGGATTCCTGTCGGCACCACGTAGTCCGTCGTCTCGGTCGCATCGTTGAGGCCGATGACGGCGATGACCGGCCGCCGCTTCCTGGAGGGCTGGAGCGCGTCCAGCATCGCCGCCGTCTCGGAGGCAGGCACCGGCGGCGCGGATGCCGCCATATCGGACGGCAACGCCGCGAGCCACAGGCCGAAGCCACCCGCCACGACGATGACGGCCCCGATGAGTCCCCACATGGCAACCATGCGTTTTCTCACTTTGGTCCTCCGGGTTCCAGGTTGACCTGATCTTACCGCGGGCCGATCATGGCTGAAATGACATAAATCCGGCAAAAACTGCCATGATGCGCAATATCGCCATTGTGCTCCATCCGGGATTTCAACTGCTCGACGCGGCCGGCCCGACCGCAGCCTTCGAGATGGCGGAGCGCTTCCGGCCGGGCAGCTACCAGCTCAGGGGCATGGCACCGGGCATCTGCCGCGCGACGGCGCGCGTGGAAAGCTCCTTCGGCCTCAGCCTCGCGGCCGAGCCGTTGCGCGACGGCCCCTTCGATACAATCCTCGTCTCGGGCGGCGAGATCATCCGCTCGATGGCGGCAGCGCAGCAGATCGTCGCCTGAGCTGAGGAGCGTGACGGCCCGGCGCATCGCCAGCGTCTGCTCGGGCGCTTTCCTGCTCGCCGAGCCCAGCCGCCGCAGGCATTGCGACGCGCTCGGGCCTGAGCGCCCGTCGCCCGCTCTTTGCCAGATCCACGAAACGGGGCGTGATGGCCACCGGCCTCATCGCGCCGGACGGCACGCGATGGCGAACGACCTGGCGCGTGGCGGCTATCGTCTCCTGTTGCGTTGTCTCATCAAGGTGAGTGGGCGGCCTTGAACGGCCGCCGTTTCCATGTCCTTGCAGGCCCCCACGTCCAGCATCGGGTGCGGCGCGAGACAGCGGGTCTGGAAGGCCTCGAACACCGGCCAGATATCGAGAAGCGCGTCGATGCCTTCCGATGTGACGGGAACGGGGTTGCCGTAGGCATCGCCGACACCTTCCCAGCCGGTGAACTGTGGCGTGAAGTTTGCCAATGTCGCCAACTTCCGGGGCTTCCCGCATATCCCCGGTCAGGATGCCGTTCTCCGCTACGCGACGAGGGACGGCGGGCACGACGGGAGCGTGCTGTGACGAGCCTACCGGAAGAGTGCGCTCCGCGCGGGGCCGAGCCGAACAGGGTGATCGCGACGGCGCGATCCTGGCTCGGCACACCTTACCACGACCAGGCCAGCCTGCGCGGCGTGGGCTGCGACTGTCTCGGCCTCGCCCGCGGGGTCTGGCGCGAACTCGTCGGCCCCGAGCCGTTCCCGATCCCGCCCTACGGCCGCGACTGGGGCGAGACCGGCCCGCGCGAGGTGCTGGCGGAGGGCGCGCGGCGCATCATGATCGAAGTGGACCCTGCGGCGGCCGAACCCGGCGCGCTGGTCCTCTTCCGGATGAAGCCCCGCGCCATCGCCAAGCATGTCGGGATCCTCACCGGGCCTGGCACCTTCCTCCACGCCTACGAGCGGCTGGGTGTGATCGAGGAGCCACTCACCTCTGTCTGGCGGCGGCGGATCGCCTTCGCCTTCGTGTTCCCGCAACGCTGAGCATCTGCCATGGCCACCCTCGTTCTCGGCGTCGCCGGCGCCGCCATCGGCGGCGCGATCCTCGGCGTCTGCGCCGCCACGATCGGCGGCTTCATCGGCTCCACCATCGGCTCGGTCGTCGACAGCTGGATCATCTCGTCGCTCGCGCCCACCCAGCGCATCGAGGGCGCGCGTCTCGACACGCTGCGCATCACCTCCTCGACGGAGGGCCCATGCACCGGTCCTGCCGCGGATGCTGGCGCGCCACCGGCTGGCCGCGCCTGCGAGGCTGGGGACAGAGCGGGGGCCAGGGATGGGGCCGGGCCGGCGGACATCCGCTTCAGCGGCAGTCTTGCGGCCGCGCTGGTCCGGCCCGGACCGCTCGGCGGCCTCGGCGCATTCGCCCAGCAGCGCGCGCAGGGCCCGGTGAGGCTCGCGCGGCCTGGCGAAGCTGTCGTCCTTCGCGTCCCGGCCCGAGTTGGTTTGGCCCCCGCCTGCCGTCTCGGCGTCCTCGGTCGCGTCCTGCGGCTGGTCTGCTTTTCCGGACCCGTTTCTGGATGTCCCGGCCTCCCGCGCCATGTGATCGCCCCCGGCGTGGGATGTTCCCGCAGGAAACGGCGCGCCGGCCGCTGCCGAACCGGCCGGCCGCGAGGGCACCTCGGAAGGCAAGGCGGCGGCGGGCATCGCCCGAATGTGAGCGGGAATTCGCGCCCCGTTCTGCAACACTGTCGGAATATGCAGCGGGGGAAGGCTCGCCAAGCGGCGGCATTCGATTAAAATAGATCAGTTGCGTGGAACATGGAGATCCTGATGGCCAACGGTGAAAGCAGCCCCATCGTCGATCCCGAACTCGACAAGGCCCTGTCCGAGCTGCTGGCGCAGACGGAGAGGGAACCGATCTCGCCGCGGCTGCGCGAACTGGCGCGGCGGCTCGAGACGGCGCTCGACGAGGCCCGGCATCGCCGCGCCGGCAAGGGCGGCGGCAATGGTGGCGGCGGCAATGGCAGCGCGGGCGGGGGCCTGCGCTAGGCCCGGCCGGTTCCTGCCGATCCGGCGATTTCGCACGGAACCATCCTTCCTGGCCCGCATTGACTCTCCGCCGTCACCTCGAGGATTGCGAAGGACCGTCATGTCGGACGACATACTCGGCCATATCCCAGCGCTCCGGGCCTATTCGCGCGCCTTGTGCCGGTCGGTCCCGGATGCCGAGGACCTGGTCCAGGAGACCCTGCTGCGCGCCATCGAGAACGTCCACCGCTACCGGCCGGGCACCAACATGCGGGCCTGGCTGTTCACCATCATGCGCAACCGTTTCTTCACCAATTGCCGGAAAGCCGCGCGCGAGCGCACCGGGGCGCCGGATTGCGCCTCGCTGGCGCCGCAGGTCAAGCCGGACCAGGAATGGCACCTGCAGGCTCGCGAGTTGCAGGCGGCGTTGCGCGCGATGCCGGTGCATTACCGCGAGGCGATCGTGCTGGTCGGCGCGCTTGGCGAGAGCTACCTGGACGCCTCGCGCATCCTCGACTGCGACATCGGCACCATCAAGAGCCGCGTGAACCGGGCGCGTTCGATGCTGCGCAGGGTGCTGGAACCCGCGTTCTGAAGGCCGAAGCCGAGCTGCGACGCGCTTGCCGGGCTGGTTCGGGAAGGCGATCGGGGCGGGAAGGCCGGTCCCGCTGGCCGGGGCCAGTGCGGCGTTTCTGGACGCTTGCGCCCCGCGCTCGGCCCTGCACTGGCGGCCATCCTTGCCACCGCCAACACCCCCGCGGCCGTAGGGTGCAGGGGCCGGTTCCAACGGCTCGAAATTGAAGGCATAGGACAGGCATCGAACACGAAGATCGGGTCGCTGGGGATGTCCCCTCGACCAAGGGGGATGAACAGCCCCCGGCCGACGCAGGGTGTAACGCGACAGAAACATGGGTTTAATGCGCTTTGAGCGGCTGGTGTCTGGTGGCGTTTTTTTGACGCGCTACACAGGGCTGGCCGGCTTTCTTGTCGCTCCTATCATGCGTGCCAGCCAGCGGTCCCGCCCGGCACCACCTGCATCGCGCCGCGATAAGGCGAGTCCGTTTCGGCCTCGACCGGCGGGCCGGGAGAGCGACCCGGTTTTCTCAGCATTCTTCAACAAGCCACTGTTTTATTGATGGAATGGTGGAAGCGGTGGGATTCGAACCCACGGTGGAGTCTCCCCCACGCTGGTTTTCAAGACCAGAGCCTTAAACCACTCGGCCACGCTTCCAGGCCGAGCCGGGATAGGCCGGCGCGCCATGCGAGGCAAGGGGAATCTAGCCGCGCCGCGCTGCCGGCGCGGCAGCCCCCGGCAGCCGCAATCCCGCGCGCAAGCCCCCCAGCGCCGCGCGGTCCAGCGTCAGCGCGCCGCCATGCAGCGCCGCCAGGTCGGCGACGATGGCAAGGCCCAGGCCGGTGCCCGGCGGGCCGGCCTCGTCCAGCCGGGCGCCGCGGGTCAGCGCCAGGGCATGATCCTGATCCGACATGCCGGGGCCGTCGTCCTCGATCAGGATGTGCAGCTGGTCGCCTTGGGTCCGCGCGGTGATGCGGATCGCCGAGGAAGCCCATTTCACCGCGTTCTCGACCAGGTTGCCGATCATCTCCTCGAGATCCTGCCGCTCGCCGGCGAAGGCGGGATCGGCCTCGGCGCGGACCTCGACGCGCAGGCCGGTCTCGCGGATCGGGCCGCCCAGCACCAGCAGGATGTCCTGGATCACCGGCGCGACCGGCGTGCGCTGGCCCAGAAGCCGCGGCGCGGCCGAGCTGCGCGCGCGCCGCAGGTGCCAGCCGATCTGGCGGTCCATGCGCGCGATCAGCGCGTGGCCGGGATGGTCTGGGGGCAGCGCATTGTCCAGCGCCGCCAGCGGCGTCTTCAGCGAATGCGCCAGGTTGCCGACATGCTCGCGCGCGCGGGCCAGCACGGCGCGGTTCTGTTCCAGCAGCGCGTTGATCTCGGCCGCGACCGGGCGCAGTTCGGCCACGGCGGGCAGGGGCAGCGCCTCGGCCTGGCCGGCGCGGATGCGGCGCAGGTCGCGGCCGAGCCGGTCGAGGCTGCGCAGCCCCGCCGCGACCTGCAGCAGGCTGGCCGCTGCCAGCGCCAGCCCCAGCACGGCCAGCGAGATGGCCAGCGGCCGGCGCAGCCGCGCCATGGCGGCGTCGATCTCGGCCCGCGGCGCGGTCACGGTCACGGCCAGGGCCGAGGCGGAACCGGGCAGGGTGAAGACATGGCGCGCGACCCGCAGCGGTTCGTTCGCCGGGCCAAGGCCGGGGCCGCCCTGGAAATCCGCCTCGGGCGGGTTCAGCACGTTGTCGAAGAGCGAGGGCGATTTCGCCATCACCTGGCCGTCCTGCGTCAATTGCCAGAACCAGCCCGACAGCGGCATCTGGAAACGCGGATCGGTCGGGGCGGGGCCGGCAACCAGCCGGCCCTCGGCGTCGATCCCGGCGCCGGCGATCAGGGCGTCGGCCACCGCCCCGGTCTCGGCGTCGAAGCGGCCGGTGATGAAATCCTCGAGGATGGCGGCGATGGCGAGGTAGCCTGCGACCAGCGCCACCCCGGTCAGCAGCGCCGCCAGCCCGATCAGCCGGGCGCGGATCGAATCGCGCGGCAGGATCAAGCGGCGGTCCTCAGCACATAGCCCTCGCCGCGCCGGGTCTCGATCAGGCCCTCGCCGACCTTCTTGCGCAGCCGGCCGATCACCACCTCGATGGACTTGAAGTCGCGGTCGGCGGCGGAATCATAGAGGTGGTCGGACAGTTCGCTGCGGCTGACCACGCGGTTCTGGTGATGGATCAGATAGGCGAGGATGCGGGTTTCGAACGCCGTCAGCTTCAGCGCCAGCCCGTTGCGGGTGATGACGCCCAGCTGGGTGTCGAGCCGCAATGGCCCGGCCTTGATCACCGCCTGGGCATGGCCGGCGGCGCGGCGCACCAGGGTCTGGGCGCGGATCACCACCTCTTCCAGGCGGAAAGGCTTGACGGCATAGTCGTCGGCCCCGGCGCGAAAGCCGGCCACCTTGTCGGTCCAGTCGCCGCGCGCGGTCAGGATCAGCACCGGCATGGTCGCGCCGCCCTCGCGCCAGCGGGTCAGCACCTCGATCCCCGGCATGCCGGGCAGGCCCAGGTCCAGGATCGCGAGGTCGTAGGTCTCGGTCGAGCCCAGGAATTCGCCCTGGGTGCCGTCGGCGGCGATGTCGCAGGTGAAGCCGCCGTCGCGCAGGGCGGCGGCCAGCTGCGCGGACAGGGTCGGGTCGTCCTCGACGATCAGGCATTTCATGGCTTCGGCCCCTTTCGGCGGGCATCGGTCAGGCCCGCGCCCGCGACCTCCAGGAAATCGCCGCTATGCGCGTCCAGCCGGATCAGCAGCACGTCGCGCCTGGGCGTCAGCAGGCGCAGCTCATGCACCAGGATCACGCCCTGCGCCCGCTCGTCGGGGGTGGGCGGCACGATGCGCGCCGCGATCAGCCGGCCGCGGAACCGTTCCGCCACGATCTCGGCGGCGCGGTTGAGCGGCAGGATGCGGGAATCGTGGCGCTGGAGGCTTTCGAACTCGGGCGCCCAATCCTCGGGCCAGGGCGGGCCGCGGTCGTGGCCGCGATCCTCGGCCAGCGCGTTCAGCCCCAGCGCCAGCGCGACGGGAAGCGACAGGGATATGATGCGCATGCGGTTCATCGGCCCTATGTAATGGGCGAAATCCAAATGAAAGCCAAACGGGTCGTTGGTCTTTGGTTGGCGCGACAGGGGCTATCACCCGATTCGTCCGGGGCCGCTGAGGATGCCCCGATAAGGAAGGAACCAGAGATGAGCAGAAAACTCTCGACCTCGATCGCGCTTTCGGCCCTGCTGGCGGCGTTCTCGGCCCCCGTGCTGGCGCAAGAGACGCCCGCCGCGCCCCCGCCCGCGGCTGAGGCCCAGGCGCCGGTCGCGCTGCCGCAGGTATTGCAGGATGCCGGGCTGACCGACGTGACCAGCAAGCGCGGCCCGCGTGGCGCCACCCGGCTGGAGGGCAAGCTGCCCGACGGCACGCAGATCGACGCCATGCTGGACGACAAGGGCCAGCTGCGCGGGCTGCGCGCCAAGGGCGACGGCGTGTTGCCGCAGGCGCTGGTCGACCAGCTGGTGCCGCAGCCCGTGCGCGACAGCGCGGTCTTCGGCGAGCTGGGCGGGCTGAAGGCGGTGTTTTCGGGCGAGCGCGGCGTGATGCTGGCCGGGCAGGGCGACGGCAAGCAGGGCGTGCGCGCCGCCTTTGCCCAGGACGGCACGCTGATGCGCTTTGGCCGCGGCGATGCCGAGCGCGGCGGCGATCGTGGCAAGGGCTGGCAGGGCAAGCACGACCACGACCGCCGGGACATGCGTCGCGGCCATCACCGCGGCGACGGCCCGCGGGGCTGGGACCATGGGCCGCGCGGGGATCGCGGGGGCGAGCGCGGCTGGGACCGCGGGCCGGGCCGCGACATGCCGCCGCCGGCCCCCGCCGGAGAGGCACCGGCCCCTGCCGGCGAGGCGCCCGCGCCGCAGCGCCAGGGCGCGCTGTCGCCGGACCAGCTTGACCGGGGCGAGGTGCGCATGGCGCTGACCTCGGCCGGCTACAGCCGCATCGGCGAGATCATGCAGGACGAGACGCGCGTCCTGGCGCAGGCGGTGAACCCCGAGGGCGAGCCGGTCGCGGTCGAGCTCAGCCCCAAGGGGCAGGTCACGCGGGAAATCAACCGCTGAGGCAGGCGGCAGGCACATCGGGCCGCGCGGGCTTTCGGGCCGGCGCGGCCCTTTGGCGCGGCAATTCCGATCAACCTCTCGGCAAGACCCTGCCTTTCGGCGCGAAAAGGCTTGCCTGATGCGCGCGGCAATGCGAAATCCCCCCGGAATTTCCGGGCTTTCCTGCCCGAAACATGGGGTCGGTCGATGCGTCGTCGTGAATTTGTCCTTTCTGCCGGTGCGGCCGTGTCGGCCGTCAGCGCGCTGTCAGCCTCGCTGGGGGCGGCCCTGGCGCAGGAAAGCCCCGAGGCCCAGCCGGAAGCCGCCGCCGAACCGGCCGAGGAGGCCGCGCCCAGGCCCTTCGGCTTCGAGGATGTCGCCGCGATGGCCAGGGATCTGGCCGCCAATCCCTATGAATACCGCGATGCCGAGCTGGTCGGCAGCTTCGGCAACCTGACCTATGACCAGTATCGCGGCATCCGGTTCCGCCGCGACCGCGACCCCTGGGCCGGCAGCCGCGATTTCGCGCTGGACCTGCTGCCGCCGGGCGCGATCTTCCACGAGCCGGTGGACATCGCCCTGGTCGACGAGGGGGTGGTGATTCCGGTCCGGTTCGATCCGCACATGTTCGACTTCGACCCGGTGCAATTCCCCGATGGCGTCGATTACGAGACGCTGGGCAACATGGGCTGGTCGGGGTTCCGCCTGCGCGCGCCGCTGAACCGTCCCGACGTGATGGACGAGATCGCGGTCTTCCAGGGCGCCAGCTATTTCCGCGCCGTGGCGCGCGGCACGCTTTACGGCCTTTCGGCGCGCGGCCTGGCCATCGGCACCGGCAGCGCCGAGGGCGAGGAGTTCCCGCTGTTCCGCGGCTTCTGGATCCACAAGCCCGGATCGCAGGACCGTTCCGTGCTGGTCCATGCGCTGCTCGACAGCCGCTCGGTCTCGGGCGCGTTCGAGTTCCGCATCACGCCGGGCGCCGAGACGGTCTTCGACACCCGCGTCTCGCTGTTTCCGCGCCAGGACATGCGCAACGCAGGCATCGCGCCCCTGACCTCGATGTATTGGTTCGGGCCGACCGACCGCTCGCGCGTGGACGACTATCGCCCCGCGGTGCATGACAGCGACGGGTTGCAGATGCTGACCGGCAGCGAACAGCGGCTGTGGCGGGTGCTGTCGGGGCACAGCACCTTGCAGGTCTCGGCCTTCATGGACAACGATCCGCTGGGATTCGGCCTGGCGCAGCGCGCGCGCGATTTCGAATCCTACAAGGATGCCGAGGCGCGGTATGAAAAGCGCCCCTCGGCCTGGATCGCGCCGCAGGACGAATGGGGCAAGGGCACGGTCACGCTGATCGAGATCCCGGTCGAGAACGAGTTCAACGACAATATCGTCTCGTTCTGGCAGCCGGCCGACACATTGGCCAAGGGCAATCGCTACGACTTCAACTACATTCTGACATTTGCCGCAGAAGTCCCTGACAGCGCACCGATTTCCCGCGTGCTAGAGACCATGTCGGGCCAGGCGATCAACAATCCCAACGGCCGCACCTATATCGTGGATTTCGACCTGGGACTGTTCGGCTCGGACGATCCGGTGCCGCAGCTGCGCGCCTCGGCCGGGCGGATCGGGCACAGCTACCTGCTGCGCCTGCCCGAGCAGGGCCGGATGCGGCTGGCCTTCGAATACCTGCCCGAAGGCGCCAAGCTGGCCGATCTCTCGGCGGTGCTGAACGGTCCGAACGGCCCGCTCAGCGAGACCTGGATCGCCCGCTGGACGCGCGAGTGACCGACATGGGCGCGACCCACAGCCAGCCGGGCGGGCATCCGGCCAGCCAGAACCGTCCTCTTCCTCTGTCCGCGGAAGAGGGCTGGGAGGCGCTGGACCTGCCGCAATCCGAAGGCCCGGCGACGCCGCCCGAGGCGCCGCTGGACATGCCCGAGCAGGATTTCCGTGCCCGCCCGCCCCTGGGGCCGGACAGCCGCTGGCCGGGCCTGGGCACGATCGCGGCGCGGCTGACCGCCTTTGGCGGCGCGGCGGCGATCGCCTGGCTGGGCTGGCGGCAGATGATGCTGACCTTCGGCACGAACATGACCTGGCTGCAATCGGTGCTGCTGGTGCTGTTCGCGCTGACCTTCACCTGGGTCGGGTTTTCCTTTACCTCGATGGTCTCGGGGATCTTCGCGCGGCGGCTGCGCAACCCGGAGGGGCCGAACCAGGCGCGCCTTGCCGTGGTCATGCCGGTCTATCACGAGAACGCGGCGGCGACGGCTGGCCTTCTGGCGGCGCTGGCGCGCGACCTCTACCGCGAGGGCCTGGGCGAGCGGGCCGAGATCTTCGTGCTGTCGGACAGCTACGAGCCGCAGGCCGTATTCGAGGAGATGGCGGCGATCAGCCGGCTGCGCGACATCTCGCCGGTGCCGGTCTGGTATCGGCGCCGCAGCTTCAACAAGGGGCGCAAGGCGGGCAATGTCGGCGATTTCGTGCGCCGCTGGGGCGGGCGCTATGACCAGATGGTGGTGCTGGACGCCGACAGCGTGGTCGGTGCGGCGACGATCAAGGCGCTGTCGGCGCGGATGAACGCCGATCCGGCCGTCGGGCTGATCCAGACCATGCCGATGCTGGTCGGCGGCCAGACCATCTTCGCCCGGCTGACGCAATTTGCCGGCCGCATCTATGGCCCGGCCGTCGCCCGCGGCGTCGCCGCCTGGTCGGGAGACAGCGGCAATTTCTGGGGCCACAACGCCATCATCCGCGTCGGCGCCTTCGCGCAATGCTGCGGGTTGCCGGAACTGCCGGGCAGGCCGCCCTTTGGCGGCACCATCCTGAGCCACGATTTCGTCGAGGCCGCGCTGTTGCGCCGCGCCGGCTGGAAGGTGCGGCTGGACCACGACCTGCGCCAGAGCTTCGAGGGCTGCCCGCCCACGCTGCTGGACATGGCCGTGCGCGAGCGCCGCTGGGCGCAGGGCAACCTGCAGCATGCGCGGCTGATCTTTTCGCGCGGCTTCGCCTGGATCAGCCGGGCGCATTTCGTCATCGGCATCCTGGGCTTCCTGATGTCGCCGATCTGGCTGATGCTGATCCTGGTCGGGCTGGCGCTGTCGGCCAATGTGCTGCTGTCGCGGCCGGATTATTTCCCGCAGACCTACCAGCTGTTCCCGACCTGGCCGACCTTCGACCCGGTGCGGATGCTGTGGCTGTTCATCGCCGCCATGTCCTTCCTGCTGGTGCCCAAGTTCATCGCCATCTTCCGCGCCTGGCTGCGGCCGCTGGCCAAGGATTCGGGCGGCAACGTGCGGCTTCTGGCCTCGGCCATGTTCGAGATCGTGCTTTCCGCGCTGATTGCGCCGGTGCAGATGCTGATCCAGACCCGGCAGATCATCGAGATCCTGCGCGGCCGCGATTCCGGCTGGGAGGCGCAGGTCCGCGCCGGCCAGATGCCGCCCTGGCACGTCGTGCTGCGCCGCCATGCGCTGCATGTCGTCCTGGGGGTCGCGACGCTGGTGGTGCTGGCCTTCCTGTCGCCCTGGCAGCTGGTCTGGCTGTCGCCGATCCTGGCCGGGCTGATCCTGTCGCCCCTGACCTCGCGCTGGTCGGCCAGCCCGGTCTTTGGCCGCTGGGCGCGCCGCCAGGGCCTGCTGGTCACCCCCGAGGAGCGCCAGCCCCCCGAGGTGCTGACCGCCGCCAACGTCCTGGACTTCCGCATCGCGGGCGGCCTGCCGCGCGGGGGGCTGGAGGCGCTGGGGCGCGATGCGGCGCTGCGCGCGCGCATCCTGGCGCTGCTGCCCGCCGCGCCGCGCGGCCCGGTCGAAGAGCGGCTCGACGCCATCTCGGCCGAGGCCAAGATCGGCCATGCCGCCTCGCAGGCGCAGGCGCTGCACTTCCTGGGCCCGGCCGAGCAACTGGCGCTGATCGAGAACCGCGCGCTGATCGAAGCCTTCGCGAAGTTGCCGCAATGAAACGCATCGCCGCTTTGGACATGCTGCGCGGCTATGCGCTGGTCTGCATCATGCTGGACCACATGCCGATCGGGGTGCTGCGCAACCTGACGCTGACCAATTTCGCCGTCTTCGACGCGGCCGAGCTGTTCGTGCTGCTGTCGGGCTTCCTGGTCGGCATGGTCTGGGTCAAGGTCCAGGCGCGCGAGGGCCGCCGCGCCGCGCAGATCCGCTTCCTGCGCCGCGCGGCGCAGGTCTGGCTGGCGCTGATCGCCGGCGCCATCCTGCTGGCGCTGTTCTCGGCGCTGCTGTTCCAGCTGCACATGAACCATACCGCGGTCTGGTTCCAATATGCGCGCTGGATCATCGAACATCCCATCGGCTATGTCGCCACCGTGGCGCTGATGTGGATGCAGCCGAACCTGCTCGACGTGCTGGCGCTTTACGTGCTGCTGATCGCCACCGTGCCGGTGACGGTGCCCTTCCTGTTGCGCTGGCCCTGGCTCGCCATGGCGGTTTCGGTGCTGGTCTGGGTCTTTGCCCAGCCGCTGAACGCGCTGATCCCCAACCAGCGACCGGGGCCGGGGCTGCTGTTCAACCCCTTCGGCTGGCAGCTCCTGTTCTTTGCCGGCGTCGCCATGGGTGCCTTCCGCGAGCGGATCATGCCGGTCCTGCGGCGCTATTCGGCGCCGCTGACCTGGATCTCGGTGGGGGTGCTGCTCTTCGGGCTGACCATCGTGATCGCCTGGAAGATCGGCGCGCCCGCCAAGCCCGTCAGCCAGTTCCTGCGCCAGATCACCGGCGGCATAGACAAATGGTCGTTGGATTTCATGCGCTTCACCGCCATTCTTGCAGCAAGCTGGATGGTGGCGGTGCCCCTGGCGCGGCCCTTTGCCTGGATGGCCGCCACCGTGCCGGGCGAGGCGCTGGCCGAGATCGGCCGCGGCGGGCTGTTTTCCTTCATCGTCTGCGTGATGCTGTCGATCTGGGGCGATGCGCTGGACATGACCGTGCCGCCCGGCGCGGCGAATATCTGGACCCGGCTGGCCATCGACATCTGGCTGGTGGTGGCCTTCTGGGCCATCTCGGCGGCCTGGATGCGGCGGGAAACCTGGCTGCCGCCGTTGCGGACACGCCTCGGGCTGGGCTAGGGCGTGCGGGGGCTTGCCTTGGCGGGCCCCAGCCGCTCAACTGTCGGCCGCAGACCGAGGAGGGATCATGAAATCGGACATCCAGATCGCCCGCGAGGCGCAAAAGCTGCCCATCGCGCAGATCGCCGGCCGCCTGGGCCTGGCCGAGGCCGATTTCCTGCCCTATGGCCGCGACAAGGCCAAGATCGCGCATGAGGCCATCGCCGGGCTGGCCGGGCGGCCGCAGGGCCGGCTGATCCTGGTCACTGCGATCAACCCGACCCCGGCGGGCGAAGGCAAGACCACGACCACCGTGGGCCTGGGCGACGCGCTGAACCGCATCGGCAAGCGCGCGACGGTCTGCATCCGCGAAGCCTCGCTGGGGCCGAATTTCGGCATGAAGGGCGGGGCGGCGGGCGGCGGCCATGCGCAGATCGTGCCGATGGAAGACATGAACCTGCATTTCACCGGCGATTTCCATGCCGTGACCAGCGCGCACAACCTGCTGGCGGCGATGATCGACAACCATATCCACTGGGGCAACGCGCTGCGCATCGACCCGCGCCGGGTGACATGGCGCCGGGTCATGGACATGAACGACCGGGTGCTGCGGCAGGTGGTGGTGGCGCTTGGTGGGCCGGCCAACGGCGTGCCGCGCGAATGCGGCTTCGACATTACCGTCGCCTCCGAGGTGATGGCGATCCTGTGCCTGGCCTCGGACCTGGCCGATTTGCAGGCGCGGCTGGGCCGCATCGTCATCGGCCAGACCTTCGACCGCCGGCCGGTGACTGCACATGACCTGGGTGCCGAGGGCGCGATGACGGTGCTGCTGCGCGACGCCTTGCAGCCGAACCTGGTGCAGACGCTAGAAAACAACCCGGCGCTGGTCCATGGCGGGCCCTTCGCCAATATTGCGCATGGCTGCAACTCGGTCATGGCGACGCGCACGGCGCTGGCGCTGTCGGACTATGTCGTGACCGAGGCGGGCTTCGGTGCCGACCTGGGGGCCGAGAAATTCCTGAACATCAAGTGCCGGCTGGCCGGGCTGCAACCCGACGCGGCGGTGCTGGTGGCGACGGTGCGGGCGCTCAAGATGAACGGCGGCGTGGCCCGCGCCGACCTGGGGGCCGAGAATGTCGCGGCGCTGCGGGCCGGCTGCGCGAACCTGGGCCGCCATATCGAGAACCTGCGCCGCTTCGGCCTGCCGGTGGTGGTGGCGATCAACCATTTCGCCGGCGATACCGAGGCCGAGATCGCGGCGCTTGCCGATCATTGCCGCGGGCATGGCGTTCAGGCCGTGCTGTGCCGGCACTGGGCCGAGGGCGGCAGGGGGGCCGAGGATCTGGCCCGCGCCGTGGTCGCGCTGGCCGAGGGCGGGGCGGATTTCACGCCGCTCTATCCCGACGAGATGCCCCTGGCCAAGAAGATCGAGACCATCTGCCGCCAGGTCTATCGCGCCGGCCAGATCGAGTTCCTGCCGCATATCCTCGAGCGGCTCGAGGAATGGGAGCGGGCCGGGCACGGCCATCTGCCGGTCTGCATGGCCAAGACGCAATATTCCTTTTCCGCCAACCCTTCGGCGCTTGGCGCGCCCGAGGGCTTTACCATCCCGGTGCGCGAGGTGCGGCTGTCGGCCGGCGCGGGCTTCGTGGTGGCGATCTGCGGCGACATCATGACCATGCCCGGCCTGCCGCGCGACCCCGCGGCGCTGCGCGTGGGGCTGGACGGCGACGGCCATGTGCAGGGCCTGTTCTAGCCGATGCGCGCCGGCTTTCCCATCGCGCGGCCGGGCATGGCCGTGGGCCTTCTGGGCGGTTCCTTCGATCCCGCGCATGAAGGCCATGTCCATATCACGCAGGAGGCGCTGCGCCGCTTCGGCCTCGACCGGATCTGGTGGCTGGTCAGCCCCGGCAATCCGCTGAAGCCGCACGGGCCGGCGCCGCTGGCGCAGCGCATCGACCGCGCGCGGCACCTCATGCGCGACCCCAGGGTCGAGATCACCGGCATCGAGGCCCGGCTCGGCACCCGCATGACCCGCGACACCATCGCCGCGCTGCAGCGGCTTTACCCCGGCGTGCGCTTCGTCTGGCTGATGGGGGCGGACAACCTGGTCCAGTTCGACCGCTGGGACCGTTGGCGCGACATCGCGGCGCGGGTGCCGATCGGCGTGATCGCCCGGCCCGGCTGGCGGATGCCGGCGCGATTCTCGCGCGCGGCGCGGCTGCTGTGGCGCGCGCGCCTGCCCGAGTCGCGGGCGCGTGAACTCGCCCGGTCTGGGCCGCCGGCCTGGGTGATGATAAACCTGCCGCTGAACAAGCTGAGTTCCAGCGCCATCCGCGCGCTGGGGCCGAAAGGACGCGCATGAACGGATGGACGCGGCGTGGCTTCGTGGCGGGGCTGGGGCTGCTGGCGCTGGCCCCCCGCATGGCGCCGGCCCAGCAAAGGCCGGCCGCGCGCCCCGCGGGCTTCGACGCCGAGGCGCTGATCGCCGCGGCCGGGCTTGGCGGGGCGGTGGCCTTCGCGGTGATCGACCCGGCCTCGGGCCGGATGCTCGCCCAGCGCCAGGCCGACCGGCCCATGGCCCCGGCCAGCACGCTCAAGGCGGTGACGGCGCTTTACGCGCTGGACCGGCTGGGCGAGGGGCATTGCTTCACGACCAGGGTCATCCGCGCCGGCAACACGCTGATCCTGGCGGGCGGCGGCGATCCGCTGCTGGACACCGATGCGCTGGACGAACTGGCCGCGGCCGCGGTCGCCGACGAAAAGGCCGCCGGCCGCCCGGCGCCCACCGCCTTTGCCGTCTGGGGCGGGGCGCTGCCGCGCATCGGCCGGCTGGACCCGGCGCAGGACGAGCATCTGCCCTACAACCCCTCGATCTCGGGGATGATCCTGAACTTCAACCGGGTGCATCTGGACTGGCGGCAGGGCGAGGCGGGCTATCGGCTGTCCTTGCAGGCGCGGGGCCGCAAGCTGTCGCCCAGGGCCTATACGGCCGCGATCGCGGCGGTGGACCGGGGGCTGCCGCTCTTTACCTACGAGGCGGGCAAGCTGGAAAGCTGGACCATCGCCCGGCGCGGCCTGGGCAAGTCCGGCAGCCGCTGGCTGCCCGTCCGCCGCCCCGAGCTTTACGCGGGCGACGTGTTCCAGACGCTGTGCCGCGCCCGCGGCCTGGCGCTGCCCGATCCCGAGGTGATCGAGATCCTGCCCGAAGGGGCCGGGATCGCCCGCCACGACAGTCCGCCCCTGCGCGAGATCGTCCAGGGCATGCTGGAATATTCGACCAACCTGACCGCCGAGGCGATCGGGCTGGCCGCCAGCCGTGCGGGCGACGTGGCGGCCTCGGCCGCGGCGATGGCGGACTGGCTGCGCGGGCAGGGGGTCGGCGGCGATTTCGCCTTCCACGACCATTCCGGCCTCTCGCCCGCGAACCGTGCCGATGCGCGGATGCTGGCGGGGCTGATGGCCGGGCCGGGACGGGCGCGCGGCCTGCGCGGGTTGCTGAAGCCGATCCCGCTGAAGGACGCGCGCGGCAAGCGCAAGGACAGCGACATCGCCATCGAGGCCAAGACCGGGACGCTGAACTTCGTCTCGAACCTTGCCGGCTACGCCCGGGGCCCCGGCGGGCGCGAGCTGGCCTTCGCCATCCTGACCGGCGACGAGCCGCGCCGCGCCGCCAGCCAGGGCCAGGAACTGCCCGAGGGCGTCATCGGCTGGACCAGGCGCTCCAAACGCCTCCAGCAGGCGCTGGTCGAGGGCTGGGTCGCCAGCCTCTGACTTCTTCGTTCTCCAAATACCCATGCGGCCGCGAAACCGCCGGGGCGCTTCAAAGCACGCGATGGCGGGCGCGGGCGGCGAGTTCGATGGCGGCGGCGTGCAGGCGGTCGATCTCCAGCTGGTCGCGGATCTCGGCCAGCATCTCGGCCTCGATCTCGCCCAGGCGGCCGTCCGAGGCGGCGACGTCGCAGGCCAGGACATAGGCGGTGTCGAACATCTTTTCCGGCAGCGCCTCGCGCACCAGGCCGAAAAGCGCGTCCAGCCCGTCCTCTTCCTCGAAGAGCGTCACCACCGTCTGCGACACGGCACGGACGCGGTCGATGTCATAGGCGGCAAAGACCGGCGTGTGGTTCACCGCCCGCTCGATGGCGACCAGCTCGGCGGTGCGCGGGTTCTGGTCCGAGGCCGAGACCGCCACCATGACCGCGACCAGCGCGTCGCAGGGCGAGAACGAGGGCAGGCTGTCGGGCATGGCATTTCTCCTTGCGTTTCCGGGGGTAATTATTGACCATCCGGCGCCGTTTCAATACGGGGAAGTCTCGACCCAATGGAGACCCGAAAATGACCGCCCTGCGTGACGCCGCGATGAAATCCAAGGCCTGGCCCTTCGAGGAGGCCCGCCGCGTGCTGAAACGCTACGAGAAGAAGGATCCCGAAAAGGGCTATGTCCTGTTCGAGACCGGCTACGGCCCCTCGGGCCTGCCGCACATCGGCACCTTCGGCGAGGTGGCGCGCACGACCATGATCCGCCGCGCCTTCGAGATCATCTCGGACATCCCGACGCGGCTGTTCTGCTTTTCGGACGACATGGACGGCATGCGCAAGGTGCCCGACAACGTGCCCCAGCAAGAGATGCTGCGCCGGCACCTGCAAGAGCCCCTGACAACGGTGCCCGATCCCTTCGGCGAATACGACAGCTTCGGCGGGCACAACAACGCCATGCTGCGCCGGTTCCTGGACACCTTCGGCTTCGAATACGAATTCATCAGCGCGACCGAGTTCTACAAGTCCGGCCAGTTCGACGCGACGCTGCTGCTGGCCGCTGAACGCTATGACGCCATCATGGAGGTCATGCTGGCGTCCTTGCGCGAGGAGCGCCAGCAGACCTATTCCTGCTTCCTGCCGATCAGCCCCAAGTCGGGCAAGGTGCTTTACGTGCCGATCAAGCATGTCGACGCCAAGGCCGGCACCGTCACCTTCGACGACGAGGACGGCGAGGAACTGACGCTGCCCGTCACCGGCGGCCATGTGAAGCTGCAATGGAAGCCGGATTTCGGCGCCCGCTGGGCGGCGCTGGACGTGGATTTCGAGATGTATGGCAAGGATCACTCCACCAACACCCCGATCTATGACGGCATCTGCAAGATCCTGGGCGGGCGGCCGCCCGAGCATTTCACCTATGAGCTGTTTTTGGACCAGCACGGGCAGAAGATCAGCAAGTCCAAGGGCAACGGGCTGTCGATCGACGAATGGCTGACCTATGCCGCGACCGAGAGCCTGTCCTATTTCATGTTCCAGAAGCCCAAGACGGCGAAGCGGATGTATTTCGACGTCATCCCCAAGGCGGTGGACGAATACCACCAGCAGCTGCGCGCCTATCCCGACCAGACGGTCGAGCAGCAGCTGGCCAACCCGGTCTGGCACATCCATGGCGGCGCGGTTCCGGCCTCGGACATGGTGGTGCCGTTCCAGATGCTGCTGAATCTCGCCTCGGTGGCCGGCGCCAAGGACAAGGAGGGGCTCTGGGGCTTCATCCGCCGCTATGCGCCCGAGGCCAGCCCCGAGACCCATCCGACGCTGGACCAGGCCGCCGCCTTCGCGGTGCGCTATTTCAACGATTTCGTGGCGCCGACCCGCAGCTTCCGCGCCCCCACGGAAATCGAGCGCCGGGCGCTGGAGGATCTGGCCGGGCGGCTGGCGGCATGGAGCCAGCCCGCCGATGCCGAGGCCCTGCAGACCATGGTCTTTGCCATCGGCCGCGAACACGGGTTCGAGCCGATGAAGGACTGGTTCCAGGCGCTCTACCAGGTGTTGCTGGGCGCCGACCAGGGGCCGCGCTTCGGCGGCTTCATCGCGCTTTACGGCGTGGCCGAAACCCGCGCCCTGATCGAGCGGGCGCTGGCCGGCGAGCTGGTTTCCGAACCAACCGCCTGAACCAGAACGGGAATTCTTTGTTGCGCGCGGCCTCGTTGCCGCGCGCGCATGGTTAACGACCCGTTAACGCGAGATTGCCAGATTCCTACCGGACCGCGCGGGCAACCGCCTCGCACGTTCTGGATTAGGGGAGAATTGGCATGACCATTGCGATTATCGGCAACCAGTCGTTGATGCCGCGCGCCTTCCGGCTGGGCCTGGATCAGTGGTCCCGGACGGATGGCAGGGCGGGATCGCCGACCTGGGCGGGGGTGGCGAATGCGGCCATCGTGCCGGCGGACGAGGATTTCGGCAGTTGCCTGGAAATCCTCAAGCAAGAGGCGGTGACGCAGATCCGCTACATGCAGCGCACGCCGATCAATCCCGGCAGCTATCTGCGCATCGCGGCCAGGGTCAAGGCCATCGCCGGCAACCTGCCGCAGGTGCGCATCGCCGCCTTTGCCGGCAATGCCGCGGGCAACAACGTGGCGGGCGTGCCGCAGACCGGCCCTTCGGTCACGCTGCCGGGCTATGGGCAGGTGGTCGAGGTCTCGGCCATCGTCGGCACCGGCCGGCGCGAGGGCGTGGACATGGCCTGGGGACGCAGCGCCGCCTTTGGCCATTTCGGGTTGGACCTGACCGGGGACAACAACGGCTCGATCCGCATCGAGAGCATCGTGATCGAGGACGTGACCGCCGCCTTCGTGCCGGGGATGCTGGACTGGGTCGATGTGCGCGATTTCGGCGCCATGGGCGACGGGACGACCGACGACCGCGGCGCCTTCCTCGCCGCCGACCAGGCCGCGGCCGGGCGGCAGGTGCTGGTGCCCGAGGGCAGCTATCGCATCGGCTCGGACCTGAGCCTGTCTTCGCCGGTTCGTTTCGTCGGCACGCTGGCCATGCCGCGCACGGCGCGGCTGTCGCTGACGCGCAGCTTCGACTTTCCGACCTATGCCGCGGCCTTCGGTGACGAGACCGAGGGGATGAAGCGGGCGCTGCAGGCGCTGCTGGGCTTTACCGACCATGCGGTGCTGGACCTTTGCGGCCGCAACGTGCATCTGGCCGAGCCGATCAGCATTTCGGACGCGGTGCCGGGCATGACCAGCTTTGCCAACCGCCGCGTCATCGCCAATGGCCAGGTCAGCATCGTGCCCGGCCCGGCCTGGGATACGCGGGCGGCGACATCGGCCGCGACCTATGACCCGGCGCAGCCCCAGGTGCTTTCGGCCGTCGCCAACATCGCCAATATCGAGGTCGGCGCCCGCGTCACCGGCAACGGCGTCGGCCGCGAGGTCTATGTCCTGGCCCGGAACGTCGCCGCCGGGACGCTGACGCTGTCGCAGCCGCTTTACGGCGGGGCGGGCACGCGCAACTATACCTTCAGCCGCTATCGCTATGCCTTCGATTTCTCGGGGATGGAGCATCTGAGCCGATTCAACTTCGACGACATCGAGTTCCTGCTGGAGGGCAATGCCAGCGGCGTCATGCTGGCCAAGACCGGCAACATGAACTGTTTCCGCGACTGCTACTTCACCCGGCCCAGGGATCGCGGCATCACCTCGATCGGCTCGTCCTGCCAGGGGATGCTGGTGGACCGCTGCGAGTTCCTGTCCAACGAGATGGGCGACCTGGCGCAGAACCGCACCACCGTCGCGCTGAACGTCAACAACAACGACGCCAAGATCCGCCACAGCCGCTTCATCCGCTTCGCGCATTTCGCGGTGATGAACGGCGGCGGCCACATGATCGAGGGCAATCACTGGTTCCAGGGCGACAATGCCCAGAACGGCGTGCGCTTCGGCGGGCTGGTGCTGACCCAGACCAACCTGCAGGCGACCGTGACCGGGAACTATATCGACAATTGCTCGATCGAATGGACGAACGAGCATGACCCCTATCCGAATTTCGACGGCGAGGAATATTCCTTTGGCGGGCTGACCGTCACCGGCAACACCTTCCTGGCCTCGAACACGACGCTGGGCTTCAACTGGCTGGTGGTCAAGCCCTATGGCAGCGGCCATTTCATCCACGGGCTTGCGGTGATGGGCAATGTGTTCAAGTCGCTGTTCAACAAGATCGCCCGGATCGAGAAGGTGGACACCACATTCGCCGACATGAACTATCAGCGCATGCGCAACATCCAGTTCCAGGGCAACATGTTCAACGGCGTGAACAGCTATGTCGCCAACCCGGTCGACGTGGCGCATAACCAGGCCAGCGCCTCGAACCGCTGGCTGGTGACGGTGGACCAGGCGCTGCCCTTCAACGGCTGGGTGCGCAACGTCCAGTCCATCATCGCCACCAGCCAGATCACCAATGCCGCCAATGCCCGCGTGTCCGAGATGCCCTGGGTGCAGACCGCGCTGGGAACCACGCGGCAACAGGTTGCGCTGAACTGGGGCGCGGCGGTGCGCGGCTCGGTCAGCCTGCGGCTGCGCATGGACAACCCCGACTGACGCCCCCCTTATGCCGGCCTTTGCCCTCGGCGGATCATTCCGCCGGGGGTTTCAGCATGTCCGGCGGCAGCAGCCGGAACGCCTGGCCGAAGCCCGCGTTCAGCAGGGCCGAGATCGGCTCGATCCGCCAGAAGCGGAAATCCGGCAGGTCCAGATAGACCTTGGCCTTGGGATCGCGTGCCAGCCAGCGGGCGCGGCGCGCCGCGTCCGGTGCGACCGGGGCGGCACGGCCAAGGATCGACAGGCGGGCATGGGTCATGGCGTCGCCCCTGGCGGTCTCGGCCGCAATCAGCAGCCCGGCGCGCGGATCGGCCGCCAGCGCCCGCGTATGCGCGGCAAGCCCCGAAAGCAGCGCAAGCGGCGCGCCATCCGCATCGGTCTGCAGCGCGATGCGCGTGACCAGCGGCACCCCCGTATCGGGGTCGAGCGTGCCCAGGCTGGCATGGCGCGCCCCCTCCAGCAATTGCCGGGCAAGGGTGCGGGCCTCGTCGGTGGTTTCGCGAATCGGGTCGATCTTCATGGCCGCATGCTGCGCCGGCCGCGGCCCGGCAGGCAACCGGAACCTGTAAGACAGCCGCGGCGTTTTCCGGCTTTCGCAGCGCCCGGCCTTGTGAAACAACAGCTTCATGAGCAAGCACCCGCGCATCACCCTGGTCACTGGCGGCGCCCGCTCGGGCAAGTCCGCCCTGGCCGAATCCATCGCCGCCGACCATGAGGGCGGGCGCATCTATATCGCCACGGCCGAGGCTTGGGACGACGAGATGGCGCAGCGCATCGGCTTGCACCGCGACCGGCGCGGCAGCGACGGCTGGCGCACGATCGAAGAGCCGCACAACCTGGCCGGCGCGCTGGCGCGCACGGACGGGCAGGGGGTGCGGCTGGTCGATTGCCTGACGCTGTGGCTGTCCAACGTCATGGCCGAGGGCCAGCCCGGCCCGCATGTCCGCGCGCTTTGCCGGGCGCTGGATGCACAGAAAAGCCCGGTGGTCGTGGTGACGAACGAGCTGGGACTGGGCATCGTGCCCGAAAACGCGCTTGCCCGCCGCTTTCGGGACGAGCATGGCTGGATGAACCAGGCCGTGGCCGGGATCGCCGACGAGGTCTGGATGGCCGTCAGCGGCCTGCCGCTGCGCCTCAAACCGCAAAGAGGGACACCGTGAAAGAGTTCGATCAATCCGCCGCCGCCGCCGCCCGCGACCGCCAGGACCAACTGACCAAGCCCCCCGGCTCTCTGGGCCGGCTCGAGGAACTGGCGGTGTTCATGGCCGGCTGGCAGGGGCGCGAGCGCCCGCGGATCGAGCGCGCGCAGGCGCTGGTCTTTGCCGGCAACCACGGCGTCACCCAGCAGGGCGTGAACCCCTTCCCGGTCGAAGTCACCGCCCAGATGGTCGAGAATTTCCGCCAGGGCGGCGCGGCGATCAACCAGCTTTGCCGGCTCTCCGGCGCTGAATTGCAGGTGATCGCGCTGGACCTGGACCGGCCGACCGGCGATTTCACCCAAGGTATGGCGATGGAGGTCGACGACCTGGTCGCCGCCATCCAGACCGGCAAGAACGCCGTGGACGCGCAGGCCGACGTGATCTTGCTGGGCGAGATGGGGATCGGCAATTCCACCGTCGCGGCGGCGCTGGCGGCGGCGACCTTCGGCGGCACGGCCGAGGATTGGGTCGGCCCCGGCACCGGCGCCGACGACGAGGTGCTGGCCCGCAAGATCGCCGCCGTCGAGGCCGGGCTCAAGCGGCACAAGGGCGCGGCGACGGCGGCCTCGATCCTGGGCTCCTATGGCGGGCGCGAGCAGGCGGCGATCTGCGGCGCGGTGATCCGCGCGCGCGAACTGGGCATCCCGGTGATCCTGGACGGGTTCATCTGCTCGGCGGCGGCGGGCGTGTTGCTGGTCAACGACCGCAACGCGCTGGACCATTGCCTGATCGGCCATGAAAGCGCCGAGCCGGGCCACCGCCGGCTGGTCGCGGTGATGCAGAAAAAGCCGGTGGTGACGCTGGACATGCGGCTGGGCGAGGGCTCGGGCGCGGCGGTGGCGCTGATGATCCTGCGCGCGGCGCTGGAATGCCACAACGGCATGGCCACATTCGCCGAGGCCGGGATTGGCTAGGCTTCTGGCGCAGGCGGCGCTGGCGCTGGTCTGGCTGACCCGGCTGCCCGTGGGGCGGCTTCTGCCCGCCTCGCCGCCGACGCTGGCGCAGGCGGCCTGGGCCTTTCCGCTGGTGGGGCTTGCCGTGGGGTTCATCGGTGCCGCCGTGCTGGGGCTGGCCGCCCTTGCCGGGCTACCGGGGATGGTCGCGGCGCTTCTGGCGGTCGGCGCCATGATCCTTGCCACCGGCGCGCTGCACGAGGACGGGCTGGCCGATTGCGCCGATGGCAGCGGCGGCGCGACCCGTGAGCGCCGGCTGGAGATCATGCGCGATTCCCGCATCGGCAGCTATGGCGTGCTGGCGCTGGTCCTGGTCACGGGACTGCGCGTGGCGGCGATTGCGGCGCTGGTCGCCCAGCCCTGGCTGGCCGCGGCGGCCGTGGCCGGGCTGGCGGCGGCCTCGCGTGCGGGGATGGCGCTGGGGCTGGGGCTGATGCCGCCTGCGCGCCGCGACGGGCTGGGCCATGCGGCGGGGCGGCCGACGCGCGGCGCGATGCTCGCCGCCCTGGCGCTGGGAGCCGCGGCGCTGATGCTGCCGGCGCTTGGCCTGCCGCATCCGGCGGCGGGCTGGCTGGTGCTGGCCGCGGCGGTGGCGGCGGCGCAGCTTTGGCTGGCGCGCCGGGCCCTGCGGGCGCTTGGCGGCCAGACCGGCGACGTGCTGGGCGCCATGCAACAGGCGGGCGAGACGGCCGGGCTGGTGGCGCTGGCCGCCCTTGCCTAAGCGCCGTTACGTCGCGTCGCCTTTTTCTTGACGGGTTTTTGCACTTCACTCATACCAAACGGCTACATGAAAGGTGGGGATTATCCGCCGCCGCCACGGCAAGGGGCGGCCATTGTTTTGGGGAGGTTTTTCATATGGGTGCCCTGCTGGGGCTTTCTCGCGGCATCGACCGCGTCAATTCGGTCATCGGCCGCGGCGCAAGCTGGCTGATCCTGGTCGCCGTGCTGGTCAGCGCCGGGAATGCGGTCATCCGCAAGGTGCTGAACACCTCGTCCAATGCCTGGCTGGAGTTGCAATGGTATCTCTATGGCGCCGCCTTCCTGGGCGCCGCGGCCTATACGCTGAAGGAGAACGAGCATATCCGCATCGACATCATCTATGGCATGTGGCGCCGCCGCCGCCAGCACTGGATCGACCTGATCGGGCATGTGTTCTTCCTGATGCCCTTCGTCACGCTGATGATCTGGTATCTCTACCCCTGGGCGATGCGCTCCTACTACCGCGGCGAGGTCTCGACCAATGCCGGCGGGCTGGTGCTGTGGCCGGCCAAGATGCTGCTGCTGGCCGGCTTCGTCATGCTGTTCTTCCAGGGCATTTCCGAGATCATCAAGAAGATCGCCGTCATGCGCGGCATCATCGAGGATCCCAACCCCTTCGTCTCGGCCCATGAGGCCGCCGCCATGGAGGGCGAGATCATGGTGCGCGAGATGACGGCCGCGATCGAGGACGAGACGAAGGACGGGGAGTCCCGCAAATGATGATCTTCATCGCGCAGAACATGGCGCCGATCATGTTCGCCTCGCTGGTGATCTTCCTGCTCTTCGGTTATCCGGTGGCTTTCGCGCTGGCGGCGAACGGGCTTTTGTTCTTCGTCATCGGCGTCGAACTGGCACCGCTGTCGGGCGGCAACATCAACCTCAGCTGGCCCCTGCTGAACGCCATGCCCGAGCGGTTATGGGGGGTGATGTCGAACGAGACATTGCTGGCCATTCCCTTCTTCACCTTCATGGGCATCGTGCTGGAGAAATCCGGCATGGCCGAGGACCTGCTGGACACGGTGGGCCAGCTTTTCGGCCCGATCCGCGGCGGCCTGGCCTATGCGGTGATCATCGTCGGCGCGCTGCTGGCGGCGACGACCGGCGTGGTCGCGGCCTCGGTCATCGCCATGGGGCTGATCTCGCTGCCGATCATGCTGCGCTATGGCTATGACCGGCGCATCGCCTCGGGCACCATCGCGGCCTCGGGGACTCTGGCGCAGATCATCCCGCCCTCGCTGGTGCTGATCGTGCTGGCCGACCAGCTCGGCCGTTCGGTGGGCGACATGTACAAGGGCGCGCTGATCCCCGGCCTGGTGCTGACCGGGATCTACATGTCCTATATCTTCGTCATGTCGTTCATCCGGCCGAACAGCCTGCCGGCCCTGCCGAAAGAGGCGCGGACGCTGGGCTCGGGCGTCACCTCGCTGCTGGTGGCGCTGGCGCTGACCGTGGGCATGGCCTGGCTGGCCTTCCGCTGGCTCTACCCGACCCATGGCAAGGATGCCGACATCCTCGCCCCCTCGCTGGCGGTGATCGTGATCTATGTTCTGGCGCTTCTGGACCGGGCGTTGAAGATCAACCTGATGTCGCGGCTGGCGCAGCAGGTCGTCATCGTGCTGATCCCGCCGCTGGCGCTGATCTTCCTGGTGCTGGGCACGATCTTCCTGGGCATCGCCACCCCCACCGAGGGCGGGGCCATGGGTGCGGTCGGCGCGCTGCTGCTGGCCGGGGTCAAGGGGCGGCTCAGCTATGACGTGATCCGCCAGGCGCTTCTGGCGACGACGCGGCTGTCGGCCTTCGTCATGTTCATCCTGATCGGGGCGCGGGTCTTCTCGCTGACCTTCTACGGCGTGAACGGGCATATCTGGGTCGAGCATCTGCTGACCTCGCTGCCCGGCGGCGAATACGGCTTCCTGATCGCCGTGTCGGTGCTGGTCTTTTTGCTGGCCTTCTTCCTCGACTTCTTCGAGCTGGCGTTCATCATCGTGCCGCTGCTGGCGCCGGCGGCGCAGGCGATGGGCATCGACCTGATCTGGTTCGGCGTGCTGCTGGGGGTGAACATGCAGACCAGCTTCATGCACCCGCCCTTCGGCTTCTCGCTGTTCTTCCTGCGCTCGGTGGCGCCGAAATCGCCCTATCGCGACAAGGTGACGGGGCAGATGATGCAGCCGGTGACCACCGGGCAGATCTATTGGGGCGCGGTGCCCTATGTCTGCATCCAGCTGGTCATGGTCGGCATCGTCATGACCTTCCCCGGACTGGTCATGCACTACAAGGGCGCGCCGGTCGATACCTCGAACGTCAGGATCGAGATCCCCTCGGGCGGCGGGCTTGGCGGGCTTGGCGGCCTCGGCGGGCTGGGCGATCCCTTCGGCCAGCCGGCCGCGCCCGGAACCGCCGCGCCGGGCGGCATTCCCGCGCCGGGCGGCCTGGGCGGGGCGCCGAACTTCGGCACCCCCGCTGCGCCGGCCGCGCCGGCGGATGGGGCGACTGCCCCGGCCCCGGCCCCGGCCGCGCCGCAGGACGGGCTGGGGGCGCTGTCCGGCCCGCCGCCGGGCCTGACCGCCCCGCAACAGCCGGCGGGGAACTGATCGGGCTGGGCGGGTTTCCCGCCCGCCTTCGCCCCCCGCGCCCCGCAACGAAAAGGGCCGCCGCGATCGCTCGCGGCGGCCCGATTGCAGGCTTGCGACGGATCAGAGCGTGCCGTTGCGCTGCTGGATCATCATGAAGGTATCATAGGTATATTCGGCGGTCTGGTTGTAGAGATACCAGTCGCCCCGCGCCCCCTTGATCGATTCCCAGATCTTCTTGAACGGCGCGTTCGAGGCTTCCAGTTCGGCATAGACCTCGTTCGCGGCCTTGTAGCAGGCGTCCAGGATCTCGGCGCTGAACGGGCGCAACTGCGCCCCCGAGGCCACCAGCTCCTTCAGAGCCGTGGGGTTCAGATGGTCGTATTTCTGCAGCATGTCGGCATCGACCGCCCGGCACGCGGTGTGCAGAAGCGACTTGTAGTTCTCGGGCAGCGCCTCGTATTTGTCCTTGGCAAAGAAGAAATGCACGGTCGGGCCGCCTTCCCACCAGCCGGGATAGTAATAATAGGGCGCGACCTTGAAGAAGCCCAGCTTCAGGTCGTCATAGGGGCCGACCCATTCCGAGGCGTCGATGGTGCCCTTTTCCAGCGCCGGATAGATGTCGCCGCCGGCGATCTGCTGCGGCACCGCGCCCAGCCGCTCCAGCACCTTGCCGGCAAAGCCGCCGACACGGATCTTCAGGCCCTGCAGATCGGACACGGCGTTGATTTCCTTGCGGAACCAGCCGCCCATCTGCACGCCGGTATTGCCGCCCGGCAGGCCGAAGATGTTATGGGTGGCCAGGAATTCGTTGTAAAGGTCGATGCCGCCGCCGTGGTATTGCCAGGCGTTCATGGCCCGCGCCGACAGCGCGAATGGCACGGCCGAACCCAGCGCGAAGGTCGGATCCTTGCCCCAGCTGTAATAGCCGACCGTATGGCAGGCCTCGACGGTGCCGTCGGTGACGGCGTCCTGGGCCTGCAGGCCGGGCACGATCTCGCCGCCGGCAAAGACCTGGATCTGGAACTTGCCGCCGGTGGCCTCGGACAGGTATTTCGACAGAACCTCGGCGCCGCCATAGATGGTGTCCAGCGATTTCGGGAAGGCCGAGGTCAGCCGCCATTTCACCTCGGGCATCTCTTGCGCGATGGCGGGCGCGGCAAGCGCAGCCCCGGCCGCTGCGGTCGCGCCGCCAACCGTGGCGCGGGTCAGAAAGGCGCGCCGGCCGAACTGGTTGGTTGTCTTCATGGGTTCCTCCGCGTTGATCGGCCTGTTCCTGGGCGGCCGATGACGGGGCGAATGTTGCATGCGACCGGACGGCCTGTCGAGACGCCAGTGCCGGATTTCCGCCGCATCCCCGCCCGCTTGCGCAATTGCCGCAGCGTCAGTCCGCCCGGTCCGCGCATCGCCGATCTTGTAGGGCGCTCAACGCACTACCCAAGCGGTTTGGGCTTGCCTATACTGGCAGGGGTCCGGGGCTTTGGGGGAACAAGGGATGCGCTGTCCTTTCTGTGGAAATGTCGATACGCAGGTCAAGGATTCGCGTCCGGCCGAAGACAACGTGGCGATCCGCCGACGCCGCTTCTGCCCGGCCTGCGGCGGCCGCTTCACCACCTATGAGCGGGTGCAGCTGCGCGACCTGGTCGTGGTCAAGTCCAGCGGAAGGCGCGAGGATTTCGACCGCGCCAAGCTGGAGCGCTCGATCCGCATCGCCATGCAGAAGCGCCCGATCGACCCCGAGCGCATCGACCAGATGATCTCGGGCATCGTGCGCCGGCTGGAAAGCATGGGCGACACCGACATCCCCTCGAAGGTCATCGGCGAGATCGTGATGGAGACGCTGGCCCGGATCGACACCGTTTCCTATGTCCGCTTCGCCAGCGTCTACAAGAACTTCCAGGCGGCGGACGATTTCGACAAGTTCGTGTCCGAGCTGCGCCCGCAGACGGTCGAGGAGTGACCGACCGCCGCCACATGCGCCATGCGCTGGCGCTGGCGCGGCGCGGCCTGGGCAATGTCTGGCCCAATCCGGCGGTGGGCTGCGTCCTGCTGCGCGACGGCGCGGTGGTCGGGCGCGGCTGGACCCAGCCCGGCGGCCGCCCCCATGCCGAGGTCATGGCGCTGGCCCAGGCCGGCGAGGCGGCGCGCGGCGCCACCGCCTATGTCACGCTGGAGCCCTGCGCCCATCACGGCAAGACCCCGCCCTGCGCCGAGGCGCTGGTCCGCGCCGGCATCGCCCGCGTCGTCACCGCCCTGACCGATCCCGACCCGCGCGTGGCCGGCCGCGGCCATGCCATCCTGCGCGCGGCCGGCATCGACGTGACCGAAGGCATCTGCGAGGCCGAGGCCCGCGCGGTGCAGCGCGGTTTCCTCAGCCGCATCCAGCGCGGCCGGCCGATGCTGACGCTGAAGCTGGGCGCCAGCTTCGACGGCCGCATCGCCACCGCCTCGGGCGAAAGCCAGTGGATCACCGGGGCCGAGGCCCGCCGCCATGTCCATGCCCTGCGCCTGGGCCATGACGCGGTGATGGTCGGCGGCGAGACGGCGCGCGCCGACCGGCCGGGGCTGAACGTGCGCGGCTTCGGCCCGGTGCGGCAGCCGGTGCGGATCGTGGTCTCGTCGCGCCCCTTGCCCGACCTGCCGGATGAGGGGCCGGAGCATGGCCCGCTGTGGCAGCTCGCCGGCCGCCCCGAGGATGTCATGGCCGAACTGGGCGTCCGTGGCCTGACCCGTGTCCTTTGCGAAGGCGGCGGGGTGCTGGCGGCTAGCCTGTTGCGCGCGGGGCTGGTCGATCAGCTGATCGGCTATAGCGCCGGGGTGGTGCTGGGCGGCGACGGCCGCGCCGGAATCGGCGCGCTGGGGCTGGGGCGCCTGGCCGATGCGCCGCGTTTCCGGCTGGCCGAGACGCGCCGGATCGGCCCCGACGTCCTGCATCGCTGGCTGCGCGATGATGCGGTGGAGCGTTAATCAATCGGTCGTGGCCTAGCGCCGCCAGAGCCAGGCGTGGCCGGCCAGCAGGCCCTGCGCCTTGGACAGCAGCCGCAGCGCGGGGCCGCCCGCGCCGAATCCCGGATCGCGCAGCCGTTCCACGGCGACCTCGGGCGGGCAGGGCAGGTGGCTCACCGGGTCGAAATAGCGTGGATAGGCGATCAGCGCGGCATGGACCAGCAGCGCGAGGTCCGCCCGCACCTGCCGCCGCGCCGGCACCGGCCCCAGGTCGCGCGTCAGCCCCCAGCCGGCATAGAAGGGCGCGCCCAGCGTGGTGACGGGCAGGCCGCGCAACAGCGCCTCGAACCCCAGGGTCGAGGTCATGGTCCAGACCTCGTCCACCCGGCCCATCAGCGCATCGGCGGCCGCGTTGCGGGCGACCACATCGGCCAGCCGTTCCAGATCGGCCGGGGCGACCAGGCCGGGGCGCAACCCGGCCTCGACATCGGGATGCGGCTTGTAGACCAGCACCGCATCGGGATTCTCGGCCCGCGTGCGCTCCAGCAGGGCCAGGTTGGTGCGCTCGGCTCCCGCGCCCAGGCGGATCGAGGCATCGTCCTCGACCTGGCCCGGCACCAGGATGCGACGGCCGGGCGGCAGGTCGGGCGGTCCGCCGGACAGGTTGTATTTGGTGATCCCGGCCTCGACCAGCAGCCGGGCCAGGCGCAGGGCGCGGTCCCGCCCGCCGGGGGGCAGGGGTTCGGCCATCAGCCGCTCGAACCGGCTTTCGCGGCCGGGGTCGTAATAGATGCCCAGGTCGTCGGCGACCAGCGACAGGGGCGGGACCAGCGCCGCCCCCAGCCCGCGCGAGCGCAGGAATCCGTCCTCGACCCGCAGCGCGCCGGGCACCTGATCGGCGCGGCTTGCCCAGGCCATGGTCACGCCCGGCCCCGGTTTCGCGACAAAGCGCACCCCCCGGCCGCTGCCGAAGAACCGCGCCATGAACGGGCGTTTCCACAGCCGGATGCCATGCGCGCGATGGCCGGCATTGTCCTGGCGCCAGGCGCGGGCCTCGGCCTCGATCTGTTCCAGCGCGCCCTCGAAATCCGTCAGCCGGTCGCGGCAGGGATCATACCAGGTCGGCGCCAGCAGGTGGCTGGCGGCGAAAAGCTGCTCGATGCTGGCCGGGCTGCGGCGCGGGATCGGGTGCTGGTCGTCCGTCAGGCCCCAGCCGGCATAGAAGGGACGGCCGAAGATGCGCGGCCGGTGGCCGGCCAGCATCGCCTCGTATCCCAGCTGCGAGGAAAAGGCATAGACCCGCGCCGCGCCCGCAAGCAGCGCCCAGGGCGACACCGCGCCGTCGCAAAAGACCTCGTCGCGGCGCAGGTCGGCGGGGCTGAAATGGCCGGGTCGCAGGCCGCGCGCGGTCTCGGGATGGCTGCGGACCACCAGCGGCAGGCCGGGATTTTCGTCGCGCGCCGTCTCCAGCATGGCCAGGAAATCCGCCCGGCCCGCCCCGCGCAGCGAGGCGTCGCCGCGGGTCTGGTCGATGACCAGCACATAGCCGGCGGCGGGCGGCGCGACCTGGGGCAGATGCGCGTTGTATTTCGACAGATCGGCGGCGATCAGCCGCGCGATCCCCTGTCGCGCGCGTTGCAGCTGCGCCTGGGTGCCGGGCGCATGCACCAGGGTTTCGATCAGCGAGGGCGCCTCGGCGTCGAAATGCAGCCCGACGGGGTCGACCAGCAGGCCGATGGGCCCGCGCCGCGCCACCGCGCCGCGCGCCCGTCCCGGCAGGACCGAGCGCAGGAAGGCGTCCTCGACCCGCACCAGCCGGGCGCCGCGGCGGGTGGCCAGCGCCTTGCCGCGCCAGGCGGTCGGGCTGTCGCCCCAGATGCCGACGTGATCGCCGGGGCCGGGCAGGCCGATGCGGGGCGACCATCCGGCCAGCTGCAGGATGCGGCGCAGGCGAGGCCGGGTCAGGAAGCCGCCGCTGCATATGAAAAGCCGCCGGGAATCCCCGGCGGCATCATCGTTCTGCTTCACGGCCTTACCGGAAGGCGCTGTCTACCGAGCCGACCTCGGTCGCGGTGCCCAGGATCGACTGCAGGGTCTTGCGCCATTGCACGAAGGGCGCCTCGGTCACATAGACGGTGTCGCCGTCGCGGATGACGAAATCGCGCGCCAGGAACATGCCGTCGGGCCTGGTCAGGTCCAGCACATAGGCGACGCGCTGGCTGCCCTGGATGTCGCCGCGGCCCAGCACGGCGCGGGCCACCGCCGGCGGCTCGTCGCGCAGCACGAACACGCCCTTGGGATCGGCCAGCGCGGTGCTGAGGCCGCCGACCATGGCCACCGCCTCGATGGCGTTGATCTGTTGATTGCCCAAGGGCACCTTGGTCTGGCCGCCAAGCGCGCCAAGCGCGGTAAAGCTGCGCTCGTCCTCTTCGACCAGGATCACGTCGCCGGGGCGCAGCGCGATGTCGTTGCGCGCGTTGGAATACAGGTCGCGCAGCCAGACCTTGCCGCTGGAATTGCCGCGCTTGACCGTGACCACGGCGATCTCGGGCTCGATCGAGACGCCGCCCGAGCGCGACAGCATCGAGGAAAGGTTGCGGGTCGGGCGCTCGATCGGATAGACGCCCTGCGCGTTCACCTTGCCCATGACCGAGACGGTGGCGCCGTCGCCGGCGACGCGCGTGACCATGACCTGCGGGTCGGGGGTCTGGGTTTCCAGCTTCTGGGTGATGATGCGGCGCAGCTCTTCGGGGCTGTTGCCGGCGGCCAGCACCCGCCCGGCATAGGGCACGAAGATATAGCCCTGGCTGTCCACCTGCAATTCGGTCAGCTGGGTCGAGCTTGTCCCCATCGAGGCCAGCAGCCCGTCATCGACGTTTTCCCAGATCGACAGCCCCAGCACGTCGCCGGGCCGGATGTCGTCGGCCGCGACCGTCCCGGCCGAGCGGAAATCGGCCGAGAACCCATAGGCGGGGGTAAAGTTCGCCGCCCGGTTCACCCGGTCGTCGACATGCACGATATGGGTGCTGCCGCCCTTTTCCACCGCGCCGGACATGATCTGGCCCTTGGTGGGGCCCGAGCGCGGCAAACCGCAGGCGGAGACGAGAAGCATTCCCCCCAGAATCGCGGCCCGCGTCAGGCGCGCGGCAAGGCTGCGGCGCATGCGGAGCGGCGCCGCACCGGATCGAAGGGGCGAAAAAATGGCTTGCGTCAAACTGTTGCTCCTGTCCTCTCGTGCGATTCCCGGATCGCAGGTCGTATTTTTCCGCACGTTAACCCAGCAACCAGGGGTTTTCCATATTTTTGCCCCGCTCAATCGTCCTTGCCGCCCATCTGTTGCCGATATTTGCCACGTCCGGCGAAAAGCGCCTGATAGGGATCCTCGGGCGCCAGGATCATGTCCACCACGATGCGCAGCGCATGGGCGCGGGACCGCGCGGCGTAAAACCCGCCCGGCACCTGGCTGCTTTCCAGCAGGAAGTCGCGATAGCGGCGATAGGCCAGGGCATGGGGCGGGCGCGGGTCGTGCAGGAATTCGTCCAGGCTCTGGTCCGAGACGAGGCCGGGCTTGTCGAAGACCGCATTGCCCATGGCCTTGACCGGCAGCCCGCGCCACAGCGCCTGCTGCGCGGCGGTCGAGTTCACCGTCACCGCCGCATGGGCCTGGTTCAGCAGCCGCGCCAGCTTGCCGCCGCGCACGAAATGGACCCGGTCCTCGATCCCCAGCTCGCGCGCCCTGGCCAGGATGGCGTGGCGGATGCCGCCGCGCCCATCCTCGAGCGGATGGGCCTTGAAGACGATGTGGTGATGGCGCGGCGCCGAGCGGGCGAAGGCGGTCAGCACCTCGTCGGTGAACTCGGCCATGCGGCGATAGGGGGAATGGGCGACGAAGTTGGAATCATGTTCCAGCTGCATCAGCACCAGCACATAGGGAAAGCCGCCGCGGCGCACCGCCCCCGCCTCGCGCATGCGGGCCAGGGCGTGCAAGGGCGTCAGCAGGAAGCGGCGCAGGTTCAGCCGGAATTCCTGGAACACGCCGATCTGGCGGTGGGTGCGGTAGCCGGGATAGCGGCGGTTCGCCACCAGCACCAGGAAGTGATAGAGCGCGCCATAGAACTTGTGCTGGCGCATGTCGCCCCAGCGCGCCGGCGGGCGGTGCATCTCGGCGATGCGGTTGCGCAGGGCATTGCGCATCTCGCGCAGGGGGATGCGCATCAGCGCCGAATGCCCGTTCGAGCCGCCGCGCTCATAGGTGATCCAGAACGGGCGCAGATAGCCTTCCTCGAAGACATGCAGCACCAGGTCGTGGCGCCGCGCCGCCTCGCGCGCGGCGGCATGGACCGGGCGCACGTCGCCGTAAAGCACGATGTCGGTCACGCCCTTTTCGGTGACGATGCGGTCCAGGTGGTCTGGCCAGTCCTCGGGCCCGGTGCCGTGGCGGATGAACCGGGACGCGTCGGACCAGAAGAACTCATCGCCGGCGTTGAAGCCGACGCGCCAGACCTGGGCGCCGGTGGCGCGCAAAAGCCGGCCGACGCGGTCGAAGAACGGGCCGTGCGGGCCCTGCAGCATCAGGAAGACGCGCTTGGCTGCGGGCAATGCGGCGGTCGCCGCCACCGGGACCAGCTTGCGCTGGGGCGGCGGCGGATCGGGCGGGGCAAGCGGACGCTGGGGTGCCGCAGGCGCCGGGGCGGGGCGCAGATCGCGGACGTGGCGGGGGCCGGTCATGGGATTGAGCATATGAGCCTGGTGTCTGTTTGTGCAGGAATCGGGCTTTTCGCTACAGGCGGGGCCCAGCCACCGAGGTCATATTCCCTCTGATTGCACCAAAATCCCGCCGCTGTCACGGCCTTTCCTCATTTTGGCTTAACCGGCGTGGTGTCGCGGCTGCGGCTTTGCTTGAAGATCGCGCGCCGAGGCTCTAGTTCTCGGGCAGCCAAAGGAAGGGGGCGTCCATGTTTACCGGCATCATCACCGATATCGGCGAGGTATCCCGCGTCGAGATGCGCGGCGACATGCGGGCGCGGATTTCCTGCCATTACGAGATGGCGGGGGTGGACCTGGGCGCCTCGATCGCCTGCGACGGCATCTGCCTGACCGTGGTCGAGAAGGGGGCGGACTGGTTCGACGTGGACATCTCGGCCGAGACGATTTCCAAGACCAACATCGGCGCCAACGGCTGGGCGCCCGGCAAGCGGCTGAACCTGGAACGCGCGCTGCGCGTCGGCGACGAGCTGGGCGGGCATATCGTCTCGGGCCATGTCGACGGCGTCGCGGTGATCGAGGAGATGCGCGACGAAGGCGGCAGCACCCGCATCACCCTGCGCGCGCCCAGGGCGCTGGCGCGCTTCATCGCGCCCAAGGGCTCGGTGGCGCTGAACGGCACCTCGCTGACGGTGAACGAGGTCGAGGGCGACCGCTTCGGCGTGAACGTCATCCCCCACACCCAGGCCGTGACCACCTGGGGCGAGGTGCAGCCGGGCGACGAGGCGAACCTGGAAATCGACACGCTGGCGCGCTATGTCGCGCGGCTGGCCGAGGCGGGCTGATGGCCGGGATCGGCCATAACCGCGGCCCGGCGCTGTCCCCCGAGGCGGGCCGTGGCTTTCGCGCCCATGCCTGGACCGTGGCGCGGCGCGAGCTGCTGGGCGCGCGGCTGCCGGTCGAGGTGGTGCGCATGCAGGTCCGCCGGGCCAGGCAGCTGGGGCTGGACTACAAGACCTATGCCGGGGTGCGGGCGACGACCGGGCGCGACCTGGTGGCGTTTCTTTACTCGACGAATGCGCTGGGGGTGTTCCGCGACGGCCAGCCGGTCGGCGCGGCCGAGCGCCGGCGCATCGCCGAAAGTGCCGCCGCGCCGCATCTGGGCTGCGCGCCGGGGCTTGCGCCCGATGCGATCGCGGTGCAGATCGGGGCGGTCTCGGCCGAACGCCTGCCGCCCTTTGGCGCCAGCTGGTCGGCGATCCGGGACGGGATGAAGGGCTGGTTGCGGGCACGGGGCCTGCCCGGCGATGCGGTGCTGATGATCGGCGAGACCGGGCATGAGCGGGAAATGATGGTGGCAGGCGGGCTGGCGGGTTTCGTCACCGGCCGGCAATTCTTTGCAGGAGCGGCGGATGCAGTATGAAAAGCCGGGGCCGGTCGAGCGCGACTGGTCCGACGCGATCTCTCCCATCGAGGAGATCATCAACGAGGCCCGCAACGGCCGCATGTTCATCCTGGTCGACCACGAGGACCGCGAGAACGAGGGCGACCTGGTCATCCCCGCCCAGATGGCCACGCCCGAGGCGATCAACTTCATGGCCACCCATGGCCGCGGGCTGATCTGCCTGTCGCTGCCCGGCCCGCGCATCGACGCGCTTGGCCTGCAGCTGATGAGCCCCAAGAACTCCAGCCGGCACGAGACCGCCTTCACCATGTCGATCGAGGCGCGCGAGGGCGTGACCACCGGCATCTCGGCCCATGACCGCGCCCATACCGTCGCGGTGGCCATCGACCCCAGCAAGGGCGCGGCCGACATCGCCACGCCCGGCCATGTCTTTCCGCTGCGCGCCCGCGAGGGCGGCGTGCTGGTGCGCGCCGGCCATACCGAGGCGGCGGTGGACGTGGCGCGGCTGGCGGGGCTGAACCCCTCGGGCGTGATCTGCGAGATCATGAACGAGGACGGCACCATGGCGCGGCTGCCGGACCTGGTGGCATTCGCGCAGAAGCACGGGCTGAAGATCGGCACCATCAGCGACCTGATCGCCTATCGCCGCCGCCACGACAACCTGATCGCCGAGCGCGGCCAGCGCGCCGTGCATTCGATCCATGGCGGCGACTGGATGATGCGCATCTTCGCCGACGAGACCTCGGGGGCCGAGCATATCGTGCTGACCAAGGGCGACCTGACCGCGCCCGGCCCGGTGCCGGTGCGCATGCATGTGCTGGACCCGCTGCACGACGTCCTGGGCATCGGGCGCGAGAGCGCCGGCACCCTGGACGCCGCCATGCGCGTCATCGCCCAGGAGGGTAGGGGCGTCGTGGTGCTGTTTCGCGACCTCGAGCCGCGCCTGCCGCGCCAGGACGAGGTTTCCTCGCATGTGCTGCGCCAATACGGGCTGGGGGCGCAGATCCTCTCGGCGCTCGGCCTGTCCGAGCTGGTGGTGCTGACCAATTCGGCGCCGGTCAAGGTGGTCGGGCTTGACGCCTACGGGCTTTCGATCCATTCCACCCGCTCGATTCCCAAAGAGTGACGAAATGGCCGCCAGCATCGAACATGACCAATTGCCGCTGCCCCGGATCGAGGGCGGCGCGCGCCTGCTGATCGTGGTCGCGCCCTATTACCGCCAGATCGCCGACGGGCTGATCGCCGGCGCGCGCGGCGTGGCCGAGACCGCCGGCGCCACCGTCGATCTGGTCGAGGTGCCCGGCGCGCTGGAAATCCCCAGCGCCATCGCCCTGGCGGCCGGCCGCAACCTTTACGACGGCTATGTCGCGCTTGGCTGCGTGATCCGCGGCGAGACGACGCATTACGACACCGTCTGCAACGACAGCTCGCGCGGGCTGATGCTGCTGGGCCTGCAGGGCCATTGCATCGGCAACGGCATCCTGACGGTGGAAAACACCGCCCAGGCCGAGTTGCGCGCCGATCCGCAGGGCCAAAACAAGGGCGGCGGGGCCGCGGCCGCGGCGCTGCACCTGATCGCGCTCAAGCGCGGCTGGGCCGGGCAATCGCCGCGGGGCGACGCCCCGGTGCCGCGCGACGTGATCAAGCTGGCCGGCGAGATCGACGGGCCGGGCAGCGCATGAGCGGGGCGGGCGACAAGACGCGCCGCGACGGCGACCGGCAGGCGCGGCAGGCCCGCGCCGCGGCCGCGCGGCTTTATGCGGTGCAGGCGCTGTTCCAGATGGAGGCGGGCGGCCAGTCCGCCGACCGCGTGCAGCGCGAGTTCCTGAACTGGCGCATCGGCCGCGAGGACGAGGACGAGGACATGGTCTCGGCCGAGGCCGACCAGGCGCTGTTCACCCGCATCGTGGACGATGCCGTCACCTGGCAGTCGCGGATCGACCAGATGACCGACCGGGCGCTGGTGGCGAAATGGCCGATCGGCCGCATCGACCCGGTGCTGCGCTCGGTCTTCCGGGCCGCGGGCGCCGAGCTGGTGACGCCCAAGACCCCGCCCAAGGTGGTCATCGCCGAATATGTCCGCCTGTCGCAGGCCTTCTTCGCCGAGGGGCGCGAGTCGAAATTCGTCAACGCGGTGCTGGACCACATGGCGCGCGAGGCCCGTCCCGAGGCATTCTGACGCGGGGCGCGCGGGATTTTCCCCTCGGGCTTTGCCGCGATCCGCGCTAGAATGGCCGGGCTTGTCTGTTCCGGGAAAAAAGATGCCGCAACTCGTCCGGCTTTATATCGTCAGCATCGCCATCGGCTTCGCGCTGGCGCTGGCCTTTACCGCGCTGCTTCTGGCGCTGGATGTCGGCACGCTGCGGCATCTGGTGACGGCCACGCGCGGCGGCTGGATCGCGGTGCTGATGCTGGTCGTCTTCCACACCATCCTGTTCTCGGGGGTGCAGTTCGGCATCCGCATCATGCTGATGGCCCGCAAGGATGGCCGCCGCCGCGGCCATCCTAGCGGGCCATCAGCCAGATGCGGATGCCGCACTGCCCCCCCGAGAGCAGGACGGTGTGGAAGCCGACCAGCATCAGCACCGCGATCCAGCCGCCGCGCGGGGCCGTCACCGGCTGCCGCAGCGTCCCGACACCCCGCGCCAGAC
>NZ_JRKO01000006.1 GCF_000763885.1 Paracoccus versutus | reverse complement strand
GCGACGTCGAAAGCCAGGTCCTGGCCCGCGCCATCCACGCCCATATCCACCGCCGGGTGTTCCTCAACGGCAACAAGACTGTGGTCTTCCCCGCCTCGCCAGGAAGCTACGCATCCGAAAGAATGGGGTGAGCGGGGCTATTCACATTGTCGGTGCCGCGGTCTAGACTTTCCTGACAGGAAACAAGGCGCGCGGCACATGTGATGGACAGCAGCGATACATCGCAAAGACTGACCCAGAATCCCCATGCCCTGCGCGACAATCCGGAAAGAAACCTCGAGGTCGCCATCGGCCGGGTGGTGCGAGAACTGCGCAAGCGCCAGCGCCTGACCGGATCGGATCTGGCGGCGCAGTCGGGGCTTTCGGTCGGGATGCTGTCCAAGATCGAGAACGGGGTGATCTCGCCCTCGCTGGCCACGCTGCAAATGCTGGCCAATGCCTTGCGGGTGCCGCTGGTCCAGCTGTTTTCCGGCTATGCCGAGCCCCGTGGGGCCATGCATGTGAAAGCCGGCGACGGGGTGGAAATCGAGCGCCAGGGCACCCGCGCCGGCCATCAATATCACCTGTTGGGCCATATCGGCGCGAACGACTCCGGCGTCGTTGTCGAGCCCTATCTGATCGTGCTGACCACGGAAAGCGACCGCTTCCCGACCTTCCAGCACGAGGGGATCGAAATGCTGTATATGCTGGAAGGAACGGTCGGCTATCGTCATGGCGAACAGATCTATCGCCTGGAGCCGGGCGATACCCTGCTGTTCGATGCGGACGCGCCGCATGGCCCGGTAGACCTGATCGAACTGCCGGCGAAATACCTGTCGGTCATCACCTATCCACAAAGCCGCTGACAGCGGAAAAGGCCGGGCCCCGCGAGGCCCGGCCCTGGAATGGGCGCGGCATCAGCCGCGCTGATTGGCGACCTGCGCCGGAGAGCCCAGACCATGCGCGGCCTGCGCCGGCACCAGCGCCGCACCTCCGTAAACGCCATCGCCCAGACGATAGCCGACCTCGCCATGCTGGTGGATGTCCAGCCCCTCGGCCTCGGCCTCCTCATCGACGCGCAGGCCGACCAGCGCGCCTGCGATCTTCAGCGCGATCCAGGTCGTCACCAGCGAGACCGCGATGCTGAAGCCCATGATCAGCACCTGCGGCACCATCTGGGTCAGCATGGTGCGGCCCTCGGGATAGCCCAGCCCGCCAAGCGCGGGCGCGGCGAAGACGACCGTCAGCACGCCGCCGACCACCGCCCCGACACCGTGGACGCCGAACACGTCGAAGGAATCGTCATAGCCGACGCGGCGCTTGACCACCTCGACCGCATAGACGCAGACCGGCGCGGTGAGGAAGCCCACCAGCACCGCGCCCATGGGGCCGACGAAGCCGCAGGCGGGGGTGATCGCGACCAGGCCGGCAATCGCACCCGAGGCCAGGCCGAAGGTGCTGGGCCGCTTGCGGTGAATCCATTCCGCCGTCATCCAGCCAAGCGCGCCCCCGGCGCCGCCCAGCATGGTGTTCAGCATCACCAGCGCGCTGAAGCCATTGGCCGCCAGCGCGCAGCCGCCGCAGAAGGCCAGCCAGCCGACCCAGAGCATCGCCCCGCCGGTATAGGTCATGGTCATGTTATGGGGCACCATCATCGTGGTGCCGTAACCCTTGCGCGGCCCGAGGACCAACGCACAGACCAGCGCCGCGATGCCGGCGTTCAGATGGACGACATTGCCGCCGGCAAAGTCCAGAACACCGACATCGAAGACCCAGCCTCCGCCCCATGCCATATGTGCCATGGGCGCGTAGTTGATCAGCAGCCAGACGCCCATGAAGATCAGCACCGCGGCGAATTTCATCCGCTCGGCAAAGGCGCCGACGATCAGCGGCGGGGTAATGGCCGCGAACATCATCATGAACAGCACGAAGAGATATTCCGGCAGCGTCCCCACCATGCTTTCGGTGGTTATCCCCGACAGGAAGAACTTGGAGGTCCCGCCGATGACGGCGTTCAGCGGCGTCTCGGTGTCGAAGCTCAGCGAATAGCCGAAGGCGATCCACAGCACGCAGATCAGCGCGACCGAGGCGAAGATCTGGGTCAGGACCGACAGCACGTTCTTGCTGCGCGCCATGCCCGCATAGAACAGGGCAAGGCCGGGCAGCATCATCAGCATGACGAACAGCGCGCAGGTCGCGACGAAGGCGGTATCTCCGGCGCTCAACGCCGGTTCGGCATCCTGCCCCCAGGCGAGGGCGGGAAACAGGATCGCGGGCAAGGCCGCTACAAGGGCATTCTTCTGTGTCATGGCGAATCCATCATGCGATGCGGGCATCCTCATGATGGGGTGATGGCGCCAAAAACAAAGTTTCCTGTAGATAAAAATAAGATCCTTCCAGGAATATTCCGATTCTGCCGCCATTCCGTTCACCCTGCCCGACTTCGCGCCAGGAACCGAACCGATCCCGCGCCATTGGGCGGGTTCGATCGGGGCCATGCAGGAAGGCCGTAACGGCCAGGAAGCGACACGAATCCGAGGAGATTGCGACGACACTGCCGCAGGTCGGTTCCGTCCCGCCGAATGCTGGCAGCATACAGGTTGGCAGCCCCTCGCCGTCAGTCATCGGGAAAGATCCCGGCCGAGGTCGGCGCGCAGTCGTCGAACCGCGACAGGTAGTCGACGATCAGCGGCCGGTTCACGGCGAATCCCTTGTATTCGGCCAGTTCGTCCGGCAGGTCGCGCAGCACCCGGTGCAGGCGGCGTCCCCATTTGGGCACCGTCACCAGATCCTCCAGCGCCAGCAGATAGCAGCGGATCGGGAAGGCGACGGCGTTCGACCGGGGCATGCGCCAAAGCGTCTGCAACTCCACCCGCAGGTATTGCTTCGCGCCGACATTCCCGGCGGTCAGCGTGCGCTTTTCCGGCCCCCATTTGTGATAGTTCTCGGGGCTGGTATCCAGCCGGGGATTGACCGTCATCGTCCAGTTCAGCCGCCGCACGGGTGCCCCCTGCTGCAGGCTCAGCAGGAATTTCAGGGCGCGCTGGAACACCCCCAATTCATGTGCCTTCGGCACCGGGGCGTGCCATTCGAAGAAGTTCATGCCGATGTCGAAATCGAGGCTCCAATCCGCCTGGCTGGTCACCATGCCGGCATCCATCCACAGGTTGCCCTCGCGCTGGTCCAGCAGGGCATGGTCGCCCTGGGTCTGGCGGGTGATGTATTCCATCGGCCCGCAGGGCAGGCTGGTCGCGTCAAGGAAGATGAAGCGCTGTTCGATCCCCAGCGGCCGGTTGATCCAGTGCCAGCGGTCCCCGTCGCGGTGCAGTTCGAACAGTTCGGGATAGTCCTCGGCCTTCGAGACCATCACCAGTTCCAGGAAATCCCAGCCCGCCAGTTCCATATGCGGCAGCGACTGGCAGCGCAGCGGATCGTCGCGCAGCGTGATCTCTCGGTCGCGCATTTCGGCGACGTAATGTTCGTCCACGTCGAAACGGTGCTGGAACACCGAGCCCGCCGCGCCCCGACGGTGCGGCTCGATATTGACCGAATACATGTAGCTGTCCTGGTCGAAGGGGAACGGAAAGCGCCGGATCGCCGCGGGCGAGTTGTGAAAGGTGTAATCGTCGCGGAAGGTTTCGTCGTTGAAGCGCATGGTCATGCTGGCCCCCTAGCGGTCAAGGGTGAGGTCTTCGCCCTGAAAGCGCGAAACGCAGGGCATGATCTTCTGCTGCGCGGCCTTTTCGGCATCGCTCAGCCAGTGGTCGTGATGCTCGATCCGGCCCTTGCAGGACAGGACGGCGGTCTCGCATTGCCCGCAGGCGCCGCCCCGGCAAAGCCAAGGAGCATCGACCTGCGCCTCTTCCATCGCCTCCAGCAGGCTTTGATGGGGGCCGACGGTGATCGTTATGCCTGACCGCGCCAAGGTGACCTTGAAGGCTGCGCCGGGTGGCGGGGACAGGAAGGCTTCGGAATGCAGCGCGGCCTTGGGCCAGTTAAGGCGGGTGGCGGTTCCTGCTACGGCCTCGATCAGCCCTTCGGGCCCGCAGGTATAGACATGGGTTCCCAAAGGTTGCCCCGCCAGCACCGCGCCGATGTCCAGCCGATCGCCTTCATCGGAGATATGGGCATGGACCTGCGGCAGGTCGGGCAGCAGGCTCAGGCCGGCGGCCTCGGCCCGGCTGCGGGCGCAGTAATGCAGTTCGAACGGCATTTGCAGCCGGGTCAATTGCCGAAGCTGGGCCAGGAAGGGCGTGATGCCGATGCCGCCCGCGATCAACACATGCTTTTTCGCCCGCAGGTCCAGCGCGAAAAGGTTGACCGGCGCGCCCACGCGCAGCAGGTCGCCCACCGCCACATGGGTATGCATGAAGCGCGAGCCTCCCCGGCCGGCATCCTCGCGCCGCACCGCGATTTCATAGCCCGATCCGTCCAGCGGATCCGAGATCAGCGAATAGGCGTTGCGGCGCAGGGTGGCGCCATCGGGCATCTCCACGACCACATGCGCACCGCCGGAGAACAGCGGCAGCGTGCCGCCTTCGGGGCATTCGAAGCGGAAGCGGGTGACGAGGGGCGACAGGGGCGTGACCTCGGCCACGCGTAGCATCCGGGCGGTCATGGCCTGATCTCCTGCACGGGTGGGAGGACGCCGGGGGTTTCGGCATCGACGCAGACGCCCTGAAAAGCGCCCAGGCGGCGCGAATAATGGTCGCGGACGAACAGCGTCAGCCCGCAATGCGAACAGGTGAAGGGATCGGTGGTGACACCCTCGGTGATGCCCTTGCAATGGACGCATTGCATCCGCCGCGCGATCGACCCGCGGTGCTCGGACTGGATGGCGCCGGCGGGTAGGCCGGCGGCCAGCGCCTCGGCCGTGGCCTGCCCGATCAGCCCCTCGGTTCCGGCCAGATAAAGCGTGGTGCCCATATGGGCATCGGCCAGCGCCTTGCGGAACCGCTCCAGGCAGGCGGCATAGCTGGGGCTTTCGTGATAGATCCGCGCGCCAAGCGCCCGCAGCCGCGCGCCATGTGGGGTGCCTGCCGGGATGAAGATCACATGCGCCCGCTCCATCACCGCCGGATCGCGGGCGGCAAGGTCGATCAGCGCCCCCGCCCCCTCGGCATCGGCCAGCATGATCGCGGGCATGGCCCCCTGCGCCACCAGCCCCGCATAGACCGGGCGGCTGGCGATCGAGGGCGAGAATTCGGTTCCTGGCATGGTTTCCCCCTGTTGACGGGAAGGGCCGGGCAACCTGCGCCACCCGGCGGGCGCTTGAGTCAGCCCTTGGCGGTGCGGACCTTCTTTTCCGGATCGAGGAAGGGCATGGAGGCGGTCACGGCAGCGATTTCGCCATGGGTGGCGCAGTTCACGGTCAGCCTGCTGCCTTCGTTCGCGCAATCGACCGGCAGGCGGGCGATGGCCACCGTCCAGCCGTTCAGCGGCGAATGCATCGCCTGGGTCACGACGCCGACCTGCACGCCGTCGCGCAAGACCGGAGCGCCATTGTCCGGGGCCTTGTCGCCTTCCAGCTTCAGGCCCCAAATCCTGAAGCGCTCCCTGCCCTTCAGGCGGTAATGTTCTTCGGCCCCGCGAAAGCCGGTCTTGCCGGGCGATACGGTGAAATCCAGGCCCAGTTCCCACAGCGTATCCCCGCCCGGCTGGTCGTCGAAGGGATACATTTCCGAATTGTCATAGGGAAAGAACAGCAGATAGCTTTCCGTCCTCAGCAGGTCCAGCGTGGTGAACCGGCAGGGGATGATCCCCATCCCGGCGCCCTCGTCCAGGATACGGTCCCAGACCATCGGCGCATCCTGCCCACGCACGAACAGCTCGTAGCCCCGCTCACCGGTGTATCCGGTGCGCGAGATCATGGCCGGCTTGCCGAACAGCGAGGTCTGGATATGGCCGAAATAGGCCAGGTCGCGGATACCGGGCACGTGTTTCGCCAGGTAGTCCACCGCCAGAGGGCCTTGGAGAGACAGGTCGTGCAGGTTGTCATCGAAGCGCACCGACACGTCGCGGCCAGAGGCAGCCATGGTCAGTTGCTCGAACCCCTGCCCCGAGCCATGCACGACCAGAAAGGCGTTGGGCCCGGTGCGATAGATCACGCAATCGTCGATGAACTTGCCGGCGTCGTTCAGCATGCAGGCATAGATCGCCCGGCCCGGCATCAGCTTTTCGACATTGCGCGTGGTGGCACGGTCGATCACATGGCTGGCGGCCGGGCCGGTGACATGCACCTTCTTCAGCCCCGAGACATCCATCAGCCCGGCCTTGGTGCGGATCGCCAGATACTCGGCAACCGGATCACCGTCATAGGACCAGGCGGTTCCCATGCCCGACCAGTCCTCAAGCTTCGATCCAAGCGCGCGATGCCGGTCGGCCAATGCCGAGAATCTCCATGAAGCGGTCATCGTCAACTCCCTGTTTTCACGTTCTTGTTTGCCCCATTGCGGTCAGGGACGTTCCTTTTCCGGGGCATCACGCCACCAGGCGGCCCTTTTCAAGGCAATAGCTTCGGGTGCAGAGCGCGCCCAGAAAGGCCTCGTTCTGCTCGACCAGCAGCATGGTCAGGCGCAGCCGGTCGCGCAGCATCAGAAGCGCCTCGACGATCTCCTCGCGGATCGAGGGCTGAATCCCCTCGGTCGGCTCGTCCAGCATCACCAGGCGCGGCGCGGTGCAAAGGCATCGGGCCAGCGCGAGGATCTGCTGCTCGCCCCCCGAAAGCACCCCGCCCGGACGCTCGGCAATCGGCGCGAGACGTGGGAACAGCGCGATCATTTCCTCGGCCCGCGCCAGCGGCTGGCCGCCGGCCAGGCAGGCCGCCTGCATGTTCTCGCGCACCGTCAGGCGCGGGAAGATCCGCCGACCCTGCTTGACATAGCCAAGGCCCATCCTTGCGCGCCGGTGAACCGGCAGACGGGTGATGTCCTGCCCGCCCATCTCGATCCGGCCATCGGTCGCGGGCAGCGTCCCGCCGATGGTCATCAACAGCGTGCTCTTGCCCATGCCGTTATGGCCAAGGATGCCGACGAATTCGCCCTCGGCGACATTGAGGCTGATGTCGCGCAGGATCGGGATCTGCCCATATCCCGAATGCACTCCGACGAGTTGCAGCATCAGGCCACCTCCCTTCCCAGATAGACGTCGCGCACGCGCTGATCCGACAGGACCTGATCGGCCGGCCCCTCGACCAGGACCGAGCCCTGGTTGAAGACGGTGATGCTGCGCGCGATCCGGCGGATGAAGCTCATGTCATGCTCGACCACGATGACCGAGCAGCTTCGGGCCAGTTCGACCAGCAGGTCGCCCAGTCCCTCGACCTCTTCGCCGGTCATGCCGGCGGCGGGCTCGTCCAGCAGGATCAGCGCCGGGCGCGGGGCGATCACGGTGGCCAGTTCGACCAACTGGCGCTGGCCATGCGCCAGGATGCCGACCTTTTCGGCGGCGAGATGGCTGATGCCGATACGCTTCATCACCTCGTCGCAGCGCCGCCGCGCAAGGTTGGGCGGCAGCGCCCGGACGGCGGCGAGCATGACATTCTCGCGCACCGTCATGGCGTTGAAGACCGAAGGCACCTGGGTCTTGATCCCCATGCCGGCCCGCGCGATCTTCGCGCTGCTTTGGCCATTGATCGACTGGCCGCGAAACAGCACCTCGCCGGAGGTCGGGCGATACTGGCCGGACAGCATGCGGAAGAAAGTGGATTTCCCGGCGCCATTCGGCCCGATCAGGCAATGCAACTCGCCCTCGCGCAGCGAGAGGCTGACATCGCGCACCGCGACGACGCCGCCGAAACGCATGGTCAGGTTGCGGGCTTCCAGCAGGTAGTCGGTCATCGTGCTTCCTCCCCGATCATGGCCTCGCCGGGTTCCGCCGCCGGTGCCGGGCGCCGGAACGCGGCCAATGCCCGGTCGCAGCCGCTCCGCATCAGCGGCAGGATGCCCTTGGGCAGCACCAGGACGAACAGCGTCAGCACCAGCCCCATCACCAGGTTCGGGTCGAGCCAGACCCCGGCGTTCAGCGTGCCCAGCCAGGCCGAGAAGGCCAGCAGCAGGAAGCAGGCCATGACCGGGCCGGCAAGCGTTCCCAGGCCCCCGACGATCACCCAGACCAGCAATTGCGAACTGGTCGTCAGGCTGAACATGTTCGGGCTGACGAATACGCAATTGGCAAACAGCACCCCCGCAAGGCCCGCAAGACCGCCGGCGATGGAAAACACCCCCAGCTTGTAGAGGCGGGTATCGTAGCCCAGCAGTTCCGCGCGCAGCTCGTTTTCCCGCAAGGCCACCACGACCCGGCCGAAATACGTCGCAAGAAGCAGGCGGCAGAGGATATAGGACAGGATCAGCGCCACCACGCAAAGCACATAGATATCTTCAGGCCAGAGCGGGTTGCCGTCCAGATCGTTGAGGATCGGCGTCGAGGGGATGCCGTTGAAGCCGCCCAGGGGCGCCTTGCCGATCTTCCATTCGCTGCCCGAGGTCTGGTTGATGAAGCGATAGAGGATCAGCGACAGGACCAGGGTGATGACGCCCAGATAGACATCGCCCAGCCGGCCCCAGAACATGAAATAGCCGATGGCGGCCGCCATCGCCGCCGCGACCAGGATCGCCAGCAGCGCCGCCGTGGTCGTATTACCGATGTTGAGGGCGAGAACCGCATAGGCATAGCCGCCGATCCCGAAGAACGCGGTCTGGCCAAAGCTGAGGATGCCGCCGAACCCCCAGATCAGCGCCAGCGAAAGCGCGAGGATTCCGAAGGCGCAATAGATCGAGCCCGAGAGGATCAGCGTCATGTCCCCGCCCGAAGGGACGATGAACAGCGCCCAGGCAGCAGCGAGGATCATCGCGACCGCGCCCAGGCGACCCGAGGTGACAAGCGGCGTTTTCATTGCGATCTCCGGAAGAATTTGCTGGTGATCCCCTGGGGCAGCACCCGCAGCAGCACCACCGCCGCCGCAAGCAGCGCCACTTCGGCCAGGACGGGGGTCGCCAGGAAGGTCATGATCCCGCCGACGCCGCCCAGCAGCCCCGAGGCGGACAAGGTGCCCGCGATGATGGCGGGACCGCCTGAGATCACCGTGATGAAGCATTTCGCCAGATAAGAGGCGCCGATGGTCGGCACCACCCCGGCAATCGGCGCGATCAGCGCACCGGCAAGCCCGCTCAGCGCGGCGCCGGTGACGAAGGTGGCGCGGTAGACGGCGCGCTGGTTGACCCCCAGCGAGGCGGCCATGTCACGGTCCTGCATCGTGGCCCGCGCGATCAGCCCGACGCGGCTGTAGCGCATCACCAGATAGCCGGCGATGACCATGACCAGGGTGACGGCGACAAGGAAGAGTTCATAGAACCCGATGCTGAACCGCCCGATGGAAAGGCTGCCGAAGGGCGTCGAGATGCCCGAGACCGAATTGCCGAAGGCCACGGTGACGAGGCCGATCAGAATCAGGCTCACCCCCCAGCTTGCCAGCATCGTGTCCAGAAGCCGCCCGTAAAGATGGCGGATCACCAGATATTCCACGACAAGCCCCACCAGCCCGACCAGCACCGGCGCCAGGATGAAGCACGAGACCAGCAGCGGCACGCCATGCTGGGTGGCAATGACCGCCGTATAGCCGCCCAGCATCAGGAACTCGCCATGGGCGAAGTTGATGACGCGCATCATGCCGAAGATGACGGCGAGGCCTGCGCTGATCAGCACCAGGTTCGCGATGCTGATCGCGGTCTGAAGAAGAATGATCGCAACATAGTCCATGAGAAGCTCCCTGGTGCGGCGGAAACGGGAAATGCGGGCGCCCTATGGCCGGGCGCCCGTGCGGGCCCGTTACTTCGGCACTTCGACCACATATTGCGTCGCATCGGTCGGGTTGACCTTCAGGTCGCAGACCGCCAGCGTGTCGCTGGGCGGTTGCTGCGCAAAGCTTTCCAGCACGACGTAATTGTTGTCGCGCACCTCGGCGATATAGCTGTCGAGCGTGTTGTGATGCGTCTGGGCGTTGATCGTGGTCAGCCCCGCCGGCCCGGCGAAGGAAAGGCCGCTCTCAAGCGCCTCGATCACCGGCTCGCGTTCGATGGTGCCGGCCATCTCGACCGCCTTGGCCCAAAGATTGACGGCGTGATAGGTCATGGCGCCGCCCTCGGTGATCGCATCTGCCTTGTCGCCGAATTTCGCGTAATACTCGGCCTTGAACGCCTCGTTCTCGGGGGTCTGGATCCCATCGAAATAGGCATAGGAGACGATGATTCCGTTATGTTCATCGGGGGTGGTCAGCACCTGTTCGTTGCCGATGCCGAAGGTCGTCGAGGCCATCGGGATCTTGTCCTTCATCCCCGAGGCGACCCATTGGCGATAAAAGGCGTTATGCGCACCGCCCACCAGGACCGACATGATGATATCGGGCTGGGCCGCCTGGATCTGGCGGATGGTCGAACCGAAGTCGTTGACATCGAGCGGGAAGAAATCCGCCCGCACCACCTCGCCGCCGTTTTCCTTGACGAATTTCTCGATCCACAGCGCGGTGATCTGGCCGTAATTGTAGTCAGCGGCCAGCACATAGACCTTCTTGCCGCCGAATTTCTGCATCACATAGGGGGTGAATTTCTCCAGCGTCTGGCCGGGAGTCGAGCCCATGCAGAAGGTGTTGCGATCGCAGACCCCGCCTTCATAAAGCAGGCTGTAGAAATAAAGCGTCCTGTAGCGGTCGAGCACCGGCCGCATCGCCTCGCGCGAGGCGGAAAGGATGCCGCCGAAGACCACAGCCGCCTTCTGGCGCGTCGCGGCCTCGGTCGCATATTGCGCGTAAAGCTGCATGTTCGATTGCGGATCGTAGTTGACCAGTTCGATCTCGCGCCCCAGCACGCCGCCGGCCGCGTTCAGTTTGTCCACGGCAAGGTTGAGGCAATTGATCATCGGGCGGCCATAGATGTCGATGCCGCCCGAGGCGTCATGAATACCGGCGACCTGGATTTTATCGGTCGCGGCAAAAGCGGGACGGGCAAGGAACGGGGTTGCAAGAATCCCTGCGGCACCCAGGCCGAGGAAATGTCTGCGTTGCAGGTCTTTCATAGTGGATTCCCTGTTTTCATTTGTGCTTTTTGGAAGAGGCATTCCCAGCAGGCCAAACTCCGAAGTCCCGAATTTCCGGAGAGCCTTTCGCGACGCTGGCCCATTTTCATGGGAGGGCGCGCAACACCACTTGGCGGCACGATGCTGTGCCTCATGGCTTTGGGCTGACAGATGGCACCTTGTTGTGCCTATGCGCCTTAGTCGAAGACAATGCCGGTGTGACGAACTCGACGCGGCGAACAAGAGCTAAACTTCGCTAACTCGTTATAGAGTGCATCGGCGATCCGAGCCGAATCGGTCAACAGGTTTTTCCGGATCGAGCGGATTTTTCCGGCAGCCGCAATCCAGCATCGCGCCCGGCGTTCAGCAGGCGGGCAGAAGGCAATGCTGCCGCGTAAATTTTGCGCAGATCGTGACTTGTCTTGCGTCGGCTTTGACAGTCGGGGTATCCATTTGCATGGGCTGGCCGTCCCGACCCGGATCTGCGCCTTCGTCGAAGCATCATCCGATGATTCTTTTCCTACCTGGACAGGCTGAAAGCGGCGATTCGCACCCTTTCCGATCTCGCAGTCCCGTCGTCAGCGCGAAAAGGATATTCCGCGGCGCGGCGCATTGCCCATGATCGCAATCCATTGATTTTTATTATGTTTCAGGAAGATTCTCCGCAACTTTCTGCACTTGAAAAAAACGCTTGTCGATCTTGATATTCATCGCGTAGTGTCGAGGAATGCATTCAACAACGAATGCAACAGATCACCATGCGCCCGAAAGCATCAGGTGATCGACCTCCCCTCGATATCAAAGCGAAATCTATGCGCAGGTGCTCATCGGACGGATTCCGTCCTTTGCAGCCTGATTTGCGCAACGCGGATCAAAAGGAAATTCACGATGAGTATGGATGGGGCGGACGCAGGTCCGTCGATGAAACCTGCACGTGCCCGCCTTGCAATTGACGTTGGCGGGACGTTTACCGATATTTTCGTTCTGGACTCGAACGGAAAACAGACCGTTGCGAAAGTGCCCAGCACGGCCAATCCGATCGACGCGATCATGAACGGCGCCGAGGCCGCCGATCTTGACTGGAATGATATCGAACTGTTCACCCATGGGACGACGGTTGCGACGAATGCGCTGATCACGCGCAATTTCAAGCCCGTCGCCATGGTCACGACCGAAGGTTTCCGCGACGTCCTGGAAATCGGGCGCGGCACCCGCGAAGATCCCTGGGACGCCTATAAGGAGGGGACCCCGCCCTATGTGCGCCGGCGCGACCGTTTCGCCGTGCGCGAGCGGATCAATTACCGGGGCGAGATCATCGAGCCGCTGGATGAGGAACGGGCGCGGGAAATCGCGCGCATCCTGAAGAAGCGCGAGGTCCATGCGGTCGCCGTGTGCTTCATCAACGCCTATGTGAACGGCGTCCACGAACAGCGGATGGCCGAGATCCTGGCCGAGGTGCTGGGGCCGGATGTCGCCATCTCAACCTCGCACGAAACCCATCCCGAAATCTTCGAGGACGACCGCTTCTCGACCACCGTGGCGAACACCATCCTCGCGCCGATCATCCGTCCCTATGCCCGCGACATCGCCAGCCGCACCAGTGAGGCCGGATATGAGGCTGATGTCCTGCTGTTCCATTCCGGCGGCGGCGTGATGACCCCGGCGACGGCCGAGAAATACGCCGCCCGCCTTGCCGCATCGGGGATCGCTGCGGGCGCCATCGCCAGCAAGTATTTCGCCGAGCTCTGCGGCTACAAGAACTCCATCGGCCTGGATATGGGCGGCACCTCGGCGGATATCTCGCTGACGGCGGACGGCCATCTGCGCATGACCGACAAATGGGAAGTGGACTGGGGCCATCCGATCTGTTTCCCCTCGATCGAGGTTCTGACCATCGGCGCCGGCGGCGGCTCGATCTCGTGGCTGGACAAGGCGGGATCGCTGCGCAATGGCCCGCAATCGGCTGGATCGGTGCCGGGACCGGCCTGCTACAAGGCAGGCGGAACCGAGCCGACCAATACCGATGCGAACATTATCCTGGGCCGTGTCGGCACCACCCTGGCCGGCGGCAAGAAGTCGCTGGACCGCGAGGCTGCGCTTGAGGCGATGCAGAAGATCGCCGGGCCGCTGAACCTGGATCTGGTCGAGGCATCGCTTGCCACCCTGCGCGTCGCCAATGCCAATATGGCCGATGCGGTGCGCCTGATCTCCATCGCCCGAGGTCACGATCCGCGCGATTTCGCGTTGGTGGCCTTCGGCGGCGCGGGTCCGCTGCATGGCGTCGATATCGCGCGCGAACTCAACATCCCGGTGGTCATCATCCCGCCCAATCCCGGCGTAACCTCGGCGGTGGGCTGCATCCTGGTGGATGTCCAGCATGACGTGACGCAGATGTATTTCGACAATGCCAGCACGGCCGATCCGGCGGATGTCGAAGCCGCGTTCCAGAAGCTGGAAATGGAAGGCCGCGACCGGATGCAACGCGATGGCGTCGCACCCGGCGACATGACCTTCCAGCGCTTCGTGGATATGCGCTATCGCGGTCAGTGGCGTTCGCTGGCGGTGTCGGTTCCCGGCAAGATCACCGCGATGGACGAGGCGCTGGCCATCTTCCATGCCGAATATGAAAAGGCGCACAACTTCCGCCGCGAGGATTTCCCGGTGGAGATCTACCGCCTGACCGTGCGCGCGATCGGGGTCACGCCCAAGCCCTCCTTCCCCAAGGTCGCCATCGACCCGAATGCGAAGGCGGTTCCCAAGGGCACCCGCGAGGCCTGGTTCCACGACCACCCCGCGGCCATGACGACTCAGCTTTACGACCGCGAGGCCCTGCCGGCCGGCGTCACCATCAAGGGCCCGGCCGTCATCGACCAGCTCGACTCGACCACCGTCATTCCGCCGGGCGACGTCGCCTATATCGACGAATGGCTCAACATCCAGATCAAGCTTGGCGCGGCATAAGCGCCTTCCCCCAACCAGCAAGGAGGACGACCGGCATGACCGGCAAGAAGCAAGCCCTGGAACTGTCCGACAAGGGCATCCAGTTCCCCCCGCCCCCCGAGAAGCGCCTGACCGAGTTCAAGTCCGAACTCGACCCGATCACCTTCGAGGTGTTGCGCAACGCCTTCGTCAACATCGTCGACCAGATGGCCGAGCAATTGCTTCGGACCTGCTATTCCTTCGTGATCTACTGCCGCGACTTCTCGTCCGGGCTCAGCGATCCGCAGGGCAACCTGGTGATGCAGGGCACCGGCGACATCGCCGCCCATGTCGGCACGCTGCATTATACCTGCAAGGCGGTGATCGAGGAGTTCGGCAACGACATCAATCCGGGCGATGTCTTCATCATCAACGATCCGTTCCGGGGCGGTAGCCACTTCAACGATACCCGCATCCTGCGCCCGATGTTCTACAAGGGCGAGTTGATCGGCTGGTCGCAGGCCAATGGCCATTGGGCCGACATGGGCGGCGCGACGCCGGGCTCGTTCAATATCACCGCGCTGGACCACATGGGCGAGGGGCTGCGCATCACCCCGGTCCGTATCTGGAGCAAGGGCGTCTGGCTTGAGGACGTGGCCAAGATGATCGCGGCCAATACCCGCAATCCGGGCGACGTGATCGGCGACATGCAGGCCCAGGCCGAGGCGACGGCGGTTGCGGAACGCGAGATCACGCGGCTTTGCGACAAATACGGCGTCGAGACCATCAAGACCGCCTTCCGCGAGGTGCAGGACTGGGTCGAGGTGCTGATGCGCAACCGCCTGGCCGAGCTTCCCGACGGAACCTGGTATGCCGAGGACTATATCGACCAGGACCCGAAGCTGGAGGAGGGCCTGATCCCGATCAAGATCAAGTTCACCATCGACGGCAACCATGCCCATTACGACCTGTCGGGCTCGCATCCGCAGATCTCGACCTTCCTGAACGCGGCCTATGGCGGCTCTTTCGCCGGGATCGTCGCAGGAACGAAATACCAGTTCCCGGACCTGCCGTTGAACTCAGGCCTCTACCGTGCGGTCACGGTCAATGTCGGCGAGCCCGGAACGGTCGTCAACGCGGAATGGCCCAGCCCCTGCGCCGGCTTCTGTTCGGGCCCGTTCGAGAAGCTGATGAACTCGGTCTTCGGGCTCTGGGCGGATATCATGCCCGAACGGACCATGGGCTGCGCCTTCAACCTGGAATACCTGCTGGTCGGCGGCCGCGACACCAGGCTTCAGGGGCGCCCCTATTTCATGTGGTATGACTGGATGGCCGGCGGCTGGGGCGGCCGCAACGGGCGCGACGGCTTCAACGCCACCGCCCCGGTCTTCGGTGCGCAATATGGCATCCAGCCGCTTGAAGGTCAGGAACGGCTGGCCCCGGTGCTGACCAAATGCCACGACTTCGTGCAGGATTCCGCCGGCCCCGGCGAGGCACGCGGCGGGCTTGGCGCCGAGAAGGGCGGCTCGGTCTTTGAGGGCGAGCGGATCGTGGTTTCCTATTGCTGCGACCGCGAGCGTTCGGTGACCTGGGGCATGTGGGGTGGCCTGCCCTCGATCCCGCATGGCGTCTGGCTGAACAAGGGCACCGAGAAGGAGCGCTACCTGGGCTCGATCTTCTCGAACCTGCCGATCGAACTGGACGACGTCTTCACCCGTCCCTCCGCCGGCGGCGGCGGGGTCGGCGATCCGCTGATGCGCGACCCGAAACTGGTCTGCGAGGATGTCGCCGACGAATATGTCAGCGTCGAGCGCGCACGCATCGACTATGGCGTCGTCATCCGGGTGGTGGATGCCGATCTGGCGCAATATGAGGTCGACGCAGCGGCAACCGCGAAGGAACGCGAGCGCATCGCTGCCGCGCGCCTGGGCTGGCTTGACGAAAATGCGGAAGCCATCGCTGCGCGCTATCGCTCGGGGGAGCTGAACGTCATGGATTGCGTCCGGCAATATGGCGTGATCCTCGACTGGGGCAATGGCCAGTTGCTTGCCAATACCACGCAGCAGTTCCGCGAAATGATGAAGCGGCGGGTTGCGCCCTATTGGGGAAAATCGCTTGCGGTGCTGAGTCTGGAAGCCAAGGAACGGGTACAGATCGCCGCGTAACGACGGAGGGGCGGCAAGGCGATCCGCCGCCCCTCCCCGATCAGACCACACCATGGCCGCTTCGGGGTCAGTCCCTTTGTCCGGCGCCCGCTGCCACTGCCACTGCTTGTTTATCGGGCCTATCCACGCCTGAAAACCGGGCATCTTGCATGGGCCATCCGCTAAATCGGAATCGCGGACGGCGCTTTCTTGACCCTTATGCTGGGCACGCCTAGCGTCACGCCATGCCGCCCGGAGCAACGCACCATCGGAAAGCTTGAACTCCCGATCACCTATTCCTTAAAAGGAGGGCCGCACAAGATGAGAAGAGACGATCCAGTATATATCGGGGTCATGTTCTCCCAAACGGGCTGGACCGCCGTGACAGAGAAAAGCATGTTGTCGGCGACCATGTTTGCAATCGATGAGATAAACCAGTCTGGCGGCATCAATGGTCGCGAACTGATCCCCGTATATCGCGATCCGGCAGGAGAACCTGCCGCCTACAAAGCCATGGCGGCGGATATTCTCGCCGATGGCAAGGTAAAGGTCATACTGGGGTGCTACACCTCAAGCCAGCGCAAGGCGGTATTGACTGCCCTGGACAAAGAGGCGGGAATTCTCTGCTACCCGGCCCAATATGAAGGGTTCGAGTATTCCGAAAGCGCAATGTATTTCGGAGCCGTTCCAAATCAGAACAGCCTGCTTCTGGCCAGATATCTTCTCGAAAACCATTCGCCGCGCATATATATCGTAGGATCGGACTATATCTGGCCCCGCGAATCCGGCCGGATCATGGGCGACCTCATCAGATCCGGCGGCGGAGAGGTCTTGGGCGAGCGCTATCTCGGCCAGCAGGCCAAAAGGCCGGAAATGGATTCCCTCATCGCTGACATCATGAAATGCAGACCGGACATCATCTTCAACAATTTCGTCGGTCAGTCCAATCTGGATTTCTACAATGCTTATGCCGGAAATGGGCTCGACGCCGGCCAGATCATGGTTGCAAGCCTGACGACCAGCGAAGCCGATCTGCAGGAAATCGACCCCAAGGCGGCTGTTGGACATATCACGGCAGCGACGTATTTTGCATCACAGGCAAATCCAGCCAACATTTCCCTTCTTGAGCGCTACAAGACAGCGCGTGGCGAGCCTGCGCATACGAATATGTGCTGGGATGCAGCCTATACTCAGACTCATATGGTTGCGCAGGCCATGAGGAATGGCTCTGCCGACAGCGTCGGCTCGATCCGCGCAGGGCTTCTGGGCACTTCCTTCGAGGCACCTCAGGGTAGAGTTGCAATAGATCCATCGAATCTTCACTGCTACGTCTGGCCTAAGATCGGAATTGTACGAAGCGATGGCCAATTTGATATTGTTGCCCAAACGAAGAATGCTATTCGCCCCAACCCATATATGACAACCTACTCCATAAACAGTGACGAAAAGACCGCAGCTGATACCATATCACACACCCCGGAATGGACATGAATGCCTGAGCTTCAGGTGAATGCAGATCGAGATCAATCATGGGCGCACACGCTTTCAGGGCAGAGGAATCCGAGATGCAGGCCGGACGAAGCGAGCCCGCAACCGGCGATAGGGATCGACCAGTCCTGATCAAGGATCTTCGATTACTGAAGATCATTCTTGTTCAACCAGACCGGGGCGGCGATCAGGATCTTCGCTCTCATCTGGTGAGAATTGGTTGCCAGGTGCAGGAAATCTGGCCGCCACCCATTTCCTATGCCGAGGATATCGACATCGTTTTCGTCCTCCTTGATCGGCTGATCGAAAGCAGGCTCTCGTTCCATTGGCAAGCCGAGAATCCTTCGGCGGTTTTGATCGCAGTGATTGACTATGAGAATCCTTTGTCCATCGACCGTCTGTTGAACATGCGGGTGAATGCGGTAATCGGGCTGCCGATCCGACCCTTCGGGATTCTTACCAACCTATTGGCGGCGGTCAACAATCACCGACGAGAACGGCGATTGCGCCAGAGCTTAAGCCGCCTGCAGGCAAAGCTCGAGTCGTCCCGTATCATCGAGCGCGCCAAGCTTGCGATCATGTTGACTGACAATCATTCCGAAAAGGAAGCCTATGGCGTGCTTCGCCAGTTGGCGATGAAGCGCAGAACCACCGTCGATATGGTGTCAGGTGAGATCCTCTCCCGCCTGAACTGGCGTGAAGAGGAAGATACCCTGATGCATGAAGACTACGGTCAAGATCCATAAGGGCGCTTGAAGGATATGTTGTGACGTGTTTCAGGCGCATGGCGCTGCAGCTGACGGGACGATGGTCTTTCGCCGCAAGCTATTCCGGGCGCAGTTGCTGATTGCCGAAACGGCGTCGCAGCCGACCATGCGGTTGTCGGCCGTGAAGGGCGAAGCGTTGCGGCGGCTATTCGATGATCTCGAAGGATCTTCTGGGCTGCTCGACGGCGCGCAACAAGGGCACCTGCGACAACCGGATGAACATCCGCCGCGACGAGCTGGAAGCGCGGGTGCTGAACGCCCTGTGCACCCGCCTTGTCGACCCCGACCTCTTCGCCGAGTTCTGCGACGCCTATACGAGGGAGACCAACCGGCTGCGCATGGAAAGTGGCGCCGGCATCGACAAGGCCGAGACCGAGCTGAAGCGGATCGCCCGCGAGGAGGAGAAGCTGATGGATCTCTACATGCGGGACGCCCTCTCGATCGAGGTGGTGAGGAGCGCGGCGACAAGCTGCGCGCCCGCAAGGTGGAGCTGCAGGACTTCCTCGCCAATGCCGACGAGCCCCCGCCCCTGCTGCATCCCTCGATGGCGCTGCAATACCGGGCACGGGTGCAACAGCTCTACGAGACGCTGCAGGGCGACGACGAGGCGCAACGCATCGAGGCGGCGGAGATCATCCGCTCGCTGGTAGACCGGATCGTGCTGGCGCCGGGGGAGGTCCGGATCGAGATCGACGTCCAGGGCGATCTGGCCGGAATCCTTACGATTTCCGCGCAAAAAAGCCCGGCGAAGGGGCGGGCGGATCGCAAGTAAAGATGGTTGCGGGGGCTGGCTTCAACCTTTGTCCTAACTTCTCGCGGTCGCTGTCGATGTTCGGCTTCCACAAAGTCGAGGATACCGAACAACTCGCCGCGTAGCTTGGCGTGAACCTCGCCGCGTTTCTCGCCCGGCATGAGGACGACCTCCTCGATCAGCGAACGCAGTTCCTCGGCGGCGATACGGCCATCGTCATCGTTATGAAGGGCATCGGAGAACCGCTCCACCCGCTTGCGATAGATGTTCCCAATGTTGGGATGCACGTCCGGCGTGTCGGCGGGTGCCTGCAACTGCCGGGCGATGATCTCCGCCTTCTGGCGTTCCAACTCGTCCATGCGCGCTTTCATGGATGGCTGATACATGCCGTCCTCGATGGCCGCGATAATCCCGGCGATGGCCTTCTCGATCTTCTCCAGCGCCTTGCGATCCTGCTCACCCTGCGCGCGGCGTTCCCGGTTGAGGCGGTTCATTTCCTCGGCGAAGGCGCGCACGGTTTCCTCGACGGCGCGCGAGGAAATCAGCCTGTCCTTGAGACCGGACAGCACCCGTTCCTCGATCTTCTCGCGGATGATGGTCCTGTTGTTGTCGCAGGTGCCGCGCCGGTGATGGTTCAGGCAACCGTAGCGGTCACGCATGATGAGGCCGTATTTGCCGCCGCAGCAACCGCAGGTCAGCAGGCCGGAAAGAAGGGAAACGGGCCGCTTCTTCTCATGCAGCTTTCTGGCCTTGGCCTTTCTGACGCCCTCGGCGGTCGCCTCGAACCGCACGGCAATATCCTTCTGGCGGCTTCTGACTGCCTGCCAGAGCGCATCGTCCACGATGCGCAGATGCGAAACCTCGCTCCTGATCCACTTTTCGGGTGGGTTGATGCGCGACACGCGTTTGCCGGTGGAGGGGTCTTTGACGAAGCGCAGACGGTTCCACACAAGGACGCCGACATATAGCTCGTTGTTGACGATGCCGGTGCCGCGCGAGACATGGCCCCGGATGCTGGTGTCGCCCCATGCGCGGCCAAGCGGGCCGGGGATGCCGTCGCGGTTCAGATCGACGGCGATAGCCTTGGGGCTTTTACCGGACGCGAACTCGCGGAAGATGCGGCGCACGGTATCGGCTTCTTCAGGGATGATCTCGCGGTCGCCTCGGATCGGCTCGCCGTTACCGTCGAACTTCTTCACGACGCGATAACCGTAGCAAAGCCCACCGCCCGCCTTGCCCTTCTCCACCCTGCCCCGCAGGCCCCGGTGGGTTTTCATGGCGAGGTCTTTCAGGAACAGCGCGTTCATCGTGCCTTTCAGCCCGACATGAAGCTCGGAGATTTCGCCCTCGGCCAGCGTGACGATGGTGACGCCCGCGAATTTCAGGTGCTTGTAGAGGGTCGCCACGTCTGCCTGATCGCGGCTGATCCGGTCCAGCGCCTCGGCCAAGAGGATGTTGAACTCGCCGTGCTGCGCATCGCGCATCAGCCGCTGGATGCCGGACCGCAGGATCGTGCTGGCCCCGGAGATGGCCGCGTCCTCGTAGGAACCGACGATCTGCCACCGCTCCCGCTGCGCATGTTCCCGGCAAAGCCGGAACTGGTCCTCGATGGACGCCTCGCTCTGCTTGTCATCGGAATAGCGGGCGTAGAGTGCGGCACGGGTCATGGCGGTGGTCTCCCTAGATTTGCAACAGTGCCCTGAGCTTGGCACGAACGTCGGCGAGCACCACGGCAGTCACCTTGCCCTTGTGCCTGGCCTTGCGCGCACGCCAATCGAGGCTTTTGACCTGATCGACCAGAACCGCGCTTGGCGGGTTCTGGCTGATGACGACTTCAAACGGGTAGCCCTTGAGTTTCGTGGTCAACGGGCAGCAAAGCATCATGCCCCGCAGCCCGTTGTAGCGGGCGGGCGACAGCACCAGAGCGGGACGATGACCAGCTTGCTCGTGCCCGGCCTGCGGATCGAAATTCAGCCACACGATGTCGCCGCTGTCCGGCACCCATCCCGCCATCACCAGACTTCCTTGCCAGCCGGAGCGCCGAAATCCGCCTCGTCATGGAAGGTGTCGGGCGTCATCCCGGACAGCAGCTTGTCGAGATCATAGGAAAGGCCCTGGACAGGTTCGATAACTATCCGGCCATCTTCCTCACGCACCTCCACCGCCTGATCGACATGCAGGTTGGCGGCAGTCATCACCGAATGCGGAATCCGCACCGAGGCGCTGTTGCCCCATTTCTTTATGCTCACTTGCATGGTCACGTCTCCTGTATCTATGATGTAGATACAATGGTGTGTCGTGCGGCCTGTGTCAACAGTGTAGAGACAACTTCTGCCGCTGATGTGGGGTGCGCGAGGCGTGATAATCATTCTTCTTCCGATGGCGCGCTATTGTCGTTTGCGGCCTGCAACGCCTCGAAATGCTCCCGCGCCATCTGCCTGCCGATCAGGCGGGCGATGGTCAGCACCACCCTGTCCAGCCGCTCGGACACATCGGCTTCATTCCCGACCGCTTGCCCGCCGGGCGGGCGATTGTCATTTGCCGATCTCTCTCGTCCGGGATGTTTCCCGTCACCGGCCATCACCGGCCTCTTCCTCTGACCGCCATCCAGCAGGATCGGCGACCCAGCGGTTGATGTCGGACTCATGCCATCCCGTGCCGTTGGCGCTGATCTTCATCTGGGCCGGGAAAGTGCCTTCTGCCATCTTGCGGTAGATGGTGGACCGCGACAGGCCGGTGCGGGAAAGAACGGTCTTCAGGCGGATGATGCGGTCTGGTTGGCGCATGGCTGCACTGCCTCCTGCTGGTGGTTTCTGATGATTGCAGAGACCAGTCAGGGCAACGAATTATCGTTGTGCAATAGTTATTTAGCCGCTGTAGTAGTGTAGCGTAGAAACGGCGGCAAATAGGAAAACCCTACAACCCGAGTCCCCTTCCCCTGCCGAAGTCGATGCCGTGCGAGAAAGCCAGTGCCCGACCGAGGCTGCGGCCCGAGTCGAAATCCATGTCGATGCCGAGTTCGCGCTTGCGGCCGCGCAGCAGGGATTCCATCTGCGCATCGCGCTCAAGGCTCATCGCCATGTTGCCCATCTCCCGGCGCGCGGCCTTGTGGCCGGAGTAGTCACCGACCGCATACTTGTGCTGGCTGTCCCGTGCGAGCTTCTGCCAACGCTCCACGAACCGATCCGCGCGGTGCTGCGGGTCGGTGCGGATTTCCGTCTCCAGTTCCAGGGCGTGGATGGTGCGGACAACGCGACCTGATGCCGCCTCACGGGCAAGACTGTTGTCCTTGTTGTAAGCGGTTTCGGCGTCCTGCCACCCATGGGGGCGCAGTTCGTTGAAAGCCTTGCGTGCCGCCGTAAGATCGCGCCAGTGATCGTCGGACGGCACAAGCCCCTGGCGCTTTTCCTCCAGAAACGCATCCACAGCCCGGGCATGCCGGATGAGAGCCTGGGTGCGGGCGCGGCGCATCGCCGCCTGTGGATCAAGCTCTGCGGTTTCGGCCCCCACCGCCACCTGACGCTGCGCCTCCCCTCGCACACGACCCCTTTCCGGCTCGGTCCCGACTTCACGGCCAGGCGCGCCTTTGTCGGTCTGGTGCAGGCGGCGATCCAGCATCCTATCGACAGCATCGCGCACACCCTCCGGCATCAGCCTGCGCATGATCTGGGCGACACGGGCGCGGAAGGCGATGCCGCGCCGCTCGGCGTAATCCTGCGCCGGGTCGATCTGCTGTTCGTAGTCAGTCGCCATGTCCTTGGCGCGGTCGCGCGACAGGGTGCGGGCAAGCCTGTCCTGACTGGCGAAGTCGTCGCGGCCATAATGCAGGTCCATGCCGTTGCGGTGACGGGACAGGGCGACATAGCTGCCGTGGGCGTCCATGCCGGGCGTTGCCAGAACATGGGTGCGGTCCACCGTCATGCCCTGCGCCTTGTGGATGGTCGCCGCATAACCGTGGTCGATGCGGTCGTAGTCTTTCAGGTCGAAACTGATGCCGCGCCCGTCATCGGTGCGAACCGACATGGAGTGTTCGCTGACCTGTTCGATGGTGCCGAGCGTGCCGTTCTTGACGCCAAGCCCGCGCTCGTTTTGCAGGAACATGACGCGATCACCGGCGGCGAAGTTTCTAGCGCCGCGCTCGACCGTGACGCGCACATCCTCGCCAAGATCGCCCGCCTCCCGCATCCTGTCGCGGGCGGCCTCGTTGAGTTCCCGCACCTCGGCATTGGTATGGGTAAGGATGATGCGGCTGCTGTCGGGCGATGCCTGCCGGTCGCGGTCCCAGCGGTCGATCAGATCTTCCCGCGCCTGCTCGCGTGTCTGCGCCTCATGCACCATGTCGTGCGCGTCATAGGCATGGATCGCATGGCCCGTCCTGCCCGTCGCCAGATCGCGGGTGGCGTCCCGCTGCCAGTCCTCACGCTGGCGGCGCACTTCATGGATTTCCACGCCGCCGTACCGGTCATGAATCGAGCGGAACGCCGCACCTGCTTCGATGGATTGAAGCTGCTGCGGATCGCCGACCAGCACGACCTTCGCGCCTGCTTCGGCGGCATGGGACAACACGCGCTCCAACTGACGTGTGCCGACCATGCCCGCTTCGTCCATCACAAGCACGTCGCGGGAAGTCAGCATATCGCGTCCGTTCTTCCAGCCATGTTCCAGGCTGGCGATGGTGCGCGATGCGATGCCCGATCCGCTTTCCAGATTCTCGGCGGCGATGCCGGACAGGGCAACGCCGCGAACCTCAAAGCCTGACGCCTCCCATGCCTCGCGCGCCACGCCAAGCATGGCGCTCTTTCCCGTCCCGGCATAGCCGACGACAATGCCAAGATCACGTCCGTCCGTGACATGCGCCAGCGCATCGGCCTGCTCGCCGGATAGGACAAGACCGCGCTGTTCGGCCCGCGCCAGAGCGGCTTCGCGGTCCCTGTTGCTGACTTCGTGCAATTCCTTCTCGGCCATCAATTCCGCCGCACGATGCAAACGCTGTTCGGCCTCGATCATGTCGCGGGTGGTGAATCGGTCCTCGCCGCGTCCGTCCTGCCCGAGTTCGACCAGGTCGGGCGCGTTGCGCATCGCGCCCATCACCGCGTTATACTGCTCGATGCCGTCGCTGTGCCGGTGCGCGAACATCGCCATATCCCGGCGCGTGAAGGTCGATTGCTGCTGCGTGATCGCGCCCAGCGCAACGGAAGGATCGGCGATGATCCGTGCGCCGTTGTTCCGCGCGATCTCGCGGTGCATGTCCGCACGGTCAGCCGCTTCGATCCCTTCGCTCTCGATCCGCTGCGCCGGTGCGCCGATCTGGCTTTGTGGCTCAAGCCCGATGCCCTGCGCCTCAAGGCTGCGATGGTCGATGCGGGCGTCTATGTCGAGTTCGGCCAGCCGCTCGTTGACATGCTCGGCCCAACGTTCGCGCCAGCGCTCCACTATCTCGGTGCGGTTCCAGTCCCGCACCTTCTGGCCGAAACCGTTCTCGTCCACGCTGCGCATGGTGAGCATGACATGGGCATGGGGCTTGGGCATCCCATCCTCGCCTATGTCCCAATGCACATTGAGATCGGCGATCATGCCCTGATCGACAAATTCGACTTGGGCGAAGTCGCGGGCAAGCTCGATGCCTTGCGCCTGCGTCATCTCGCGCGGAATGGCAAATTCCACCTCGCGGGCAAGCTGCGCATCCTTCCTGACCTCGAACGCCTCGACATCGTTCCAGAGCCGTTCGCGGTCGCCAAGATGCTCAGGCGCACCTTCCGGCAACATCACCTCGGAATGGACGACACCGCGCTTGGCGGAAAAGTCCTGCACGCGGTCGATGCGCTCGTCGCGCAGCCGCGAGGCCGAGCGGTAGGCGGCGGAGGCCACCGCGCTCGACCCGGCCTTGCGGCCAATGACCTTGACGTGAAGATGATAGATCGCCATCGCGATCAAGGATTGCCACGGCCACGCGCACGTCGGAACGACGTATAAGCGCGCCCTCCCTCGAAAAAATCTCGGGATGGACCGGGCCGTGCCACACAGTCCCGGCAACAATACTGCGTTCTGTCGTCTGCGCAACTATCCTGACCGCATCAACGACTTGCGACCGGGAAAGGACACGACGATGCGGAAACCGAGAGACTATGACGCGGAACTGAAGGCGCTTGATGACAAGGCGCGGGAACTTAAGATGCGAAAGGTGCAGCAGCTTGGCGAACTGGTCATCGCCACCGGGGCCGATGGCCTCACCGCCGACGAATTGGCCGGTGCGCTCGTCGCACTGGCGGAAACCAAGGACGCCGAAAAGAGGGAGGCGTGGGCCAAGCGCGGCGCTGCGTTCTTTCAGGGGCGGTCGCGGCGAACTGCATCAGCGCCTGATCGCAACGCTGGCCGCGCTCTGGCGCAATCGGGCGGCGCGCAACCGGCATCAGGCGGCGCGGGCGCGGCATGATATGCGCACTTGGCAGGTCGAGCGCCGAAGGCGCACGCGGCACCTGATCGAACTCGGCGGCCTCGTCGTCAAGGCGGGCATCGTGGACCTGACCGGCGATGATCGCGCCATGATCTACGGCGCGCTGCTGTGGATGGCCAACAAGCTGAACAGCGAGGACGGCGACCATGCGCGCGATACATGGACGAAACTCGGAAAGATGGGGTTCGATATGGAGCGTCCGGCAGACCCGAACGGCAGAGCGAAGCCGCAGCCGGATCGGGCGTGACCGATGGCGGGCGGCGCGGAGACCTCACATATCGCAGCGCCGCCCGCCATTTTGCTTGACTTTCCACCCTGTATGAGCCGTAACAGACTTCAGTAGGAATCTAGACGGCGGTTCGGGCCGAGACGATCATCGTCCCGATGTTCACTTGTGCGCGAATCGGCCAAGAGGCGGGTGATTTGCGTGGACCAAGACGTCGCATCGAAGGCAAAAGCTCTATCGAACTTCGTTTGGCAGATTGCCGAAACCCTTCGCGGTGACTTCAAACAATCGGAATATGGCAAGGTTATCTTGCCCTTCGTTGTTCTGCGCCGCCTCGACTGCATCCTTGAACCCACCAAAGATGCCTTCTTGAAGGCTCACGCCGGATTGCCGCCCGGCATCGACGAACAAACCCGCGACATGATGCTGTATGGCGCGGTCGGCGGTGGCGTCCGCGTTTACAACACAAGCTCGCTGACTTTCGCCAAGATCAGGGCGCAAAACTCGACCGACGTTCACAAGAATCTGATCACCTACATCACCGCCTTCTCGGACTCGGTTCGGGATGTCTTCCTCGATAAGTTCCTCTTCACGGACCAACTGAAGCGGCTCGCGGATGCCACCATCCTATGGAAGGTGTTCGAGCAGTTTGCCGCGCTCGACCTGCGGCCGGAAGCCGTCTCGACGCTGACGATGGGCTATCTGTTTGAAGACCTGATCCGCCGCTTCTCGGAAATCTCCAACGAAACCGCTGGCGAACACTTCACACCGCGCGAGGTGATCCGGCTGATCGTGGACCTCATCATCGTCAACGACGATGAGAAGCTCCGTGGCCAAGGCATCATCCGGCAGATTTACGATCCGGCGTGCGGCACGGGCGGAATGCTCGCGCTCGCCGAGGAAGCGCTGAAAGAGTTCAACCCCGATATCCGCGTCGAGCTTTTCGGCCAGGAACTGAACGGCGAGTCCTTCGGCATCTGCAAGTCCGACATGCTGGTGACGGGCCACGACCCTGAAAACATCGCCTTCGGCAACACGCTGACCCAGGACGCCCACAAGGACCGGCGCTTTCACTACATGCTGTCCAATCCGCCCTATGGCGTGGATTGGAAGAAGTATCAGGAGCCGATCCGGGAAGAAGCAGCGACCTTGGGCAAGGACGGCCGCTTCGGCGCGGGTCTGCCGCGCATCTCGGACGGCCAGCTTCTGTTTCTCCAGCACATGATTTCCAAGATGCGGACGGACGAAGTCGGTTCGCGCATCGGCATCGTCATGAACGGTTCGCCGCTCTTCACCGGCGGAGCCGGATCGGGCGAGAGCGAAATCCGCCGCTGGCTTTTGGAAAACGACTGGATCGAGGCCATCGTCGCGCTGCCGACCGACCTTTTCTACAACACCGGCATCCAAACCTATGTCTGGCTGCTGACCAACCGCAAAGAGCGAGAGCGTCGCGGCAAGGTCCAACTCATCGACGCCTCGGGCGAACGTTTCTGGTCGCCCATGCGCAAGAACCTCGGCTCCAAGCGCCGGGAAATCCGCGACGACGGACGCGAGACCATCACGCATATCTTCCACGAGATGGCGAACGGCGGCGGGCCGTGGAGCGCAGTGTCGAAGATTTTCGACGCCAGTGATTTCGGCTATCGCGAGATCAGAGTGGAGCGCCCGCTCAGGCTGAATTTCCAATCCAGTCCCGAACGCATCGAGCGGCTGAAGCTCGCCAAGCCTTTCCTGAAGCTGGACCCCGCCGACCAGGATGACGTGTTGAACGTCATCGCCAATCGTCTGCCGAACACCCTGTTCATGGAACGCCCCGCATTCGAGGCCGCCTTGACCAAGGCGGTCAAGAGCGCGGGCGTGAAGATCGGCGCACCGATCAGGAAAGCCATCCTTTCCGCACTGTCTGAGCGGGACGAATCCGCCGCGATCTGCCTCGACAGCAGCGGCAAGCCGGAGCCGGACCCGGAACTGCGTGACCATGAGCTTGTGCCGCTCAAGGAGGATTGGAAGGGCTATGTCGCCCGCGAGGTGACGCCCTTCGTGCCGGACGCATGGGTGGACGAGACCTATCGGGATAATGCCGACAAGTGCGTGGGCCGCGTCGGCTACGAGATCAATTTCAACCGCTACTTCTACCGCTATGTCGCGCCGCGCCCGCTGACCGAGATCGACGCCGAGTTGAAGACGCTTGAGACGGATATCGCCAACCTCCTGAAAGAGGTGGCGGGATGACGCCTTCTCCACAAGCTCTATGGCCGATGAAGGCCCTGCGTCGATTGGTGACGATCCGGTCCAGCAACGTCGACAAGATTATGGAAGAAGGCGAGGAAATCGTCCGCCTCTGCAACTATGTTGATGTTTATTATAATGATCGGATTACCGCAGATATCGAGTTCAACGAAGGTTCAGCAAAACCGCAAGAAATTATAAAATTCGGACTTCACGTTGGTGACGTTGTCATTACGAAAGACAGCGAGACGCCGGATGATATCGCTGTTCCGGCACTTGTTGATTCAAGCGCGGAAGGGGTTGTTTGCGGATACCATCTCGCAATATTGAGGCCCAATCCTTCCGAAATAATTGGTCCATTTCTCTTTTGGAGTTTGAAGGCAAAACCTACTCGCGAAGCCTTCGGCCTCGCTGCCCAAGGGGTTACTCGCTACGGTTTGACGCTGAATGGCATTGGATCGGTCAATATCCCTGTCCCCGATCTCGCCACCCAAAAGGCCGTTACTGCCTTCCTCGACCGCGAAATCGCCCGCATCGACAAGCTGATCGCGAAGAAGGAGAGACAGGTCGAATTGCTACATAACCGAGCCAAGCAGGCTGTCGCGGAGCTTGTGACGGGCGCTACCGTGGAGGGCATGGCCACCGTTGAAACGGGGCTCGACCATATTCCACGCATCCCCGCTCATTGGTCACTCCTGCGAGCGGGGCATCTTTTCCGCGAGGTGGCGGAACCCAATACCGATGATCTTCCGGTGCTCTCGGTCTCAATCCATACGGGCATATCGGACAGGCAACTCGACGACGAGGAACGCGACCGCAAGGTAAACCTCATCAAGGACCGTTCGAGCTACAAATGCGTCAGGCCCGGATATCTGGCCTACAACATGATGAGGGCATGGCAGGGAGCGGTCGGCGTCTCGACTGTCGATGGAGCCGTGAGCCCCGCATATGTGGTCGCGAAACCGACACACAACCTCCATAGCCCATATTATCAGTTTCTGCTTCGCACCCCGCCCTTCATCGAGCAGATGCGGCAGGGGTCGAAAGGGATCACCGATTTCCGCTTGAGGCTTTATTGGGAGCAATTTCGCCTCATCATGTTGCCTGTGCCTCCACTGGAGGAACAGCGCCGCATTGCGGTCGAGGCCGAGCGGGAGCTTACCCATGCCGACGAGGTAGCGGCCAGGATCGTTCGCTCCATTGCACTCCTACGGGAACACCGCGCCGCCCTCATCACCGCGGCCGTCGGGGGCCAGCGCGACATCCCCGAAAATCTGCCAGCGGCTATATCCACATCCGACCGGGACAGATTCCGCCTCGTCGTTGGAGCAGAGATCATCCACCAGCACCGGAACAATCCAAAGTTCGGGCGGGTGAAGCTGCAAAAAGAACTCTATCTCGCCGAAGCCCATCTCGGCATCAGCGAACTCCAGGGGAATTACTCCCGCCAGGCGGCGGGGCCGCTTGATCGCGCCTTGATCGAGGAGACAGAGAGCGCGGTGGAGGCGGCAGGCTTCTACAGGGCGAGCCAGGCGGACGGGACGGGAACGACCGTCACCTATACCCCGCTGTCAAACGCCGGGCAGCACAACGCGGAACTCAAAAGTCTGTTGGGTCCGCGCGCCGAAGCGCTGGGTGGCCTTATTGGCCTCCTGCGCGATTTCGGCACCGAGGCGGTCGAGGCCATCGCCACGCTCTATGCCGTGTGGAATGACGCGCTGATGGGCGGTCGGCAGCCCGACGACTCCATGATCGTCAACGGCGTCCTGACGGAATGGCACGAGGAGAAGGGGAAGAAGTTCAAGGACAGCGACCTTCGCCATTGGCTGGACTGGATGAAGCGCAACGGCCTCACGCCGCGCGGCCAAGGCCCTCGCACAGCCCACACCATGACGCGGGATTTGTTTGCATGACGCGCACCGATGTCTTCACCGAAGAGACCATGACCCGGCCGCTCTTCGAGGAACTTACCGGCGAGCACGCCCGCGAGGACGAATGGTCTGGGCCGCACGGGTTCGCCCTTGGCGGGATGGCGCAGGCCAATGCCGCATCCCTCGCGGAGGAATATTTCGCCGCCGCCAACGAGCTGGTGGATGCGATCAAGGACAAGCGCATCGCCGACTATCGGATAGGTAACGCGGCGCTGTTTCTCTATCGCCACTCCTGCGAACTCATTCTCAAGGCCGCGATGCCCGACGCGAAGCGGGTTCACGACCTGATCGCCCTCACCGACAGATTCGTGGTGATGGTGAAGGAGCGATATGGGCAGGACGTTCCCACTTGGATCGTGCGGCGCATGAAGGAACTGGCCGCGATCGACCCAGGCTCGACCGCGTTCCGGTATGGCGCTTATGGAACGCCCATCGACGCGGCCGACCGGCCAATCGAGTTCGAAGCCTATGTCAGCCTGTCCCACTTGCAAGGGGCGATGCTGGCGCTAAACACGGCCTTGGTTTCGGCGGTCGGCGAAATCAGGATGGCGCGGGGGAATCGGCCATGAATTACGAACAGCCATCGACCTCGCATCCCTATGCCAAGGGCTTTTCCGAAGACACGGTTCACCGGGAGGAGGTGCTGGAGGTCCATCTGTGCAAGGCGCTGGTGGAACGCCAGGGTTATCGTCCCCGTCGTCCCGAGGACTATGACCGCGCCTCCGCGCTCGACAAGGCCCTGGTGATCGAGTTCGTCAAGGCGACGCAACCCGACGAATGGGCGAAGCTGGAAGGCCACTATGGTCCTTCTGCCGAAGCCGAGTTCTTCAAGCAGCTTGAGCAGGGATTGAAGCAGCGCGGCACGCTGGATGTGCTGCGCAACGGGCTGAAGCTGGTTCCGAACCTGAAGTTCTTCCTCGCGGCCTTCAAACCCGCGTCAGGCATCAACCCGTCCTTGGTGCTGCTATTCGAGAGCAATATCCTCAGCGTCATCAATCAGCTTCGCTACAGCGCGAAGAACGAGAACGCTATCGACGTGGGGCTGTTCGTCAACGGCCTGCCGGTGGCAACGCTAGAACTGAAGAATACCCTGACCGGCCAGAATTTCCGTCATGCCGAACGCCAGTATCGCCATGATCGAGCGCCCGCCAATGAGCCCCTGCTGACATTCAAGCGGGGCGCCTTGGTCCATTTCGCGGTGGATCAGGACAACGTGTCCATGACCACCCGCCTACAGAACGGCAAAACCCGGTTCTTGCCCTTCAATCGCGGACACGATGGCGGGGCGGGCAACCCCGATATCGAGGGGGAGTTTCGTGCCGCCTATCTCTGGGCCGACCAGCCCGAAGGGCGGGCGATTTTCTCCCGCGACATCCTTCTCGACATCATCGGGCGGTTCCTCCACCTCGACGGCACGAACGGCAAGGAAGCGCTGATCTTTCCTCGTTTCCATCAGATCGACGCGGTTCTGAAGATGCTAGCCCATGCCCGCGTCAACGGTAGCGGCAACAATTATCTGATCCAGCATTCGGCGGGATCAGGAAAATCCAACACGATCGCGTGGACGGCGCATCGGTTGGTGACGTTGCACGATCCGTCCGATCAGCCGATTTTCGACACCGCGATCGTGGTGACGGATCGCGTCGTTCTCGACCGTCAGCTTCAGAACACCATTGCCCAGTTCGAGCAGACACCCGGCATCGTCCGAAAGATTGATGGAACATCACGGCAGTTGAAGGCTGCGATCGTGGGTCAGGCGAAGATCATCATCACCACGATCCAGAAGTTTTCAACCGACCATCTCCGCGTCATCAGCGGGCAGGGAACGCGGAGGTTCGCCGTGCTGATCGACGAAGCGCACGGCTCTCAGTCCGGCAAGAGCGCCCAGGCGTTGAGCGATACCCTCAGCCGCGACGAAGAGGCCGGGACGCCCGACGAGATCGAAGACCTGATCGCGGAATACCAGCGCCAGCGCGGCCCGCAGGCGAACATCAGCTACTTCGCCTTCACGGCAACGCCCCGCAACGTCACGCTTGAGCGTTTCGGCACGGTGGGCGCCGATGGCCTACCGCATCCGTTTCATCTTTATTCCATGCGGCAGGCGATTGAAGAGGGTTTCATCCTCGACGTGCTTCAGAACTACATGACCTACAAGGCGTATTACGCCTTGGAAAAGACGATCGACGACGACCCGGAACTGGATACCCGGCGCGCGCAGCGGAAGGTCGCGCGGTTCGCGGCCCTGCACCCGACCGCCCTGAGCCAGAAGGTCGAGGTGATGGTCGAGCATTTCCAGCGCCATGTCAGGCCGGAACTGGATGGCCAGGCGAAAGCCATGATCGTAACGTCAAGCAGGGAAAGTGCCCTTCGCTACTATTTCGCGCTCAAGACCTACATCGAGGACAAGAGATATAGCGACCTCAAGGCGCTTGTCGCCTTCTCCGGCGAGTTGCACGTCGATGGCAATACCTACACCGAAGTCGAGTTGAACGGCTTCGGCGAAAGCGAGTTGCCGAAGCGCTTCGATACCCCGGAGTATCAAATCCTCATCGTCGCGGAGAAATACCAGACCGGCTTTGACCAACCAAAATTGTCCGGGATGTATATCGACAAAAAGCTCGCAGGGTTGCAGGCCGTCCAGACCTTGTCTCGGCTGAACAGGATTTACCAGGGCAAGGAACGAACCTTCATCCTCGATTTCCAGAACACGATGGATGATATCAAGGAAGCGTTCCGCCCATTCTACGAGGTGTCCAGCCTCGAAGCGGTTTCAGACAAGAACCAGATCTATCAATTGGAGACGCGCATCCGCACATTCGGCTATCTCGACAGCAGTGAGATCGAACGATTTGCCACGACATTCTTCAAGGGAACGCTGTCCACTCAGGATCGCGTGACGCTGGAATCTCTGGTCCGCAACGCAGTTGCGCGGTTTGAAGCCGAGGACGACGAAGGCAGGCAGGAAGAGTTCAGACAGCTTTTAAGAAGCTACAAGCGGTTCTACAGCTTCGTCGCACAGATTGTCCGGCTGGGAGATACCAGCTTGGAAAAGCTCTATGCCTACACCGACTGGCTGGACCGGATGTTGCCCAATCGGGAGCAGCCGCCGGAGGTCGAGATCACAGATGAAATGCTGCGCCTTCGCGCCTTCCGTGTTCAGCAAAAAGAAACTGGCTCGGCGTCACTTGCAGCGGGCGAGACCGTCCCGCTCACCACAATCAGTGAATTTGGGGCCAAGCCGTATACCGAAGATGAGGCGAAGGCGCTTTCAGAGATTGTCCGTTCCTTTAACGACCGGCACGGAACGCAGTTCACGGAAGAGGATTTCATCCGCCTCGAACAGGTGAAGCGCAAGGCGCTCGATGCCGAAATGGCGGCGGTGCTGCGGAACAACCCTCCAGACGTATCGCGCCCAACATTTGTTCGGCGCCTGTTGGAGGAGACGATCAAGCAATTCCAGCGTGATAGCAGCCTTCAGAACATCATTATGACGAATGCAGAGGATAGAGATCGCATTTTTAATCACCTATTCAGCCGAGCGCTGCGTGAAGTGCACGGATCACAAAGCCTATAGCGGTTCAGCAACCATTAACTGAATATCGCCAATCAAACCGTGCTGAGTGGCGAAAGCCCCGGCGCTTTCGCGTCCGGGGCTTTGTGCAATCCGTCAGTCTCGGCGCAAGCGGTTGTTACACTTCGATTTCTAGCGAGTTATGACAGAAGTGGTTGCGGGGGCGCGATTCCAGAAATACTTGCCTTTGCATCAAGCCGCATCACCCGCCCCGGAACTGCTGGCCGCATAGGCCAGTCCTAATGCGCGACTACCCGTTGGGCTACATATCCTCAATCATCGGGCTTGCGATCTGCCCTGCGCCTTCACATATGACAACCCGCTGGCGCTGACGCGGCTGTCAGCATCACCGATGCCCTGCAAGCCTGTAGCGTGGTCGAAATTGCAGGCGAAGCTGCGGCCCTGACCGGAATCGGACGCGCACGGATGCAAAGCCTCGGCCTCCTCATGCCTGACACGCGGAGGACCCGCCCCATCTGCCGGTCCTGTCTGGACTGGAGCGCGCGCCGCCCCCATTTGGCACGAGTTCTGGGAGACGCCATCTGCGCCCATACGTTGAATCAGGGCTGGGTCCGGTGTTGCACCCGAGCACGGACGCTGGAAATCACACCGGCGGGCAGGATCTCATGGCGATCGCCATCCACCGCCAGCATGAACCCCGTCTAGATCGTGGCGGAATTGCTGGTCGTCGAGATCAACGAGACGCTGGCGCGTGACTTGGCCAGCGACGAATTTCTCAGCCAGCAGCGCAATGTCGTGCTGGTCGGCAGCACCGGGTCCGGAAAGACCCATATCTCCGTGACGATCGCAGGCGACGGATGCCGCAATGCCGAGCGCGCCCAATCTTTCTTCGTCAGCAAGAACAGGTTGCTCATAGAAACTTCACCCACGCACAATTACCACTGGGCCGCCCTTTCGGGCGGCCCCTCTTTGCGTCAGAAGGTGAACTTCACCACCCCCTGCAGGCGGGTGTTGTCGAAGCTGGTGCCGTCGAACTGCTCGCGCTCCAGATAGCTCACCTCGGCCGCCAGCATCAGCTGCTTGGTGGCGAAGTAGCGATAGGTCAGGTAGGTTGAGCTGATCTGCTTGGTCGCGCTGTCCGCCACTCCGGCATAATCGTCGAAGCGCTGCATCCCATAGGCCACGGAGATGTCGCTCTTTTCACCCAGCTTCTGGGTGATGCCGGCCTTCAGCCCGTGAACCTTGATCGCATCGCCATTGGCGTCGATATCATAGGCGTATTTCCCGCCCGTCGTGAGGTCGATCGTCGCCGCGCCGGCATTGTTCATCGCCGTCGCGATCCCCTTGCCGCCGACATATTGCAGCTGCAGCTTGCCGCCTTGCCAGGCCTCGACATCCGCGCCGAGCGCATAGCCGAGACCCCGCACGGTCTCGCCGGCATTGGTTTCAAGATTGCGTGCGATCACGCCCAAGCCCGCCTTCACCCACGGCGAGGCATAGCCGCCGAAAGCCGTGAGCGCCAGGTTCGACTGCGCGCCGGGGGCGTAATCCTCTTCGACGGCCAAGGACAGGCGCCATTGCTCATTCGGCCGGAAGGTATAACGCAGCTGCGCCACCCGGTAGTTGGTGCCGCCCGCCGCGCCGTTGAAGTCCTGGATCGCGCCGGGCGTGCCCTCGAAGGGCATCCAGTTCGTCCAGGTCTGGCCGGCCAGCAGCGGCCCGACCTCGCCATAGGCATGGCGCAGGCGAAAATTGCCGCTGCCGCTGGCCGCGCCGTAGAAATCGCCCTCGATGTTGAACTTCAGCTCGCCGATCTCGGTGTCGATGCTGCCCTTGACGCCCAGCCGGCTTTCGAACGCCGTCGCCCCGCTGCCGCCGTCCTGGACCGAGCTTTCCCCTACGCTGGCCATGCCGCCGGTCGTATAGCCGAGGTCATAGTTGTTGTCGCCGACCAGGTCGAGCTTGGTAAAGCCATAGAAGGACAGCTTCACCCCTGGCCCCGCCGTCACCGCCGGCGCGGCGGCCTTTTCCGCCTCGAGCGCCGCGATCCGCGCCTCGAGCGCGGCCAGATCCTGTGCCGATGCGCCCGCCGCGCCGCAGCCCAGCAGCGCCACGGCCAGCAGACCGGTCTTTCGTCCCGTCGTCCATTTGGTTGTCATCTTGATCCTCCCTCTCGGTGTGATGCCAGTTTGCTTGCGCATGCGACTCCCCTGGCCCGGAGCCGCAAAGGACTACCGGGATGCCTGCACCCCGTGTTCGTCATGTCGTTGAGATTTGCACGGGATGCCGGCGCCTGCCGGGCATCCCGGTGGTCTTATTCCGAGGCCATCACCCGCTCGAGGCGAACCTTGAAGGCCGCGCGCGTCAGCAGGACGAGGCCGATCATCAGGACCGTCTGCACCACCCCGACCGCCGAGGCGAACTGATATTCGCCGCCGTCCATGTAGTGCCAGGTCAGCACCGAAAGCGTCTGGCTGTTGCGCCCATAGAGCAGCGCCGAGGCCGAAAGCTCCTTGATGGATTGCAGCATGACGAAGAACAGCAGCGCGATCATCGTCGGCTTGACCATCGGCATCAGGATGGCGCGGACCGCGCGCAGGGGCGAGGCACCGGACATGCGGGCGCTCTGCTCAAGCTCGGGGTGAACCTGCATGATCCCCGAGCGGCTGACCAGTACGCCATAGGGCAGGAACTTCGCGATCATTGCCAGAAGCAGGATCCAGATCGAGCCATAGAGCGGCGTGCGCAGATAGAGCCAGAGCAGGCCGATCCCGTAGACCATTCCCGGCACCGCCGCCGGCAGCACCGCCAGCATCGCCAGAAGCCGTGCGCCCCGGCCAGCGCGGCGGACCTCGAGAAAGCTGATGAGAAATCCGATCACCACGCAGGCCGCGCCGCTGAGCACCGCAAGGATGAAGGTATTGAGGGTGGCCGAGCGCACATCGGGCAGGTTCCAGATCGTCCGGTAGTGATCCAGGGTCAGCAGATCCAGGCTGATCGTCGCCGAGCTGAAGCGCATGAACGAGGACAGCACGATCGAGAAAAGCGGCAGGATGTCGGCCGACAGCACATAAAGCGCCAGAATCGCGAATGCCGGCCATTTCAACCCGCCCAGCGGCAGAAGCTGGCCCTTGAACCCCTTGCCGCCCATGGTAACATAGCGTTCGCTGCGCCGGGTGATGCGCCGTTGCAGCAAAAGCCCGATCAGCGCGATCCACAGGATCATGGTGCCGGCCGCAGCGGCATGGGCACGGTGAACCGGGAAGGCCGTGGAATCCTCGTAGATCTTCCAGGGCAGGGTCGTGAAGCCCGCGTTGGTGCCGATGATGCCGGGGATGGTGTAAAGCTCGGCCGCAAGGATGAAGACCAGCAGCCCCGCCGAGAAGATCGCCGGCGTCGACATGGGTATGGTGATCCGCGTCAGCGTATAGACCGGACCGGCGCCGCTGGCGCGGGCGGCTTCCTCCAGCGAGGCGTCCATGTTGCGCATGGCCCCGATGGTGAACAGATAGACGAAGGGGCAGAAGAACAGGAACATCACCCAGACGACGCCGCCAAAGCTCCAGATGTTCACCAGCGGCCCGGCATCGACGCCGAAGACCTGCCAGAACCGGACCCAGGCGACATTGATGAAGCCGGTCCGCTCCGAGCCGAGCGCGATCCAGGCGATCAGGCCCGTGAACGGCGACACGAACAGCGGCATGATGACGAGAAGCTCCATCAGCCCCTTGCGCGGCAGGTCCGTCCGCGCCACCAGCAGTGCCATGAAGACGCCAACCACCAGCGAAAGCCCCGTCACCACAGCCGAGAGCGCCAGCGCGTTCGCCAGATACCCGAGGTATTCGTGCGAGAAATAGACGTTGATAACCGCATCGAGGCTGCGCTTGTCGCTCAGGCCGACCTTGGTTTCCTCGTAGAACGAGGCATCCACCGCGAAGACCAGCGGCGCGATCGAGACGGCCAGGACGACGATCATCAGGATGATCCACAGGATGCGTTCGGGCCCGAACCAGCGCTGCATCCTGGCGGCGCGGCGATGCTCCTTCTGTTGCGACAGGCGCAGGTCGCCCGCCGCGCTTTCCCTGCCCTGGATCGCGGAGATTGCCATGTTTGCTGCTCCTTCGGATCAGGCGGCCCGGACGGCCGAGGCCGCCGCGGGAACCGGGAAGACGAGGACATGGGCCGGGTCGATGCGGACCCAGATCTCCTGTCCGCTTTCCCAGCGGTTCGGCGGGCTGAGCTGTCCGCGCATCTGCTGGCCCAGCACGCTGAAATAGAGATCGGCGATATTGCCGAGGAAATAGCTGGTCTCGACCTTGCCGCGGAACACATGCTCGCCGCCCGGATTGTTCGTCGAAAGCTCGACCAGTTCCGGGCGGACGATCAACTCGACCTCGGCTCCGACCGGCAGGCTGGTCGGGCCCGCGGCAATTTCTTCGCCGTTCGCCAGGCGGGCGCGGCTATGGCTGCCGCTGGCAACCAGCCGCCCGCGCAGCCGGTTGGCAAGGCCGACGAACTCTGCCCCGAAAAGCGTCGAGGGCCGGTAATAGATGTCGTGGGGCGAGCCGATCTGCTCGATCCGGCCTTCGTTCATCAGCACGATGCGGTCGGCGACCACCATCGCCTCTTGCTGGTCATGGGTGACGTAAAGCGAGGTGATGCCCAGCCCCTGCAGCAACTGGCGCAGTTCGAACCGCATCCGCTCGCGCAGCTTGGCGTCCAGATTGCTGAGCGGTTCGTCGAACAGCAGCACCTTGGGTTCGAGCACGATGGCGCGCGCCAGCGCGACGCGCTGCTGCTGCCCACCGGAAAGCTGGCTTGCCCCGCGCCCGGCCAGATGTTCCAGCCCCACGCGGCGCAGCGCGGTGGTCACGCGCCGGGCGATGTCCCGCGCGGGAAGTTTCTTCAGCCGCAAGCCGAAGGCCACGTTCTCGGCCACGGTCATGTGCGGCCAGATCGCATAGGATTGAAACACCATGCCGATGTCGCGCTTCTCGGGCGGGATCGACAGTTCGGCGGTCGAGACGGTCTTCATTCCCAAGTCGATGCGACCCTGCGAAACGCCCTCGAGGCCGGCTACACAGCGCAGGGTGGTGGTTTTGCCGCAGCCGCTCGGGCCCAGCAGCACGACGAATTCGCCGTCCTCGATCTCGAGGTTGATGCCCTTCACCGCGTGAAAGGCGCCATAATACTTGTGAACCGACTGCAAGCTGATGCCAGACATGAGCGCATCCCGTTTGATTGGTCAGGTTAAAAGGGGAACGGCCTATCCCGGCGGCGCGAGGCGCGGTGTCGGGATGGATCGCGTGGCCTATTTATTGCTGGATCGCCTTGACCCAGCGGGCCATGTCGGTCTCGTAGCGCTCGGGCCAATTCTCGAAATCGACCTCGTAAAGCTCGGCCGGCGGCTCATACCAGTCCTCGCTGACGAAGCTGCGGCTATCCTCGACGCCTTGCAGGGTGGGTTTGCTGTAATAGTCGCGCTGCAGCGACAGGGCGCCGTCCTCGCTGCCCATCCAGTTCAGGAAAAGCCGGGCCGCGGCCGGATGTGGCGCCGTGGCCGAAATCGCCATCCAGGTGCTGGGGAAAGCCGGCGTCGGCTGCGGATAGACCCAGCGCACCGGCGCCCCCTGCGCGCGCCGGGTGGCAGCGATGGACTCGAAGCTCCAATAGGCGAAATCCTTCTCGCCCGCGACGACGCGGTCGACCATGGCGATGAAATCGCCATAGACCGCCGGTTTCTGCGCACCGACCTGTTCCAGGAAATCCTCGGGATAGGTCTTGGTCTGGGCCGGATCGAGAAACAGGCTGATCGGCGCGTAGCAGGCCCCGCATTTGGCCGAAGTCACAGCAAAGCGCGAGGCGAAGCGCGGATCAAGGACATTGCGCCAGTCCGCCCGCAGCAGCGCAGCCTCTTCCTCGGACACCAGGTTCTCGTTGTAGATGATGACCGAGTCCACGCGATTGAACGCATAGGCCGACTGCCCCATCAGATAGCGGGGATCGAAGCGGTCATAGGTCGGAATCTTCCATTCGGCGACCATCCCGTCATCCACCAGCGCTACCATGCTGGGATGATCGCTCAGCCAGAGGATGTCCGCGATGTCGTGACCTGCGGCAACCTCTTCCATGAAGCGCTGGTATTGCGAGGCGCCGGGCAGGCGCATGACCTCGACCTTGATGCCGGGGTATTTCTTCTGAAAGGCCGTTGCCATGGCCTTGGTGGTGTCGAGCGCCCCGCCCGAATACCATACCAGACTGCCTTCGGACTTTGCCATCTCGTAGAGCGCCGCCTCGTCGGCGGGGACCGGCATCTCCTGCGCTTGCAAGGTTGTTGCGACCGACAGCAATGCCGCAATTGCCATCGAAGCCAGAGTACGGATTTCCGTTCTCATGCCTGTTTCCTCCCTATCAGGCATATCATTGGTTCAACCATATAACCTATGCCTGTCGAGTCAAGGTTCTTGTGCCCAAGGAAGAAAGGAAACTCGGGTTCTACTGCACAAAACAGCGGCCCTCGCCGGTGCCGATACGGCCGGGGCACCGATCATCGTTCCAGGACGATGCCGGCCTTTTCACGGTCCCAGCAATCGGCGGTGACCCCTTCGGCTTTCAGCCGGTGCTTTTCGACCCGCATGCTGGGGGTCTTGGGCAAGGCGTGGCGCAGGGCGACATAACGTGGGATCGCGAAATAGGCGAGACGCGTGCGGCACCAGTCGATCAGCTGCGCCGGGTCGAGTTCTTGCCCCTTGCGCAGGACGACCACCGCTTTCACCTCTTCTTCGCCCAGTTCGGAGGGCACGCCGACGACGCAGGATTCAAGCACCGCCGGATGCTGGTCCAGAACCGCCTCGACCTCGAAGGACGAGATGTTCTCGCCCCGCCGCCGCAGCGCTTGGGATTTCCGGTCCACGAAGAAGAAATAGCCGTCGGCATCCTTGTATCCCAGGTCGCCGGTATGCAGCCAATAGTTCCGCATCATGGCAAGCGTGGCCTCCGCCATGCCATCATAGCCCATCGTGCCGAGGAATGGACGCTGCGGGCGCGCGACGATCTCGCCCACGACGCCCGGCGGGCATTCGTTGTCGCCGTCATCCGCGATCATCACGTCCCAGCCGGTGATCGGCTTGCCGCAGGATCCGGGTCGCCGCGCGTCGATCGGGTTCACCAGGCAAAGCGTCGCCTCGGTCTGGCCATAGCCTTCCAGGATCCGGGTGTTGAACCGCGCTTCGAAGGCATCGAACAGATCGACCGGCGCTGCGGCGCCGACAACAAGGCGCAGCGGATTGTCCCAGTCATCGTCGCGGCAGGGCTGCTTCATCAGGATGGGCATGATGCCACCGATATATTTCGCGACGCTGCATTCCCAGCGGCGGCAATCGTCCAGCATCCGGCTGGCCGAGAAGCGTTCGGCGATCACCGCGCTGGCATCGGCCAGCAGCGCCGGCCCCACGGTGGTGCCCCGGGCGCTGACGTGGAACAGCGGCAGGCCGCCATAGAGAATGTCGTCCTCGGTATAGCGGGCATAGCGCACGGCTTCCGAAGAGATCTCGTACCAGTAATTATGGCCGATCATCACGCCCTTGGACCGCCCGGTGGTGCCTGAGGTGTAGATGATGCTGGCAAGGTCGCGATAATCGGGGCGGAAGGTCGGGGTTGCCTCGGACAGCGAGACAAGATCGTGCAAAGAGATGGCGGATCCGACAGGCAGTGATGGAAGCCGCCCAGGCCCCATCACGATGACATGCCGCAGCGACGGAAGCCCCTCCAGAAGCGGCAGCAGCCGTTCGAGCAGCGTATCCTCGACCACCACGGCAACGCAATGCGCCTGCGCGATCTGATAGGCAAGGCCCTCGCCGCGCAGCGATATGTTGATTGGCACGTCCACCCCGCCGATCCGGTTCACCCCCCACCACGAGAACAGCGCCTCGGGACAGTTGGGCAGCATCAGCGCAACTCGCTCTCCCGGACGCAGGCCCAGGGAAAGGAAGCCATTGGCGAAGCGGTTGATGCCCTGGTGAAGTTGCTCATAGCTGAGCACCGTATCGCCGAAGCGAAGAGCCGTCCGATGTGCCTGCCGCAGCGCCTTGCCCTCCAGGACAAGCGGGAACGGCCGATCTGGCCCGACATGGTCCTGCATGTGCCAACTTTGCCATTTCCGCTCGGCGCGCAGGAACTTGTCACCCCAGCGGCCGCGGCCAGGTTTCTGCATCAGGTAAGTATCCATCCTGTCCCCGCTTCAATCACTTGGCAAGTAGCATATCAATGGTTGAACCTATAGACAATAAATTTCGCGCTGTTCGGAGCTCGCTACCGCCTGCCAACGACCGTCCTCCACGCTGACCACGCGCCCGTCCGCTTGCAGCTTTTCAAGATGCGAACGCACATTATGCAACGCCGCCCGCCAGACCGGCGAAGCGCGCCCTTCATAAAGACGGTGGACAAGCTCTTCCGGCGTACTGTTCGTCGATCCCAGCGCCTTCATGATCGCCCCCTCACGCTTCAGCCTGCGATCAATTAGTTGATCGATGAAAGTCGAAGGGGATGGCACCGCGGGTCCGTGCCCAGGCAGAAGCAAATGGTCCCGCCGATCCCGCAACATTTCCAGATTGGCAAGATAGGCGCGCATATCCCCGGAAGGGAAAGGCACCACGCTGCTTGACCATGACATCACGTGATCGCCGCTGAAGACGATCCCGCCGGGAAGGGCAAAACACAGATGGTCCATGGCATGACCCGGCGTGTGCAGGCAGGTCAGTTCTCCGATCCGGTCGCCGTGCCGCAACCGTCCGGTGATCGAGGCGACGCGAGAGGTGAAGCTTTCATGCCCCAGAATGGGAGCACCGAGCATGTCGGCAAGCATCGACGCCCCGGCACAATGATCGGCATGTCCATGCGACAGCAGAATGGCCATGGCGCGCCCATTGGTGGCCTTTGCCACGGCACGCAGGTGCGGCGCATCCTCTGGACCCGGATCCAGCACTACCACCCCATCTGGCATGTCGATCAGATAGGTGTTGGTGCCGTGATAGGTCATCGGACCGGCATTCGGCGCCACGATGCGACAAACCCCCGGAATGACAGGTAGCGGGATCTGACGCGGGGGAATGGGCTCGGCAAGGAAAGCCATGGTCACCTCAGAATGTTCTAAGGTTCAACCATTGCAGCATTCGTGCCGAAAGTCAAAGCATCGCGTTGCGACGCCTTCAGGCAGAGCCTTTGGCCTGCTCGGCCAGATAATGCTGCTGCAACAGACGCAGATTGCTTTCCATTTCATGCGCTGCCATGTCTTCATCCCGGGCGCGCAAATAACCCAGCAGCCGTTCACGCGAAGGCATCACGGCGCTATTGGGTGCTGCCGGCAGCACTTCCAGCATCTGCCGCTGAATCTCGATCATCGCATCATAGATGACAATGAGCACCGGATTCCGGGTGCATTTCGCAAGCAAACGGTGAAACTCTAGATTGATGCGGGTCCGCTCGGAAAAATCGCCCCGGCTGACGGCTTGGCGGCTCGCTTCGAAATTCGCCTCCAACTCGTCGAGATCTTCTTCACTGGCGCGTTGACAGGCCAGCCGCGTAACCGCGACCGCCACGATCTGGCGCGCCTCGGTCAGATGTCCGGGCTGGATCTTCCCCAAGATGAACAGGTCGGCGAAGCTGGAAATGACGGCATCGCCCTGCCCCTCGCGCACGAAGGCGCCGCCGGTCGCCCCCTTGCGCAACTCCAGCATCCCGGCGATCTCGAGCGCGCGCAATCCTTCGCGCACCGTATTACGGGACAGGCTGAACTGCTCGGCCAGCTCGCGCTCGGAAGGCAAGCGGTCCCCCGGACGCAGGGCGCCGCGCGCAATCAGGCCCCGGATCTGATCGGTGACCTCCTCGAAGGCGCGTTTCGTATGAACCGGCGCATAGGTGGCCAACGGTTTGTCGCTCGCGTCAGACATGCAGCAATCCCTGTCTCATCTCATCCTGCATATAAGCAGGTTTTTCAAAAGATGAACCATTAATGCAGGTAGCGCAAGGGCGGGTAGGCTCAATAGAAGACCCTGCCCTGCATCAGCACCCGCGCGGTTCGCAGCACGGTGGTTTCCGTGACCAGTGGCTCGGGGATGTCAAACTCGCCCCTGGCCGCAACCTCGAGCACGCCCGAGACATGCGCGATGCGGAAGCTTCCCGCCCCTGTGGCGACCTGGGCAGTCTCATGCGCCAGGGTCCCCGGAATAGCCGCCGCTGCGGCGAGGCCCATCGCCCCTGTTAGCGGCGACGCTTTATGCGGCTGATCCGACGAAAACATGCGGACGCGAAGATTGGCCTCCTCGGTCCGCGAGATCACGGCGACCAGCGGCAAGTTTCGCAGTTCCCTGCGCGCGACCTCGGCAGCTTCGACCAAGCCCATCATCGTCGCGGCAAGGCATCGCGCCTCGGAAAGCCTGACAAGCAAGCCGGCATCCGAAGCAAGCCCAGCCGCGCTTTCATCCCCGGCCAACCCGAAATCCGGCGCTTCAAGGATCAGCAGCGGATTGCAGACGTCGATCATGGTTGCCCGAACCGAGCCATGCCCGGGGATCTGCAGCTCCTGCTGACGCAGGCCGGTCGGAAAGACCTGGCCCGTCGCGGCTCCGCCGGGATCGGGAAAGGACAGCTCGATCGGCGCCGCACTTCCCGCGACCCCATCCAGGGCCAGATCGCCCTCTGTCGCAAGCCGGCCGGCCTCGACCGGAAAACGCGCCCGGATCAACTTGCGCGTGTTGGTGTTGTGGATCGTGACACTGGCCCGGTCGCCCTCGACCCTCACCAGACCCCGATGCAGCGCATAAGGCCCCACGGCGGCGGAGATGTTCCCGCAATTGCCACGATAGCCGACGACCGGCGCCGTCACATCGACCTGCGCGAAGGTATAATCGACATCGGCTTCAGGATGGGTCGGCGGACCGATCACCGCCACCTTGGAGAGCGAGGTAATGCCACCCCCCATCCCGTCCAACTGGCGCTGCCAGGGATCGGGACTGCCCATCGCCGCGCAAAAGATCCGGTCCCAAGGCGCGGTATCGTCACCCTGCAGCAAGGGCAGGTCGGCGCGGTCGAAGAACAGCGCCCGGCTGGTTCCACCGCGCATATAGGTCGCGGGAAGGGATCGCAGCGCCATGGCTCAGGCCGCCAGCAGACGGCGGGCGATGATCATGCGATGGATCTCGTTGGTCCCCTCGATGATCTGGTTGACCTTCGCATCCCGCATCATGCGTTCGACCGGGAATTCGGTCGAGTAGCCATAGGCGCCCAGAACCTGGACCGCCTCGGTCGTGACCTCCATCGCCATGTCGGTGACGAAGCATTTGGTGATCGAGGACAGCATGTTGAGCCGGGAATGATCGCCCGAGTCGATCTCGGCCGCGCAGTTGTAGAGCATGTTGCGCGCCACCTCGACCTTGATCGCCATGTCGGCCAGCTTGAATTGCAGGCCCTGGAAATGGGCGACGGGCTTTCCGAACTGCTGGCGTTCCTTGCTGTAGGCCACGGCCGCGTCCAGCGCGCCCTGCGCCAGCCCCAGCGAACCGGCCGCGATAGTCGGGCGGTTCAGGTCCAGCGTCTTCATGCAGGCGATGAAGCCCTGCCCCTCCTCGCCCAGCAGGCAGTCGGCGGGCACGCGCATGTCCTCGAACAGAAGCTCGTGGCTGGGCGAGCCGTGCCGGCCCATCTTGTGCTCCTTGCTTCCGACCCGGAAGCCCGGCGTGGTGGTATCGACGATGAAGGCGCTGATTCCCTTCGAACCCGGCTCGTCCGAAGTCCGGGCAAAGACCATCGCGTAATGCGCATCCGCCCCCCAGGTGATCCAGCTTTTCTGTCCGTTGATCACCCAGTCGTCGCCGTCCCGGACCGCGCGGGTGCGCAGCGACGACACGTCCGATCCGGTCTGCGGCTCGGTGATCGCGATGGCCGAGATCAGCCGACCCTCCGCCGCCAGCGGCAGGTATTTCCGTTTCTGTTCCTCGGTGCCGTGGTTCAGGATCGGCAGGATGAAAGAGATCGAATTGTTCGCGCAAAGCGTCGAGGCCGCCAGGGAGACCTTGGCGATCTCTTCCTTGGCGATGCAGACCAGCGTCAGGTTGCCGCCGGGGCCGCCATATTCCTCGGGCAGCCAAAGCTGCAGCAGGCCCATGTCGCCGAAGACCGGGACAAGCTCGGCGGGAAAGCGGTCGGTCGCCTCGAGATCGGCGACGATGGGCGCGACGTGCTTTTGCACCATCTTGCGGATGGCATCGCGGAAGGCCTCGTGTTCTTCGTTGTAAAGCATGACGGATCCTTGCGGCCTAATAGCTGGGGAACGACAGGCCGCCGTTGATGCTGATGGTGGAGCCGGAAATCTGATCGCTTTCAGGCGAAGCGAGGAACAGGACGTATTCGGCCAGGTCCTCGGCCGAGTTCATGCGGAACTTTACCCGCTCCGCGACCTTGTTGAAGGCGCGCACGATGACCTCCTGCGAACCCGAGGCCTGCGCCTTGAGGAAGGTGTCATGCCCCGGCGTCCCGGTCGTCAGCGTGGTGGCGATGGCGTTGACGCGGATGCCGAGGCCCGCCAGTTCCTGCGCCAGGGACCGGGTCAGCGACATGACCACCGCCCCCGCCGCGCCGATCATCGATTCGGCCGGCGTCGGGATGCGCGCGGCGTCGGTGGTCAGCAGGATGACCTTGCCATAGCCCTGATCGCCCATGTAGCGAACCGCCGCATGCAGCGCGTGCAGCCGCGGCATCAGCCGGCTTTCGATGGTGGCGATGCTTTCCTCGGGGCTGGTGTCGACGAACAGCTTCGGACGCGGCTCTTTCGGGCCGCCGCTGGCGACGACGATATCGACCCGCTCGAAAGCCTCTTTCGCGGTGCGCACGGCCGTGTCGATGCCCTCATAGCTCAGCAGATCGCTTTCCACGAACAGCCGCATGCCGCGATAGTCCTTCAACTCGGCAATGAGTTCCTGCGCCGCGCGGGCATCACGGCCCTGGATCACCACGCTGGCGCCAGATTGCGCCAGCTTGATGACCGCGGCGCGGCCGATTCCCTTGGTGCCGCCCAGCACGACGGCACTGCGGCCTTCCAGGTCAGTCTGCATGATGCTGCCCCCCGCTCAAGGCTTGGAACCGGCGTCGGAACCGCTGCTTTCAAAGCGGCCCTCGCGTTCCTTCGAGGCCCCGGTGACGCCCTTGTCGCGGCGCAGCTTCATGAAGTTCTGCTCATCCGGCTCGTAACGGATGTTGGTGCCCAGGGCGTGGCCGACATAGCCATAGATGAATTGCGAGGTCATCCCCAGCGAATCCATCGCCATATGGGTCGCGGCCTTGCCGATGGCGATGGCATCGCGCGGCAGGCGCACGATCCGCTCGGCCCATTCCTCGCCGGCGGCGGCCAGTTCCTCGGGCGGCACCGCCCTGTTGGCCAGCCCCTGCTCGACGGCCTCGGTGCCGTTCACGGTGGTGCCCAGCAGCAGCATCTCGCGCGCCTTGCGCGGACCCATGGCAAGGATGTTGAAGGTGGTCATGTAGGCCGCGCCGGCCAGCATCATCTTCTGCTCGGGGTGGCCGATCTTGGCATTGGTCGCGGCGATGACCAGGTCAGAGGCCTCGACGATATAGGTGCCCGCACCCACGCAATTGCCCTGGACCAGCGAGATCGTCGGCTTGACGCAATAGAACAGCTCGCGGAACTGCTCGACATGGCGCTTGTCGAAGTGGATGCGCCGGCGCTGGCTGGGACGCCGCGCATCCTTGTCGGCCGAAAAGCCGTATTCCGAGCCGACCTGCGCCAGGTCGTGGCCGGTGCAGAAATCCGGCCCTTCGCCGCGGATGATGATGACGCGCACGTCGTCGTCGTCCTCGGCAGTGCGGATATGCTCCATGAACCGGTCGAACATCTCATAGGTGACCGCGTTGCGCTTTTCCGGCCGGTTCAGGGTGATGTAGGCGCGGCCGTCGCGGGCTTCGTAAAGCACGCGATCGCTCAGATCCTCTGACATAGGGGTCCTCCAATTTTCATTGGTTCAACCGTTGACCCAAATGCCGACATGTGTCAAGCCTCTCTGACCCGCCGCGAAGAATGTCAAAGAAGAAATTGGCGGCGAAAACACCCCTTGCTTATGGATCGGCCATGGATTTCCTGCGTTCCCCGCCCCAACGCCTCTCGCGCGCGCCATCCCTGATGTTCCTGGTCTGGATCACCATCGCGGGCACCTTCCCGATCCACATCTTCGTTCCGGCGCTGCCGGACGCAGCGCGGGATCTGGGCGTCTCGGCGGGCGCAATGCAGCTGTCGATTACCGCCTATCTGATCGGGCTGTCGCTGGGGCAGTTGCTGCTGGGCCTGCTGTCAGACCGTTTCGGCCGCCGCCCGGTGCTGCTTGCGGGGCTTCTGCTTTATGTCCTGTCCAGCGCGGCGCTTGTCGTCGCGCCCAGCCTGGGGGCAGTGCTGATCGCGCGGGTCTTCCAGGCGATCGGCGGATGCGCGGGCCTGGTCCTTGGCCGGGCCATCACCCGCGACACGGCGGGACCGGATCGCGCAACCGCCCGGCTGGCGATCCTTGGCGCCGCGATCAGCATCGGCCCGGCCTTCGCCCCGATCATCGGCGGGCAGGTTGCCCTGCATTTCGGCTGGCGCGCCGTCTTCGTGCTGCTTGCGGGCATGAACGCCGTGCTGCTGGCGATCACCCTGGCCACCTTGCCCGAGACCCATGCGAATCGCGGCGACATCAACATCCGCGCCTATTTCGGGCGTATCCTGGCGCTGCGCCAGAACGCGGTCTTCATGCGCTTCTGCATCGGCGGCGCCTTTGCCACCACCAGCTTCTATGCCTTTGTCGGTGCAGCGCCCTTCATCCTGAAAACCCAGTTCGGCCTGACGCCGGATCAGGTGGGGTTGGCCTTCCTGGTCGTGGTCGGCAGCCTGACCTTGGGCAGCCTGCTGGCCAGCCGGCTTGCCGGCCGCCTGCCGGTGCAGACCGTGGTCAAGACGGCCAGCTTGACGATGCTGGCGGCCAGTCTGTTCCTGCTGGGTCTTGTCCTTGCGGGCCGGCTGAGCCTTCTGAGCCTGCACCTGCCGATCATGGCCATCTCCTTCGCCATCGGGCTTTGCAGCCCCTTTGCCATGAGCGGTGCGATCAGCGCCGAGGCTGCGGCGATCGGCGCTGCCTCGGGCCTTTACGGCTGCACCCAGATGGGGACCGGAGCCGCGATCATCGCGGCCACCGGAATGCTGCCGGTGCCGCTTGAACTGGCAATGGCGCTGGTGCTGCTAGCGGCCAGCGCCGTCGCGGCCGCCGCATTCTGTCCCATCTCTCTGCGGTGGTTCAGTAGACGATGACGCTGCGCAGGGCGCTGCCCTGTTTCAGCAGATCGAAGCCGGAATTGATCTGGTCGAGGCTGATGCGATGCGTGACCAGCTGGTCCAGCGACAGCTTGCCCTCGACGAACCACTCCACAAGCTGCGGCAGTTCGGTGCGGGTCTTCACGTTGCCCAGATAGGATCCCATGATCCGCCGGCCCTCGAGGATCGACCGCGGCCGGAAGGCGACCGTCTCGACGCTGGGCGGCACGCCGACCATCACGGCCATGCCCCAGCCGATCCGCGTGCATTCCACCGCCTGACGCCACAGTTCGGCCGAGCCCACGCATTCGAAGCTGTAATCCGCGCCGCCGCCGGTGATCTCGCGGATATGGCCGACCACGTCGTCCACCTGGCGCGGATTGATGAAATCGGTGACGCCCGCCAGCCGCGACGAGGCCTCGCGCGCCGTGTTGGTATCGACGCCGATGATCCGCGCGGCGCCGCAGATCCGTGCCCCGTCGACAACGTTGGTGCCGATCCCGCCCAGGCCGAACACCACCACGGTCGTGCCGGGCGCGACGCGGGCCGTATAGGCAGCGGCGCCGATGCCGGTGGCGCCGGCGCAGGCCAGGCAGCACACCGTTTCCAGCGGCACGTCCTTGCGAATGCGGCAGACCTGGGTCTCGCGCACCACGATGTGGCTGGCAAACGTGCCAAGCTCGCAAAAGGCGCGCACCGGCCGGCCGTCCAGGCTGAAGGGCCGCCGCGGCCAGGGCTGGAAATAATGGTCGCACAGATTGGTGACCGTGCTGCGGCAGGCCGGACATTCGCCGCATTCCGGAATCGCCACCGGGATCACGTGATCGCCCGGTTTGACCGAGGTGACGCCGGCCCCGCATTCCAGAACCACGCCTGCCCCTTCATGGCCCGGCAGCAGCGGATAGTCGGTCCAGTCGCGCGACCCATCGAACAGGCTGAGATCGGAATGGCACAGTCCCGACGCCTTGAGTTCCACCAGAACCTCGCCCGCGCGCGGCCCGTCCAGATCCAGCGTCTCGATCGTCAGCGGCACCTTTTGCCGATGCGCCACCGCGGCGCGCACTTTCATTGCCATGGAAATCTCTCCAACGATAATCAGGAAGCCGCGGCCTCGCCGGCCAGCAGGCCGAAGGTCGCAGCGCGCGCCAGTCCGCCCAGATAGACCGAATCCGGCCCGCCATCGAGGCCGCCCGTGGCCGAGCCCGCCGCGAACAGCCCCGGAATGACACCGCCGTCGCACGAGACGACCCGCGCCGAGGGATCGATGGCGATGCCGCCCATCGTATAGGTGATCCCGGCGCACAGGCGGATCGCCATGAATTCCGGCCCCTTGATCGGCCAAGCCGCACCGGAAAGCGTATCAGTGCGCGAGCTTCTTGGCGGGTGAAGCTGCGCGGTGCTGCCGGTGGCGACCGCCGCATTGTAGTCCGCCACCGTCCGCGCCAGATTTTCGGCGGGCAGGCCGGCGGCATCGGCCAGCTGCTCCAGCGTATCGGCGCGCAATATGGCGACGCCGCGCTCTTCGAAGGTGGGATTGGGAGGCAGCAGGAAAGCCCGACCCGGCCCTTCCCAGATGGCGCGGTCGAAGACGACAAAGGACGACAGGGGATCGGGCAAGGCCGCGATGGCATTGGCCAGCGGCACGCCGCCCTTGCCCTCGTCGGTGAAGCGCCGCCCGTCGGGACCGACCACGATGGCCGAGGACCCCAGGATGTCCAGGATCGGATAGGGCCAGAGCCGGTCGTCGCGGATCGCCTCGGCCGCCTGGACATGGCCATAGAAGCGGTCGAGACCCACGAGCTTCGCGCCGACCGCCGCCGCCATCTTCAGCCCGTCCCCGCGCCCGGTTCCGGCCCCGCGCCGGCACAGGCTTTCCGGGCGCGGCGAGATATGCTCGCGCACCAGTTCGGAATCGCCCTGAAAGCCGCCGTCGGCGATCACCACGGATTTGGCGACAATCCGCAACATGTCCCCATCGGCCCGCACGGCCTCGAGCCCCGAGCAGCGCCCGTCCATGGTCAGAAGGCTGCGCCCGCGCCAGCCGCGCAGGAACGCGCCCCCGGCCTCGGTGAAATCCCGTCCCAGCCGTTCCAGCAGGCGCTCTGCCCCCTTGTCGGGCCAGTGATTGGGAAAGCCCGGCTCGCGCAGGCTGAAGGGCACCAGCATCCGGCTCATCCAGGGAAAGTCGCCGCCCTGCCCGAAATCGGCGCCATTCACGGCCAGCCATGCGATCGCCCTGCCGGCATTCGCGGCATAGGCATCGGCAAGGCCCGGATCGGGGCAATCCCCGCCAGCCCGGCTTATCGCGTCGCGCAGCACGGCCGGCCCCGCAGTCACGTCCTCGAACGCGACATGGAACACGCCGCCGGTATAGCGCGAGTTGGCAGGGTAGCGCCCCTCGCCCGCCTCGAGCAGCACCACCCTGGCACCCAGCTCGGCCGCGCGCCGGGCAGCGACCAGGCCGGCCAGGCCCGCGCCCATGACGACCACATCCGCATTCATTTCCATCTGTATCTGCCCTTCACGCCGCGCCTGCATGGCCAAGATAGGAACTGGTGACGGCCGCATTGCTACGCAGCTCGACGCCGGGACCATGAACCGTCACCTTGCCGACCGAAAGCACGAAACCGTAATCGGCCAGCGCAAGCGCCTCGTCGGCATGCTGTTCGACCAGCAGCATGGTCAGCCCCTGCGCGCGCAGCCCGGACAGCACGTCGAAGATCTTTTCAACGATCAGCGGCGCAAGACCCAGCGACGGCTCGTCCAGCAGCAGCAGCCGCGGCTCGGCCATCAGGGCCCGGCCGATGGCGACCATCTGCTGCTCGCCGCCGCTGAGGGTGATTGCGCGCTGTCCGGCGCGTTCCTTCAGGCGCGGGAACAGATCGTAGATGTAATCCAGCTTGTCGCGGAAAGCGGCTTCGCGGTTCTTGACCCGCCGCTGGCGGTGAAAGCCCAGCCGCAGGTTCTCGGCCACGGTCAGGGGGCCGAAAAGCTGGCGGCCCTCGGGGACCTGGATGATGCCCATGTCCACGACCTCGGCCGGGCCCAGCCCGGTGATGTCGCGTCCCTCGAAGGTAATGCGGCCGCCATAGGTGGTCACCAGCCGCGAGATCGTGTTCACCGTCGTCGATTTGCCGGCGCCGTTCGAGCCCACGACCGAGACGATGGTGCCCGCATCCACCCACATGGAAACGCCGTGCAGCGCCTCGGTGCCCTTATATCCGGCCCGGATGTTGTCAAGCTGCAGCACGGCTACCCCTCCGCCCCAGATAGGCCTCGATGACCTTTTCATCGGATTGCACTTCCGAGGGCACGCCCTCGGCGATCTTGATACCGTGGTCCAGCACCACGATCCGGTCGCAAAGCCCCATCATGAAGTCGATGTCGTGCTCGACGATCAGGACGGTGACGCCCCGTTCGTTCAGGACGCGCAGCATGGCGCCAAGATTGGCCGTCTCGGTGCCGTTCAGACCGGCCGCCGGTTCGTCCAGCAGCAGGATGCGCGGCTCGATGGCCATGGCGCGGGCGATCTCGACCAGGCGCTGCTTGCCATAGGGCAATTCGCCGATCTTCTCGTCGGCCAGATCCTCCAAACCGACGAATTGCAGCAGTTCCATGGCCTTCTCGGTGACACGGCGCTCCTCTCGCAAGCTGTGCCGCAGGCCCAGAAGCGTGCGCAGCAACCCGTCGGGAAGCTGCGGGTGAAAGCCCATCAGCACGTTCTGCAAAACGGTCATGCCGGGGAACAGGCGGACGATCTGGAAGGTGCGCGACATGCCGATCGAGGGCCGCTTGTGCAGCGGCAGGGCGGTGATCGACCGCCCCTCGAACAGGATCTCGCCCACCGACAGTTGCGCCACGCCGGTGACCAGGTTGAACAGCGTCGACTTGCCGGCGCCGTTCGGCCCGATCAGGCCGACCACCTCGCCGCTGCGCACCGAGAACGAGACATCGTTCACCGCGACCAGCCCGCCGAAGCGCTTGGTGCCGTTGCGCAGTTCGAGCAGCGGCGCATCCTGGCCGATGTTCGGGGTCATCGCGTTCATCTTGCACCTCCCTCGACAACGTTCTTGGCGACGGGCTGGCGGGCCGGCGGACGCGACCGAAACAGCCTTGTGCCCCAGCGCTCCATGACGCCGGAAAGCCCGTTCGGCAGGAAGATCAGGAACACGCCCAGGCACAGGCCATAGATCAGCGTCTCAAGCTCGCCGAACCGGGCGAGCGCCTGGGGCGCAAGCACCACGACGATGGCGCCGATGACCGGCCCGAACCGGGTGCCGAGGCCGCCGACGACCGCGATGGTCAGCAGCGAGACGATGACCGGGAACTCGCCGAAACTGGGGTTGACCTGGCGGCTGACAAGGCCGAAGCCGATGCCCCCGACCGCAGCATAGACCGCAGCCAGGACGAATACCCGCAGCTTGACCGCGGTGACGTTCACGCCCAGCGACTCGGCCCCCGTCTCGTCGTCCCGCACCGCCTGCATCGCGCGGCCCAGATGGCCCGAGATGATGAAGTTGTGGATGACAAGGCCGATGGCCGCGACGATAACCAGCGTATAGTAAAGCCCGGCGCGGCTCATGCTCCAGTCGCCCATCGTGATGGTCGGGATCTGGATGCCAGCCGATCCGCCGGTGAACTCGACCCACCTGTTCGTGAGCCCGACCATCATCAGCGAAAAGGCCAGCGTCGCCATGGCGAGGTAATGGGTGCGCAGCCGCAGCAGCGGCAGGCCGATCACCGCGGCCACGCCGGCCACGATCAGCACCGCCGCCGGCAGGGCGGCGAAGGGCGACCAGCCCAGCCTGGCCTGAAGCATGGCGAAGCCATAGGCGCCGATCGCAAAAAACGCCTGTTGTGCCATCGAGATCTGGCCAGTGATGCCATAGAGAAGGTTGAACCCCATGGCCAGCAGCGCAAAGACCCAGATGATCGAGACCATGCGAAGCTGATAGCCGCTGGACAGCAGCGCCGGCAGGATCAGCGCGGCGACGACAATCAGCACGATGGCAAGGTTTCCATTCCGGAACATACTCCGCATCTCGCTTACCTCCGGGCGGCTTCGAAGTCCCCGAGCAGGCCATAGGGCCGCACGAACAGGATCATGAGAATGATGAGGAAGATGATCGGCTCGGCATAGAGGCTGTTGCCGTAGCCGGCGATCATCGCTTCGGCGACGCCGATGGCCAGGCCGCCGGCCGCGGCAGCGAAGGGACTGCCAAGACCCCCTAGGATGGCCGCCATGAAGCCCTTGACCGTCAGGGCCACACCGATGGAAATCTGCCCGCCCAGCAGCGGCCCGATCAGCACGCCGGCAAGGCCGCTGACGGTGGCGCTGAACAGGAAGGCGAAACGCACGATCCGGTCCGAACGGATGCCCATCAGCAGCGCCACCTTGGGGTCGACGCCGGTGGCGCGGATCGCCAGGCCGAACGAGGTGCGATAGAGGATGAACCAGGTCAGCCCCAGAAAGGCCACGAAGGCGCCGATGATCGCAAGCTGCTGCCAGTTGGTGATCAGCGGGCCCACGGTCATGGGCTCCATCGGCAGGATGTTGGGCACGGAAAGCTGGTTGGGGCCCCAGACCAGAAGCGCCAATCCCATGGTGGTGATGGCAAAGGCCATGGTGCCGATCATGATGGTCAGGGGTGGGGCACCGCGCCTGCGCAGCGGCAGATAGACCGCGAATTCAAGCGCAAGCGCCATGGCCAGCACAACCCCCAGCGTCAGGACCAGCGCCACCGGAAGCGACAAATTGTAGGTTGCCATGAACAGGATCGCGGACATGGTGCCGATCATGACGAATTCGCCCTGAGCGAAATTGATCACGCGGTTGGCGCCATAGATCAGCGAAAGCGAAAGTCCGACGAGGCCGTAGACGCTGCCATTCGTAAGACCCGAGAAAAGCAGGACACTGAACTTGTCCATGTAACGGCCTCCCTTCTTGGTTGGTTTCGGGCGGCCTCCGCGACCGAGATCGCGAAGGCCGCGGAGCCAGTCAGTGCGCCGGGACGAACTTGCTCAGATCCGGGGGAACCAGATCGGCCCCGCCATTGGCAACCGTGGTGAAGATGAACCAATCCTGGTCGGGCGAACCGTGCCGCTTGTCGTCGGCGAAGCTGTAGCTGGCGGTTTCCTTGCCTTGCAGCCCCTTGAACGTGCCTTGGGCCAGCACGCCATCGCGCAGAGCGGTGCGTGCCGCCTGGATGTCCCCGCCTTCGATGGCGGCCATGACATCGGGCCGCGCCATGACTTGAAGGGCGACCATGCCGGCGTCGTAGCCGATCACCGGATAGAGGGTCGGCTGGGTCTCCTCGCCATAGGCCTGTTCATAGGCCTGGAAGAACGCCTGCACATCCGCCCGCCCGGTGTCCACGGTGTTGGGGATCAGGATGCCGTCGCTGGCCGGGCCGGCAATCTCGCGCAGTGTCTTCAGCAGCGCGCTGCGGCTGACGACCACGGGCTTGCCCACCTGCAGCTGATCCAGCGTCTTCAGCACCCGCGCCCCGTCGGCGGGATAAGGAAAGACCAGCACCGCCTCGGCATCCGAGGCCTTCAGGTTCAGCACCTGCGGCGAAAGATCGGTCGCCGCGATATCGTATCCTTCCTCGGCCACGACCGAGATGCCGTGTTCGGCAAGATACTTGCGGGCGACGGTGGCGCTGTCCAGACCGAAGGGCAGCGTGTTGTAGATCAGCGCGACCTTCTTGAAGCCCTGCTGATCCAGCAGCTGCGCATAGGCGATCGCGTCCTGGGCGTTGCGCGGGCCGAAGCGGAAAAGCCAGGGCGCCGGATTGTCGGTCAGGTTGTCGGTGCCCGCCGACAGCATGAAGAACGGAATGTCGTATTCACCGGCAATGGGCATGACCGCCGCCGCGGGACCGGCGGGATTGCCGCCGATGATCAACAGCGCATTGTCGTCCTCGGCGCAGCGGGCAGCGAAGCTTGCGGAAAGCTGGGGGTCGGTCTTGCCATCATATTCGATCATCTCGATCATGTGGCCGTTGATGCCGCCCGCGGCATTCGCGGCCTCCACCGCCATCTTCAGGCCGCGATAGCTTTCATTGCCGGTATCGGCAGCCGCGCCGCTGCGATCATCGATCGAGCAGATGCGGATCGCATCCTTGGACAGCGCCGTGCCCGCCATGAGCGCGGTCATTGCCAACGCCAGGCCGCCGGTCCTCAGCAACCCTTTTCCTGTTCTTGTCATTCGCTCCTCCCTCGATGACATGTTCCGTTGTACCGGGCCCGTGTTCATGCCGCCGGGCTCCGACGGTTTCGCTAGGCCGACAAGGCCTCCTGCTTGTCCCAGACCGAATGGGCGCCGGCGGCGCCCTGAACCACGGGCAGGCTCATCTCTCCTACCCCGCTGATGGAGATGGTCACCACGTCGCCACCGACCACCGGCCCCACGCCCGCGGGCGTGCCGCTGGCGATGATGTCGCCCGGGCACAGCGTCATGACCGAAGAGGCCATGGCGATCATCTCGGGGATGTCGACGATCAGATCGCGGGTGCTGGCCTGCTGGCGCAGTTCGCCGTTCACGCGCAGCTCAAGGCTGATTGCGGCGGGATCGGCGATCTCGTCGGCGGTGACGATATGCGGACCCAGCGGGCAGAAGCTGTCGAAGGACTTGCGCATCACCCGCTCTTCGCGGCCGCGCACCACCATGTCGAGCAGGCAGGAAAAGCCGAAGACATGCTCCATCGCCCGCTCGCGGGGAATACCCCTCCCGCCCTTGCCGATGACGACGGCCAGTTCGCATTCGTGATGGATGTCGCGATCCGGCAAAGCGGGCAGGACGATGGGATCGGACGGCCCGCTGAGGCTGGAATTAGCCTTCAGGAAGAAGCCCTGGCCGCTGGCCTTGAAGGTCGAGATCAGCCCGACCTTCGAGGTGATCTGCTCCTCGATATGGGCCTGGTAATTCGCCGGATAGGCGATCAGCTTGTTGGGCCATTGCACCGGTGCCTCGAGCCGCAGCTGCGCCGGGTCGAGGCGCGGTCCGCCGGCCACCGCCTCTGCAATGGCCTGGCGCAAGCCGTCGAAATCCGCGATCAGCCGGACCATGCCCACCGGCGGCCAGCTTCCGGCCGGGACGCCGGACAGCGCGGTAATATCGACGATGCCGTCTTCCAGCGCGACTCCGATGCGGCCACCGTCAAAACCGACCAGCTTCATGACTCACCTCCGGCCGGGGCGATCTCGGCATCGTGTTCGCCAATGGCCGGCGGACCCGAGCGCGCCGTCATCAGTCGGTCGTCAAAGATCGCGGGATGCCGCGCCGTGCGGATCGGGCCGATATGCGAGTCGACTTTGCTGAAGATCCGGTTATGGGCCACCTGCCCATCCTGAAGGAACTCGTCCAGGCTGAATACCGGCGCGGCCGGCACGTCCTGCTCGGCGAAGACGCGCAGCCAGTGCTTCGTGTCCTTCTGCACGACCACCTCGCCCACGCGGCGGAAGAATTCATTCGCCATCGCGACGGGATCGGGCATCCGCTTGAAGTCCTCCTTCCACTCCGGGCGCTCGATGGCGTTGAGGGTCTTGGACATCTGCTGCCCGTTCGCGGGCGAGATCACGACATAGCCATCCGAGGTCGCGAGTACCTGCGACGCCGGCGGCTTCCAATCGCTGCGGTCGTTCTGGAAGGTGCGGTGCTGGAACATGTCGGGAAAATTGAAATAGCCCATCACGTCCAGCATCGGCAGCTGGATCACCGCGCCCTTGCCGGTGCGCTCGCGCTCGTAAAGCGCGGCCAGAACCGCCTGGGCGCCGAACGTGCCGGTCACCTTGTCGACCATGTTGAAGGGCGTCACGGCAGGCATGCCGTTGCGGCCCTCGGAGGCGACGATGCCGGTGCGGCCCTGGATCAGCGAGTCGAAGGCCGGGGCATTGGCAAGCGCGCCGCTTTTGCCGAAGCCGTTGATCGACAGCCGGATCAGCCGCGAATTAAGCTCGCGCACCACATCCTCGCCCAGGCCCAGCGATTCGGAAACACGCGGGCGCCAGTTCTCGATCAACACATCGGCGGTCGTCAGCAGATGCTTCAGCCGCGCCATGCCCTCGGCCGTCTTCAGGTCGATGACGATGCTGCGCTTGCCGCGGTTGGCATTGGTCCACGAGGCGCCAAACCCGTCGCGATTATGGCCGAACCGGCGAAAGCCGTCGCCCCCGGGCGGCTCGACCTTGATGACGTCCGCCCCCAGGTCCGACAGCATCATCGACGCGAACGGGCCGGTCAGAAAACTCGATGTTTCGATCACTGTGATCCCGCTCAGGGGGCGGTCGGCGATGGTAGGGCTTTCGATCGTCATCTTCGATTCCGATTTACTTCATTGGATGAACCATTGATACTTTATCCCATTCATGCTGTAAAGTCTCATTCGCATGATTTGCTTCGGCCGTTCCTGGCCAGAAAGGAGAACACCATGACATATCTGCTTGCCGGAAGTCTTGAGACAGCACCCGCCGGCGAACGCTTTCGCGCGCTCGTCGAATCGCAGGACATCCTGCAATTGCCGGGCGCGCATAACGGCCTGGCCGCGATCCAGGTCAAGCGCGCGGGCTTCCAGGCCGCCTATCTGTCCGGGGCGGCGATGAGCGCGTCCATGGGCCTGCCGGATCTTGGCATCATCTCGGTCGAGGATGTCTGCTTCTTCATCCGGCAGACCGCGCGCGCATCGGGGCTGCCGGTTCTGGTCGACGGCGACACCGGCTATGGCGAGGCACTGAACGTCATGCACATGGTCCGCGCCTTCGAGGATGCGGGCGCGGCGGCCGTGCATCTGGAAGACCAGTTGCTGCCCAAGAAATGCGGGCATCTGAACGACAAGAAGCTGGCCGCGCCACAGGACATGGCGGCCAAGATCGCCGCGGCGGCCAAGGCGCGCCGGCATCTCTACATCGTCGCCCGCACCGATGCTGCCGCCAGCGAGGGCATGGAGGGCGCTGTGGCCCGCGCGAAGCTCTATCTCGAGGCGGGCGCGGATGCGATCTTCCCCGAGGCGCTGACCACGCCCGAGATGTTCCGCGAATTCGCCCGGCAGGTGGACGCACCGCTTCTGGCCAACATGACCGAGTTCGGCCGCACGCCCTTTCTGACGGCGCAGGAGTTCCAGGAGCTGGGCTACAGCATGGTGATCTGGCCGGTCAGCTCGCTGCGCGTCGCCGCCCGTGCGCAGGAACAGCTTTACGCGACGATTCGCGACACCGGTGCCACCAAGGCGATACTGGAGCAGATGCAGACCCGGGCCGAGCTTTACGACACCATCGGCTATCACGAGTTCGAGGCCCTGGACGCCTCGATCATCGCCACGGCGCTGCCCTGAAACGATAGCAGGCCCCGCAGAGCGCGGGGCCTTGCCTTTGAATGCCGGGGCGGTCGGGCCTATGCGCCCGACAGGATGGAATCGGCGATCTTCTCGGCCGCCATCATGGTCGGGAAGTTGATGTTGCCCGAGGGGATCACCGGAAAGATCGAGGCGTCGCAGACGCGCAGCCCGCCGATGCCGCGCACCCGGCCCTGCGGGTCAAGCACCGCCAGCGGATCGTCGGCGGCGCCCATCCGGCAGGTGCAGGACGGGTGCCAGACCCCGACGCAGGCGCCGCGTACGAAAGTCTCCAGCGCCTGCGGATCGGCCAGCAGCTCATGCAGGCCCGGACCGCCCGCGACCACCCGGCGCATCAGAAAGTCGCGCAGCGGTGCAGGCCCGTCCAGCAGGGTCGCAAGCGCATCGGTCAGCAGCTTGTTCTTGCGGCTCAGCATGCCGATCTGGCGGACCTTCTCGGAATAGCTGGCCGGGAAGGGGTTGGCGGTGGCGGCCTGCATCGCTCCACTCAGCTGGACGGCAGCCATGCGACGAAACCCATCGGTCAGCCGGTCCAGATCGCGGTTGTCCGAGAGCAGGTTGAAATCGACGGCCGGGTTCACCCGCCAGTCCGCGCCGCGCAGCCGCACCGCGCCCCGATCGGAATGGGGTTTGTTGACATACATCAGCATGGTGCCGATCCGGTCGCCTACCGCGTGCCAAGAAGTCTTGGTCACCCCGGCCACGAACATGTCGCCGGCCGGCGCACCGCCGATCTGCGAGGAATAGCGCCAGCCGACATAGATATGCCGCCGGCTCGGTCCCCCGTTCAGCCGCGACGCGCGGCGCAAGAAAGCGGCCAGCGCGATGGACGGATGTTCCATCAGGTTCTGCCCCACGCCGGGCAGGTTCTGCCGCAGCTCGATCCCGTTCTCGGCCAGATGCGCGGCCGGTCCAATCCCCGACCGCATCAGGATCGCCGGCGATTGCAGGGCCCCGGCGCTGAGGATCACGGTTCCGGCGCGATGCTGCTCCTCCTGCCCGTCCGGCCTGACCAGGCAGATGCCGGTGCAGCGCCCGGCGTCGAACACCAGCCGGCTGACCGTCGCATCCGAGCGGATGTGAAGATTGGCGCGCCGTCGGGTCGCATCGTCCAGATAGGCCATGGCCGAGGATACCCGCCGCTCGTCCCGGTTCGAGATGGCGATGGGGAAGTAACCGTCCTCGAACGGCCCGTTCTGATCGGGCAGGTAGCGATAGCCCTGCTCGGCAATCGCTTCGGCCAGCGCCTTGGCATGGCCGGGCCAGGCATCGGGGAAGATCCGCCGGACCGGGACCGGCCCGTCCTTTCCATGCAGCGGCCCGTCGAAATCGAGATCGGTCTCGACCTTGCGAAACCAGGGCAGGACCGAGTCCCAATCCCAGCCGGCCGCCCCCCGCGCCGCCCATTCGTCGTAATCCGAGGGACCGCCGCGATTGAAGAACTGGCCGTTGACCGAGGAGCCGCCGCCCATGATCCGCGCCTGTTCGTATTTGCGCGCCCGCGGCGGCGCCGCGCTGTTCGACGAAGCCACGCCTTCGGTCGTGACCATCAGATCGGGCCAGAGAAACCCCGGGTTCAGATAGGCCGTGCCCGGATAGCTGTCGAGGATCGCCGGCGGCTCCTCACCCACGGGCGTATCCGGCCCGGCCTCGCACAGCAGCACCCGGTTCGCGGCCCGCGCCGACAGGCGGTTGGCCAAGACACAGCCCGCCGAGCCGCCGCCCACGATGATGAAGTCATAGTCCGACATCTTGCTCCCGGCCCTTTTGGCCATCCCTTTCAGGCCAGCCTGATGGCCACGCTCTGCAATTCGGTATAAAGCTCCAGCACCTCGCGCCCGCGCTCACGGCCCCATCCGGATTGGCGGAAGCCGCCGAAGGGCAGCGCCGGCTCATTGACCATATGCGCGTTCACCGAGACGGACCCGGCCCGGATCTGCCGCGCAAAGCGGAGCGCCCTGCCGATGTCCGAGGTCCAGATGCCAGCGAACAGCCCGTATTCTGTATCGTTCGCGGTGTGGGCCAAGACGGCAAGGTCCTCGTCCTTGCCGAATTTCTGGGCCACCAGCACCGGGCCGAAGATCTCCTCGCGGACGACGCGCATGTCGGGGCGGGTATCGACCAAGACTGTTGGCGCAACGAAGTATCCCTCACTTTGCGGCTTGGCGCCCGAGCCCGCGATCCGGGCACCCTCGGCCAGCCCGCTGTCGATATAGTCCGATACCCGATCGCGCTGCACCGCAGATATCAGCGGCCCCAGCTGCGTTCCGGCGTCCAGCCCGTGCCCCAGCGTCATGCTGTCACCGATCGCCGCCACGCCTTCGACCACCTGGTCGAAAACCCGCTCATGGACGTAGAGCCGCGAGCCGGCCGAGCAGACCTGCCCGCTGTTGAGAAAGATGGCATTTGCCGCGCCTTGGATCGCCGCATCGATATCGGCATCGGGAAAAATGAAGACGGGGGATTTTCCGCCCAGTTCCAGCGTGACCTTCTTGAGGTTCCCCAGCGCGGCCTCGACAATCTTCTTGCCGGTGCCGGTCGAGCCGGTAAAGGCGACCTTGTCCACGCCCGGATGCCGGGCCAGCGCGGCACCGGCGCCCGAGCCGAAGCCGGTCAGGATGTTCACCACGCCGGGCGGAAACCCCGCCTCCAGGATCAGCTCGCCCAGTTTGATCGCGCTGAGCGGTGTTTGCTCGGCCGGTTTCAGCACCACCGTGCAGCCCACCGCCAAAGCGGGCGCCAGCTTCCAGATCGCCATCGACAGCGGAAAGTTCCACGGGATGATCTGCGCGACCACGCCGATCGGCACATGGCTGGTGAAGGCGTGCCATTCGCCTGGCAGCGAAACCTTGACGGTCTCGCCGTTCAGCTTGGTCGTCCAGCCAGCGAAATAGCGCACCATTTCGGCAACGCCAGCAATGCCGGCCCGGGCTAGGGCTAGGGGCTTGCCGTTGTCGACCACCTCGACCTGGGCCAGCAATTCGCCGTTGGCCTCGATCAGGTCGGCAAGGCGCATCAGCAGCCGCGCCCGCTCGGGCCCCGAAAAGCGCGACCAGGGCCCGTCCAGCGCCCGGCGCGCCGCCGCCACCGCCAGATCGACATCCTCGGCCCTAGCCTCGGATGCGGCAGCGACCACGGCCCCCGTCGCCGGATCGAACACCTCGAAGCGCCGCCCCTCGCTCGGGCTGACCCATTGCCCGTCGATCAGCAGCAGATGCCTGCCGGAAATGAAGCTGGCGGCGTCGGCGGAAAGCCCGGGGTGCAATGTCATCTGTCCACGTCCTGGTTGCGGTTCACGCGGCGGGCTGCGCCGCGGCGAACAGGGATTTCAGGTCAAAGCCGGGATCGGCCGCCTGCTCGGGGGTGGGCGACAGCCCGGCCGTCAGCAGGCGACGCGCGGCCATATGATCGGCAGGCCGGTTGGCGGATTCCACCGCGACCAGCCGATCGCCGCGATAGCAGAAGACCGAGAATTTCATCCCGGAGACATCGCCCCGCAGCACCTCGCGGTCGGTTCCCTGCGCAAGGCCGGCGATCTGCAGCTTGGCGCCGCCCTGGTCGCTCCAGAACCATGGCACCGCGTCATATGCGGCGGGCTTGCCGGTCAGCACGGCCGCGAGATGCCGGGCCTGGTCCATGGCGTTCTGGATCGACTCCAGCCGCGACGGCTGCAGGGCGAAACGCGAAGGGAACACCGCGCAATCGCCCAGCGCGAAGATGGAAGGATCGCTGGTGGCAAGGCGATCATCAACGACAATGCCATTGTCGCAATCGATCCCGGCATCCCGCGCCAACGCGACATGCGGCTCGACTCCGATGCCGACCACGACCAGATCGGCAGGCAGAAGGATCTCGTCCTCGAGTTCGACGGCGCTGATCTCGCCGGCTTCGGCAATCAGCCGGCGGACCTTGGCCTGCAGGAAAAGCTGGCTTCCCAGCGCGACGTGATGTGCCCGGAAAGCCTCAGCCATCGGCTGCGATATGGCACGTCCCATCAGGCGCGGACCGGCCTCGACGATGCTGACAGCCAAGCCCCATTCGCGCGCCACGGCAGCGAATTCCAGGCCAAGGAAGCCGCCACCGATGACGACGGCATTCCTGCTGCGCTCAAGCCGCTCCCGGATCGCGCGGGCATCAGCGATGGTGCGGATGCTGTGCACACCATCGATTCCTTCGGAACCCGGCAGCACGCGGTTCGCCGCGCCGGTCGCCAGCACCAGCTTGTCATAGCCGATGTCGCTTCCATCGGCGAGAATCAACCTGCGGCCCACCCGGTCCAGCCGCTCGGCCCGGGTGCCGATTCGCAGGTCGATCCCCTTGCTTTCGAAATGCACCGGCTGCTGGAAGGTCAGCGCCTCGGCGCCGATGGCGCCGCTGAGAAACGCCTTGGAGAGCGGCGGGCGCTGGTAGGGCAGTTCCGCCTCGTCCCCGATCAGGACCAATTGGCCCCGGTGGCCAGCATCTCGCAGAGCGCCGGCAAGCTGATAGCCGGCCTGTCCCGCCCCAACGATCACGATCTCGGAATCAGTCATTGTCGTCCTGCAGATGGATGACCAGAGCCGGGCACAGGCGGGCCGCCTCGCGCACCGCTTCGTGCTGATCCGCAGGCGGGTTCTCGTTCAGCACGATCACCAGCCCGTCATCGTCGTTCTGCGCAAAGACCTGGGGAGCCGCGACCACGCAAAGCCCCGCGCCAATGCACTTGTCCATATCGACCGTGATTTTCATTGCCATCCTCCTCATTGGCAGCCGCGGGCGCCGGGGCGCTTCGGGCGTTTCCCCCGTCACCAGGTGACGGGGAGCTTTTCGATACCGTAGACGAAAGCGTCATAGCGGAATTCCAGCTCCTCGACCGGGACCGCAAGCTTCAGGTTCGGGAAGCGCTGGAACAGCTTGCTGAACACGATCTGCAGCTCGGCCCGCGCCAGGGCCTGGCCCAGACATTGATGCGAACCGAAGCTGAAGGCCACATGATGCAGCGCCTTGCGGCGAATGTCGAAGCGGTCGGGATCGTCGAAGGCGGCCGGGTCACGGTTCGCGGCGCTGATCAGCGCCAAAACCCCGTCGCCCTTGCGGATCAGGGTTCCGCCAACCTCGACATCCTCCAGCGCCACCCGCGGACCGTTGTAATGCACGATGGTGTGGAAACGCAGCATCTCCTCGACCGCGCCCACCACCAGCGACGGGTCGGCCACCAGTGCGTCCTTTTGATCGGGGTGCAGCAGCAGCGAAAGGCAGCCAAGGGCGATCATGTTCGCCGTGGTCTCGTGCCCGCCCATCAGCAGAAGCTCGGCGGTCGCCAGCGCCTCCGCGCGGGTGATGTGGCCGGGCAGCATGTAGTTGTGCAGCATCCGGGTGATCAGGTCGTCTGCCGGCTCGGCCGCCTCGAGCTTGCGGGTGATCAGCCCGTCCAGATACTCGCGCATTTCGCGCCCGGCCCGCAGCGGAACTTCAGGGTCCGCCTTCAGGTCGAGCTTCTGCAGGGCGCGTTCGTGGAAATATTCCTGGTCCTCGTAGGGCACGCCCAGCATGTTCGAGATCACTGTGGTCGGCAGCGCCAGGGCGAAGACCTCGGCAAAATCGCAGCTGCCGCCCTTGGCCTCCATCTCGTCGAGCAGCCGGTCGACGAGATCGTTCAGATAGGGCTTCATCGCCTCGACGGTCTTGACCATGAACTCGCGCGAGAACATCCGGCGATGCTTGGTGTGTTCGGGTGGGTCCATGCGGATCAGCGTCGCGGGATGCTCGTTGCGTAGCAGCGACGCGCGCGCCGGCGCGATCATCGGATAGTTGGGCGTCGAGGGCACCGTGGAAAAGCGGTTGTCGCCCAGCACCTGCTTGACCTCGTTATGGCGGGTGACGATCCACGCCCAGGCGCCGTCCGGCATGCGGACCTTGCTCAGCCCCGGCTTCTTGCGGATTTCGGCATATTCCGCCGGCGGCGCAAAGGGACAACGCCGCATCGGAAAGTTCGGCAGCCCGTCTTCACCGACGGAACGCTCTGACGTGTCAATGGACGACGGGTACATTGCTTTCTCCTCCTTGGAACCTGTCCACCCAGGTCCCGTTATTCGGGTCGCTGCATCGACCGATGCAGCTTGTCGTATCGGCGCCGGTCAGGCCTCCTCAAGCCTACCGGTCCGGCCTTCCCTGTCCAGGACGATGCCGAATTCAGCCAGAACCTCTTCGGTATGCTCCCCCAGGACCGGCGGGCGCGAGACCTTTCTCAGCGGCGTTCCCGAAAGCTTCAGCGGATTGGCCAGAAGCTTGAAGCGGCCCGCCCGCGGATGATCCAGTTCGACCACCAAGTCGCGCTGGATGCGCGGATCCGCGAAAACCTCGTCGAAGGTCGCCACCGGCGCGAACATGGTCCCGGCTTCCAGAAGCACCTTGTTCCAATGCGCCATGGGCTTTTTTGCAAAGGCTCGCGCCAGCCCGGCATCGACGATCTCGCGATGGGCCAGACGCCCCTCCTTGGTCGCAAGGCGCTCATCCGCCAGGAGATCGTCAGCCCCCACCGCCCCCGCCAACGCCCGCCAGAACTTGTCGGTATGGGCGATGATCATGACGTGGCGCTTGTCGGAGGTCTCATAGGTATTATAGGGCACGATCTGCCAATGCGCATTGCCCATGCGGGCCGGCGTATCGCCCGTCGAGAAGTAATAGGAATCGCGCGGGATCATGCTGTAGATGGTGGCGTCCATCATCGACAGGTCGATGCGCTGGCCCTTGCCGGTCTTCTGCCGGGCGTTCAGGGCGGCCATGACGCCGATGGTTGAAAGCAGGGGCGTGATCAGGTCGCAATAGGGCATGCCGGTCTTCAGCGGACCGGTCTTTTCGTCGCCGGTCAATTGCATCAGGCCAGACAACGCCTGGATCACCGGATCCATGCCCGGACGGGTGCTGTCGTCGCCTTCAGTCCCGAAGGCGGTGGTCTGGCAATAGATCAGCCCGGGATTCTCGGCGCTGAGTTCCTCGTAGGTGATCCCCAGCTTCTCGGCGATGCCCGGACGGAAGTTCACCGCGACGATGTCGACATGCTTCGCCAGTTCGCGGGCGGCTCGCTTGCCTGCCTCCGTGCCGAGATCAAGGACGACGCTGCGCTTGTTGCGGTTCATCGTCAGGAAATAGGCAGCATCGTCGCCCAGGAACGTCTCGCCTGTCTTGCGGAACGTGTCGCCCTGCGGCGGCTCGACCTTGATCACGTCCGCCCCGAAATCCGCAAGAAGCATGGTCCCCATGGGGCCGTTCATCATCTGCGTGAAGTCCAGCACGCGGATTCCATCCAAAGCACCGGTCATGACGCCTCCTTCTTTCTCGCCTCCGGCATCGACCGAATGGCACATTGGCTCAACCTTTGACTTTTATCCTCAACTGCTGGATAGAAGTCAAGCAGAAATAGACAGGACTTTCGGAAAGGTGCCCTATGTACAAAACCCCCGGCTTTATCGACGTCACCGCAAGCGACGGCCACGTCCTTTCGGCCTGGTGCGCCGGCCCGCCCGCAGCCACCCGTTCGCTGGTCGTGGTGCAGGAAATTTTCGGCGTGAATCACTACGTCCGCTCGGTGTGCCAAAAACTGGCTGATCTGGGCTATCGCGTCATTGCCCCTGCTCTTTTCGACCGCGTCAGCCGCGGCTATGAGCGCGGTTACAGCCGCGAGGAGGCGCAGGAGGGCATGGCAATCCGGCGCCAACTCGACGAGGCCCTGGCGCTCGACGACATTCTGGCGGCGGCAGCGCTGCTGCCCGGACGCAAGGGAATCATCGGCTTCTGCATGGGCGGCGCGCTGTGCTGGCAGGCCGCTTCGCGCAGCACGGCTTTCGATGCCGCGGTCGGCTGGTACGGCACCGGAATCGCCGCCGATCTCGATGCCCGGTTGAACTGTCCCGTGCAGTTGCACTATGGCGACAAGGATCACGCCATCCCGCTGGAGGACGCGCTGCAGGTGCGGAACGCCCGCCCGGATGTCGAGGTCTTCATCTATGAAGCCGGGCACGGCTTCGGCTGCACCGAGCGGGCCAGCTATGTGGAACCCGCCGCCACCCTGGCCTGGCAGCGCAGCCTGGCCTTTTTCGACCGTCATATGGACGGCAAGCCGTAGGCCGGGTCGGGCAGATAGATGAAAAGGCGCGGCGGGTTTCCCGCCGCGCCCCGAAGCTGCCGATCAATGCCGCGCTCAGGCCGCACTGCGGATGCCCAGCGCCTGGCCGTCGGCGATGCCGCGCACGGCGTCGATGATCTCGCTCGGCCGCGCCGGGGCGGCGTCGTCGCGCCAGACCACTTGCCCGTCCGGCCGCACCAGGACGAGCCGGCGTTCGTAAAGTGCCGCGGCTTCGGCATTGTCGATGGCGACGACCCGGAACGGCACCCCGCGCGCTGCCGCCTCAGTGGCAAGCCCGTCGCCGGAGGGCGCATCCTCGCCAAAGCGCAACAGGACGAATTCCTTGCCGAACAGGTCGAGAATCGACTTGCCGGGCTCAAGCCAGACATGCGGCGCGCGCGAGCCGGGCCGCGAGGTCGGGGTATAGGTCTGCACGGTATCCTCGGGACGGGGCGTGCCGTCGGGAATGACGATGGGCGAGCCCTCGAACATATAGCCAAGATGGATGCCGATCGAGAACCATTCCCGCTTCATCAGCTCGGTATAGGCCTCGCCGAACTCGCGGCGCTTCTGCTCCGCTTCGGGGGTGTCGGCGAACATCTCGGGGCCCGGAGAAACCACCCGCGGCGACAGCATCCGCTTGAGGTTGCCGGTCGCCTCGGACACGTTGCGGATCGCCACCGGCCGCATCTCTGCCTCGTAGGAGCCCAGCAGGTTCGGTCCGCCCCAGCCCTCGATCGTCGCGGCAAGCTTCCACGACAGGTTCACCGCGTCCTGGATGCCCGTGTTCATCCCAAAGCCGCCGGTGGGCGAGGTCAGGTGCGCCGCGTCCCCGGCCAGGAAAACCCGCTTGGTGCCATAGCTGTCCGCGACTAGCTGGCGACGGACCCAGGGCAACAACGACAGGATCTCGAAATCGAACTCCTTGCCGACCGCGCGGATGATGGCTGCGCGCATCACCTCCTCGGAATGGGTCTGCATCCTGTCGTCCCCCACCAGCGAGAAGCGCCACTGGTCGCGGCCGTTGATGGCGACGAGCGTGGCCCAGGTTCCCTCGGGGCCGATGAAGATATAGCGATAGGCCGGGCGCAGGTGGTGCAGCCCTTCCAGGTTTTCGGTGCGGAACACCACATTGGTGGTATAGGTCAGGGTCGGCTCGCCCGACATGGCGATGCCCAGCGCCTGCCGCACGCTGCTGGCCCCGCCATCCGTGCCGACCAGGTATTGCGAGCGGATCTCGAAGGTCTCGCCGCTTTCGAGGTCGCGCAGCGTGCTGAGAACGCCGTCCTCGTCCTCGACGAAGCCGATCAGCTCGGTGCGGTAGCGCAGGGAGACATACGGATACTGGCTGGCAAAGCGGCGCAGCACCGGGTCGAAGAAATTCTGCGGGCAGCGCTCGCGCTTCTGCGGGCTTTGCGCCGGGCATTTCTCGTCCTGCGGGGCCGGAAAGACCTCGCGCCCGAATTCGTGGCCGGTCAGCGACGTCACCCAGGCGCAATCCTGCGGATAGGCGCGGTTGTAGCCGGCACTTTCCACCCAGGGCACGATGCCCCAGCGGCGGCAGAACTCCATGGTGCGGATGCCGACCATGTCCATTTTCGGTTGCAGGATCTGGCCGTCGCTCCGCTCGACCAGCGTGCAAGCGGTGCCGCGAAAGCCCAGATCCCCGGCGAGCGCCAGGCCGATCGGGCCAGCGCCGACGATCAAAACAGGAGTGTCCATACTTATCTTCCCTGAATGGTGGCAGGCGCAGCGCGCGCCTGGTGACTGCGGGCAAGGCCCGCGACGAGGTTCCGCGTCAGGCCGGCTGCTCGCGATAGAAGCCGAGCTTCTCGAGGGCGGGGATGTCGTTCACCTGGAACAATACGGCTTCGCTTTGCCCGGTATTGAGATGCTCATGCACGGCCCAAGGCGGCAGCGCCAGGAAATCGCCCTTGGCCCACTCGAAACGCCGGCCGTCGATGATCGTCGCCCCCTCGCCCCGCACCACGTAATAGACGGCACTGCCAGTGTGACGATGCGCGCGCGTGTGCGTGCCCGGACGCAGCATCTGCAGCCGCGTGCCGATGGTCGGCAGGGCCGACTCGCCGGTCAAAGGGTTCTGATATTCCAGGATCACGTCGTCATAGGGATCCGGGTCGAGCCCCGCTGCCTGCCGCAGCGCCTCTTCAGACATGGCGCTAGTATAGGCGAGCAGCGGGCTGTATTTCTTCGGCTCGGGCCGGCGCAGCGGCCGCATCAGGCCGCTGCCGAAGCGGCGATAGGATTCGTCCGGGATCACATTGGGTGTCTGCCGCGCGGATTCAAAATCCTCGAAGAACACGGCATGGCAGGACCGCACCAGCGAGATGTCCAGGACATCGATCCAGACCATCGGCTCGCTGCCCTTGTGTTCGTGATCGTGCCAGGTCCAGTTCGGGGTCAGCACCAGATCGCCCTCGTTGATCTGATACATTTCGCCGTCGACGGTGGTATCGGCCCCCTCGCCCTGCATGATGAAGCGCAATGCCGAGGCCATGTGACGGTGCGCCGTCGCGATCTCTCCGGGCAGGATATACTGGATCGACACCCAAAAGGTCGGCGTCGTGCCATAAGGCAGTCCAGGATTGCTGAGTTGCAGGGTCCGGCGCGCGCCCCCCGCCTGAAGCTTCAGCCGCGAGCCGATCTGTTCCAGCTGTTCGGCAATATCCCCGGCCTTCCACAGGACCGGCACCATGGAGGAATTCGGCTCCTTGGTGAACAAGGGGCGGTCGGGCGAGCTGACCCGAAAATTGTATTTCTCAAGTTCGGCAATCAGCGTCCGCCGCTCATCGGCATCAACCATCTGCACCTCAGCCATGCACTCCTCCATTCATATCAGCCGGTTACAGTGGACCGTCAGCCCCATCCGGGCCGGAAGATCCCATGCCCTCGAAGCTATCATGTGCCAGCGGAAAGCATTTGTCAATGGATCAACCATTAGGTTTTGCTTGCACCCGCACAAAACACGATGCCGAGTATGGAGAGCGAAATCTGAAGAGGTCCAATGCGACGGCGAGGCACCCCGAACATGCAGCGTCTCGGCAAGTGTCACCGGGGGTTTTTTGGCGACGTGGCGTCGCTTGCCGATCTGCAAAAGATGGAATCTGTCCGAGCCATGCGCAGCCCGGACAGCGGATGCGTTCAAAGCATCGAGACGAACTTCGTCACCAGATAGGGCTCGGTCGTCTCGGCGCCGCCCTCGCTGCCATAGCCCGAATCCCGGATCCCGCCAAACGGCACCTCCGGCAGGGCGACGTTGATGTGGTTCACGGACACCGAACCGGCCTCGACTTCGCGGGTGATGCGGTTAGCCAGCGACAGTTCTCCTGTATAGGCATAAGCGCACAGGCCATAGCTCAACCGATTGGCCTCGGCGATGGCCTCGTCGGCGGTTTCGAAACGGAACACTGCGGCCACCGGGCCAAAGGGCTCCTCGTTCATGATCCGCGCATGAGGGGGCACATCGGTCAGCAGGGTCGGCGCAAGGAAGCTGCCCAGCCGGGGCAGGTCGCCCGCTCGCTCCCTGACCACGGGAGAGCCACAACTCGCCGCCTCTTCGATCAGCGAATCAACAGCATTCTTGCGTGCATCGCTCACCAAAGGCCCCATGCCGGTACCGGCCGCCAGCCCATCGCCGACGACGATCTGCCGTGCCGCTTCGGTCCATTTCTCGACGAAGCGTTTGTGAATGCCCGCCTGCACCAAAAGCCGCGTCGGCGAGGCGCAGACCTGACCCGCATTCATGAACTTGAACCCGACAAGTTCGGGAATCGCCCGATCCAGATCGGCATCGTCAAAGATCAGCACCGGCGCATGGCCGCCTAGTTCCATCGTCGCGGGTTTCATATGCTGCCCCGCCAGCGCGGCGATGCGCTTTCCGACTTCGGTCGAGCCGGTGAAGGTCACCTTGCGGACATGCGGATCGGCAATCAGCCTTTCGCTGACGGCCTGTGGATCGCCCGAGATGACCTGCACTGCATTGGCACCAATTCCGGCCTCGACAAAGGCCTGGATCAGAAGCGCAGGCGTCGCAGGCGTGTTGCGCGAACCCATCAGAATCACCGAGCACCCCGCCGCCAGAGCCGAGGACAGCTTGCGTGCGGCCTGCAACATGGGAAAATTCCATGGCGTGATCGCCAGCACCGGGCCAATGGGTTCGCGCAGGACCATTTGCCGGGCTTGCGGATTGCGCGGCGGAATCACCCGACCATAGGTGCGCTTGGCCTCTTCGGCACACCAGTCGATGACGTCCGCGGACGTCAGCACCTCACCGACGGCCTCAGTCAGCGGCTTGCCCTGCTCCAGCGTGATGACATGCCCGATCTGGTTTGCCTGATCGCGCAACCGTTGCGCCGCCGCCCGCAATTTCAGGCTGCGATCATGGGCCGGCACGTCGCGCCAGGCCAGAAAGCCAGTCCAGGCGGCGGCAGCGACTTCATCAAGATCACCGGCCCCAACCTGGGCCGTTTTGCCGATCACGCGGCCCGTCGCGGGATTGGACACCTCATACGTTGCGTTGTCGGCCCCCTGGCGCCAGACGCCCGCGATCAGCAGTTCGGAATTCGGATAATCAACAGCGCTCATATTACCTCCCGCCGCGTGAAACTTGTGAAAGTTATGATTGACATACCACATAGGTCAATGGAAGAACCATTGAAGCTCTCTAACGGCCGAGGGAGGCGGAATTGGAGACAGCGACATTTGACTACGTGGTCGTCGGCGCAGGGGCAGCGGGCTCAGTGCTTGCATGCAAGCTGTCCGAAGGGGGCAGATACTCCGTCTGCCTGCTTGAGGCGGGGCCTGATGACAACCACCGCTTCATCCATATACCGGCGGGTTTCACAAAGATCCTGCCCAACCCTGACTATGTCTGGCATTTTGCAACCGCCCCCACCGACCGGACCGGAGGTCGGGCGGTGTCGCTGCCGCAGGGCAAGACGCTGGGAGGATCGACCTCGGTCAACGGGATGATCTTTGTCCGCGGGACGGCCCGGGACTTCGACGACTGGGCACAGATGGGCAATACCGGCTGGCGCTATGCAGATGTCTTGCCTTATTTCAAGCAGATCGAACGCCGCGAGGGCGGAGACGGGGCATTTCGGGGACGGAAAGGCGCCATGCCCGTCACCGATGTGGGATACCGCGAACCGCTGTCCGCCGCTTTCATCGAAGGGGCACAACGCCTGGGCCTGCCCTTCAACGCCGATTACAATGGCAAAGACCAGTTCGGCGTCGGATATTACCAGACGATCATCGAAAATCAGAAGCGGGTCAGCGCCGCGACCGCCTTCCTGCGTCCCGCCCGGTCGCGCAGCAATCTGGAGGTCAGGACGAATACTCTGGCAAGCCGGATCATCATCGAGGACAAGACGGCGCGCGGGATCGATACGGTCGATATGCGGACACGGCAACCCGGTGCCCGCATCCTGGCCCGTCGCGAGGTCATCATAAGTTCCGGCGCCATCAATACGCCCAGGCTGCTGAACCTTTCGGGCATCGGCGATGCCAAGGCGCTACAGGCAATCGGCGTCAACGTCGTCCATGATCTGCCCGGGGTCGGCGGAAATCTGCAGGATCATTACTATTCGACCGTAACCGCGCGTGTCACAGGAACCGGAACATTCAACGAAAAGTCGCGCGGCCTGCGTCTGGTGGGCGAGGTTCTCCGCTGGGCGCTTGGGCGGCCCAGCCTACTGGGCCTTCCGCCATCGCTTGTGCAGATCTTTGCCAAATCGCGCGCCGAACTGGATTTCCCTGACCTTCAGGGCATTTTCTTCCCCGCGAGCTATGGCGCGCAAGGGCTGGCGACCGAGCCGGGCATAACCTGCGGCATGTGGCAGCATCGTCCCAACAGCCGTGGCCAGGTGCGAACCCTTTCGACCGATCTTTCCGTAAACCCCGAGATCCAGCCGAACTATCTGGATGACGAAACCGACCGGCAGACCATGCTGGCCGGCCTGAAACTGGCCCGCAGGCTGATGGGAAGCGATGCCTTGCGCCGCTATGTCGATGCGGAACTGACGCCGGGGCCGGATGTCCAGACCGACGACGAACTGCTGGACTATTGCTATCGGACCGGATCGACCACCTTCCACCCCGTCGGCACCGCGCGGATGGGGCCGGACGGCGATCCGATGGCGGTTGTGGATCCGGCGCTTCGTGTGCGAGGACTCAGAAAACTCCGGGTTGTCGATGCCTCGGTCATGCCCACGCTGATTTCGGGGAATACGATGGCCACGACCCTGATGCTGGCGGCGCGGGCCGGCGACCTGATCCAGACAGAACTCGCCTGATGACGACCATCACGGTACAGAGGCCGGAACCGCCCCGCAGCCTCGGAGGGGCTGTTTTTTCATGCACAACGACAACCTGCCTCTGCGGGTTCTGTGCGCAATAGAAAAAATCAAGGACCGATAATCAAATGCACTTTCAAGGACTTGTCCGTAGACCCACCCCTGCCCGACACAACCAGGAATCTCAGGCTTGGGAGTCAATGGCCGCCCTTTGCATCAACGGGGTCCGTCATGCAGAGCGCTGAGACCGCATCCGCTACCGAACCGACCGGCCGCATGGATTCCCTTGTCGCGATCCTCGAGCGGCGCGGCGACATATCGAGCGATCTGTTCCAGCGCTACTGGCGCGACGTTCACGGCGTTCTTGCAACCCGGGTTCCCGGCTTTACCTCTTATGTCCAGTATCACCTGCTTCCCGATCCCTTCACGCCGCCGGGACAGCCCCCCGCGAGCAATCCGATCGACGGCATTGCCGAGGTGATCTTCGCGCCAAGTTCCGGCTCTAGCGGGCTCGCGTCCAGCCAAGTCAGCGATTTCATTCGCCGGGACGAGCAGATCCTGTTCAGTCGCGTGGTCTCCATCCCGCTCAGCGCCGAGGCGCGGACGGTCTGGTCCGAGGATGTCTGGATCGAAACCGAGAACATCGACCCCGAGGTGCAGGCACCGGAACAAGTCTATGTGCTTTTCCAAAGCGCGCAAAGCCCCGAACCCGAAGAGGTCGGCAAGGCGCTTGCACGTATCGCCGAAGGCATTTCCAAAGCCGATCCGGCGCTGAAGCCGATGACCGGCCACACGCTTACCCAAGGCAATCACGAGTGGTGGAACACCCCGAATGTTGCCGGTCAGGTAGCGGGTCTGAACTATATCGCGGCCCTGCGGATACGGAGGGAAGCCGAAAAATCGCTCGGGGAAATCGCGGATGTCATCGGGGAACTGGATAGCGTCCCACTTGACCGGTTCGCGATCTATAGAGTCGCCGCAAGGTATCGGATGGTTGCTGACGGGCAGCCAACCCCGTTGGGCATGCGCGGGCTCGACATTATGCGCACCATTCATCAGGCGGGCGCAGCCGAACAGGGCAGTGACGCTCTGCTGCGCAGCCTTTTCGTCCATCCGTGACGCGCTTACGCGCTGCCGGACGGTCTCGACCATCATTCATGCAATGGAGGATAGCATGACTTACGGAAGGTTCGCCCTTGCGGCTGGGTTCTTGTCGCTTTTGATGTTGGCACCACCCTGCGTGTCGTTGGCCGAGGAGTTGAAACCGATCATCATCTGTTCGGCCGATGACCAGTCCAATGGCGCGGCAGAGGTGGGACAGCTTGCTCTGAACGGGCTGCGCCTTGCCGTCGACGAGAAGAATGCGGCAGGAGGCATCGCCGGCAGAAACGTCGAGATCGTCGTCTATGACATTAAGATGGACTTCCAGCTTGCCGGAACGGCCGCGACGCGCTGTGCCGAGGATGACGGCGCCATCGCCATCACCGGTGCCCATCCCGACACCTCGATCTCGATGATCCCGGTCGCGAACGAATATGAGATTCCGCTGCTGCTGATGGCATTGGCGACGGACAACCTGACCGACAATCCGGCTGGCTATGTTTTCCGTGTCGGTCCCCGCAATGGCCAGGATGCGCAGGCGATCGCCGATATGTTGGCCGCGCAAGGGTTCAAGCGGGTTGCGCTGATCGGCAACACCCTGAACTTCGGTCTGGATGGCATCGAAGCCTCTAGCAAGGCGCTGGCGGAGCAGGGAATCGATATCGTCCAGAAAGAAGCGTACGAGATCAATGCAGTGGACCTTTCGCCGCAGATCCTCAGTCTGAAAGCGGCAGAACCGGATGCGGTCATCGTCTATCCTTATTCTGCCGATGGCGCGCGTGTGTTGCGGACCATGCGCCAGCTTGACCTGAATGTGCCGACGGTGGTGGCCCGCAGCGCCTTGCTGAAAGCGCTTCGCGAGATGGCCGCAGAGGCAAGCGATGGCATTCTGATCCCAAATACGGTCGATATGGAACGGCCAGAGGTACAGGATTTCTTCGTGAGACTCGATACCAAGTTTGGCGTCGAGCATCAGCCCACCATGTATCCCCTTCTTGGCTATGACACGGCCCAGATCATCTTCGCGGCGGCAGCCGCTCCGGCCGTGCAGGAACGGCTGGCGGCAGACGACATTGCGGGCGCCCGTGTGGCGTTAAAGGATGCAATCGAAGAAATGAGTAGCTTCTACGGCCTGCAAGGCCGCGAGGGAGCTCATTATGAATTCGGCAAGGAAAACCACCATGGTTCGCCGGATGACAACTGGTTCACCTTCGTCGAGGTCAAGGATGCAGGGACAACCTTGAGCACCCCAGATCTGTCGAAATTCAAACCGGGCGCAAAGAACTGATCCGGCAAAAGCGGCACCCCGCCCAAGATGACGTCGCCACACTCGGCATCGCTGAGATTGAACGCGTGTCAAAACCCTAACGGGGAAGAGGGGGAAGCCCGCTCACACGCTGACTTCTGCTACAAGTATAACCGCCCCTTGCACAAGAGGGTTTCTGGCTCAGTTTCGCGCGCAGCCGGGTACTGACATGTATCCGGCCATTATTGCGGCCATAGTCATGATGCGGGCCCGTATGGTGTTCGCGGATCAGGTCCCAAATCAACGCCGCGTGCTCGAAGGCACTTTGTTGCAGGCTGCTTCCTCTGATTCCGTCTCACGACCGTTGCGCCAAACGTCTCCTTGCCCTCTTCCGCTCCGACGTCCTCGCGACTTTGACGGCTTACACCGCTGGGGCGGGAGCCTTTTAGACGTCACCGTGGGCCATCAAAGTCCAGACGATACGCGCGATCTTGTTTGCCAGCGCTACCCGCACCAGCATGGGTGGCTTGCGCGCCAGCATTCCGCCTAACCCGGTGACGGCGATGGCATTGACGCTCCTGCCGCGTCCAACTCCTCGGCTGCCGCGACCATCCCAACGGCGAGAGGCGAGTTCAGCGCATTGAACTGCTTGGGACGGTTCAGGCGGGTCAGAGCAACATTGCCGTTGCGGGTTTCTTCGAACAGGTTGGTCATCGTTTGCTGCCTGCCTCGCAAGATTCGCCGGGAGGGCGGTTCCGTTTGTTTTCAATGCGGGGGCCGCCGCTCATCCCGTTGCCGGGAATTCCCCCAAGGTATCCGCTCAATGAGGAAGAAGGTTATAGCTTCGTTGCCGCCGCCCCTGCTTCCTTCAACAACGACCATAGAAATACCAACCAGATCACCCGTTCCATCCCTCAATACCGGGCGATCAGCCGGTGGCCGCAGCGATAGACCATGCGCACGAAGGTGATCGGCCGGCCCTCCCAGAAGGTCTGCCGCTCGATGCGGAACAGCGGGTCGCCCACGGCGCAACTCAGCTGCCGGGCCTGCTCCGCCTCGGCGGCGCTGGCCGAGAAGCTGATCTCGATGTCCGAGAAGGGCATCTGCCGGCTCAGCCATTCGCTTGGCCCCAGGGTCGAGAAATCCGCCTGCTCGGCCTGCGGCACGGCGCCCAGGTTGATCCAGCGATCCTCGAGCTGGTAGGGATGGCCGTCCGAAAGATGCAGGCAGACCAGGTGCAGCATCTCGGCGCCCTGGCGCAGGTCCAGACGCGCGCGCAGCCAGTTCGGCGCCGGCACGGTCTCCGAGGAAACCAGCGCATAGCGATAGCTGGAACCCTGCGCCTCGACCTCGACCCGGACCAGCGGGATGTCCAGCCGCACCTGTCGCAGCGGCACCGGCCGCACCCGCGTGCCGGCCTTGCGCTTGCGCTCGACGATGCCGTCGTCGACCAGCTCGCGCATGGCGCGGCTGACGGTGGCCCTGGCCGCGCCGAATTCCCGCGCCAGCGCCAGCTCGTTCGGCAGCAGCGAGCCCGGCGGCCATTCGCCACCGCTGATGCGGCGCAGGATATCCGCCTTGATGACGCGGAAACTGGTCGTCGTACACATGCTGAACCTTGGCGTTGCTGGCCCCAGATGAGCACAGAACCATCCGCAGTGTCTCTAACATGTCCGACAGGTCAGCTAACCTAAGCGAGGCTGGACCTGTGGCGCGGGGCTGTCATTATACCTAGTCATATCCACCCCCAAGCCCAGCCATAAGAGAGCAAGGAACCCATGATCCTGAAGCTGGTCCTGCGCCGGTTTGCCATCGGCGCGCTGACGTTGCTTATCGTTTCGGCACTGATCTTCTGGGCCGTCGAACTGCTTCCTGGGGATATCGCCAGCGAGGTGCTGGGCCAGTCCGCGACGCCCGAGACCCTGGCCGCCTTTCGCGAAAGGAACGGCCTGAACGACCCGGCGTTGCTGCGCTATCTGCACTGGCTCGGCGGCGCCCTGACCGGGGATTTCGGCCTGTCGCTGGCCAACCAGCGCCCCATCGCCGAACTGATCGGGCAACGCGTGGTGAACACCTTCTTCCTGGCCGGCTATGCCGCGGTGATCGCCGTGCCGCTGGCCATCGGCCTGGGGCTGCTGGCGGCGCTTTACCGCGGCTCGGCGCTGGACCGCTTCATCTCGACCTCGACGCTGGCGGTGATCTCGTTTCCCGAATTCTTCGTCGCCTATATCCTGATCCTGCTGTTCTCGGCCTGGCTGGGATGGTTCCCGAGCCTGGCCACCGTCTCGCCCGGCATGGGGCTGGGGGTGCGGCTTTACGTGACCTTCCTGCCGGCGCTGACCATGGTGCTGATCGTCATGGCGCATATGATGCGCATGACACGCGCCGCCATCGTCAACCTGCTGGCCCTGCCCTATATCGAGATGGCGCAGCTGAAGGGGCTGCGGCGCTGGCGGGTGATCGCCGTCCACGCCCTGCCCAATGCGGTGGCGCCCATCGTCACCGTCGTGGCGCTGAACCTGGCCTATCTGATCGTCGGCGTGGTGCTGGTCGAGGTGGTCTTCGTCTATCCCGGCCTTGGCCAGTTGCTGGTCGACAGCGTGGCCAAGCGCGACATGACGGTGGTGCAGGCCGCCTGCCTGATCTTTGCCGCCACCTATATCGTGCTGAACCTGCTGGCGGACGTGCTGGGCATCGTCTCGAATCCCCGACTCCTGCATCCGAGGTAGGCATGAACGCTCTGCTCAAGACCCTGCGGACGGCACCGCTTTCGGCCCGGATCGGCATGGCGCTGATCGCCGCCTATGCCGTGGTGGCGCTCCTTGCGCCGCTGCTGGCGCCCTATCCCGAGGCGGCGATCGTCGGCGCCAAATACCTGCCCTGGTCGGCCGAGCATTGGCTGGGCACCGACATGCTGGGCCGGGACGTGCTGTCGCGCATGATCTACGGCGCCCGCAACACGGTCGGCATCGCGCTGCTGACCACCCTCCTCGCCTTTGCGCTGGGGGCAGGCACCGGGCTGCTGGCCGCCACCCTCGGCGGCTGGTTCGAGACGACGAGTTCGCGCTTGGTCGATGTGCTGATGGCGGTGCCCTCGCTGATCTTCGCACTGCTGATCCTGACCATCGCCGGCACTTCGGTCGTGGCGCTGGTGCTGGTGATCGCGGTCTTGGACAGCACGCGGGTGTTCCGGCTGTCGCGGGCCGTGGCGCAGGGCATCCTGACCATGGATTATATCGAGGTCGCGCGGATGCGCGGCGAGGGGCTGGGCTGGATCATCCGCCGCGAGGTGCTGCCCAATGCCAGCGCGCCGCTGATCGCGGAATTCGGCCTGCGCTTCTGCTTCGTCTTCCTGTTCATCTCGGCCCTGTCCTTCCTGGGGCTGGGCTTGCAGCCGCCGACGGCGGACTGGGGCTCGATGGTGCGCGAAAGCGCCAAGCTGATCGCCTTCGCCAATTTCTCCAGCTGGCAGGCGGCAACCTTCGGGCTGGCGCCGCTGCTGCCGGCGGGCGCCATCGCGCTGCTGACCGTGGCGGTGAACCTGGTGGTGGACTGGGTGCTGCACCTGTCCAGCGGATTGAAGGAGTGACCGGATGACACGACTGCTGGACATCCGCGGCCTGCGCATCGAGGCGCAAAGCCGCGAGGGCCGGACCGAGATCGTCAAGGGCGTGGACCTGAACCTGGACCGGGGCGAGATCCTGGGCCTGATCGGCGAATCCGGCGCCGGGAAATCGACGCTGGGGCTGGCCGCCATGGGCCATGTCAAGCCGGGCTGCCGCATCACCGGGGGCTCGATCCGCTTCGACGGGCTGGAACTGGCCGGGGCGGATGCGCGGCTGTTGCGGCAGGTGCAAGGGCGGCGCATCGCCTATGTCGCGCAATCCTCGGCCGCCGCCTTCAACCCGGCCTGGCGGCTGATCGCGCAATATTGCGAGGGCCCGGTCCAGCATAGGCTGATGCCCCGTGCCCAGGCCGAGGCCGAGGCTGTGAGCCTGTATCGCGAAATGCGCCTGCCCGACCCCGAGCGGATCGGGGCGCGCTATCCGCATCAGGTCTCGGGCGGGCAGTTGCAGCGGGCGATGACCGCCATGTCCATGTCCTGCCATCCCGAGCTGCTGATCTTCGACGAGCCGACCACGGCGCTGGACGTGACCACGCAGATCGAGGTTCTGGCCGCGATCCGCGAGGTGGTGCGCCGCCACGACGCCGCCGCGATCTACATCACCCACGACCTGGCGGTGGTGGCGCAGATGGCCGACCGCATCAAGGTGCTGCTGAAGGGCGAGGAGGTCGAGGAAGCCCCGACCCGCGAGATGCTAGCCGCCCCGCGCGAGGAATACACCCGCTCGCTCTGGGCGGTGCGGAACTTCCAGCCCGCGCCGCGCGACGAGCCGGCGCCGCCCGAGCCGATCCTGCACATCCAGGGCGTCTCGGCCAGCTACGGCGTGCATCCGGTGCTGCGCGATGTCTCGATCAGCGTGCCGCGCGGCCGCACGGTGGCGGTGGTGGGCGAAAGCGGCTCGGGCAAGTCGACCACGGCGCGGGTGGTGATGGGCTTGCTGCCGCCGAGCGCGGGACAGGTCGTCTTCGACGGGCAGGTGCTGGACCCACTGTCCCGCAACCGGCCCCGCACCCTGCAGCGCCGGCTGCAGATGATCCACCAGATGGCCGACACCGCCCTGAACCCGCGTCACAGGGTGCGCGAGATCCTGGGCCGCCCGCTGGAGTTCTTCCTGGGCCTGCGCGGCCGCAAGAAAGAGGACCGGATCCGCGACTTGCTGGACCAGATCGAGCTGGAGCCGGGCCGCTTCATCGACCGCCTGCCGGGCGAGCTGTCCGGCGGGCAGAAGCAGCGGCTCTGCATCGCCCGCGCGCTGGCGGCCGAGCCCGAGCTCATCATCTGCGACGAGGTGACCAGCGCGCTGGACCAGCTGGTGGCCGAGGGCATCCTGCGCCTGCTCGACCGTTTGCAGCGCGAGATGGGGCTCAGCTATCTGTTCATCACCCACGACCTCGCCACGGTGCGATCCATCGCGGACGAGGTGGTGGTGATGCAGAACGGCGCGGTGGTCGAGCAGGGCCCCAAGGCGCAGATGTTCCAGCCGCCGCACCATCCCTATACCGAGAAACTGCTGTCCTCGGTCCCCGAGATGGACCCGGACTGGCTGACCCGCCTGCTGGGCCAGCGACAGATGCAAGAGAAAGGCGCCGCATGAACCGCTACGACACCGTCACCTGCGAAATCGATCTCGACGCCCCGGGCAAGGCCTCGGGATGGATCGACCTGAGCCATTCCGACAACCGCCATGACTTCGGCGTGATCCGCAGCCCCATCGGCGTCATTGCCGGCGGCGAGGGGCCGACGGCGCTGGTGGTCGGCGGCAATCACGGCGACGAATACGAGGGGCAGCTGATCACCCGCCGGCTGTTCGAGGCGCTGGAGCCGCAGGATGTCGCCGGCCGGCTGATCCTGGTGCCGGCGCTGAACATGCCGGCGGTGATGGCGCGGACGCGGGTCTCGCCGCTGGATGGGGGCAACATGAACCGGGTGTTTCCCGGCGCGACGGGACAGGGGCCGACGCGGGCGCTGGCGGGGTTCCTGAACCGCCACCTGCTGCCGCGCGCCGGGCTGGTGATCGACCTGCATTCCGGCGGCGGCACGACGAATTACCTCGACGCCGCCTATCTGACGCTGACCGGCGATCCGGCCCAGGACCGGCGCGGGGCGGCGCTGGCCCGCGCCTTCGGCCTGCCCTGGACCATGGTCGTGGGCCTGGGCAGCACCGGGGGCGACCTGGACAGCGCCGCGCTGGCGGCAGGTTGCGCCATGATCTCCTGCGAACTGGGCGGCATGGCGCAGGTCTCGCCCCAGTCGCTGGGCCATGGCTGGAACGGCATCCTGAACCTGCTGGCGCATGAAGGGATCGTGGCGCCCGAGGCGACGAAGCGGCTGGCCACGGGCCCGGGCTGCCAGACCCGCTTCGTCGACCTGGGCGCGGGCAGCCGCCAAGTCACCGCCATGCGCCACGCCCTGGCCGAGCCGCTGGTCGAACTGGGCGACGAGGTGGCCGAGGGGCAGCCGGTCGCGAAACTCTACGACCTCTTCGACATCACGCAGGCGCCGCAGGTGCTGACGGCGCCGGTCGCGGGTCGGGTGCTGATCCGCCGCCGCAACGGGCTGGTCGGCCACGGCGACCACCTGTTCGTCATCGGCCCCGAGATCGCGCCCGAGGCGCTGGACCGCCGCATCGGCTGAAACGGAAAGGGGGCGGATACACCGCCCCCTTTCCTACAGGTCCAGCACCACCCGCCCCGCCGGGCGCGAGCAGCAGATCAGCGCCTGCCCCGGCCCCGGCGGGTCCAGCGGATCGGTGACATATTCCACCGCGCCCTCGCGGATGGCGCAGCGGCAGGTGTTGCAGATTCCCTCGCGGCAGCTGAACTCGGGCTCCAGTCCCGCGGCCTCGGCCAGCTCCAGGATGGTGCGGCTGGCGCCGTTCCAGGGCAGGGTCAGGCCCGAGCGGGCAAAGACCACCTCGGCGCCGGATTCGGTCGGTTCTGCCTGTTTGGCTGCCGCCTCGGCCACCGTGCCGGGCAGCGCATCGGGCAGGCCAAGCGCATCGGGATCGGTCAGGAATTCCAGCTTGGCCAGGGACTTGGGCGCCCGCGCCGGGATGCGGTTGCCATGCACGGGTGCGGATGCCGGCCCCGGCCCGGCCGCCAGCGCGGCCAGCGAGCCGCCCTTGCCGAAGAACTCGTATGCGATGCGGGCGGGGGCGATGCCCAAGCCCGTCAGCAGCTTCCACATCGCCACCATGAAGGGTGTCGGGCCGCAGAGATAGACCTCGTAATCGTCCAGCGGCAGCAGGGATTGCAGGAGGGTGCGGTCCACCACGCCCTCGGCATCGAAGCGGCGCGCGGCGCGGTCGGCCTCGGTCGGGGCGCGGTAGACCGTGCGCGCGATGATCCGCCCGCCCGAGCCCGCGGCCAGCGCCGCCACTTCGTCCCGCAGCGCGTGCACCTCGCCGTTCTCGGCCGCCTGCACGAAGAACGCCCGCCGCGCCCCCGTCGCCAGCCGGTGCAGCATCGCCAGCAGCGGCGTCAGACCGACGCCGCCCGCCAGCAGCAGCACCGGCCGGGTGCTGGCCTCGTCCAGCACGAAGCCGCCGCGCGGCGGGGCGATCTCGATCACCTCGCCCTCGGCCAGCTGGTCGTGCAGCCAGCGCGAGCCCAGCCCCTGCGGCTCGCGCTTGACGCTGATGCGGTGATGGTCCCGCCCCTCGGGCAGCGCCGACAGCGAATAGGTCCGCAGCACCGGCCCCGAGGGCGCCGGGATCCGCAGCGTCAGGTATTGGCCCGGCCGCATGTCCCACAGCGGGCCGCCATCCTCGGGCACCAGGTGGAATGAGGTGATGCAGGCGCTTTCCGACACCTTGCGGGCCAGGCGGAAGCGGCGGAACGGATCGGCCATGGATCAGGCCCTCATCTTCTCGTCGACCATGCGCTCTTCGGCGATCATCGCCTCGAGCTGGCGGCGGAAGCGCAGCTGGCCGGCGTCGATGGACAGGTCGATATGCGGCGAGGTCTTGCTGGCCATGCCGATCTGCACCTCGTTCAGCACGGCGCGGTCTTCCTCGAAGGCGTGGCGCACGTCCTCGGACATCATCTTCGACAGTTCCTCGTCATGCGGGCGGATGTTGCGCAGCTGGAACCAGTAATAGCGGGTCTCGGTCTCGGTCGTCGGCGTCATGAAGTTGTAGCTGTCCATGACGAAGGTCTTTTCGTGCAGCGTGCCGTCCGGCCCGCCGGTCCCCGCCGGGGTGAAGACGGCGCGGATCAGGGCGTGGGCGGGATAGCGCACCTCGTAATGCTGCAGCCGGTCGCAATTGCCGTCGAACTCGACGATCTTCTTGTAGAAGGGCGCCGGCTCGACATCCATCATCCAGCGGTGGACGATGACGCCGTTTTCGGTCCGCGTGACCTTCAGCGGCGTGTCGCGCGTCGCGTCCTGGGCAAAGCTGCTTTCATGGACCCAGGCGACATGGGTCGGATCCAGCAGGTTGTCGCACATCAACAGATAGTTGCAGCGCAGCTCCATCGCGGCGCCGCAGTTGATGCCCCAGTCCGGGCTGTCGAAATTCGGAATGTCGATGATCTCGTCCGCATCGGCAATGGCGGCGTTGCCCATCCAGATCCACACGAGGCCGTATTTCTCATGCACCGGATAGGGCCGCACCTTGGCGGCCGAGGGGATGCGCCCGCCGCCCGGCGCCCAGACGCATTGCCCGGCGCAGTCGAAGGTCAGCCCGTGATAGCCGCATTCGACATTGTCGCCCTTGATGCGGCCCTTGGACAGCGGCAGCTTGCGATGCGGGCAGGCATCCTCGAGCGCGATCACCTCGCCCTGGCTGTTGCGGAAGATGCAGATCTTTTCGCCCAGGACGAGGATCTGCTGAAGGCTGTCGGTGATCTCATGGCTCCAGGCCGCGACATACCAGGCGTTCTTGAGGAACATGGCTGCACCTTATGTGGCTGCGTTTCGGCAAATGTATAGGCGAATGCCGAAGCGTTCAGCGCAGAAGCGCAGCCAGATCGTTTAGCTGGACTGAACCGTCCGGCTGCGCAGCGGCTTGGTGGCGCGCATCAGCCAGTTCAGGAAATCCCGCGCCACGGGGCGGTCCAGCGTCGTCGGGCCCCAGCAGACGAAATAGGGGTCGGGCATGTGCAGGCTGGCCTCGGACAGCCGGACCAGCCGGCCGGCGCGGATGTCCTCGGCGGCGAAGGAGCCCTGGGCCAGAACCGCGCCCTGCCCGGCGATCGCCGCCTCCAGCGCCAGGCTGGACATGGAATGGACGGCGACGGGGCGGATCGGCGGCAGCTCGCCAAGGCCCTGCGATTCGAACCAGTCGCGCCAATGCGGCTCGGTCGTGTAGCCGCCGCCCCAGTCGATGCCGATCAGCGGCAGGCGGGCCAGGACGGCGGGATCCAGCGCCTCGGGATGGCGTTGCAGGAATTCGGGCGAACAGGCCGGAAAGCAGCAGTCGGTGAACAGGGCGCGGCTGTGCAGATAGCGCCGCGCCGCCTCGCCGTAGGTCAGGCGGAAGGTCTGCTCCAGCATATGCGGATCGGGTTCCTGATGGGTCGAGATCACGCGGATGGCCAGGTCCTGGGCAGTCGCCTGGAATTCGGGCAGGCGGGGATTCAACCATTTCTGCATCAGCGTCGGGAAACCCGAGATGGTCAGCTCCTCGCTTTGCTTGTGCGCGAGGATATAGTCCTGCGCCAGCATCAGCCGTCCGAAGCCCTGCGATATCAGCTCGTGATAGGCCCGCGCGGCCGGTGTCAGCGTCGCCCGCCGCCCGTCCTTGACCAGCAGAACCACGCCCACATGCTCTTCAAGCAGCCGCAATTGCTGGCTGATCGCGCCCGGCGTCACCCCCAGCGCCCGCGCCGCGGCATTGACCGATCCCAGCCGGCCAAAGCATTCGAAGGCCTGCAAGGCACGCAACGGCGGCAGCGTCGGGTTCATGGCGAAAGGTCCTGGCTGGATTCGATAGTTTAGCTGAACTGTCGCGCGCACCACGCAAACTGATTTGTCCGACATGGGGCCCGAGTCTAGCGTTTAGGTCAGTCATAAAAACAGGTTCCCGTCAACGACCAGGCACGGCCGGCAGGCGGGAGGAGATCAGGGAGAAAGATCCGATGGCGAGTTTGTTTACCAGGCGTTCCGTGCTGCTGGGTGCAGGGGCGCTTTCCGCGGCGGCCACGCTGGGCCTGCGGCCCCTGCCCGTGCTGGCGCAGGATGCGCCGCGCAAGGGCGGCACCTTCCGCGTCGCCGTGGCCGATTTCGACAGCGCCGACACGCTGGACCCGCAGCTGAACGAGACGCGCTTCATGATGCAGCTGCAATACCAGCTGCGCAACTGCCTGATCGAGGTCGGCCTCGGCGGCAAGCTGATCCCCGAGCTGGCCACCGAATGGGGCTCGAATGCCGAGCTGACCGAATGGACCTTCAAGCTGCGCCAGGGCGTCGAGTTCCACAATGCCAAGACCATGACCGCCGACGACGTGGTCTATTCGCTGAACCTGCATCGCGGCCCGGACACGGTGTCCGAGGTCAAGTCGCTGCTGGAAACGATCACCGACATCGCGGCGACTGCCCCGGACGAGGTGCGCATCAGCCTGAACGGGCCGAATTCCGGCTTCCCGGCACTGATGGCGCTCGTCAACCTGCTGATCGTGCCGGCCGGGGACAAGGATTTCGGCAAGGGCATCGGCACCGGCGGCTATGTGCTGGAGAATTTCGAGCCGGGCGTGCGCAGCCTCGTGAAGCGCTTCCCCAACTACTGGAAGGAAGGCCGCGCCCATTTCGACGCGGTCGAGATCCATGCCATCGCCGATGTGAACGCCCGCACCACCGCCCTGCAGACCGGGCAGATCGACGCCATGGGCGCGGCGGATACGGCGACGGCCATGCTGCTCAGCGCCATGCCCGGCGTGAAGCTGCTGCAGACCAAGGGCAAGCAGCACTATGCCTTCAGCATGAATTGCAAGGATCCGCTGTTCGCCGACCCGAATGTCCGCATGGCGCTGAAGCTCTCCATCGACCGGCAGGAGATGCTGGATAAGATCCTGTCGGGCTATGGCTCGATCGCCAACGACCAGCCGATCTCGGAGGCCTATCCCGATTTCGACCCGCAGTTGCCGCAGCATGCCTACGACCCCGACAAGGCCAGGGCGCTGCTGGACAAGGCCGGTGTCTCGGGCCTGACCGTGCCGCTGCACGTGGCCGAGGCGCCCTTTACCGGCGCGACCAACATGGCTCAGCTTTATGCCGAGCAGGCCTCCCGCGCCGGCATCACCATCGACGTCAAGCGCGAGCCGGACGACGGCTATTGGTCCAACATCTGGGGCAAGCGGCCGATGTTCGCCACCAAGTGGTCGGGCCGCGTGAACGAGGACGTGATGCTGACGCTGGCCTATTCCCGCGAAAGCATCGGCAGCTGGAACGAGACCGGCTGGGACAACGAGGCCTTCAACAAGGCGCTGCTGGCCGCGCGTGGCGAAAAGGACGAGGCCAAGCGCCGACAGCTCTACTGGGAATGCCAGTCGCTGATCGCCGAGGATGGCGGCATGATCGCGCCGCTCTGGGCCGATTTCCTGGACGCCACCTCGAACAAGGTGGCCCATGCCGAGCTGGGCAACGACTGGGAGCTGGACGGCGCCCGCGCCTCCGAACGCTGGTGGTTCACGGAATGAGCCTTGACGCCCACGAAACCCCGGTCGGCGCGGTCAAGGCCGCGCTGGCCGAACTCGGCCCGATCTTCGGCGAGCGGCTGCTGACCTCGGCCGCGGCGCGGGCGCATTACGGCGCGGCGGAAAGCTGGCTGCCCGCCGCACCGCCGGACGCCGTGCTGCTGCTGCATGACACCGCCGAGGTCTCGCAGGCGCTGGCGATCTGCCATCGGCACGGCGCGCCCGTCATCCCCTTCGGCGCGGGTTCTTCGATCGAGGGGCAGGTGCTGGCCCCACAAGGCGGCATCACGCTGGACCTGTCCGGCATGGACCGGGTGCTGGCGGTCCATGCCGAGGACATGGATTGCATCGTGCAATGCGGCACCACCCGCCAGCGCCTGAACGAGGAACTGCGCGATTGCGGGTTGTTCTTTCCGGTCGACCTGGGCGCCCATGCGACACTGGGCGGCATGGCCTCAACCCGCGCCTCGGGCACGACGACGGTGCGCTACGGCTCGATGCGCGAGCTGGTGCTGGGGCTGGCCGTGGTGCTGCCCGACGGCCAGGTGATCCGCACCGGCGGGCGGGCGCGCAAGTCCGCCTCGGGCTACGACCTGACGCATCTGTTCGTCGGGGCCGAGGGCACGCTGGGCGTCATCACCGAGTTGACGCTGCGGCTGTTCGGCATCCCCGCCGCCGCGCAATCGCTGCTGTGCAGCTTTGCCGAGCTGAACGCCGCCACCGGCTGCGTGGTCGAGGCGCTGCAATTCGGCCTGGGCGTGAGCCGCATCGAGCTGGCGGACGAGTTGCAGATGCGCGCGATCAACGCCTACTCCGGCACCGACCTGCCCGAAAGCCCGACGCTCTGGGTCGAGATCACCGGCTCGGACCCCGCCGTCGCGCATGACGTCGCGCTGTTTCGCGACCTGGCCGAGGGCGCGGGCGCCTCGCGCATCGAGCTGGCGCAGACGCCCGAGGACGCCGCGAAGCTGTGGCGCATCCGCCATGACGCGCTTTATGCGACGCGGGCGCTTCGGCCGGGCGTCACCGGACTTTCCACCGATGTCTGCGTGCCGCTGTCGCGCCTGCCCGAATGCATCGCCGCCATCAAGGCCGAGATCGCCGGGACCGGGCTGGTCGCGCCGCTGGTCGGCCATGTCGGCGACGGCAATTTCCACCTGGTGCTGCTGTTCGACGCAAGCGACCCGGCCGAGCTGGCGCGCATCAGCGCCCGCCTGGTGGAACTCGCGCTGGCGATGGAGGGCACCGCCACCGGCGAGCATGGCGTGGGCCTGGGGAAAAAGGACTACATGGCCGCCGAGCACGGCCCGGCGCTGGAACTGATGCGGCGGCTGAAACGGGCCGTCGACCCGCGGGGCATCATGAACCCCGGCAAGATTTTCGATTTATAGAGGCAAGCCATGTCGCAGGACACGTCCCTGATCCGCCCGGAAATCGCCGCGCTGGCGGATTACAACGCCGGCCTGGCGCTGGACCGCTTTCGCGCAGTCTATGGCGTCGAGGCGCGGGCCAAGCTCGACAGCAACGAAAACCCGCTGGGTCCCGCCCCCGCCGCCATCGCCGCGATGCGCGACTGTGCCGCCGGGATCTGGCGCTATCCCGACGCGGCCGATCTGGCCCTGCGCGAGGCCATCGGCGCCGCGACTGGCATCGACCCCGAGGCGGTGATCGTCGGCAACGGCTCCGAGGACCTGATCGGCGCGATCTATCGCGCCGTGCTGCGCCCTGGCGACCGGGTGGTGACGATCTGTCCCAGCTTCGGCCTGCACGAGTTCGGCGCCCAGGCCTTCGGCGCCAGCGTCGAGAAGGTTCACTTTGCCGAAGACTGGACCTTTCCCCTGCCGGGCCTGGTCGAAGCGCTGCGCCGGCCGGCGCGGGTGCTGATCTTCTCCTCGCCCTCGAATCCGGCCGGTCCGGCGGTGTCGCTCGAAGAGTTCAGCGCGCTGATGGAGGCGGTGCCGCAGGGCACGCTAGTGGTCTTCGACGAGGCGTATCGCGAATATCTCGACCCCGCGCTGGCCTTCGACCCTTGCGCCATCATGCGCGCGGCGGGGCTCGACTGGATCTCGCTGCGCACCTTTTCCAAGGCTTATGGCTTGGCTGGCGCGCGAGTCGGCTATGGGCTCTGCTCGTCGACCGCGCTGACGCGGGCCCTGCGCAAGACTCGCAACCCCTTCGCCGTGAACGCCTTCGCCGGCGCCGCCGCGCTGGCGGCCCTGCAGGACCAGGCGCATCTGGCCCGCACCGTCGCGCTAGCCCGATCCGAGCGCGCGCGACTGTCGGCCGCGCTGACCGCCGCGGGCCATGCGGTGGTCCCGAGCCAAGCCAACTTCCTGTTCTTCCGCACCCCCGGCCCGGCCGCGGATTTCGCCGAGGCGCTGCGGCGTCGGGGCGTGCTGGTCAAGGGCTGGCAAGAGCCGCCCTTCCTGGACTGGGCCCGCGTCACCATCGCCACCCCGGACGAGAACGACGCCTTCCTGGATGCCATGGCCTAGCCTGCCGCCACCGGACGCGCGGCCGTTCAGGCGGCGCGATCCATGTGCTGCGGGCCTGGCGGAAAGTGTCAAGCCCTTCGCTCCGGCGCTTGCGAATGGCGTATCATCGCCCCCCTGTCACGGCAGGGGACTCTGGTGTCATGCGCCCGGCGGCACGATGAGGATGAGGCCCTCCAGATCCTCGTGCGCAAGGATCTGACAGCTCAGCCGGCTCGTCGGGGTCCACTCTCCGTCGACCATGTCCAGCATCTCATCCTCGAGCGGGCCCGGTGGGCCGAGACGTTCCGCCCAGACAGGATCGGTTGCGACATGGCAGGTCGCGCAGGCAAGCGCGCCGCCGCAATCGCCATGAATGCCCGGCACACCCGCATCGCGCGCGGCCCTCATCAGGTTGGTTCCCGAGGCGACATTCCCGCTGATTTCACGGCCATCGGCATCACGCCAGGTTATGAGAGGCACTGTTGGTCTCCGTGTATTTCGCCAGGCGCGCATCCGCGCCCGGGTGGAATTTGCAAAGGCTCAGGAAGCCTCGGGACGAGCCGACCACACGCAACGACCTGTTTTCCAGAGCAATCTGCCGGCCGAATTAGCGGTAGAAGTTCCGGATCGTGGCCTCGTAATCGCGCGGCACCCCCGGACCGAAAGGCGCGTGGTGGGACGAGAGGGTCCGCTACGTCCTTTCCAGCTTCTCGCGATCTTCGCGATTGACTCCGTGGCAAAGCGCGATCCTGTCCTCCAGCCCGTCCTGCACGAGTTGGCCGCCGCGGTGGACATGGTCCATCGCAAGGCCGCCAGAGGCTGGATCGAGAAGGAGGCCAGCAGCTTCGCCGCCCGGCTGATGATATGCGTCTGGAACAGGCAGAGCAGCGTCGAGTGGCGGCGCTCTTCCTCGGTAAGGCCCGGCGCCCCATGCCGCGCGATTCCGCGGTTTCGGGACAGTTGGCGCAATGGAAAGTGAGGTTGGCGTCGGACATCGACTGCCGGCTCGGGCCGGTCGGCGTGTAGGGATCCAGGTTGGCATAGACGAACCCGTTCCACACCTCGCAGGGAAACGACGGCAGGCTGCAGGTTTCCCTGGTGACGCCCTTGTCGCGCATGCTGGGGGCGTTGACCAGTTCGCCGGCGCGGCCGTAGCTCCAGGCGTGATACGAGCAGACGAAGCGGCGCGTGGAGCCGGACCCTTCGGCGAGCGGCATGCTGCGGTGGCTGCAGGGATCGGACAGCACGCGCACGGTGCCGTCGTCGCCGCGCACCACCAGCAGCTGCATGACTGCTTCGCGGGCGGTGCCTTCGGTGATCTCGACCTCGATGCCGGGATGAGCTTCTCGATATTGCGCGATTAGCTCGGCGAGGAAACTGCGGGGAATGAGGGCGTGGATGCCGGTGCGAAGCCGGCCGCACTCGCCGGATGCTGCCATGCCCGCTGTTCTCACCGCATAGTCGAGTTGATCGACGCCAACCGATACCCGTTCAACAAAAACGCGCCCGGCTTCAGTGAGCCGGACGCCTCGTGTACTGCGCTCGAACAGGCGGACGCCAAGATTTTCCTCCAGTGTCCTGATCCTCGCGCTAACGCTGGGTTGGCTGACGCCGAGTGCTTTGGCCGCCCGGTGGAAGCTCAAGTGCTCCGCGACTGCGAGTGTCTGGATGAGAGACGCCAGAGGGATGCAGCCTCCAAGGTTTCGAGGCGATCTAGCCGACTGTGGGTTTTTCAGACGCCGCCGTCGCATGGCGGTTCGCTACTTTCTCGTCGCCACGCCTGCCGCGAATATACCCAGCAGGGTCAGGAGCGCGATGCCAAGCGTAACGTAGCGTGCGGAGTCCACCGCAAAACCCCCGCCTGCCGCCATCAGGGTTCCGGCGAGTGCGGAAGTGATCGAGAAGGCGATAAGCTGCGTAATGGTGATAGCCGCCGCCGCCTTGCCCCCTTCCGCAGGGTCGTGGGTACTGCTCATCGCGGCCACACCGAGCAGCGGCCATGCCAGTCCGATGCCGACGCCAGCGAATGCGAGGACAGCCGCCCAAGTCAGCACCATCCCGATATCGGCATCGGAGATTTGTAGAAGACCATAAGCAATCAGCCCAGCAGTCAGCAGCAGCGGGCCGAGACGGATGGCGCGGCGGCGGCCGCTTTCACTCTTAACCGACACCACGAAAAGCTGAGCGATGACCCATGCGAGCGACAGGACCGCGCCGAGAAAACCGGCGATCAGCGGGGAGAGGCCCGCCAGTTGCTGGCCGAACAGCGGAATGAAGTTCTCCACCATCACGCCCGCACTGAGCGCCGCGACCGTGAGATAGACCCATTTCAGAGAATTGCCGCGACGATAGGTGATGTGCGGAAGGATGGTCTCTTTTGCCCGCCGCTCCACGACGACGAACAGCCAGAGCAGCACTAGACCGATCCCGACCATTGTCAGCGTCGGCCAGCCTATCGGCACGATGGCGCTGAGGCTGATAGCGATGGTCGCAAGTACAAGCGGTATGAGGGAGGCGACAGGAACCGGCGAGCGGTGCCCCGAGCCTGCCATGCGGTCGAACGCGCGCTGAGCAATAATTCCGAACAGCAGCGAAACCACCGCCAGCGCACCGTAGGACCAGCGCCAGAGGCCGAGTTCTGCGAACAGGCCACCTAGCGCCGGCCCGAACAGCGTGCCCAATCCCCACATGGCTGACACAACGCCGGTTGCCCGCGCCCAATGGCGTTCGGGAAGCGCGGCGCGGATCACCGCATATCCAAGGCCCGCGAGCAAACCGCCGCCCAGTCCTTGCACCACTCGGCCGATGATCAGCAGTTCCATCGTCGGGCTGGCGGTATTGGCCGCTGCGCCGAGCGCGAAGACGACGAACGCCGTAACATAGGCAAGCGCCGGCCCCTTCCAGTCGAGGATACGGCTAACAAACAGCGAGGCCACGATTGCCGAGATGACGAAGGCTGTAGTCACCCACGCATAATATTGCTGCCCTCCGATATCCGCGACGATAGAGGGCATCAGTGCAGCGGTGAAATAGAGGTTCATGGCATAGAGCAGCACGCCGCTTGCCATGACCAGGACGATGGCGAGGTAGCGGCCGGACAGAAGATCGGACCATGCGTCCAGATACGCCGCAGGTTCGTTTGCGGGATCGGCCGGACCGGCCGGAGTTGGTGAGCTATTCATCGGGGATTCTCCGAAAGTGGGGAGTTCAGTTGGCTGCGCGCCGGACGGCCAAGGACAGGCACAGCACCGCCAGTGAGACGAGCAGGACAATGCTGGGAGCGACTGCATGGTCGTAATCAGCGTTCAGCAGTGTCGTGAGGGAAGCAGCGGCCATCACCATCGCGCCAAGGCCGGCTCCATAGGGCCGCAAGCCAGAGCGGATCAGCATCAGCCCAGCCGCCAGTTCGAGAACGGCGGTGATGTAGTGGAACCAGTCGGGGTAACCCCAAGCCACATAGGCCGCCGCATTTTCCTCTGAGATGAAGATGTTACCGTAAGCGCCGAAGAGAAAGAAAGCCGCCAGCAGCCAAGCCAGGCTGGTCGCTATGATCGGAAGGGGTCTGTTCATGTGGCCTCGCACCTTGGAAATCGGACCGGCTGAGGCAGCATAGGGCTGGACCCACCAGCAGTTCCGGTATAGATTGAATGCTCACTCTATTTATGATCGCCGTGCGGTCAAGCTATATTAGAACGATCATTCTATGTTTATGGAGGCCGCATGGTCCGCAAGCGCGTTCCCGAGCAGCATGAAGGCAGACGGCAGGAGATTCTCGCAGCGGCACATCGGTGCTTCCTGCGCCATGGTCTGCAAGGCGCGTCGATTTCGATGATCTGCAAAGAGGCGGCGATGAGCCCCGGCCACCTCTATCACTACTTCCCTAGCAAGGACGCTATCATTGAGCAGATGGCGGATGATTACCTTGCCAGCCTCCACAGCCATTTCAGCGGCCACCCCGAAGGCGAACAGACGGCAACTGTTCTGCTATCGGAATTGTGGAGCATGAAGGGGTGGGACGATCTCGGTCATTGCCGCATTCTGTTCGAGTTGTTGGCAGAAGCAGGACGCAACGAAAGAATCAGAGCCATCCTCAAAGAGAACACCGATGGTGTTCGAACATTGCTGACAGAAGCGCTGACAGCCGGCCAGGCACGTGGCGAAGTCGATTCCGGTCTTGATCCAAAGCACACGAGCGCGGTTTTGGTGGCGGTCCTTGATGCCGCGCCGATGCTGCCGTTGATGACAGCGGACCTTGACTTCGAGGAGAGCCGCAAACTGATCACGACCATGGTCGGCCGATTTCTGAAGCATCAACAATGAGGCGGATCATGAAAATCGGGGATGGCGGTCGGTCGAAGCATTGGTGCCAGTCGCGCCAAAAACTTCCTTTTGACGTCGCGGATCGCGTCAAGTCATGACAGATGTTTCACAATTAACCGCGCCCAACTTGTTCGGCTTGCAAGCATTTCTGGCGCTGTGTCTCTACACAGCCGTAACATCGGTCACGCCCGGACCGAACAACATGATGGTGCTGGCATCCGGTGTTAATTTCGGCATTCGTCGGACATTGCCACATATTGCGGGCATCAGCATTGGTTTCGCCACGATGATCGTCATCATGGGGATGGGCCTTGGAATGATTTTCGAGACGTATCCCGTGCTCAACACCGTCCTGCGATGGGTTGGCGGCGCCTATCTTCTGTATCTGGCATGGAAGATCGCCGGGGCCGCAGCACCGGAGGATGCAGAAGGATCGGCTGCCAGACCCTTGGGCTTCATTGGCGCTGCTGCGTTCCAATGGGTCAACCCCAAGGCATGGGTCATGGCGCTCGGTGCCGTCGCCACTTATCTTCCGGGTTCCCCCTCGCTGTCGTCCGTGGCCGCAGCTGCGCTGCTGATGGCCGTGATCAACGCGCCCTGCGTCGGTATCTGGGCCGCGTTCGGTGTGGGCCTCCGTCGGCTGCTTTCGGAACCTGCGAAGCTGCGCGCATTCAATCTCACCATGGCAGCGCTGCTGGTTGTCTCGCTTTATCCAATCTTTGTGACGTAGAGCCAGCTGCTGTTCGCTAAATCGGTATCGAAACACTCCGCAGCGCCCGTCGGAACGGATTACGATCCTGGCTACGCTTCATTCCTCGAACTCAAGATACTCACGTTAAATACGGACGAAATCTGATGGCAAATGTTGAACACATGATCGTCGTAACCGGTGGCCCCGGTTCCGGCAAAAGCAGTCTGATCGATGCCATGGCCCAGCGCGGCTTCCGCACCATGCCCGAGGCCGGCAGGGCGATCATTCGAGACCAAATCAAGATCGGCGGTAAAGCTTTGCCTTGGGCGGATCGCGCACTCTTTGCCGAACTCATGTTGGGCTGGGAACTGCGTTCCTATCAGGAGGCACTTGCAAGCGACGCTCTTGTCCTGATGGACCGTGGAATACCAGATGCTGTTGGTTATCTCACACTCTGCGGTCTGCCTGTGCCTGCTCATTTCGAAACGGCAGCAAAAACCCATCCCTACAAAAAGCGGGTTTTTCTCGCACCATATTGGGATGCCATTTTCACGCAGGACACTGAGCGCAAACAGGACAGGCAAGAGGCTGAGGCGACAGCTAGGGTCATGGCAGAGACTTACAGCAGGCTTGGCTATCAGATAGTCGAGCTGCCGCTGGTGGGAATCGAGCAGCGTGCCGACTTCGTTGCTGAAAATTTGAGAGCTTAGAGCGAAGTTACAGTCCTCATAGAACTGGCGCTAACTCATCCAGAAACTTCCGAGGTCGCGCCGGGTTCGCGCTCCGTCAAGATACGATCGATCAAACCCCATTCCAACGCTTCTTCCACCGTCATGAAGCGGTCGCGGTCCATGGCTTGTTCGAACTCTTCATAAGTGCGTCTGCAATGCTCAGCGTAGAGCCGTGTCATCCGCTGCTTGGTTTTCAAGATTTCCTCGGCATGAATCAGCATATCCGACGCCTGCCCCTGGAACCCGCCTGACGGTTGATGAATGAGAATGCTGGCGTTCGGCAAAGCGGCCCGTTCGCCGGATTGGCCTGCCATCAACAGGAACGACCCCATCGAACGGGCCGTGCCCATGCAGAGCGTGTGAACCGGCGCGCGGATGTATCGCATGGTATCATACATGGCGAGACCGCTGGTGACGACGCCACCGGGAGAATTGGCGGGAAGTTCGTCGTGAACCCGTCTGGCGGGCTGATGTCCAAGGGCCATCCGTTGGGCGCGACGGGGCTTGCCCAATGCACCGAGTTGATCACGCAGTTGCGCGGCGAGGCGGGGCAACGCCAGGTTCCGGGCGTCAAGGTCGCATTGCAACACAACATCGGCATGGGATCGGCAGGCTTCGTGACGGTTTTCAAGACGTGATGTCCGGCAGCGCCCCTCGCCTTCGCTCCCTGGAACAGATGAACTGATTCCGTCATGGAGGGTTTCCGGCTCATCACCACCGGGGGGGTGATGAGCCGGAAACCCAGAACAGCGATGGCGATGGCTATCCGTCGCCGCCGCATGGGCATGACAGTCCCGAACCCACATATCCAAGATCGCAGGATCGGTGACGTCAAGTTCCTCGTTGGCGCCCCGACGCCAGGGCGCATCGCTGGCACACCCCTCCGCCAATCCGCCCCGGCACGTGGTCATCGCTCGGGATTTCCTTAGCGGATCATGGCGATACTCGCATTCCGGCGCATGGCGCGTATCAATCCCGCACACAAGGCCCGACAGTCTCTCGCAAGATCTTGCAGGATCTGTAGCGTCTTCCAAGAATCACTGCAGTGCGGCGATTTTCCAAGGCGGCGGCTCGTTTGCGACTCCGCGGGGGAAAAGATCGTCACTTGTTGACATGCGGTTCCGCATGAAGATGATCCCGGCGCAACAGAACACCGGGCAGCAACGCCTTGCATCACTTTCGAATGGCAACATCGGAAATCTCATGCCTAGCCTGACTGGTAAAGACATATTCACGCCCGGCGCAAACCGCCATTCCGCACTGACTGGCGGACGACGGCGACTGCGTCACGCATTGCTGGTCATGGCCACGGTCCTCCTGGCTGCCTGTTCCGAGCGGCCCGGAACCGAGGTTCTTTATCCCCGCCCGGATGCCGCAGAAAACCCGGACATCGTCACCGTCTTCGTCGCGACGACACGCGGCCGGGCCGAGAATGCCGCAGACGGCTTCACCAACCTCCGCGCCGGGCAGATGAGCTATGCCGAATTCAGGATCTCGGTTCCTCCAGGCCACCGGCCCGGCGAGATCGAATGGCCCAAAGGCAGGGTCGCCGATCCGCAGACGGATTTCACCGTGGTCAGCCACACAATCCTCGATGCGACGAGTTTCGAGCAGCGGGTCGCGGCGCGGACCAGTTCCGCCAAGGGCGAGGGGGCAGCCGTTTTCGTCCACGGTTTCAACACCAGCTTCCAGGAGGGACTGTTCCGGACAGCGCAGATGACTGCCGATGCCAATCTGACCGGCGCTCCGATCCTCTTTTCGTGGCCGTCGGATGCTCAAGTTCTGGGCTATGCGACCGACAAGGAGGCCGCAACCTATTCGCGCGACGGACTGACCGGTTTGTTGGCGCGCCTCACCAGACTGCCCGAAGTGGATCGGGTCAGTGTCATGGGGCATTCGATGGGCGGGTGGCTGACGGCCGAGTCGTTGCGGCAGTTGCGCCTTTCGGGGCAGGACGGGGTGCTGCGCGAGCTGGACGTGGTTCTGGCGGCCCCCGACATAGATGCGGATGTGTTCCGCGCGCAGGCTTCCGTGATCGGTCCGATGGATCCGCCGATGGTCGTCCTTGTCTCACCCGACGACCGTGCATTGCAAGTGTCGAGAATGATCCAGGGTGCGCGCCAGAGGGTTGGTGCGCTGGACGTGAACAACCCGGTCGTACAGCAGGGCGCGCTTCAGGCGAACATCATGCTGGTCGACATTTCGACCATCGAGACCAGCGACGACATGCGCCACAGCCGGTATGCAGGGCTTGCTGCGCTCTACCCCCGGCTGTCGGACGAAGCCGGGGATGTCGGCGGCTTCCGCAGTGCCGGCGCACTTGTCTTCAATGCCGTGGGCGCAACGCTTGCCGCGCCCTTCAATGTCGCCGGCGGCATCCTGGCCGAGTGAGCAGCCAGCTTATCTGAGAAAGGCACGAAACCGCCTGAGCGCCAGGACGAACAGGCCGGTGCCGATCACCAGCAACGCCAGAAGCTGCGGCCATACGACGGAAAGACCGGCACCACGGAACAGGATCGCCTGCGAGAGGATCACGAAATGGGTATTCGGCGCGGCAAGCATGATGTTCTGGATGATCTCGGGCATGCTTTCGCGCGGCGTCATCCCGCCCGACAAAACCTGCAGCGGCAACAGCACCAGCATCAGAAGCAGCCCGAATTGCGGCATGGACCCGGCCATCGTCGCAAGGAAGATCCCCATCGAAGTCGTGGCGAACAGCATCAGCAGCGTGGCGACCAGAAACAACGGCAGCGCCCCCCGGATGGGTACTTCCAGCGCCCCCTGCACCACGACGGTGATCGCGAAGATTGTAGCGATAGCGCACCTCAAGCCCGTAGTCGCCCGCCACGACCGCATCGCCATAGGCCATGCGCGCCTGGGTCGACAGCCAGCTTGCATGCATGCCCTGCACATACCGCGGTTCAGACGGCCCATTGCACCTGCTGGTCGACAGCACCGGGATCAAGGTCGAGGGCGAAGGCGAGTGGAACGCCCGCAAGCATGGTGGCACGAAGCGGCGCATCTGGCGCAAGATCCACATTGGCATCGACGAAAAATCCCTGGAAATCCGTGCGGCTGAGTTCACCACCAGCGACGTGGGCGATGTCGAGCCGGTGAAGCGCCACCTTAGCGCATGACATAAGACATGCCTTAAGTCATGACGTTCAGACCGAACAGACGGCCCTCGGCGGAACCTTACTGCCGAACAAAAACGCAGCTTCTATAAAACGTGGCATCACAATAGTCACTGCATACATTCCAAGAGTTTTACCAACAGTAAGCTTGATTCCATAGATTTGATGGCATTCATAAATTTGGGCGACCCAGCACCATTCCAGTTCCACGAGCCCGCGCGATGGTCACTCCGTCCTGAGCGATGCCCTCCATTAAGATAGAAACGATTCCTCGATCAGGCTTGGATCGCGAGACGCGGCTATCCTCTATGGTCACACGCAACGAAAGGCGCTCGCCTGGGCGCAGAGGTCGATACCAGCGCACGTCATCGAAGCCTGGCGAGGCCAGTGCTGCACAGGTCGATACGTAGTGCAACACCAGAAGCCGCATCATCAGCCCGATTGAACCGCCCCGGGTTTACCGGAGAGTAGAACACTCAAAGGATGAGCCCTATGACGAAGCAAAGATTCACCCCCGCCTATCCGGCCGAGTTGCGCGAACGCGGTGTTCGGCTTTTCAGAGAGAACCGGGCCGATTACGCCAGCGACAGTGCGGCCTACAAGGTGATCGCGCCGAAGCTTGGCTGCCCCCCCGACAGGGCCCGGCTCCTCGGCGCAGCATGATGACCGCAAAGCTGCACCGAGATTGAGTCAGAGCCAGCTTTGCAGGCCGATTGACAAAGCGCCTCGTCGAGCGAAATACCGATCCATTGCTCGGCGATTGGCGATCCGGGCGAGCGCCGCTCGGCTATGCCGAGCAACTCGCGCACCTTCCGGCGGATCGGCACGATCTTGTAGGAAGAGGTGCATTGGCGGCGGATCTCAGTAAAGATGATTGACGCCGCAGCGCCATCGAATATGAAGTCCCGGGCGCGCTGCCCTTTCCTGGCGGCGTCAACAGCCCGCCGCCATACGTTCGGAAAGTCCGGCAGCCGGCTACACACACAGACCAGCTATACGAGACAAGGCAATGGCAGTACACTCAACAGTCTAATTTTTAATCTCGTCAAAGGGGTATTTCATGTTCGACTTCGCAATTCTCTTGGCGCGGCTGATCATGGGCGGCGCGTTTATCGTCTGGGGGGTGATGAAGCTTCGCGGCGGCGAGGCCAAACTGGTTCCGGTGCTGAGCGCCATGGGTGTGCCGGATGCCAAGGCGTTGGCCTATATGGTTGGTGCCTGCGAGCTTATCGGTGGGATCGGCGTGGTGATTGGTTGGCCGCTGACGCTGTTCGGTGTGCTGTTGGGTCTGTGGTGCGTGGTAACCGCCTTGGTTGCTCACAAGAACGACATCAACCAGCTTCTGGCACATATCGCCCTGTGCGGCGGCTTCTTTGCACTGGCTGCGGCGGGGCCGGGCTCGTTTGCGCTGTTCGCGGGCTGATCTCGGTGATGCTGGCTTCCGGCCCGGTTTTACAATCCGAGGGAAACATGCCCACTGAAGTTCTGCAGCTCGGTCTCGATACCTTTGGCGATGTAAATGCGCGGCTCGATGGTGCACCGGCGCCTTATGCCGAGGTGATCCGCAATGTGGTCGCGCAAGGCGTGCTTGCGGATCAGGTGAGCGTGGATGCCTTTGGCGTCGGCGAACATCATCGCGACGATTTCGCCGTCTCGGCTCCCGAGATGGTGCTGGCCGCGATCGCAGCCCGGACCGGGCGCATCCTCTTGGGCAGTGCCGTGACGGTGCTCAGCTCGGATGATCCGATCCGTGTCTACGAGCGCTTTGCGACACTGGACGGGATCTCGGACGGCCGGGCCGAGGTTACGCTGGGTCGGGGTTCGTTCACCGAATCCTTTCCGCTGTTCGGCTATGATCTCGCGGATTATGAGATGCTGTTCAGCGAAAAGCTGGATCTTTTCGCGGCACTGCGCTCCGAAGGGCCGGTCACCTGGTCGGGCCGGCACCGTGCGCCGCTAACCGATACCGAGGTCTTCCCCAAGACCACCCGGGGCGTGCTACCTGTCTGGGTCGGCGTTGGCGGCTCGCCCGAATCTGTCGTGCGCGCCGCGCGCTATGGCTTCCCGCTTATGCTGGCGGTGATCGGCGGCGATCCGGCGCGCTTCCGACCCTATGCCGAACTTTATCGCCGTTCGCTGACCGAGCTTGGTCAGCCAATACTGCCGGTCGGGGTGCACGCACCGGGCTTTGTCGCCGATACGGACGAGGAGGCGCAGCGGTTGCTGTTTCCACATTTCAAGCGGGCGCGCGATCGGATCGGCCGGGATCGCGGCTGGAGCCCGGTGACGAAGGAACAGTATATCGCCGATATCGAACACGGCGCGATGCATGTCGGCTCGCCCGATACGGTGGCGCTGAAGATCGCGACAACGGTGCGGACATTGGGCCTTCAGCGCTTTGACCTGAAATACAGCTATGGAACGATGCCGCATGAGCATTTGATGCGCGCGGTCGAGCTGTTCGGCACGAAAGTCATCCCGAGGGTGCGCGAGATACTGGCCAGTTAAAAGCATGGCTCGTGTGGAGGCTTGTTAATGCAACTCCATCCAAGGAGAGCCGCAGATGGAAGACGAGAAGCCGCGCTATCACCCCTATAACCACCCAGCCGGCGGCGGGGGTGCTGCGGCTGCCACGGCGCGGGCTCTGATGCAGCAAAGCGTGCTGGTAAAGGGCTCGCGCGCGCTGTTGTCGATGAACCAGCCAGGTGGCTTCAAATGTCCAAGCTGCGCCTTTCCCGACCCCGCCCATCGCGACAGGCTGGAATTCTGCGAACAGGGCGCCAAGGCCCTCGCGTTCGAGGCCACGAAGTTGCGCGTCAACGGTGAGTTCTTCGCCGAACACACGGTCAGTGCCCTGCGCGAGCGGTCGGACTACTGGCTGGAAATGCAAGGTCGGCTAACCGAACCTCAACATGATGCACCAGATGTCAGCTCCCCGATACGACGTCGTTAACGACGTCAATAACGAAATAGCTTAAGATCTGAGACCAAGATCAGAAGGCGGTTCCAATCGAGACGTTACGTTCGACGGCCGGCCACGCAACGTGTGGCGCATGGCCATGGCGCCTTCAGCCTGAACCTTGCGCACCAGGCGCTGGACCTGGCGTGTCCACCGGGCCGTCGAGCCCCAGGCAACAGCAGATGCAAGTCGACTCGGAGCGGTTGCGCGGTAAGCGCCCGGCCGATCCCTTCTGCGATGTTGAACTCAGCTGTGAGAGTCCTGCCGCCGAGGCAAGGCATGATTGGACGGCAAAACGGGCGGCTATTTGGACGGCTCGACGGATGGCTACGCGGGCACGATTGATGTTTTGGAGGGGCGATCTGGCCGCCGTCTTCGGAGCGAGTAGGAACGGGCGCGGATCGCTGCCGAGAGCCTGGCGCCCCGGGGCAAGGGTTTCGGACGTCGCCCGTCGGCACGCGGTGACGCGCTGGCAGATCTATGATTGGCGCAAGAAGCTGGCGTCGGGCCATCTCGCGCTGACTGCCGAAACGGCGTCGGAGCCGATGTTCGCGGCGCTTGTCGTTGCACCACCTTCGGCGCCGGTGACCGGTCCGCGCGACGGTTCGGTGCGTGAGGCGAAGTCGTGCCTGATCGAGCTGGAGCTGGATGGTGTCATCCTGCGGGTGCGTTCCGATATCGACGAGGCGCAGCTGCCCGGACGATCCGTGCCTTCCGGGCGGCGTCGCAATGATCTCGCCGAGCGGCGACCTGCGCGTCTACGTTGCCACGCGCCCGATCGACTTCCGCAAAGGCATCGACGGGCTGGCGCTGGCCATCCAAGAGACGCTCGGCCTCGATCCGTTCAGCGGCGCGGCTTTCGTGTTCCGGGCCAAGCGCGCGGACCGGATCAAGGTGTTGGTCTGGGACCAGACAGGCATGGTCCTGGTTCACAAGCGGCTCGAGGCAGCGAAGTTCGTCCGGCCCCGGGTGCAGGATGGCGTGATGAAGATGTCTCCGGCCCAGTTTGCCGCTCTGTTCGAGGGCCTCGACTGGCGGCTTGTCCGTCCTGAACGCGTTCGACGGGGATAGCTGCGACAGAATGACTCGGGCACGCTTTGATGATGGTGGCGCCGGGGCCCATGTGCCAGACCCCTGTCATGACCGACACTGGCCTGCGAGCACGCCGTGTCCCTGTGGTTGCGGCGAGATGGCCAAGATTGGCGAAGACGTCTCCGAACGTCTTGATATCGTGCCCGCCCAGCTGCGCGTACTGGTCACGCGGCGCCCCAAATATGCCTGCCGGCAGTGCTCCGCCGCGGTGGTACAGGTCCACGCACCGGAGCATGTCGTGCCCGGCGGCCTTCCCGCCGAAGCGCTGATCGCCCAGGCCATGGTGGCGAAGCTCGGCGACCATCTCCCGTTTTACCGCCAGGCCGAGATCTACACCCGGCAGGGGATCGCGTTGGACCGGGCCACGCTCGGCAACTGGGTCGGACGCGCCTGCTTCCATCTGCGCCCGATCGTCGACCATCTTCGCGAACGCCTGATATGTGCAGACCGGATCTTCATGGACGAGACCCGGGCACCGGTGCTCGATCCCGGGCGACGAAGAACCAGGACCGGCTACTTCTGGGCCGTCGTCTCCGATGATCGCGGGCATGGGAGCACCAGTCCGCCCGTGGTTTTCGGGCATTCACTCGAGCCAGTGGCGTTCATGCCCTCAATCCACTACGCGCCGGGTCGCGGTGCCGTGCATGCGCTCCGCTTCCTCGAGGGCTATTGCGGGCAGTTCGTTCAATGCGACGGCTACGAAGCCTATGACAAGCTGACCAAGGTGGACCGGACGGAGGGGCCTTGGACGCTCGTCCATTGCTGGCCGCATGCGCGCCGGCGGTTCGTGAAGCGGCTGGAAAAGGACGGATCGCCGATCGCCGAGGAAGCCCTGCGCCAGATCGCCGAACTCCATGCCATCGAGAAGACGGTGCGCGGCGCGGCGCCTGATGTCCGCCTCGCGGCACGGCGGACACTCTCGGCCCCCATCATTGCCGCCTTCCAGCCGTGGCTCGCGGCACAGCTCTCGCGCATTCCCCGGTCCTCGAAACTGGCCGAAGATATCCGCTGCACGCTGCCGCGCTGGCCGGGCCTTACCCGCTTCCTCGAGGATGGTCGCCTGGAACTGGACACCAATCCTGTCGAAAACCAGATTCGGAAGATCGCGTTGACCCGCAAAAATGCCCTCTTCGCGGGGCATGAGGTCGGGGCGGAGAACTGGACCATGCTCGCCAGCCTCATCGCCAACTGCAAGATGAACGACGTCGACCCGGTCAGCTATCTCGCCGAGACCCTGCGCGCCTTGCTCGACGGGCATCCCAGGAGCCGCATCGACAAGCTCATGCCGGGGAACTTCACCACCGCGTCAAGCCTCGCCCCATAGGGCTACGGCTGAGCGCTTACGTTGCGCGGAATGAGCCCACGGGAGCGCCAGCAGGTATTGACGCGCCTGCCCGACAGGGCGCGCCGTGACGATGCGTTGCGCCCCGAGATCCTGCGGGTCTTTGAAGAGAACTATCGGGTCTATGGCGTGCGCAAGGTCTGCGGCAGCTGCGCCGCGAAGGCTTCGACATCGCGCGTTGCTCGGTCGGGAGGTTGATGAAGGGGCTGGGGATCCAAGGGATTATCCGTGGCAAGCCGCACAAGACGACGATCTCGGACAGATCGGCACCACGTCCGCTGGACAAGGTGAACCGCTAGTTCCGCGTGCCTGCGCCGAACATGCTGTGGGGTCGTCCATTGTGGCGCCATTGGTCCGAGCCCAATGGACGACAACTTCACCTATGTCGCCACCTGGAAGGGCTTTGCTTATGTGGCCTTCGTCATCGACGCGTATGCCCGCAAGATCGCCGGCTAGCGCGTCAGCACCTCGACGCATGCACGCTTCGTTCTCGACGCCCTGGAGCAGGCCGTGCATGACCGGCGGCCCGCCAAGGGCATGGGGTTGGTTGTCCCTAGCGCGTGCGCCGCGCAATCCCCCGACCGATCAATCCGGCGCGAATGTCATGTCGGGGTTGCAGCTTAAGCGAGGTCGAATGCAGATGGGAGAGGCCACGTGATACCATCGTCTCGCTCCCACCAAAGCGCGGTTTCCGGGGTGCGGCTCGTCGATTTTTCAGCACGGGCCAAGTCAATCAGGACGGGACGGATGATTCGTTCTGCGAAGCAGCGCGGAGCCCGTTTTCCAGGATGGAACGGCGGTTCGATCCTGCCAATCGAAAAGGGGCGATTTGGACAGAATGTACCAGTTTGGCCGCCAGACCCGCCTGCCCCAGGGTCAGAATGTCCGCATATCGAACGGTCGCGCCACAGTGAACAGACAATATAACCGACCAAAACGCTGATATAAAACAATAAAACGTTGACAGCCAAGCGCAATATGCGTTCCTGCAGTTGGGGGCTTCGCCGGGAACGCTGCGTGCGGACACCGGCAGTTAGGGGAAGGAAGGTAATAATGCGTCACTGCAACATGCCGGCAGGGCTGCCACCAGAGGCGCCAGATGCCCGGCGGACCACGGCCTGCCTCGATGAGCGACCCTATCCAGGGCTGTGAGCTGCATCGCGGCCGGATGGCTCTGCGGCGCCACATACCGCCGCTATCTCCGGCATCTGACGGAATCGACCGGGCCGGCGGGTAAAGCCGGCTTGCGGGTGATGGTTTAGGCACAACCTTCAGCACCAAGAACATCATCATGGCATACAAGAGCGACTCGAAAATCGCCTCGGAGGCGGCCAAGCTGCCGATCCGGGACGTCGCGGCAAAGCTCACAAGACCTCGACGAAACAGGCCGCGATGATCACCCAGCACCACGTCCACCTGCGCGACGCCCACAAGACCCGGCAGTTCTGGCTGATCTGGCTGGTGCTGTGCCTGAACGTCTCGGCCGGGATCGGGGTGATCGGCATGGCCTCGCCCATGCTGCAGGAAATCTTTGCCGGATCGCTGGTCGGCAGGCCGGACCTGGGCTTTACCCAGCTGGACGCCGGCCAGAAAGCGGCCATCGCGGCCATCGCCGCGGGTTTCGCGGGGCTCTTGTCGCTGTTCAACATCGCCGGGCGGCTGTGCTGGGCCTCAGCCTCGGACCGGCTGGGGCGCAAGACCACCTATTTCATCTTCTTCGGCCTGGGGATCGTGCTTTACCTGCTGGCGCCAAGTGCCGCGCATTCGGGCAACCAGGTGCTGTTCGTGGCGATGATCTGCGTCATCATCTCGATGTATGGCGGCGGGTTCTCGACCGTGCCGGCCTATCTGGCGGATGTCTTCGGCACGCAATTCGTCGGCGCCATCCACGGCCGGCTGCTGACCGCCTGGGCGACGGCGGGGATCGTCGGCCCGGTCGTTGTGAACTACCTGCGCGAGGCGCAGATCGCGGCGGGCGTGCCGCGGGCGCAGGTCTACGACTACACGATGTACATCCTTGCGGGTTTCTTGGCGCTGGGGCTGGTCTGCAACCGACTGGTGCGGTCCCTGGACGAGAAATGGTTCATGAAGCCCGAGGAACTGGCGGTGCTGCAGGCGCGCGAGCACAAGACGGCCGAGGTCAGGAGCGGCTCGTTCGGGATCGACCGGGGCCGGTTCGACCTGCCGGCGATGCTGGCCTGGGCGGCGGTCGGGCTGCCGCTGGCCTGGGGCGTGTGGATGACGGCGCAGAAGACGGCTGCGCTGTTTCACTGACGGCGCGGGCTCTTCCTCCGGCGCAACAACGGGGGAGGGCTTTTCGATCGTCACTCGGTCTTGCCGAAGGACCGCAAGCGAAGCCAAGCATCCCGGATCTACATCGGTCTTCATGCTGATGGGTCCACCGCCGCGCCGCATTTCAGCCGATCAGCAAACGGCGCCTGCACGGCCGTCATGATACGGCCGGCCTGGTTCGGACACGGCCGCCATCATCTCGCGCTCGACGGCTTGTGCGAGGGTGTCGAGGGGCAGGGCATAGGGGGTCTGGCCGAATGGGTCCTCGAGCTGGTGGCCGAGCGCGTCGAGGCCGAAGAAGGTATAAGCCACCAGCAGCACCGGCAGCAACGTCCAGATGCCCAGAGACCCCGCCAGCGCGAAGGGCAGGAGCAGGCAGAACACCAGCGCCGTGCGGTGCAGGAGCAGCGAATAGGCGAAGGGCACCGGCGTCGTGGCGATGCGCTCGCAGGCCGCCTGCGCCGCGGAAAGCTGGGCAAGATAGCCCTCAAGCACCGACCAGCGGATTTCGCCCAGACGCCCGGCCCCGGTCGCGGCGATCAGCTCATGGCCGGCAAGCTGCAGCACGCGGTCCGTCGGATTGGGCTGGCCGGAGACATCCGCGGCGGGCAGCCAATGCGCAATAGCGGACAACTCGTCCTGATGGCGCAACCGCGCGGCCAGCCCGGCGGAAAAGGCGCAAAGCGCGCGCAGCAGCCATGCGCGGGTTCCGGGCTCCAGCCCGGCGCTGGCCCGTGCAAGGCCCCGGCAGGCGACGATCACCTGCCCCCAAAGCTGGCGCCCCTCCCACCAGCGGGCATAGCAGGTGCTGTTGCGAAAGCTCATGAACACCGAAAGCGCGATGCCGATCAGCGTGAAGGGGATGGCGCTGATCCGGGCGAAGATGCCGGGATGCATCCGCGCCGCAAGGATCGCCACGATGCAGACCGTCCCGATCACCGCCAGGCGCCCCAGGATCTCGGGGATGATCGAGCCGTTGAGCGTGAACAGGATGTCGCGCAGATTGGGCTGAGAGCGCGGAGGCATCGCGTGCTAGGCGTCCAGACCGACGACGGCTTCCGAGGTCTGCATCTGGAAGGTCAGCGTTTCCTGCAGATAGAGCGTCACCGTCCCGGCGTCGTGGGACAGGTAGCCGATCGAGATGTCCTGCCCCAGCCAGAGGTCGAAATCGCCGCCGCGCGTGGTGACGACGGCCCCGCCCTGCAGCGCCTGGCTCCAGACCACCGGCGCATCGACCAGCCGCTCCAGGTGTTTCAGCACCGGGTAGCCGTCCTCGGCGCCGCCATTGGCCGCGGTGAAACCCGCCGTGCCCAGGACCAGCGCATAGGGACCGTTGACGCCCGCCAGCCGCAACGCGCTGACCGCCTGCGCCACCGCCTCGGGATAGTCGGCGACATCGGCGGGCAGCGCGACGGCAGGATTGCTGCTTTCGGGCAGGATACCCCTGATGCCCGCATCGGCATGGCCCTGGAAGACCAGCCGGTCCTCGGCCAGGGCGATCCGGCGCGCGGCATCCTTGACCGGCTGCCAGTCGCTGTCGTTCGAGCCGCGCGCCACGTCGTCGATGGCGGCGCGGGCCAGGGTGAAGGGCACGCGCAGCTCGACCAGCGGGTTCACCTCGCGCTGGCGGGCCTCGACCCCCTCGACCGGCGAGGCGGCGGGACGCAGGTGGCCGGTGCCCACCGCCGACAGTCCGAACCCTTCGGGGCCGTGCAGGTCGACGACCCGCCGCGCGCCCAGATAGCGCTTCAGCGTCCGCGACGCCTCGTCCTCGATCTGGGCCCAGGCCGCGTCGCTGATCGGGGCCAGTTCGCGATGAAGATTGTCCATGTCAGCTCCCCTGTTTCAAAGATCCGATGCCAAGCGAGCCTTGCGCCCGCCCCGCAAAAGCCGTTATGCCCTGCTCCGGCGCGGCCAGCGCCTCGCCGGAGCCGATCCGGTCCAGAAGATCGGCCGAGGGCACGAAGAACAGCCCGCCCGTCACGGCGGTCGAGACATCCAGGATGCGGTCGTAATTTCCCGGCGGCAGGCCCGCGAACATATTCGTCAGCATGGTCTCGATCCGGCCCGGCTCGCGGGCATAGCCGATGAAATAGGTGCCGAACGCGCCGCGCGCCGGGCTGCCGAAGGGCATGTTGTCGCGCAGGATCTGCAACGGGTTGCCCTGCGCGTCACTGATGTTGGTCAGCACGTTATGGGCGAAGCTGGCCTTCTCGGCGTCCGGGAACTCGATGTCCGAGAGCTTGCGGCGGCCGATCACCCTTTCCTGCGCCTCGACCGTCATCGCCGCCCACCTGGCGAGGTCGTGCAGGTATTTCTGCACGATCACATAGCTGCCCCCGGCAAAGACTTCGTCCTCGGCGCCGATGAACACCGCCGCCATGCGATCGGCCCCGCTCGGGTTCTCGGTTCCGTCGACGAAGCCCAGCAGGTCGCGGTTGTCGAAGAACTTGAAGCCCTGCGTCTCGTCCTCGACGGTGGCGACGGGACCGAGGCGGGCCATGACCTGGCTGGCCAGCTCGAAGCAGAAATCCGGCCGCTCGGCGCGGATGTGGAACAGGATGTCGCCGGGCGTGGCGGGGGCGCGATGGACGCCCGCCAGTTCGCGGAACGGGTGCAGGCCCTGCGGCCGCGCGCCCATGTCCAGCCGGTCCCACAGGGCCGCGCCGATGCCGATGACGCAGGACAGGCCCGCGGCGGCGTTGCGAAATCCCACGGCACGCACGAGCCCCGGCAGGTCGGCGCAGAGGTCGCGGAAGGTCTGCAACGCCGCCTCGCCCTCATGCAGCGACAGGGTCAGAAAAATCGCATTCGCCGTCAGCGAAGCGTCCGCGGGCTGGCTTGCAATCGTCGTCATTGGCACTCCCTCGCTGGCACGGGTCCAGCAAAGCCTATTCAGCCGGCTTGCGAAAGCGCCGGCATCGTCCCGACCGGAACATGGCCCCGATTCCGGTCGTCCCCGGCGCGGCCGCGGCGGGGTGGGCATGCCCGGGCGGGTTCATGGCCGCGAACGCCGCCACGCAGAACCTGAAGGTGTCGGGGATCGCAGGCCATGATCTTCCTGTTGCGGGTTCGTCGCCGAGGCGTCACGAGGCGGGCGGCAAGCCCGCCTCCTCGTCCTCGATCAGCGTCGTCGCCTCGGCGGCCTGTTCGGCACCGCCTTGCAAGCTGCGCTCCTCGCCTTCGACCACATCGGTTGCGGCAACGGCGTCCAGCGTCGACGGGGCGGCGGCAGAAGCGGGTTTCTCCGCCGCTTTCCCGACCGAAAATCCGATGCCGCCGCTGTCGTCCCAGCTTGCGGTGACAGTGTCGCCCTCGGCCACCTTCCCGGCCAGCATCTCCTTGGCCAGCGGCGCCTCGATCTCGCGCCGGATCAGCCTGCGCAGTTCGCGCGCGCCGAATTCGGGCTGGTAGCCCTCTTCGGCCAGGTGGTTCACAACGCTGTCGTCGAAGAGCAGCGTGATGTCCTGCCCCAGCGCCACCTGCCGGATGCCGTCCAGCTGCAGTTGCACGATATTGCCGATCTGGTTCTTCTTGAGACTGTCGAAGATGATGATCTCGTCGATCCGGTTCAGGAATTCGGGCCGGAAATGCTGGCGCAGCACCTCCTGGACGCCCTCCTTGACCGCCGCCGTGATCTCGCCCCCGCCCGACATGATCACCTGCGAGCCAAGGTTCGAGGTGGCGATGATCAGCGTGTTCTTGAAGTCGACCACCCGGCCCTTGCCGTCGGTCAGCCGGCCGTCGTCGAAGACCTGCAACAGCACGTTGTAGACATCGGCATGGGCCTTTTCGATCTCATCGAGCAGGATCACCGAATAGGGCTTGCGCCGCACCCGCTCGGTCAGCTGCCCGCCCTCGTCATAGCCGACATAGCCGGGTGGCGCGCCGATCAGCCGGGCGACGGCGTGGCGCTCCATGTATTCGGACATGTCGATGCGGATCACGGCATCCTCGTCGCCGAAGATCACCTCGGCCAGCGCCTTGGCAAGCTCGGTCTTGCCGACGCCGGTAGGCCCCAGGAACAGAAAGGTGGCGATGGGGCGGCTGCCTTGCCGCAGCCCGGCCCTTGCCAGGCGCACGGCGTCCGAGACCGCCTCGATGGCGCGGTCCTGGCCGATGACGCGCTGATGCAGCCGCTCCTCCATCTTCAGCAGCTTTTCCTTTTCCTCCTGCGTCAGCTCGTTCACCGGAATGCCGGTCAGCTTCGAGACGATGTCGGCGATGTCGCCCACCTGCACCTCGGCGCTGGACGAGCCGACCCTGGCCTTCCAGGCATCGGTCCTTTCCTCCAGGTCCTTCTCGCGCTCGCCGATCCGGGCTTCGAATTCCTTGGCCTTGTCGAAATTCTTGCGCGAGGTGGCATAGGCCTGTTCGCGTCTCAAGCCCGCGATCTCGGCCTCGGCCTCTTGCAGGTCGGCGGGGCGCGAGGTAGTGGACAGATGCACCCGCGCCGCCGCCTGGTCGATCAGGTCGATGGCCTTGTCGGGCAGGAACCGCCCCGAGATGTAGCGATCCGACAGTTCCGCCGCCGCCACCAGCGCCTCGTCAAGGATGGTGACCTTGTGATGCGCCTCCATGCTGTCGCGCAGGCCGCGCAGGATGTTGATGGTCTGATCGACGCTCGGCTCGGGCACCAGCACCGGCTGGAAGCGGCGCTCCAGCGCGGCGTCCTTTTCGATGTATTTCTGGTATTCGGCCAAGGTGGTGGCGCCGATCAGATTCATTTCGCCGCGCGCCATGGCAGGCTTGAAGGTGTTGGCGATGTCCAGCCCGCCCTCGCCCCCGCCCTGCCCCGCGCCGACGATGGTGTGGACCTCGTCGATGAACAGGACCAGCTCGTCCTTCCGGGCGGTGATCTCGTCCATCAACTGCTTGACGCGTTCCTCGAACTCGCCCCGATACTTGGAGCCCGCGACCATCGAGTTGATGTTCAGCTCGATCAGCCGCTTGTCGCGCAGGACCTCGGGCACCTCGCCGTTGACGATGCGCTGCGCAAGGCCCTCGATGATGGCGGTCTTGCCGACGCCGGGCTCGCCGATCAGCACCGGGTTGTTCTTTTTGCGCCGGGCGAGGATCTCGATCGTGGTCTCGATCTCCTGCGCGCGGCCGATCACCGGGTCCAGCTTGCCCTCGCGCGCGAGCTTGGTCAGGTCGCGGCTGAACTTGTCCAGGTTCGGCGTGTTCGTGGGCGTTTCGACCCGGCCGTCCTCGGCACCCTTGCCGACCACCTTGACCACCTGTTGGCGGATCGCCTGCGGGGTCATGCCGTATTTTCTGAGCAGCGTGCCGGCATGGCTGTCCGGCACCTCGGACAGTCCGATCAGCAGATGCTCGGGACCGACATAGCTGTGCCCCAGTTCGCGCGCGGCCGTATAGGCGCGGTTCAGCGCGCTTTTCACGCGAGGCGAGACGCCGACCTCATCCTTGTCCCTGCCCTCGGGTCCCGCGCCGGGCAGCTCGGGGGCACGCTTGTCGATCTCGGCCCGCAGGTCGGCGGGGCTGACCTTGAACTGCTTCAGGATCGCCTGCACCGCCTCGCTGTCGGGCAGGACATAGAGCAACTGCTCGGTATCGATGTCGCGGCGGCCGCTTTCCTGCGTGCGCTCGGCGGCCTTTTGCAGCATGGCCTTGGTCTGCTCGCTGAAGCTGTCCACATATTGCCGCTCGCTGGGCGCATCGGTCATGGCGGCCCGGCCGGCGGGGGCATTGGCGTCGCCCATCAGGCCGCGGGCGCGATCGAAGAAGCCGTCGAAGGGATCGCCGCCGAACAGCGATTCCAGCGGCGAGGCGCGCCTTTGCTGCCGGGTCAGCCGGGCATAGTCGTATTCGCAGATATCCATCTGCTTGCGTTCGCCGTCCTGCATGACGGTCACATGATAGGCTGCGGGGCGGATGCCGCAGATCTGGCACATTTCGGTCGCCATTGGTTCCTCCTCGTTGGTTCAGCGAGTCGTGTCGGTTTCTTGCCGGGTGTCGGTGCGGGAGCTTACGGCGCGAGCGCCCATCGGATGGCCATGGCCACAAGGCCGAGGGCCAGAACGCTGGCGGTCCAGATCGCGGCCATCCAGGCCAGCCGCTTCCACAGGGGGGCCTCGCCCGCCATCAATGATAGCCGTGTGTTCCGACCTTGCCGCGGAACACCCAATAGGCCCATCCCGTGTAGATCAGGATGATCGGGATGATGAACATCGCGCCTGCCAGCATGAAGGACTGGCTGCGCAGCGGTGCCGCCGCATCCCAGATCGTCACCGAGCGGGGCACGACATAGGGAAAGATGCTGATGCCCAGCCCGATGAAGCACAACAGGAACAGGGCGAGAAGCATCAGGAAGGGCAGCCGCTCGGCGCCGGCGATCAGGCTGCGGAACAGCACCAAGGCGCAGATCGCAACCAGAAGCGGCACCTGCGCCGTCAGCAGCACCCCTGGAAAGTCGAACCAGCGCCGCCAGTAGTCGTAGTTGAGAAAGGGCGTCGCGGCGCTGACCGCGATCAGCATGGCGATCATGGCGGGCGCAAGCAGATGCACCATGCGGCGGGCGTGGCTCTGCGCGCCGCCTTCGGTCTTCCAGTTGAGCCAGGCCGCGCCAAGCGCCGCATAGCCCGTCAGCAGCGCGATCCCGGTCAGCAGGCTGAACGGGCTGAGCCAGTCCAGCCAGCCCCCGGCATAGGCCCCGTTCTCGACCCGGATGCCCTGGAGGATGGCGCCGAGCGCGATGCCCTGCGACAGCGCCGCCACGACCGAACCACCCGTGAAGGCCAGGTCCCAGAAGGCGCGGTGGCGCGGGTCGCGCCAGCGGAACTCGAAGGCGACGCCGCGAAAGATCAGGCCCAGCAGCATGGCGATCATCAGCGGATAGGTGGCCGGCAGGATGATCGCATAGGCCAGCGGAAAGGCCGCGAACAGCCCGCCGCCGCCCAGCACCAGCCAAGTCTCGTTGCCGTCCCAGACAGGTGCGATCGAGTTCATCGCCTGGTCGCGTTCCTCGCCGACCTTCAGCGTCGGGAACAGGATGCCGATACCCAGGTCGAACCCGTCCATCACCACATAGGCAAAGACCGCGAAGCCGATTATCAGCGCCCAGACGACGGTCAGATCGATGCTTTCCATGTCAATACTCCGTGCCGGCGCCGGACGCGGCGGGCGTGATGCCGGCGGCGCGCTGCGGTCGGCTGGGCGGCTGGGTTTCGCCGGGCTGCGGCGGCTTTGCCATCAGCCGCAGCAGGTAATAGATCCCCGCCCCGAAGGCGAAGAAATAGACCACGACAAAGGCGATCAGCGAGGCCGCTACGGCGGGCGCGGCAAGCGGCGAATGCGATTCCGCGGTGCGCATCAGGCCGTAGACGGTAAAGGGCTGGCGTCCCACCTCGGTGGTAATCCAGCCCGCGATCACGGCGACGAAGCCCGAAGGCCCCATGACAAGCGCCGCCCGATGCAGCCAGCACCAGTCGTAGAGGATGCCGCGCCAGCGCGCCCAGAGGCTCCAGAGCCCCAGCCCCAGCATGGCGAAGCCCAGCCCGACCATGATGCGGAAGGACCAGAACACGATGCCGACGGGCGGCCAGTCCTCGCGCGGGAAATCGTTCAGCCCCGGCAGGGCGGCGTTCGGATCGTGCTTCAGGATCAGCGAGCCGAGCTTCGGCACCTCGATGGCATAGTCCACGCGCCGCGCTTCGCTGTCGGGGATGCCGAACAGGATCAGCGAGGCGCCGTCGGGACTGGGCTCGTAATGGCCCTCGACGGCCAGGATCTTGGCGGGCTGGTGCTCCAGCGTGTTCAGCCCATGCGCATCGCCGACGAAGATCTGGATCGGCGCGACGACGGCCGCCATCCACATCGCCATCGAGAACATCTTGCGCGCGCCGGGATTGGCGCGGTCGCGCAGCAGGTGCCATGCGCCGACCCCGCCCACCGCCAGCGCCGTGGTCAGGTAGGCCGCGATGACCGTATGCACCAGCCGGTAGGGAAAGCTTGCGGTAAAGACGATCGCCCACCAGGACGGTCCCGGCACGAACTGTCCCTGTTCGTTGATCAGGTGCCCCGCCGGCGTCTGCATCCAGCTGTTTACCGCAAGGATCCATGTGGCCGAGATCATGGTGCCCAGGGCCACCATGCAGGTGGCAAGGAAATGCAGCCCCTTGCCGACCTTGTTCATCCCGAACAGCATCACGCCCAGGAAGCCCGCTTCGAGGAAGAATGCGGTCATCACCTCATAGGCCATCAGCGGCCCTATCACCGGCCCCGCCTTTTCCGAGAAGACCGACCAGTTTGTGCCGAACTGATAGGACATCACCACGCCCGAGACGACGCCCATGCCGAAGACCACCGCGAAGATCTTCAGCCAGTAGCGGAACAGGTTGGCATAAACCCCCCTGCCCGTGCGCAGCCACAGCGCCTCGAGCACCATGAGATAGCTGGCCAGCCCGATCGAGAAGGCCGGAAAGACGAAGTGGAACGAGACCGTGAACGCGAATTGCACGCGGGCCAGAATGACGGCATCCAGATGTTCGAACATGGCTGCCCCTCCGGGGGATCAGGTGGCGATGCGAACGGGAATGGATTTCGCGGCGGGCGTGCCGCTGATCCGGTCGTAGTAGTCAAGCGGCAGGAGCGGATTGAGTTCCGGATAATATCCCGCGACCGACCCGCGCGGCATCGGATATTCCACCACCGTCAACCCCGCGACGCGCCGCGGCAACCCATCCGGGCTGATCGTGTCCAGCGCGACCTGCTGGCCGTCGCGCAACCCGCGCGCGGCGATGTCGCCCGCGTTCATGAACAGCACCATCCGGTCGTTGTAGATCCCGCGATAGCGATCATTGTAGCTGTAGATCGTGGTGTTGAACTGATCGTGCGAGCGGATGGTGGACAGTCGGAGCATCTGCGGATCGTCCACCGGATCGTTGACCTCCAGCCCCGGCAGCGGCAGGAAATTCGCCTTGCCGTTCGGCGTGGCCCAGACGCGCCGGCGCGGCGGCACATCAAGGTGAAAGCCGTGCGGCGCCTTGATGCGGCTGTTGAAATCGG
>NZ_JRKO01000005.1 GCF_000763885.1 Paracoccus versutus | reverse complement strand
TCGGCCAGCCGGTGGCCGTAGAGCGGGGCTTCCGCCACCAGAACCTTGGAGACGCCGGCGATCTTCGCCGCCTCCTCGCCCGCGGCCTTGGCCTGCGCGCCGGCGCAGAGCACCGTGACATCACCCAGGCCCTTGACCGCGCCCACCGCCTTCGCCGTCGCGTCGCGGTTCAGCACCCCGTTCGTCACTTCCCCAAGCAGCAGAACAGCCATCAGATCACCCCCGCTTCCTTCAGCTTGCCGACCAGCTCGTCCACCGAGCCGACCTTGATGCCGGCCTTGCGGCCCTCGGGCTCGCGCACCGAGACCACCTCCAGCCGCGGCGAGACGTCGACGCCGTAATCGGCGGCGGTCTTTTCCTCCAAGGGCTTCTTCTTCGCCTTCATGATGTTCGGCAGGCTGGCGTAGCGCGGCTCGTTCAGCCGCAGGTCGGCGGTGACCACCGCCGGCAGCGCCACCGCGATGGTCTGCAGCCCGCCGTCGACCTCGCGGGTGACTTTCGCTTTGCCCCCGTCGATCTCGAGCTTCGAGGCGAAGGTCGCCTGCGCCCAGCCCAGCAGCGCCGCCAGCATCTGGCCGGTCGCGTTCATGTCGTTGTCGATCGCCTGCTTGCCGGCGATGATCAGCTCGGTGCCCTCGGCCTTGGCCACCGCGGCGAGGATCTTCGCCACCGCCAAGGGCTCGATGTCCTGCTGCACGTCGTCCGTAGCGGTGACGAGAATGGCGCGGTCGGCGCCCATCGCCAAGGCCGTGCGCAGCGTCTCCGCCGCCTGCTTGACGCCGATCGAGACGGCGATGACCTCCTCGGCCACGCCCTTTTCCTTCAGCCGGATCGCCTCTTCGACCGCGATCTCGTCGAACGGGTTCATCGACATCTTCACATTCGCAAGATCGACACCAGACCCGTCAGCCTTCACACGGGCCTTCACGTTGTAGTCGATCACGCGCTTCACGGGCACGAGGAGCTTCATGGTTTTTCCTCCTGGAACAATCAACAGACGGATCGGAAGCGCGTGACGATGGTATCGAGCACTTCGGCTGGATCGCGCTTCCACCAGTTGCCTGCCGAAAAGATCTCGACCTCGCAGAGGCCCTGGTAGCCGGCCGCTTCGACCGCGGAACGGATGGCTTTCAGATCGGCAACGCCGTCACCCATCATGCCGCGATCCAGCAGCACATCCGAGGTATCGGCCAGCCAGTCGCAAAGGTGGTAGCCGAGGATGCGCTCTCCGGCGCGGGCCAGTTGCCGTGGCAGGTCAGTGTCCCACCAGACATGGTAGACATCGACCGCCACGCCGACATTGGGCGCGTCAAGCGCGTCGCAAATATCCAGGGCGTCGCGCAGCGTCGTCAGGCAGGAGCGGTTGCCGCCATAGACGGGATTCAGCGGCTCAAGCGCCAGGCGCACGTCTCGTTCTGCGGCGTAAGGGGCAGCCTCGGCCACGCGGTCGGCGACGAGGCGCAGACTTTCGGCAACGCCGCGCGTGCCCGGCTCGACCCCTCCGGTCACGATGGTCAGGACCGGCGCGCCAAGCTCTGCCGCCATGTCGATCGAGGCGTGGAAATCATCCATCACCGCCTGCCTGCCCCGTGGCGCCAGGGGTCCGACGAGGAACGGGGCCCGGCACAGCCCGGCCACCGTCAGCCCGGCGGCGCGGGCATGGGCGGCAATCCCTGCGGCGCGGGATCCGATCTCGCGCCGCCAGAAGACGATGCCGCCATAGTCGCGCTCGGCGCAGGCGTCGATGGTGCGTTCGGGCGACCAGCCGGCGCCTGCCCCCTCGACATTATGGCCAAGCGTGGCGGTGTTCAGGGCCAATGCGGACATGTCGCGGCTGAAATCGCGCATTCCTATGCCCCGTGAACTGCCAGCAGCGCTTTCATTCGGCGCACCGCCAGTTCCGGGTCTCGCAGCAACCCGCAGGCGTCCGACCGGCGGAAGACTTCGGTGAAATAGGGCAAGGGCCGCATCGCCTGATGGCCGTTCAGCATGATGAAATGATCCTGGAAACCGTTCAGCCAGGCCAGGAAGACCACGCCGGTCTTGTAGTATTGCGTCGGGGCGCGAAAGATCGTGCGGGCCAGCGGCACGGTCGGGTCCAGGGCGGTGCGGAAACCTGCCCTGTCCCCTTCGGCCAGCCGGTTGACGGCATAGGCGGCGGCGGGGGCCAGCGGGTCGAAGATCCCCAGCAAGGCATGGCTGAAGCCTTGGTCGTCGCCCTCGATCAGTTCGGGATAGTTGAAATCGTCCCCGGTATACATCTTCACGCCCGCGGGCAGGCGGCGGCGCAGGGTGATCTCCTTGTCCTTGTCCAAGAGCGACATCTTGATGCCGTCGACTCTGGCGAGGTTTTGCTCGATCACCGCCAGCACGGTCTCCAGCGTGGCGTCGAAATCCGAACCGCCCCAATAGCCGGCCAGGGCGGGGTCGAACATCTCGCCCAGCCAGTGCAGGATCACCGGCTGGTCGCAGGCCGACAGCACCTTGCCATAGACATGCAGGTAATCTTCGGGGCAAGTCGCGACGCGGGCCAGGGCGCGGCTGGCCATCAGCACGATGCGGCCGCCGACGGCCTGGATCGCCTCGACCTGTTCCAGATAGGCGCGGATGACGTCGTCCAGCGTGCGGGCGTCCGACGGGTCCAGGTGATCGGTGCCGCAGCCGTTGCCGACCAGCGCCTCGGGCAGTTCCGCCTTGGTCCGGCGGATCAGTTCCAGCGCGCCGGGCCAGTCGAGGCCCATGCCGCGCTGCGCCGTATCCATCGCCTCGGCGATGCCAAGGCCGAGGCCCGCCAGGTAGCGGCGGAACGCCATCGTCCTGTCCCAATCCACCGCCGCGCGCCCCGAGGGATCGCTGGCGGTGAAGGGATCGGCCACCACATGGGCGGCGGAGTAGACGATGCGGGCCGGATTCGCGGGCAGCACGGCCTGCGCGACGGGGGTGCCGGTCAGCGTGTAGTCGGCCAGGCGGCCTTGGGTATCGGGAAGTGCGATCTTCATGGCGGCACCTTTCAGAAGCGCGGAACCAGCATCCCGGCGTCGGCCGAGATCGCCTGTCCGGTGGTATAGGGAAGCCGGCCCGAGGCCAGCGATGCGATGATGGCGCCCATGTCGGCGGGCTGGCCCACGCGGGGAAACAGCGTCAAGCCCTGCTCGGCGCGCTGGCGATAGGCGTCGATCACGGGGGCGGTCATCTCGGTCGCGATCAGGCCGGGCTGCACATCGTAGACGGCGATGTTTTCGGGGCCCAGCCGCACCGCCAGCGCCTTGGACACCATCGCGGCGGCGGCTTTCGAGGCGCAATATTCCGAGCGCTGCACCGCCACCGCCACCGCGTTCGAGGAGGTGACGTTGACGATGGCATGGAACAGCGCCTCGGGGCGTTTCCGCGCCAGCAGGCGGCGGGCGAAGGCTTGCGACAGGAAGAACATCGCCTTGCTGTTGACAGCCAGGCAGCGGTCCCAGCTTGCCTCGCTGACCTCAAGCAGGTCGCCGCGTTGCATGACGCCCACACCCGCGTTGTTGACCAGCGTGGTCAGGGGGCCGAGCGCGTCCTCGATCCGGGCAAGCGCCGCGTCATGGCCGGCGATGCCGGTCACGTCGAAAGGCGCGGCGACGACCGGCACGCCAAGCGCGGCGATGCGGGCCACGGCGGCCTGCAATTCGGCATCGTCGGCGGGGCCGTTCACGGCGATGGCGAAACCTTCGCGCGCCAGCGCCTCGGCCGCGGCCAGGCCGATCCCGCGCGAGGAGCCGGTGACAAGGGCGGCCTGTCTCATGCCTGCGCGCCCTTCTTCAGCAATTCGCGGGCGATGATCATGCGCTGGATCTGGTTCGTGCCCTCGTAGATCTGGGTGATCTTGGCGTCGCGATACAGCCGCTCGACCTCGAAGCCCCGGATATAGCCCGAGCCGCCGAAGACCTGCACCGCATCCGCCGTGCGCGCCACCGCCATGTCGCCGGCAAAGCATTTCGCCATCGAGCAGGCCTTGGTGGCGTCCTGGCCGTTGTCGATCCTGGACGCCGCCGAGTGGACCAGCAGGCGCGCGGCCTCGATGTCCTTGGCCATGTCGGCCAGAAGCCATTGCACGCCCTGGAACTCGACGATCTGCTTGCCGAACTGCTTGCGCGTCCCGGCATAGTCCAGCGCGGCCTCGAGCCCCGCCTGGCCGATGCCCACGGCCAGCGCGGCGATGCCGACCCGGCCCTTGTCCAGCACGCTCATCATCATGTGAAAGCCGCGCCCCGGCTCGCCCAGCATGGCATCGGCGCCAAGCCGCACGTCGGTAAAGGTCAGCGCCCCGACCTGGCTGGCGCGCTGGCCCATCTTGTGTTCCTTGGGGCCGCGCTCGACCCCGGCCGCGTGCAGATCGACGACAAAGATCGACATGCCGCGATTGCCGGCATCCTTGTCGGTGCGGGCCAGGACGAAGCCCAGGTCGGCAACGGGCGCGTTGTGGATCCAGATCTTGCCGCCGTTCAGCACCCAGCCGTCGCCGTCGCGCTCTGCCGTGGTGCGAATGCCGGAAACGTCGGTCCCCGCCTCGGGCTCGGTGATGCAATAGGCGACCTTGCGGCGCATCGCCAGGATCTCGGGCAGCAGCTTGCGCTGCGCATCCGTGCCGTGGCGCACCAGAAGCGTCGAGATCAGCTCCAGCAGACCGCACTGGTCGGCCACGCTGGCATAGCCGCGCGACAGCTCTTCCATCACCACGGCATAGGTCAGCGTGTCGAAGCCGGGCCCGCCCATGCTTTCCGGCACGCCGATGCCGAACAGGCCCAGCTTGGCCATCTCGTCATAGATCTCGGCCGGGAAACGCTCGTCGCGGTCCAGCGCCTCGGCTGCAGGCCGGATGACCTCATCAGCGAAGGCGCGTGCCATGTCTCGCACCTGCAGTTGGGTCTCGGTCAAATACATCTGCGAATCCCCCCTCGGATATGTAACTATCTGGTTACTTTATTTTCGCCGGCGCCAAGGCGTCAACCTCAAAATCGCGGCCCTTGCCGGGGATCGCGAAATGTGGCAGATAATAACCATATGGTTACTTGTGGGAGGACATGGATGAAACCCTCGGATATGCGCCAGTTCGGCCGCACCGACCTCGAGGTGACTGGTTTCGCCTTCGGCACCGCCCCGGTGGGGAACATATTCCGCGAGATCGACGACCAGACCTCGCGCGCGATGTTCGATCACGCCTGGGATGCCGGCGTGCGCTATTTCGATACTGCGCCGATGTATGGCCACGGCCTGTCGGAACTGCGCACCTCCGAGGCGCTGCGCTGGCGAAACCGCGACGATTTCGTGCTGTCCTCGAAGGTCGGCCGCCTGCTGCGCCCGGCCCGGCGCGACAGCATCGACTTTGCACCCTGGGTCAATGCCGCCCCCTTCACGATGGAGTTCGACTACAGCTACGACGGCACGATGCGCGCCTTCGGGGACAGCCTGCAGCGGCTGGCGCTGGAACGCATCGACATCCTCTTCATCCACGACATCGACGTCTATACCCGCGGCAGCGAGCAGCCCGAGGTTTTCCGCCAGGCCATGGATGGATGCTACAAGGCGCTGGCCCGGCTGCGCGACGAGAAGATGGTCAAGGCCATCGGCGTCGGCGTGAACGAATGGCAGGTCTGCCACGAGGCGCTGAAGCAGCGCGACTTCGACTGCTTCCTGCTGGCCGGCCGCTATACGTTGCTTGAACAGGACGCCCTGGACGAGTTCCTGCCGCTTTGCGAGGAACGCGGCGCGGCCGTGGTCGTGGGCGGCGGCTTCAACTCGGGCATTCTGGCGACGGGTGCCAAGCCGGGCGCGAAATACAACTACGCCCCCGCCCCGGCCGAAATCATGGACCGGGTGGCGAAGATCGAGGCGGTCTGCGCCGAATACGACGTCCCGCTGCCCGCCGCGGCGCTGCAATTCGTGGTGGCACATCCGGCGGTTCCGTCCTTCTGCGCCGGCACGCGGACCGTCCGGCAGTTGGAGCAGAACCTCGCCTGGATGGATCACCCGATCCCGGCCGAGTTCTGGCAAGCCTTGAAGGACAAGGGCCTGCTGCGCGGGGATGCGCCGGTTCCGGCCTGAGCTTGCTGGCGCCGGTTATCGCCACCGGCGCCGCCTTTACCGGATCAGGATGGCCCGGAAATCGTTGACATTGGTGCCGGTCGGACCGGGCACGAACAGATCGCCCAGGGCAGCAAAGGCGGACCAGGCATCATTGCCCGCCAGCATCGCCGCGGGGTCAAGGCCCAGGGCGCGCAGCCGCGCCATGCTGCCACCATCGGCGAAGGCGCCTGCGTTATCCTCGGACCCGTCGATGCCGTCGGTATCGGCGGCCAGCGCCGCGATGGGCAGGCCCTCGATTCCCAGGGCCAGCGCCAGCAGGAACTCGCTGTTTCGCCCGCCGCGCCCCCGGCCTCGCAGGGTCACGGTCGTCTCGCCGCCCGACAGGATCACCACCGGGCGCGCGAAAGGCCGGCTTCGGGTCGCCACCTCGCGCGCGATGGCGGCATGAACGCGGGCCACGTCGCGCGCTTCGCCCTCGATCGCGTCCGACAGGATCACCGCCGGAACCCCCGCCGCCGCGGCCCGCGCGGCAGCCGCTTCAAGCGACAGCCGTGCCGATGCCACCACGCGGACCTCATGCCCCTTGAAACAGGGATCGGCGGGATCCGGCGGCAGGCCATCCTGACCCGCGAACCACTCTGCCAGCCGCGGCGGCAGCGCGATCCGCCATGTCTCGATCATGCGCCGCGCTTCCTCGCGGGTGGCCGCATCCGGCACCGTCGGACCCGAGGCGACCTGCGCCGGATCGTCGCCCGGCACGTCCGAGACGACCAGCGACACCACCCGCGCCGGATGCGCCGCGAGCGCCAGCCTGCCGCCCTTGATGCGCGAGACCTGCTTGCGGATCGCATTCATCACCGAGATCGGCGCACCGCTGGCCAGCAGGATGCGATTCAGCTCGATCTCGTCCTCCAGCGTCAGCCCCTCGGGCGGCGCCGGCAGCAGCGCCGAGCCGCCGCCGCAGACCAGCGCCACGACCAGATCGTCCTTGCTCAGCCCGCGGACGGCCTGGAACAAGGCCTCGGCTGCCGCAAGCCCGGCCTGATCGGGAACGGGATGCGCGGCCTCGATCACGCGGATATTGCGGGTATCGCAGCCATAGCCGTAGCGCGTGACCACCACGCCCTCGACCGGCGCGTCCCACAGGCGCTCGAACGCCGCCGCCAGTTGCGCCGCACCCTTGCCGGCGCCGACCACGACCGTGCGGCCCCTGGGACGATCCGGCAGATGCGCGGCCAGCGCGGTTTCGGGATCGGCAGCAGCCACCGCCGCGTCGAAAAGCCCAGCCAGAAAATCGCGATCCTCGGCTTTCATTCCATCTCCCCCTCTCGACCCGTCGCTCCGAACCTTGCAGAGCGCTTTTCGCGGAACGCCGCAAGCCCTTCCCGCAGATCGCCGGATGCGGCGGCGACGCTGCCGGCCAGCGCCTCGAGCACGCGCTCGCGTTCCTCGCCCTCGGCGGCGTTGACCAGCATCTTGGTGATTTCCGTTGCGCGCGGGGCGCGGGCAATCACCCGCGCGGCCAGCGCCTCGGCGGCAGCCATGCCAGCGCCCGTCGGGACGACCTGATCGACCAGCCCGAGGCGCTGCGCTTCCTCGGCGCCGAAAACCTCGCCGAACAGCGCCATCCGACGCACCGCACCGGCACCGAATCGACGCACCGCGCGTTGCGTTCCCGACCAGCCGGGGATGATGCCAAGCGAGGTTTCGGGCAAGCCGATCCGCACATGCGCTTCGGCCAGGCGGTAATCGGCGCAGGCCGCCAGTTCCAGCCCACCGCCAAGGCAATGCCCGTTCAGCACCGCGATCACCGGCTGCACCAGGCGGGCCAGCGCGTCGAAGGCGGCATGGCCGTCGCGCAGCCAGCGGCGGCCGAAATCGTCGGGCGACAATTGCGACCAGGCGGCAATATCGCCGCCCGCGCAGAACGAGCGCCCGCCCTCGCCCGTCAGGATCACCACCCGCGCATCGGATCGCTCGATCCGCTGGCAAAGGGGCAGCAATCCGTCCACCATTTCGGCGTCCAGGGCGTTCAGCTTGTCCGGGCGGCGGATGGCCAGCCGCGCGATGCCCGCCCCGATCCGCAGGTCCAGGCGCGGATCTTCGCTCACAGCACCAGGCCCATCGGCGCGTCCCGAAACAGCGCTGCATCCATTTCCCTAAGGTCATCCGCCACGCGCAAGGGCGTTGCGGCCTGGTCCAGCACGTCCCGTTGCAGGTCGACGCCAGGCGCGATCTCGACCACCGTCAGCCCTTCGGGCAACAGGCGCAACACGCAGCGCTCGGTGACATAGATGACCTGCTGCCCCTGCGCCACCGCGCGACGGCCCGAGAAGCTGACCTGATCGACCTTGGGCACGATCTTGGCAACCTTGCCCTCGCGGTCGATGACCAGCCTGCCACCCTCAAGCCGCATCTTCGCCCCGGCATTGAAATTGCCCGAAAAGACGATCCGCTTCGCCCGCGCCGTGATGTCCACGAACCCGCCCGCCCCCGCCGTCCGATGCGGCGTCGCGGCAAGGCGGCTGACATTGACCGAGCCCTCGGCGTCGATTTCCAGGAAGGACAGCAGGGAACAGTCGAAACCGCCCGCCTGGAAATAGCAGAACTGATGCGGCGAAGCCACGAAAGCCTCGGCATTGCTGGAGCAGCCGAACTTGAAATCCAGCAGCGGCACGCCGCCGACCGCGCCCTGCTCGATGACCCAAGTCACCGCGCCATGCAGGCCCTCCTCGATCAGGATGCGCGGCACATTGGCCGAGATGCCAAAGCCGATATTCACCGCCCATCCCGATCGCAGCTCTTGCGCGACGCGCCTGGCGATGATCTTGCCGGGATTGAAATCCGCCGCGCGGAAACTGGACAGCGGCCGGAAGACCTCGCCCGAGATGGCCGGATCGTGCGGCGTCGCGGTGGTCTGCAACTGATCGGGCGCCTCGACGATCACATCGACCAGGATGCCCGGCACCTTCACGTCATGCGGCTTCAGCGTGCCCTGCGCGGCGACACGCCGGACCTGCGCAATGACGATGCCGCCGCAGTTATGCGCGGCCAGCGCCATTTCCATCGCGCCAAGGGTCGCGCCCTCGTCCTCGAAGGTCAGGTTGCCGTTCTCGTCCGCCGTGGTCGCGCGGATCAGCGCCACGTCGGGTCGCAACGCGGGGAAATACAGCCAGTCCTCGCCCTCGAAGGCCAGGCGCTTGACGATGGGCGCGTCGCGGGCGGTGGCGTTCATCGCGCAGCCTTCCAGCGCAGGATCGGCAAAGGTCTCCATGCCGACCTTGGTCAGCACGCCGGGCCGCTGCGCCGCCCCCTCGCGCAGCATATCGAAGACGATGCCCGAGGGCACGTTATAGGCCGCAACCTCCTCTGCCAGGATGCGCTGCCAGATCTTCGGCGGCTCGGCATTGGACGGCCCCGAGGGATAGGAACCGCCGATGATCCGCGCGATCATGCCGGGATGGGCGATATGGTCGACGCCGGGGGTGCCGAACATGTCCCCGGCAGCGATCGGATGGATGGTCGTCAGGCCGCGCGGGGCACCTTCCTGCGCAAAGCGCTCGCCCAGGGCCGCCAGGACATGATCGGGGCACAGCAATCCCGAGGACGAGTTCACCGCGATCACCGCGCCGTCGCGGACCAGTTCTGCCGCCTGATGGGCGGTGCGGATCTTGGACATTGCGCTCCTCCTTCGCAATTGCATCTTAAGTAACTAACTGGTTATCTATATACCTGTGGTCCGCCCCTCCCGGCAAGAGGAAAACCGGGATCGGCGCGACGCAGGAACATGATGAGGAGGATCGCGATGAACATTCTGCTGCAACCCGGATTCCTGCAGGGATTCGGCACGTTTCCCTTAAAGGGTGGCGCTCTGCGTGACGCGATCCATACGGCGGTCCAGGCGGGATACCGGACCTTTGACACCGCGCAGGGTTATGAGAGCGAAGCGGACACCGGCGCCGCCCTGGCCGAGACCGGGATCGCGCGCGACCGGTTTTGCATCATTACCAAGGTCAGGCCCGAGAATTTCAGCGAATCGCGCTTTTTGCCTTCGGTCGAGTCCAGCCTGCGTGCCTTGCGAATCGACCGGATCGATGTGCTGCTTCTGCATTGGCCGCCGGCCGGAGGCGACATCACGCCGTCGCTGAACCTGCTGCAAAAGGCATATGAGGCTGGATTGGCCAGCCATATCGGCGTCTCGAACTATACCGCCGCAATGATGCGCCAGGCGCGGGCGGTGGTCGATGTGCCGCTGGTCACGAACCAGGTCGAATTCCACCCATTGCTGGATCAGTCGCGCCTGCTGGAGGCGGCCAGGGAAACCGGCATTCCGCTGTCGTCATACTGTTCACTGGCGCGTGGCGAGGTCTTTAAATACCCGCTGTTTGGGGAAATCGGCGGGACGCATGGGAAATCCGCCGCTCAGGTCGTCTTGCGCTGGATCCTGCAAAAGGGCCTCAGCATGAACACCATGTCCACCAGGCCCGACAATATCCGCGCCAATCTGGAGATCATGGATTTCACGCTTTCGGCGGATGAGATGGCCCGGATCGACGCGCTGAACCGCACGAATTACCGCATCGTGGATCGCGACCGGGTGCCCTGCGCGCCCGTATGGGACTGATACCGGGGCGCGGCAATCGCCGCGCCCGGCAAAGCCTCAGCGATTGCCCCGGATCATGTCGGATGCCTTCTCGGCGATCATGATCGTCGGTGCATTGGTGTTCGAGCCGACCAGCGAGGGCATGACCGAGCTGTCGCAGATCCTTAGCCCGTCCAGCCCGTGGACGCGCAGCTGCGGATCGACCACCGCCATCTCGTCGCGGCCCATCTTGCAGGTGCAGGTCGGATGGTATGAGGTGCGGCCGTATTGGCGGGCATAGGCCTCGTAATCCGCCTGCGTGCGCACGCTCGCATCGGGAAAGCGCAATTCGCGGATATATTTCCCCAGTGAATGCTGGCCGAAGATCTCGCGGCTGATCCTCACGCCCTCGGTCGAGATGCGCAGATCCTCGGGTTCGGCCAGGAAGTTCGGATCGACCACCGGATTGTCGCGCGGATCGGAGGACCGCAGCGTCACCGTGCCCCGCGATTTCGGCCGCAGGGTATAGCTGTTCAGCGTGATCCCCGAACACCCTTTCGGCACCGAGGGCACGCCCGCCTCGGCCCCCGCGCCGGCCAGGAAATGGAATTGCAGGTCAGGGCAAGGCGCGTCGCGGTCGGCATACCAGAAGGCCCCGCCCTCGACCACGTTCGAAGTCACCGGCCCGGAATTGAACAGCAGGTATTGCAGCCCGGCCCAGACCATCCAATGCGGCTTGCCGTAGCGGTCGAGGCTTTCATGCCCCTTCAACTCGGCCACGATGTCGATGCCGAAATGGTCCTGAAGGTTCCGGCCCACGCCCGGCAAGTCCTGCACCACCTCGATGCCGTGTCTGCGCAGGTGATCGGCGGGGCCGACCCCCGACAGCATCAACAGCTTGGGCGAGCCGATGGCGCCCGAGGTCACGATCACCTCACGCTCGGCCCGCGCCACCACCGGCGCGCCACCCTTGCCGGCGACATATTCGACACCCACCGCCCGGCTGCCCTCGAAGACCAGCCGCAACACCAGCGCGCCGGTCAGCACCGTCAGGTTCGGCCGCGACAGCACCGGGCGCAGATAGCCCACGGCCGCGGAACAGCGCCGGTTGTTGCGGATCGTCGTCTGATAGATGCCCGCGCCTTCCTGCATCGGCCCGTTGAAATCGGGATTATAGGGGATGCCGGCCTCCTGGCAGCTTTGCACGAAGGCGCGGCTGAGGAGATTGGGGCTGGGCAGGTTCGACACCCCCAGCGGGCCCTCGGTGCCGTGCCATTCGCCCGACAGGATCGTGTTCCCTTCCGAGCGGCGGAAGTAGCGCCGCACCTCCTCCGCGCCCCAGCCCTCGGCGCCCTCCTCGACCCAGCGGTCGTAATCGGAAGGGTGGCCGCGGGTGAAGATCTCGGCATTGATCGAGGAGCCGCCACCCAGGACGCGGGCCTGGGCATAGGGGATCTCGCGGTTGTTGGCATGGCGCTGCGGCGCGGTCACCAGCCCCCAGGTCAGCGGCCCGGTGGTCATCTTGGCGAATCCCACCGGCATGTGGATCAGCGGGTTGCTGTCCTTGCCCCCGGCCTCGATCAGGCAGACCCGCGCCTGGCTGTCCTCGGACAGCCGCGCGGCCAGCACGCAGCCGGCCGAACCGCCGCCGATGATGACGTAGTCGTAACCCTGCGCCATTACGCCGCCCCCTTACTTGATCCAATGCGCACGCTTGCCGATCTCGACATGGACCGACTTGATCTGGGTATATTCCTCGACGCCATAGATGCCAGCCTCGCGGCCCCAGCCGGATTGCCTGAAGCCGCCCAGCGGCATTTCCGGCCCGCCCGCCATGATCGTGTTGACCCAGAACCGGCCCGCACGAACCCGCCGCGTCACGGTCAGCGCCTTGTCCAGATCCTTCGTCCACAGCGAGGCCGCCAACCCGTAGACGGTATCGTTGGCGATGGCGATGGCCTCGGCCACGGTCTCGAAGCGGAACGAGGACAGGACCGGGCCGAAGATCTCGTCCCGCGCGATGGCCATGTCCCGGCGCACGCCCGAGAACAGCGTCGGTGCGATGAAGCGGCCCGCGCCGATTTCCAGCACCTCGCCGCCGGCCAGAAGGCGCGCCCCTTCCTGCCGGCCCTTGTCGATATAGCCCAGGATCGTCCGGTTCTGCGCCTCGGTGGTGATGGCGCCCACCTGGGTCGCCTCATCCAGCGGGTCGCCGATGCGGATGCGGCGCATCTTCTCGACCAGCAGGCGCTCGAACTCGTCGGCCACCGACGCCTCGACGACCAGCCGGCTGGAAGAAACGCAGCATTGCCCGGTGTTGAAGCTGATGCCGAAGGCCGCCGCGTCGGCGGCATCCTCAAGGTCGCTGTCGGCAAAGACGATGATCGGGTTCTTGCCGCCCAGTTCCAGCCCCAGCTTCTTGAAATTGCTGTCGGCGGCGGCGTGGACGCAGGACCGCCCCACCCCGGTCGAGCCGGTAAAGGACAGCATGTCGATGTCGGGATGTTCGGCCATCGCCTGCCCCACGGTGCCACCGGGTCCGGTGACGACGTTGTAGACACCCTTCGGCAAGCCGGCCTCGGCCAGGATCTCCGCAAGGATCAGCGTGGTGGCGCTGGTCACTTCGGAAGGCTTCACCACCATCGTGCAGCCCGAGGCGAGGATGAAGGGCACCCGCTCGCACAGGATCAGGAAGGGAAAGTTCCAGGGCGTGATCAGCCCGACCACGCCGATGGGCTCGCGCAGGACCATGCCGAACAGCCCGTCGCCCAGCGAGTTGAAGCTGTCGCCATGCAGCAGCCGGGCGGCGCCGGCGGCAGTCTCGAAACAGGCGATGCAGCCTTCGATCTCGGCCCGCGCCTGGTTGATCGGCTTGCCGTTTTCCAGCACCTCCCAATAGGCGACCTCGTCGCGACGGCGGCGCAGGATTTCGGCCGCGCGCAGCAGCACGCCCGCGCGCTCGCCACCCGAGATGCCGGCCCAGCTGCGATCCTCGAAGGCGCGGCGCGCGGCGGCAACGGCATCGTCCAGGTCGCCCGTGGTGCAGCGCGCCACCCGCGTCACCGGCACGCCATGCGCGGGCGAGCGCTGTTCGGCCAATTCGCGGCCCTGCCGCCATTCGCCGTCGATGAAAAAGCCGAACTCGCGCGGCGACTCCGGCAGGGAAAGGGTGCGGGCAATCTGGTCCATCGTGTCGGGCTCCTCGGGAATGTTGCAATGTCAGTTCTGCGAAATGACGATCTGGGTCTTCAGGTCGGCGGGGCGGTCGGCCAGGGTCTCGAAAGCCTCCTGGATGCGCTCAAGCGGATAAGAGGCCGTGGTGAAGGCATCGGTGCGAAACCGGCCATGCGCCAGCAGCGCCAGCGCGTCATGCATGTCCTGACCCATGCCTGCGACCGAACCTTTCAGGCTGTTTTCTTCCAGGATCGTGCGCAGGATCGGCACCGGAACCGCCGCGTCAGCGCCGGTCAGGCCGAAGAAGGCGACATGGCCGCCCTTGCGGATCAGGTCGAATGCGGTGGCGTAAAGCGCCGGATGGCCCACGCTTTCGATCACCAGATCCGCACCCCGGCCGCCGGTCAGCTCAAGCACCGTGGCCTTCAGTCGCGCGGGATCGCTGACCGCGGCATCGGCCCCGGCATCGAAAGCCATCGCGCAGCGTTCCGCGGACAGGTCGGCCACGATGATCGGCGCAGCCCCCACAAGCCGCATCATCTGCACATGCAGGTTGCCGACCGGCCCCGCACCCAGCACCACGACCGATTGCGCGATCCCGGCCTGTGCCTTGCGCGCCGCGCGGACCACGCAGGCGACCGGCTCGGTCAGGGCGAGGATCTCGGGGGCGATGTCATCGGGCGCGGGAATGACCAGCCGACCGGGCAGCGCGACGCATTCGGCAAAGGCGCCGTCGCGGGTGATGCCAAGCTGCGCCATCTCGGGGCAGTTCAGCACCTCGTTGCGGCGGCACCAGTAGCAATGCCCGCAGCCGATATTGATGTCGGCGACCACCATCCTGCCCGGCGCCAGATGGCGCTGGTTTGCGCCGGCCTCCTCGATGATGCCGCAAAATTCGTGCCCCGGAATGATCGGCAGGTCGTCGGCCGCATAATGGCCGTGGAACATGTGCAGGTCGGTGCCGCAGATCCCGGTTCGGATCACGCGGATCAGCACCTCGTCCGCGCCGATCCGGGGGCGCGGCACCTCGCGCAGCTCGAAGCGGCGCGGGGCGGTCAGGACGGCTGCTTTCATCATGGTCATGGCTTACTTCACCGTGCGCAGTTTCGAGCGGTCGATGGTCAGGGCGATGGCGCCGATCAGCACCAGTCCGAACAGCATCTGCTGCTGCGTCGCCTCGACCCCCAGATAAAGCATAGAGGCCCGGATGACGGCGACGATCAGCGTGCCGATCAGCGTGTTCAGCACGCCGCCGACGCCCCCGGTCAGGGGGGTGCCGCCGACCAGCACCGCGACGATGGCGGGCAGCAGGAAGCCGTTGGCGATGGTCGGCGCGCCGCCCGACAGCTTGACCGAGAACAACAGCCCCGCAATCGCCGCCAGCGCCCCGGAAATCGCGAAGGCCAGCATCTTGTAGCGCCCGACATCGATGCCGGATGCCTTCGCCGCCGGCTCGCCCGCGCCCACGGCCTTCAGCACCCGGCCCAGGATGGTGCGCCGTTCGATGAACAGGCACAGCGCCAGCAGGGCGGCGGCCAGGAACAGCTCGTTCGGGACGATGCCGGTATGGCCGATCATCCAGCCGAAGACGGCGTTCCTCTGTTCGGCATCCATGTTCAGGGCGCGGTTGCCCGACAGCCATTGCGCGATCGAAAAGCAGACCCCGCCCACCGCCAGGGTCGAGATGAACGAGGGCACGCACAGCCGCGTGGTCAGGAAGCCCGACACCATGCCAAGCCCGAAACCCGCCGCGATGCACAGCACCGCCACCCACGCCCCCAGCGAGGCGAGGTAGATCGAGGCGATGACCGTGATCATGTTGGCCATCGACTGCACCGAAAGGTCGATCCCGCCGATATAGATGGCAAAGGTCAGCCCCAGCGCCATGATGAACAGCGGCACGATGTCGCCCGCAAGGCTCAGCAGGTTCGCGGGGCGCAGGAAATTCGGATCCACCACGCCGACCATGGCGGTCAGCACCAGCAGGGTGATCCAGGGAAGATGCGGTTTGATGCGTTGCATGGTCATCTGCGCCTCAGATCATGTGGTGGAGAAGATCGTAGAGCGACGGCTTGGCGCCCGGCCGGCAATCGAAGCGCTGCCGGATCGCGCCATCCTTCAGCACGACGATGGTGTGCGACAGGCCGATGGCCTCTTCCAGCGTGTCGGCCACCAGCACGATGCCGACGCCGTCGTCGCTCATGTCGCGGATCATGTCGTAGACGTCTTCCTTGGCGCCGATGTCGAGCCCCCGCGTCGGGTGGTCCAGCAGCATGATGTCGGACCCGCCCGAGCGCCATTTCGACAGCACCACCTTCTGCTGGTTGCCGCCCGACAGGTTGCCGCAATCGGCGAATTCGGAATGCGCCTTGATCGACAGCTTCCTGATCCAGTCCCGCGCCAGCGCCTTTTCGCGCGCCACGTCGATCACCCCCGCCCTGGAATAGCGTCCCAGCTGGGAAAGGGTTATGTTCTCATAGACGTTCATGCCCGAAACGATGCCCTCGACCTTGCGCTCGCGCGGCACATAGCCCACGCCCATCGCGACCGAGCGGCGCGGATTGAAGTTGCGAAGCTCTTGCCCCTTCATCTCGAAGCGGCCCGAGACCGGCGCCAGCATCCCGTAGATCGTGCGCAGGATCGCCTCGCGACCCGAGCCTTCGGTCCCGACCAGGCACAGCACCTCGCCCGGATGCAGCGCCAGGTCCAGCTTGTGCGGGCGCCCCGGCAGGACGATGTCGCGCATCTCGAACAGCGTCCGCGAGGCGTCATAGGGCTTCTGGCGCTGTTCGCGGTAATATTCGCGGTCCACGTGGCGGCCGACCATCTTGTGCTGGATCGCGCTGGCATCGGCATCGGCCTTGGCGACGACATCCATCACCTGCCCGTCCTTCATCACATAGATGCGGTCCGAAAGCGCCATCACCTCGTCCATGCGGTGGCTGACGAAGATGAAGGACGCGCGGCTGGTCAGTTCGCGCACCAGCTTGAAAAGCAGCTTCACCTCCTCCTCGGACAGCACCGAGGTCGGCTCGTCCAGCAGGATGACCAGGTCGCCCTCGATCCGTTCCTCCAGCGTCAGCACCTTGGCCAGTTCGACCAGCTGGCGCTGCGCAAAGGACAGGGCCGAAGTCACCGTGGCGGGATCGATCTCCAGCTTGACCTTGGCAAGCTGTTTCTTCGCAGCCGCGGCCATCGCCTTCCAGTTCACCACGCCCAGGCGGGTGAACTGCGCCTCGTAGCCCAGGAAGATGTTCTCCATCACCGTCAGGTTGGGGATCAGCGACTGTTCCTGGAAGACCATGCCGATGCCGCGTTTCATCGCCTGCCGGGGATTGGCGAAATGCACCGGCTTGCCGTCGATCAGGATCTGGCCGCCGTCGGGCTGATAGGCGCCGTAGATCACCTTCATCAGCGTCGACTTTCCTGCGCCGTTCTCACCGACCAGCCCGACGATCTCGCCGCGCTTGATGTGGAAGTCGATGGATTTCAGCGCATGGACGCCGGGGAATTTCTTGTCGACCGAGCTTAGCTGATACATGGCGGCCTCATTTCGCGAAACTGACAAGCCGCCGGTCGGTGGACAGCACGACCGCGACGATGACAAGGACGCCCAGCAACCCGTCCTGAAGGTAGTTGGGCAGGCCGATGACGACCATGCCATTGCCGATGACATTGACGATCAGCACGCCGACGACCGCGTTCAGCACGCCGCCGATCCCACCCCACAGCGCGACGCCGCCGACGACGACCGAGGTGATGGCGATGAACATCAGGTTCGCGCCTGTCACCGATTCCGCCTGCCCCAGCCGCGCCACCTGGAAGATCGCGGCGATGGCGTAGAACACCCCGGCCAGCGCGAAACCCGCCAGCCGCACCCGGCGCACGTTCACGCCCGAGGCATGGGCAAGCTCCTCGCCGCCGCCGACGGCGTAGAAGTTACGGCCAAGCGTCGTGTGGTTCTGGATGAACCAGGCCAGCAGGACCAGCAGGACGGCGATATGGACCATCAGCGGAAAGCCAAGGATGCGCCAGGTCAGCAGGGCGCGGAACACATCGTCATCAATGCGGACGATATCCCCGCCCGTGACCAACACCGCCGCCCCGGTGCCAACGAAGCCCATCGCCAGGCTGGCCATGAACGACGGGATCTGAAGCCGCACATGGACCATCCCGGTCAGCCAGCCGAAGAAGGCGCCGCAGAGCAGGATCGCCGGAATGGCCAGCCAGGCGCCCGCGCCCAGGGAACCGCCCAGCTTCAGGAACAGCAGGCAGAACAGCACCGCGCAAAGCGACACCGCCCCCTCCATCGACAGGTCGATGGAGCCCATGACGATGATGAAGGTGACGCCAAGCGCCACCATCATCGGCGGCGTCGCGGCCAGCGCGATCCGGGCCAGGTTGCGTTGCGACAGGAAGGCGGGATTGATCGCCGTGAACAGCACGACCAACCCCAGCAGCACGAGGGCCGGAGCCCATCGGATGACATTCTCGCGGGTGAGCTTCATCTTCAACGCAGTTCTCCTCAACACTGCCCGGCCGCGCGCCCCTGGAAAGGACGGCGGGGAGGACCGCAGCGCGGTCGACCCGTGGATTTTCAGAAGTCAGCGATACTGGATCTGGCCGTTGCCCGGCCCCCAGAAGTCGGTCCAGTCATAATCCGGCGTGGCGTCCAGATATTGGGCCTTGAACGCGGCTGCATCGGCCTGCGTGATCAGGATCGTCGGGCCGTAGAACTCGCGATGCTCCTGCGGCTCGTCCGAGGGTTTGAACGTGCCGATCGCGGCATGATAGGCCAGGGCCGCCGAGATGCCGCCACCCCAATAGGGATTGGTAAAGACCGTCGCCAGAAGCTGGCCGTCCATGACCAGCTTCACCGCCTCGGGATTGCCGTCATAGGCGACGATGGGCATGTCGGTGATGCCTTCGGCCCGCAGCGCCTCGATCACGCCATAGGCGATGTTGTCGGCGGCGCAGTGAACGCCGGTGATGCGGTCGCCATAGCGGGTCAGGAAGGAGGACATCAGCTGCGCCGCCTTGGTCGTGTCCCAATCGGCGGGCTGCGCGTCCAGCAGTTCGATGTCGGGGAAATCCTTCAGGGCGTTATGCAGCCCGGCCAACCGCTCGACCGCCGGATTGTTCGCCGCGATCCCGCCCAGGTGCACGACGCCGCCCTTGCCGCCCATCGCCTCGAACAGGATCCGCGCGGTCTGCTCGGACGGCTGTTCGTCCGACCAGGTCATGTGGCTGACGTAGTTGTCGCCGAAATCCCAAGGGTGCAGGTCGTCGGTCTTGTTCCAGATGGTCGAGATATAGCCCCCCGCCGCCTGCACCGCCTCGACGATGGGCCGGGCGTTGGGACTGTCGTTCGGATCGCAGGCGATGGCGCAGTTGCCGCCGGTCTTGGCCAGGAAAGCCTTGATGTCGGCCAGCGATTTTTCCGACGACCCCTCGCTGATCAGGCTGACCAGATCGGATTTGCCGCGCCCGATGGATTCGACAAAGGCCTCACCGCCCGAGACGACAGCGTTCCAATAAGCCGAGGCACGGTCGCGATAGCTCCAGGCAATGGCAGGGTCCACCAGCGCGGCGCGCGCCTGCCCGCGGCCGGACATCCCCGGAACGGCCATCGTCGCGATGCCGGCGGCACCCGCCAGCAGCAGCTTGCGGCGGGTCATGACCTCGCGGTCGATAAAGTCCTTGATGAACGTGGACATCCTCAGCCTCCCTTGCAAGGCGCCGCCAGGATCTCTCCTCAGACCCGAGATGGCGGCACAGTCGATAACGCACTAACTGGTTACTTGTTTGAGGGGAGGCGAGTCAAGCGGAATCATTAACCGGATAGTGCATAAAGTTGCCATCTCCGTCTTGCGCCGGGCAAGGAGTGCGATAACTTTCCGTAGGACGGCATTGGACCAGCACAGAATTACCGGAGACGCAGCGTGACCGCAGAAGCCAAGACGCCACAGCGCACCAAGCACCGCACCCGCGATGCGGAAGCGACCAAGGCACGCATCCTCAAGGCGGCGCTGAACGAGTTTTCCCGCAATGGCCTGGGCGGCGCCCGCGTGGACGTGATTGCGGAAAAGGCCGATGCCAACAAGCGGATGCTCTATCACTACTTCGGCAGCAAGGAAGAGTTGTTCCAGACCGTGCTGGAGAATGCCTATATCGACATTCGCGACGCCGAGCAGAAGCTGGACCTGGACCACCTGCCCCCGAAAGAGGCGCTGGAGCGGCTGGTGCGCTTCACCTGGGAATATTACCTGAAGCACCCCGAGTTCATCACGCTGGTCAACAGCGAGAACCTTCACCGGGCCAAGCACCTGAAGAAATCCGAGATCGTCAAGATCTACAGCCGCCGCTTCGTGTCGATGGTCGACACCATCCTGCAGCGCGGGGTCGCAAGCGGCGAGTTCCGGCCGGGAATCGATCCGGTGCAGCTGAACATCACCATCGCCGCGATCGGCTATTACTATCTGACCAACCGCTTCACCGGCTCGATCATCTTCGAGCGCGACCTGATGGCGAAAGAGGCGCTGGAAGAGCGCCTCCGCTTCAATATCGACACGATCCTGCGCCTGGTCAGCGCCTGACCCGCTTCAGATCCCGCTGGACAGGCCCAGACGGCAAAGCCCCGCCTGGGCATATTCCGCGTCCTCCTGTCCCAGCGCCCCCGACACGCCGATTCCGCCCACGATGGCCTCGCCGTGAAGGATGGGTAAACCACCTTCCCAAGTGATCAGCCGCGGGCGGTTTGCCAGCCCTGCCCTCAGATCGTCGGCATCAGGATCACCGGCGTGGCATCCATGAACAGGCCCAGCACCAGCAGCAGGATGGCGACGAAGATCAGGGTCGGGCTCGACACCATCTCCGAGACGTTCTGCGCCCACATCATCGGGATCTGCTCGCGCGCGATGAGCCAGGCGTCCAGCCCCGAGACCGAGACGACCGTCATCAGCGCGCCGACCGAAGTGCCGGTATGGACCCGACTAAGGTAGAATTCGGCAAAGTTCAGCTTGCGATGGACGATGTCCAGGAAGACGGCATAGACGACGGCGAACGGGCCTCCCAGCTGATGGCTCAGTGTGCTGAGCCCGAAGAAGGTATAGGCGAGCAAAGCAACCGCAGCAGCATCCACCAGCCCAGCGACCCGGCCCGAGCAAAAGGCGGCAGCAGGCGGAAGACCAGCGCCCAACGGGGCAGAAACAAGGAATAGGCTAAGGGCACCGGAGTCGCGGCGATCCGCTCGCAGGCCGCCTGCGCCGCGGAAGGGCGCAGAAATAGACCACGACAAAGCCAATCCGCCAGGCCGCCACGGCCAGCAGCGCATGCGATTCCGGGATGCACCTCAGGCCATGGTCGGTAAAGGGCTGGCAACCGATCTTGGTCGAGGCCCCGAAGGCCCCCGACAAGCGCAGCCCATCGCAGAGGCCGCCCCGCCCGCATGTCCCAAAGCCCCAGCATGGCGAAGCCCAGCCCTGCCACGATGCCGACGCGCGGCCAGTCCTCGCGCGGCAAATCGCCCGGTCCCGGCAAGGCGGCATTCGGATCGTGCTTCGGGATCGGCAAGCCGAGCTGCGGCCCTTCGATGGCATGGTCCCCGCGCCGCGCTTCGCGGGCCGGAACGGGATGCGCCACCGGCCCGCGCGGGCTTAGCCATGCATTCTTCCCGCCTCCAGGCCATGGCATGGGCGGCCAGTGGCCCGATTGCTAGGCAAGCTGATAAGCTGTCTTCACCACCGTGTAGAACTCGGCAGCATAGCGGCCCTGTTCCCGCGGACCGAAGGACGAGCCCTTACGCCCTCCGAACGGCACATGATAGTCGACGCCCGCGGTCGGAAGATTCACCATGACCATCCCCGCCTCGACCCTGCGGCGGAATTCCGACGCGTATTTCAGGCTGCCAGTGCAGATCCCGGCTGAAAGGCCGAACTCCGTGTCATTGGCAATGGCCAGGGCCTCGTCGAAATCCCCGACCCGGATGACCGAGACGCAGGGGCCGAAGATTTCCTCGCGGTTGATGCGGGCGTCGTTCGTCGTTTCCAGGAACAGGGCCGGGGCCTGGTAGAAACCGGGCTTGTCCAGCTCCAGCCGCTCGCCGCCAACCACCTCGGCAGCTTCGCTTCGCGCCAGCTCGACATAGGCAAGGTTGGAATCCAGCTGGCGCTGGTCGACCACCGGCCCGATCTGGGTATCCGCCTGCAAGGCATCGCCAACGCGCAGGGCCCGCATTTCGCGGCCAAGCATCTCGACAAAGGCATCGTGGATGCCTTTCTGCACGATCAGCCGCGAAGACGCGGTGCAGCGCTGCCCGGTCGAGAAGAACGCGCCATTCAGGCAGGCCTGCACCGCAGTCCGCAGATCCGCGTCGTCCATCACGACCATCGGGTTCTTGCCGCCCATCTCGAGCTGCACCTTCCGGCGCAGGGTGCCGCATGTCGCGGCGATGCGCGACCCGGTCGCGGCCGAGCCGGTGAAGGACACCGCGTCGACGCCCGGATGCGACACCAGGGCATCCCCCACGACCGATCCCGGCCCCATCAGCAGGTTGAAGACGCCGGCCGGGCAGCCATGCTTGTGCAGAAGCTGCGCGATCACATGGGCGCAGCCCGGCGTCAATTCGGCGGGCTTCAACACCACGCAATTGCCATAGGCCAGCGCGGGCGCGATCTTCCAGGCCGGGATGGCGATCGGAAAGTTCCAGGGCGTGATCAGGGCGACGACGCCCACGGGCTCTCTGGTGACGGCGACGTCGATGCCGGGGCGGACCGACTGCTGGGCATCTCCGGTGACGCGCAGCGCCTCTCCGGCAAAGAACTTGAAGACCTGGCCTGCGCGGATGGTCTCGCCCATGGCCTCGGGCAGGGTCTTGCCCTCTTCCCGCGCAAGAAGGCGGCCGATCTCTTCCTTGCGCGCCAGCAATTCGGTGCCGACGGCATCAAGCAGGTCATGCCGGACCTGCGGACCGGCAGAGGCCCAAGCCGGAAAGGCCGACCGGGCAGCCTGGACGGCCTGGTCGACCGCGGCGCGGCCCGCGCAGGCAAAACGCCCGATGATGTCGCGCGTATCGGACGGGTTGACGTTGGGCCGGCAGTCGCCGTCCAGCAGCCATTCGCCACCGACCAGGTTGCCCTGGATTTCGTTCATGTCTTTCATGATTGTCTCCTGCTGGGTTCAGGCTGCGACGCGATCGAACGCCAGTCGATCCAGCGATGCGATGGCGGACGCGCCAAGGGCCGTGAAGGGCGGCAGCACGTTCTGCCATTCGGGGTTGGCGGTGCGGCGGGCCACCAGATACTTGACCGCGGGGATCAGGGGGCATGCCGATATGGCGGCCCGCAGCTCGGCCAGCCGGGGCGCCAGGCCCACCTCTCCCTGCCAGACGCGGGCGCATATCGGGGCGGTGTGGTTCGCCGTGGCCGAGATGCAGCCCGCGAAGCCGTCCCTTCGTCCCTCGGCCAGGGAGGTTTCCGAACTGGGAAAGACCTGCAGGCCGGGAAGCCTGAAGACCAGGCTGCGGCAATAGGAAAGGTCGCCGGAACTGTCCTTGATGCCGTCGAACCGCTGCGGCGCCGCGGCGTGCAGATGCGCGATCACCCTCTCGGGGATCACGAAGCCGGTCATCTGCGGGAAATTGTAGAACCAGACCCGGATCGGCCGGTCGCCCAGCGCCGCGTGAAGCGCCAGATACCAGGCGATCAGCCCCTCTTCGGACGGGGGCGTATAGTAATAGGGCGGCAGAACCAGGGCCACAGGATAGCCCAGGTCATCGGCATGGCAGGTCAGGCCGATGGTTTCGTCAATCGACGGCGTGCCGGTTCCGACCATCAGGCGGCAAAGGTCCAGCGCCTCGGCGGCTTGGATCATGACCATGCGGCGCGTCCCGGTGTCGAGCGAATTCGCCTCGCCGGTAGACCCCAGGACGTTCAATCCGTCGCAGCCATTGGCCAGGGCCCAGCGCGCATGTTCCACAAAGGCGGCCCCCAGAAAGCGGCCCCGTGCGTCGACCGGTGTCGGCACCGCAGCGACGATCCCTTTCATCCTGTTCTCCTTTGGTTTGCCTGCATGGCTGGACGAGGGCCGACCGGCAGATCCGGGTGATCCGGCCGGGGCGCCATGGCGCGGGACCAGCCGCCGGGTTCTTCCATCTCGCCCGCCTCGTTGATGAAGACCTCGCGGTTGATGCGCGCGAAGATGGCGTTTTCGGGGTCCAGCTCATCCTCGTATCGGATCGCGTCGACGGGGCAGATGCTTTCGCACATGCCGCATTCGATGCATTCGGTCGGGTGGATGTAGAACATCCGCTCGCCCTCGTAGATGCAGTCGACGGGACAGGAGGTGGTGCAGATCCCGTCCTTGACGTCGATGCACCGGCCCTGGATGACAAGCGCCATGGCGCCTACCGGCCGCGCCAGACGGGCGCGCGCTTTTCGCGGAATGCGGCGACGCCTTCGATCGAATCCTCGGATTGCAGGGCAGCGATCAGGGCCGGGCGGCGCAGGTCGCGCGCCTCGTGCGGATTCAGGTGGGCCGTCGAGCGGATCGTGTCCTTGATCGCGGCCACCGACAGGGGCGCGCAGGACAGGATGTCCGCGACCCAGGCGTCAACCTCGGCATCCAGCCGGTCGGGCGGCACGACCGCATTGACCAGCCCGAACTGCGCGGCCTCTTGGGCAGAGAGCATCCGGCCCGTCATCATCAGCCCGGCCGCAATGTTGCGGGGGATCAGACGCTGCAGGGCGACCATGCCGCCGTCCAAGGGCAGGCGTCCGACCCGCGCCTCTGGCAGCCCGAACCGGGCTTCGGTCGAGGCGATGACGATATCCGCGCCCAGCACCATCTCGAACCCGCCGCCAAGGGCAAGGCCGTTGATCCGGGCAATGACCGGCACGGTCAGGCTTTGCCGCAGGGCGATGCCGCCAAAGCCGTTCGGATTGGCCGCCCCCCAGTATTCCAGCCCGCTCAGCCCGTTCGCGGCCTTCATGTCCGCGCCGGCACTGAAGGCCCGGTCCCCCGCCCCGGTCAGGACCACGCAGCGGACATCGCTGCGCGTCTCGATTTCCGACCAGATGCGGTCAAGCCTGGCATCGGTTGCCGCATCGACGGCATTCATCCGGTCGGGGCGGTCGATGGTGACGCGCGCGACCTGGTCGACGACTTCGAAGCGAACAGTCATACCGCCTCCTTCCGCGCGACGGCGTTCAGGCTGAATTCGCGGATGACCTCGTCGGTATGCTCCCCCAGTCGCGGCGGCGCATGGCGGATCACCACCGGAGCCTCGCTGAGATGAACGGGCGAGCCGACCAGGGTGATCTTTCCCAGGATCGGATGGTCCAGGTCCAGCAGCATGCCATTGGCCGCGGTCTGGGCGTCATCCAGCGCCTCGCCCAGGGAACGGACGGGCGCGCACAGCAGATCCTGATCCTCGAGCCGCTTGATCCAATGGGCGGTCGTGTTGGTTGCAAAGGCATCGCGGAAGCGTCCCTGCAGATAGGGCTTGTGCGCCCGCTGCGCCGCAAGGTTCGGATAATCGGCCGACAGATCCTCGATCTCCAGGGCCGCGCAGATGTCGCGCAGCGGATGCGGCTTGAAGGCGCCGACCACCACCACCGCCCCGTCGCTGGTGTCGAAGACGCCGGTCAGGGGCATCGCGGCCCAGTTCAGCACCTCGCGATGCTTCGACCATTGCGCGGCCTCTTGCATCTGCATGGCGATCATCGAGTCATAGAGCGAGACGCCGACCTTCTGCCCGCGCCCGGTCTTGGCCCGCGCCAGCAGCGCGGCAAGGATCCCCTGCACAAGATGCATCCCGGCGGTGTAGTCGCACAGCGTGGTCGGATAGATCGACTTCGGAACCGCCGGATCCTGGGTCTTTTCCATGACCCCGGTCATCGCCTGGGCCAGCACGTCCTGGCCGCCCTTGTGGGCATAGGGGCCGACTTCTCCGAAGCCGGTGCCCGAGGCGCAGATGATGGCGGGGTTGATCTTCGACAGCGTGTCATAGTCGAAACCCAGGCGCCGCATCACCCCGGCCCGGAAATTGTCCACGACCACGTCCGACTGGGCGACCAGGTCATAGATCATCCGGCGGCCCGCCTCGGACTTGGTGTTGATCTCCACCGACCGCTTGTTGCGATTGAGCGAGGCGAAGACCGCGTTGTTCATCGCCTCCTCGCTCGGCTCGCCGAAGAAATTGCGCGACAGGTCGCCCTCGCCCGGCCGCTCGATCTTGATCACGTCCGCACCGAAATCGGCCAGCATCTGCGTGGCGCAGGGCCCCATCATCACCTGGGTAAAGTCGAGGACGCGGATGCCCTCCAGCGGAAGGTGCTGTTTCGTCATGGTCGTTCCCTTTCTCAGGCGGCGGCGATTGGTTCGATCAATGCGTTGGCCGAGGGCATGTCGCCCGGATCGGCGCCCTGCGCCCGCATCTGTTTCTGGATGGCCCTGACATCGACGTCGCGCAGCGCGCAGTTCGCCTCCAGCGCCTTGGCCACGGCCACGCCCGCGGCCTCGCCCTGGGCCATGCAGGGGGGGATTTCGCGCGATTGCTTCTGCGCCTCGCTTTCGACGGAATAGTGGCGTCCGGCGACGATCAGGTTGTCGATGCCCTTGGGCAGCAAGGCCCGATAGGGGGTGTAATAGTCCCGGCCCCGGCAGACCGAGTCGTCGAAATGGCGGCGCCGTTTCACATCGTCCTTGGTGACGACGTATTCGCCCTGCAGCAGCCGCGTCTGCCGGATGCCCATCTGCTCGGCCGCGCCCAGCATCTTGGCATTCTCGAAGCCCGGCAGGTTCGCGCGGGCGAATTCCAGCAGCGCCATCATCCGGCGGCGGCCTTCGTATTCGGCCTCGACCATGTGTTCCGGCGACAGGCCGTCATAGCCCGGCATATGCGGGCAGTTGCACCAGACGACGCCGGGCAGCGGCGTCTTCAGCCACCACATCCCCCAGGCCCCGCCGATGACGCGCCTCGCCTGGCGGTCCAGGGCCTTGAAGGCTTCGGGGTTTTCATATTCGAACGCTTCCGCCTTGGCGGTGTCCACGTCCATCAGGCGAAAGACCGTCGTGACGATGAACTGCCCGGTCACGAAGGACGCGCCCGCCGAGGCCGCCACGTCCAGGTCGCCCGAGGCATCGACCACCATCCGCGCCCGGATCGCCTGCCGGCCCAGCTTGGTCTGCACGATCACGCCGTTGACGCGGTTGTTCTCGACGATGGCTTCCGAAAACCAGCTGTGGGTGCGCAGCTCGATCCCCGCCTCGGCGACCAGGTCCAGGCTGACCCGCTTCCAGGCATCGGGATCAAAGGCGACCGCGTGGATGATCGGCTGCGGCATGCCCTGCTTGTGAAAGTCGATGCAGCCCCAGCGCGCCCATTTCCGCCACATTTCCCAATTGGTCAGGCAATCTTCGGGCGGGGGAAAGACGGCGCCGTCCTGGCGCTGCATCCGGTCCACGAATTCGCTGACGATGCCGGTGGTGACGATCTCGGTCCCGTCGTTCACCATGTCGTCCAGCACAAGGACCATGCCTCCCGACGCCATGCCGCCCAGGTGGTGATAGCGCTCGACCAGCGTCACCCGCGCCCCGTTCCGGGCGGCCGACACGGCGGCGGACAGACCCGCCGGTCCCGCCCCGATCACCACCACATCGGTGTCGCTGACGACCGGCACCTGCTCGGCCCTGGTGGTAAGAAAATCCCTGATGCGATCGGTCATTTTGGACAAGCTCCTCCTGTCACGCCGGGGCGGGTCGGGCCCACGGCGTCGATTTCCGGTTGTTTTCGAAGGGTCTCAGGCTACCAGCGCACGATCCGGCGTTCGGCCAGCGTGACCAGGGCGAACATCAGGACCGACAGCCCCGAGGACATGAGCACCGTGGCGTAGAGCAGCGGCGAGTTGAAATTGAAGGTCGCGTCGATGATCAGCGCACCCAGGCCCAGATCCGCCCCGACCCATTCGCCCACGATCGCACCGATGACCGAGGTCGTGGCCGAGATTTTCAGCGCCGAGAACAGGAACGGCAGCGACGACGGCAGGCGCATCTTCCAGAAGACCTCGGCTTTCGAGGCCGACAGGATGCGCGCCAGTTCCAGCGTCTGGGGGCTGACCGATTGCAGGCCGCCCACCATGTTGACCAGGGTCGGGAAGAAGCAGATCAGCGCGGCGATCACCACCTTTGCCGTCATGCCCGGCCCGAAGATCAGCACGAGGATCGGCGCGATGGCCAGGATCGGGATCGTGTTCACGAAGACGGCGATCGGGAAGAACGCCCGCTCGACATTGCGGGAATGGACAAAGGCCACCGCGATCAGGATGGCGGCCAGATTGCCCACCACGAAGCCCGCCACGCTCTCGAAGAAGGTGGGCCAGAAGTTCTGCATCAGCAGCGGGAACTTCTCGACAAAGGTGACGGCGACATCCGAAGGCGCGGGGGCGATATAGGTCGGCACGCCGAAGGCCCTGACCCCCAGTTGCCATAGCCCGATCAGCGCGACTGCCGTTGCGATGGGCACGATGGTCGAGACCAGCCTTTCCTTGCGCGCCGCGCTTCGGGCGAGGGCATGGGGATCGGCGATGCCAAGGTTTTCGATGACAGCCATCAGCAGGTCTCCAGAAGTTCGCGCAGATAGCTGCAATAGCGGTTGAACTCGGGCGTATCGCGCAGTTTCATCTGCCGCGGCTCGGGCAGGTCTATATCGACGATCTCGCGCAGGCGTCCGGGATTGGCGCGCAGCATGATCACCTTCTGCCCCAGGAAGACCGCCTCGGAAATGGAATGGGTCACGAACAGGATCGTCGTTCCCGTTTCCCGCCAGATATCCAGCAGCTGAAGGTTCAGCCGGTCGCGGGTCATTTCGTCCAGGGCGCCGAAGGGCTCGTCCATCAGCAGCAGCTTGGGCTGGCACAGCAGCGCGCGCGCAATGGCGACCCGCTGGCGCATCCCGCCCGAAAGTTCGTGCGGAAGGGCGTTTTCGCGCCCCTTCAGGCCGACCAGCTCCAGCAATTCGCGCGGATTGCGCGGCCCGGTGGGGATTGCGACCCCGCGCTTGCGCCCGATTTCCAGCGGCAGCTCGACATTCTTCAGCGCCGACCGCCAGGGCAGCAGGGCGGCATCCTGGAAGACGAAGGCGAATTCCCGCGCCAGCCGCGCCTCTTCGGTCGTCTTGCCGAAGATCGAGACATCGCCCCCCGCGGCGGGGATCAGGTCCGAGACCAGCCGCAGCAGCGTGGACTTGCCGCATCCCGACGGGCCAAGGATGGTGTAGAACGCACCGGCCTCAAGCTCCAGGTCAAGCTTGTCGATCGCGGTATAGGTTCCGAAGCGGACCGTTGCCGCGTCCAGCCGGGCCGCCGGAGCGCTCCCATGCGTCGCACCGACCGGCTGCCCCACAAGGGTTTCCATGGGTTCCATCATGTCGTTCAACCGTATACCGGCCGCACCGCGGCGATTTCATCCAGCACCGAAAGGGTCATGACGTCATCGACCGCAGGCGCCGCGCCTTCGAACTGGCCAAGGCGATCGTAGATGTCGATCTGCGCCTGCCAGTTTTCGCGCGTCATCGTGCCCCAGCCGTGTTCGCGCGTCACCTCGTTGAAGCTGTATTCGACCACGGAACCCACCGCCGCGAGTTCGGCATCCCGGTCGAGGTTGGGATAACGCGACACGAGGATGTCGACAGCGGCCTCGGGATTGTCATGCACCCAGCCCCAGCCGCGGGCGATCGCGCGCAACATCCCGCGGACCTGCTCGGGGTTTTCGTTCAGCGACTTGTCGGTGACATAGTAGGGATTGGCGTAAAGCTTTATGCCCGCATCCCACAAGGTCATGTCGACCCGCTCGGGCCCCAGCACCGACAAGGCGCTGACATTGGTTTTCCAACCCGTCACCACATCGGCCTGGCCCGTCAGCAGCGGCGACATGTCCGCGCCCATCACAAGCACCTCGACCTGATCCTCGGGGATGCCGTTGGCGGCCAGCAGCGCCTGCAACAGGATCCGCGCGGTGCCGTTGGTGGCGACGGTCTTGCCGATCAGATCCTTCGGCTCCCGCACCGGGTTCTTCTCAAGCGAGAAATAGGTAAAGGGGTGCTGCTGATAACCTGCCGCGATGCACTTGACCGGCAGCCCCTGGGACCGCGCCAGCATCAGCGACGGGCTGGAGCTGATGGAACCGATCTCGGCCCGTCCCGACGCGACCGAGGCAACGCCGTCCACGTTCGGACCCCCGGCAACGACGTCCAGCGCCAGCCCTTCCTCGGCGAAATAGCCGTTCTGATCGGCAGCCAGCTCGCCCAGGATGCCATTCCCCGCCAGCCAGCCGAGCTGCAGCTTGATCGTATGGGTATCGGCGGCCCAGGCCCGTTCGATGCTGATCCGGGTTCCAACAAAGGCGGCGCCAAGGGCCGTCATACCCCGCAGCAGGCTGCGCCGGTCCATCCTTGTTCTGTATCGCATCTTTCCATCTCTCTGTTGGTGGGAAGGCGGCCCTTGTTTCGACCTTGTTGCCCTGACTTTAGCGTTGCAGGGGCAGTGCAGATAGAAGAAAGTTCTGCCAACGGTGGTGCAGAAAACGCATCACCCCCCTTTCGCGTGGAGGCAGCATGCATACCAGCTTCCTGAAGTATTTCGACGAGGTCGCCCGACAGCGGTCGATCCGCAAGGCGGCGCAGCTTCTCAACGTCTCCTCGACCTCGGTCAACCGCAAGATCCTCAACGTCGAGCAGCGGCTGGGCGTCTCGATCTTCGACCGCACCCCCGAGGGGGTAGAGCTTACGGCAGTCGGCGCGATCCTTCTCGAGCATTGCCGCACGGTGCTTCACGATTTCGAGCGCACCAAGATCCTGATCGACGACATGCGCGATCTGCGCACGGGGCATATCAATATCCACACGATCGATTCGATTGCGATGGGCTGCCTGCCTCGGGCGATGAACGAGTTCGGCAAGATCTATCCCGACATCTCGATCTCGGTCACGACCGCCCAACCCGAGGACGCCTTGCAGGCCGTGGCCGGCGGCGCGGCAGAGATCGGGATCGCCTTTACGTTCTCGGACCATCCCGGCGTCAGGCTGCTATCCGAAAAATCCGCGCCCTTCGGCGTCATCGTCCGTCCCGACCATCCGCTTGCGGGCCGGACCAGTGTCACCATCGACGACATTGCCGCCTACAGGCTGGTGCGCACCATCGACGCCCGAGGCGGCAATTCGATCATCGACCAGGCGATCACGACATTGGTGACGCCGCTGTCGACGCATATCTTCACGAACACTTTGTTTCTTGCGAAGCAGATGATCCTGGGCGGTCACGGGATCGGGCTTTACACCAAGATCGGCTTCTACGACGACGTCGAGGACGGCCAGCTCCGCTTCGTGCCGCTGATCCAGGAGATGCTGGCAAACATCCGGGTGGGGATCTTCGTATCGACCTCAAGCCCGATCGACCCGGCCAAGCATCTGATGTGCAACGCGCTTGCAAAAGAAATGGCAAGCATGCGCCTGGATTCCTGAACCCCGAGGCATATCCGTAGCACCCCCCGGCCCATGGCCGGAAGGTTCGGCGGGTTCCGCCCAGCCTCGCCGCTTCGGATGCCGATACGGGCGATGCCTGCCAGGATGTTCGCCGAGAGGTCCGATGCGACCCTCAGCCAGCCAAAGGCGCAGCGCGCAGCAGATCTGCGGCATCCCGACCTGGCTCTCGACGACCGGCCCGCTACTGGCGGCGAGGCCAAGAAATACGCATCGCGCGGCAGTCCATCCGCCCGAACGGCGGCCGCTTTCCGGTCAACGCCTCGCTGGCTCATCTTCGTCCCTGGATCGTCGCGATGAGCCAGAAATCCTTCCGCCTTCAACCAATTTCGTCCCATGGGCCCCGGCGGCCGGACACGGCAGGGTGGTCCTGCGGCCGGAATTGTTGCAAGATGGAGCCATGCGACAGATCTGCGATATGCGATCCGGCGGAGGGAGGATCTCCGCCCCGGCTCAATGGCGCCTGAACCGTCCTCGCGACGGATTCGTGCAAGCTGATGACGAATTGGCGCAACTTGATGCCGTTTCAACCGGGCTATTCCGGGATAGCGCCGATCAGGCCTCCATCTCTGCCCGAGGGAAAGACGGATATGGAAATAATTGGTTTCATTGCGAATAACTGGCCGGTCATCCTGCGTCTGGCGGGCGAGCACATCTCGATCGTCGCCGTGGCCGTGGGGCTGGCGATCCTGACGGGCGTTCCCATCGGCATCGCCATCACCCAGAACCGGCGCGTCGCGGACGGGGTGCTCTATGTGGCCTCGATCATCGTCACCATTCCCTCGATCGCGCTCTTCGGCCTGATGATCCCGATCCTGTCCAAGATCGGCCAGGGGATCGGCTGGCTGCCCGCGGTGATCGCGATCCTGCTCTATTCGCAGCTGCCCATCGTGCGCAACACCTATACCGCCATCACCAACGTCGATCCGGCGCTGCGCGAGGCGGCGACGGGCATGGGCATGACGCCCTTTCAGCGGCTGACCCGGCTCGAGATCCCCATCGCGATCCCGGTCATCATGGCGGGCGTGCGGACCGCCGTGGTCATGAACATCGGCGTCGCGGCGATCGCCGCCTATATCGGCGCCGGCGGCCTGGGCGTGCTGATCGCGCGCGGCATCTCGCAGACCGACCCGCGCCAGCTTGTCACCGGCGCTCTCGCCGTCTCCCTTCTCGCCATCGTGGCCGACTGGGCGCTTTTGCAATTGCAAAAGCGGCTGACCCCGGCCGGGCTGAAACGCTGACGCTTCCGAGCAAGGACTTTTGCGGATGATCCGACTCGAAGACCTGACCAAGAGATTCAAGACCCCCGGCGCCGACATCGTGGCCGCCGACCGGGTGAACATGGAAGTGCCCACCGGCGAGATCTGCATCCTGCTGGGGCCCTCGGGCTGCGGCAAAACCACGGCGCTGAAGATGATCAACCGCCTGATCCCGCCTACCAGCGGCAAGATCTACATCGACGGCCAGGACACCTCGCAGCTGGACGATATCCAGCTGCGCCGCAACATCGGCTATGTGATCCAGCAGATCGGCCTGTTCCCGAACATGACCGTCGAGGAGAACATCTGCGTCGTTCCCCGGCTGCTGAACTGGGACATCCGCAAGGCCCGGCAGCGCGCGGCCGACCTGCTCGACCTCGTCGGGCTCGACCCGCGCCAGTTCCTGCGGCGCTATCCCAAGGAGCTGTCGGGCGGCCAGCAGCAGCGCGTCGGCGTCATCCGGGCGCTGGCCGCCGATCCGCCGGTGATGCTGATGGACGAGCCCTTCGGCGCCATCGACCCGATCAACCGCGAGATCATCCAGGACGAGTTCCTGAAGATGCAGGCCGAGTTGAAGAAGACCATCATGTTCGTCAGCCACGACATCGACGAGGCGGTGAAGATGGGCGACAAGATCGCCATCTTCCGCGCCGGCCGGATCGAGCAATACGACACGCCCGACATGATCCTGGCCCATCCCGCCAATGCCTTCGTCGCCGATTTCGTGGGCGCGGACCGCACGCTCAAGCGGCTGCGGCTGGTCACGGCCGAAGAGGTGGCCTCGACCGAGGTGCCGGTGACCGCGCGGTCGACCAAGGTGTCGGACGCGCTGCACCAGCTGACCGTCGCAAAGGCGCGCCGCGCGGTCGTCATCGACAGCGACCGTCGCCCGGTGGGCTTCGTGACCGCCGAAGAGATGGCCGGCGCCTCGGGCGCGGTCCGGGACTTTGCCCATCCGCTGCCCGCCACGGTGCCGGTCCGCGCGGACCTGCGTGCCGTGGTATCGGAAATGTTCGCGCATGACACGATGTGGCTGGCCTGCACCGACGATCACGGCCGCTTCGCGGGCGTCATCACCCAGCCGGACGTGACCGCGGCATTGCGCGCGACCTATGGCCCCGACAAGGGCGCGGGACAGGAACAGGGGGCGTCATGACACGCTGGCTGGGTCTGGGGCGCGGGGCGACGATGCTGCTGATCTTCCTGCTGGGCATCTGGGTGGCGACCTCGGGGTTGCTGGACCAGATCACGGCATACTGGGACGACATCACCTACCTGACGCGCCAGCACGTGTTCCTGGTCGCCAGCTCCGGCGGCGCGGCGATCCTGGCGGGCGTGCCGGTGGGCATCTGGCTGTCGCGCCCCTCGATGGAGCGCTATGCCGAGACGGTGATGCAGGTCTTCAACATCGGCACCACCATCCCGACGCTTGCGGTCATCGCATTGTCGATGACGCTTCTGGGCATCGGCTTTCCCCCGGCCTTCTTCGGGCTGTTCGTGGCCTCGCTCCTGCCCATCGTGCGCAATACCTATGCCGGGCTCCTGGCCGTGCCTTCGCACCTGAAGGAGGCCGCGACGGGCATGGGCATGACGCAGCGGCAGATCCTGATGCGGGTCGAGATCCCGAATGCGCTCTATGTCATTTTCTCGGGCATCCGCACGGCGCTGGCGATCAACGTGGGCACGACGCCGCTGGCCTTCCTGATCGGCGGCGGGGGCCTGGGCGAACTGATCTTCACCGGCATCGACCTCATGGACACGGGCATGCTGCTGGCGGGCGCGGTCCCGACGGCCGCGCTGGCCGTGGCCGTCGATTTCCTGATGGGACAGGCGCAGTTGCGGCTGATCCCGAAGGGCGTGAATCCGCTTCGATAAGGCGGAACAAAACCAACAACCAAAGGGAGCTAACACCATGAACATCACCGTCAAATCCGGCCTTGCGGCACTTGCCTTCGCGGCATTCGCGACCGGCGCGCAGGCGGCCGACATCGTCGTCGGCGGCAAGAACTTCACCGAACAGCAGATCCTGTCCGCCATCACGCAGCAGGTGCTGGAAGCGAACGGCCACAGGGTCGACAATCGCGCCGGCATGGGCTCGGCCGCGGTGCGCCAGGCGATGGAGAACGGCCAGATCGACGTCTACTGGGAATATACCGGCACTTCGCTGATCACCTACAACAAGATCGAGGAAAAGCTGGACCCCCAGCAGACCTATGACACGGTCAAGGAACTGGACGCCCAGAAGGGCATCGTCTGGCTGAACCCGTCCCAGGCGAACAACACCTATGGCCTGGCGATGCGCGCGGCGGATGCCGGCGAAAAGGGCATCGCCTCCATTTCCGATCTTGCGGCGGCGATCAATGGCGGCCAGGCGCTCAGCTTCGGCTCCAACGCCGAATTCTATGCCCGCCCGGATGGGCTGAAGCCGCTGGAGACCGCTTACGGCTTCGAGTTCGGCCGCGCCAATGTCAAGCGCATGGATACCGGGCTGGTCTATCAGGCGCTGCGGGACGGGCAGGTCGACGTGGGGCTGGTCTTTGCCACCGACGGCCGCATTCCCGCCTTCGACTTCACCGTGCTGGAGGACGACCAGGGCTATTTCCCCAGCTATGCGCTGGCGCCCGTGATCCGCACCGAGGTGCTGGAGGCGAACCCCGGCATCGGCGACCTGCTGAACGAGGTCTCGGCCAAGCTGGACGATCAGGTCATGGCCGCGCTGAATGCCAGCGTCGACGTGGACAAGGTCTCGGTCGAGAATGCGGCGGCGAAGTTCCTGCAGGATAACGGCCTTATCTGAGGTGGAACGGGCGGGGGCGGCTGCGCCCCTGCCCTCGGGGTGGTGATGCGAAAGGGCCGGGGCGATGACGACCAGCAAGACGATCACCATCGGGGCCGCGCAATTCTCCAGCGAGATCGGCAATGTCGACGCCAATCTGGACCGCCACCTGCACTGGATCGCGCGGGGGCGCGAGGCCGGGCTGGACATGCTGGTCATGCCGGAACTGTCCCTGACCGGCCATTACGGCTCCGAGAACCTGCTGGACGCCGCCATGTCGCGCAAGGATCCGCGGCTGAAGCGGCTGGCCGAGGCGGCGGGGCCGATGGCCGTGACGCTGGGCTTCATCGAGGAGGGGCCGGCCGCGCAATTCTACAACGCGGCCGCGATCCTGTGCGACGGGCGGATGATCCATCTGCACCGCAAGGTGAACCTGCCCACCTATGGCAAGCTGGAAGAAGGCAAGCATTACGCGCCCGGCCGCTTCGTCGAGACCTGCGAGCTGGACGGGCATTGGCGCGCGGGCCTGCTGATCTGCGCCGATGTCTGGAACCCGGCGCTGACCCATCTGGCCTTCCTGCATGGCGCCACCCTGCTGATCTGCCCGGTCAGTTCCGGCGAAGAGGCGGTGGGCGCCGATTTCGACAACCCCGGTGGCTGGGCGCTGACCTGCCGGTTCTATGCGATGATCTATGGCGCTCCGGTCGTCATGGTGAACCGCACCGGGACCGAGCGCGACCTGACCTTCTGGGGCGGTTCGCGCATCGTCGATCCCTTCGGGCGCGAACTGGCCGTGGCCGGTTCCGGCGAAGAGATGATCGCCGCGACGCTGGATTACGACGTGCTGCGCCGCGCGCGCCACCTGCTGCCCACCGTGCGCGACAGCAACCTGGCGCTGGTCCAGCGCGAGACGGCGCGGCTGATCGACACCCTGGGCGTCCCGGATTTCGTCCGCGAATGAGGCAAGACGACGATGCGCGATTTCTTCCTGAATGACGAGGACCGGGCCTTCCGCGCCGAGATCCGCGATTTCCTGGCCCGCGAACTGGCCCCGCGCGTGGACCGGATCGAGCGCGACCAGGATTTCGCGGCCCAGCTGGAAGTCGCGCGGGCCCTGGGCGAGGCCGGCTATCTGAAGCTGATGTTCCCCGACCTTTACGCGGGCAGCCTGTCGCGGCCCGGCCTGACCCATGCGGTGATCGTCTCGGAAGAGGCGGCCTATCTGAACTACGCCTTCGAGACGACCATCGCCACGGCCCTGTCCTGCGCCTACCCGATCCACCGCCATGCCCGGCCGGCGCTGCGCGAACGCTACCTGACGCCGATCCTGGAAGGCCGCGCCGTCGGCTCGATCTGCATGACCGAGCCGAATGTCGGTTCCGACAGCGCCGGCATGGAAACCGCGATCCGCTTTGACGCGGCCAGCCGCGAATGGGTGATCGACGGGTTCAAGCGCTATATCTCGAACGCGACCAAGGCCGATGTCTATATCGTCTGGGGCATCACCGATCCCGACGCCGCCCCGCAAAAAGGCATGAGCGCGGTGCTGGTTCCCGCCGATACCCCCGGCCTGTCCTTTCCCCGCCTTTACGACTTCATGGGCCGGCGCGGCTCGGTCGTGGGCGAGGTCGCGCTGGACGGGGTCCGCGTCCCCGAGGAAAACCTGCTGGGACAGGTGAATGCCGGCTTCCGCATCATGCTGGGCGCCTTCAACTTCGAGCGGGTGATCCTGGGCGGCTCGGGCCTGGGCGTCGCGCGGGCGGCCTTCGACCTGGCGCGGGACCATGCGCAAAGCCGCGTCAGCTTCGGCGAGCGGCTGGGCCAGAAACAGCTGATCTGGGACATGATCGCGCAGATGAGCTGGCGGATCGACGCGGCCGAACTGCTGACCCAGCGGGCGGCCAGGATGCATGACGGCGGCATCGGCGGCAAGGATCTGATGCGCGAGGCCAGCCAGGCCAAGCTGGTCGCGACCGAGACCGCCGTCTTCTGTTCCGACCGCGCGGTGCAGATCCTGGGCGGCGACGGCGTCACCCGCCAATACGGCCGGGTCGAACAGCTTTACCGCGACGCCCGCGCGCTGCCCATCGTCGGCGGCAGCTCCGAGATGTGCAAATACCTGATCGCGGCGCGCGAGATGCCGGCGATCCGTCCCAATCTGTGACAGGCAGGGGAAACCGATGCATATCGCCCGCATTCTCGAGGCTTCCGCCGACCGCTACCCGGATCACCTGGCCCTGGTCTTCGAGGACCGGCGCTGGACCTATGCCGAATGGCTGGCCCGCGTGCGCCGCTTTGCGCAGGCGCTGTCCGACCTGGGGGTGCGGCCGGGTGACCGCGTGGCCTTCTATGTCTCCACCTCGGAAAACTCGGTGACGACCTATTTCGCCTGCCAGATGCTCGGTGCGGTGGCGGTGCCGATGAACTTCCGCCTTTCGGCGGGCGAGGCCGCCCATATCCTGCAGGATTCCGGCGCCCGCGTGCTGATCTATGGCCGCAGCCTGACCGGGAACGTCGAAAGGATCGCGGCGCAGATGCATTCGGTCCATGATTTCATCGGCTGCGCCTACGACCGGGCGCATATCCCCGCCGGCCACCTGCATTTCGAAACCCTGGCCGAGCAGACCGCGGACCGCGACGAGCCGCGCATCATTCCCTCGGGGGATGCGATTTCCTCGCTGGTCTATACCTCAGGGACGACGGGTCGGCCCAAGGGGGTGATCCACACCCATGCCAACGACATCGCCATCGCGATGAACTGCGTCATGGAATATTCGCTGAACCATACCGACAATGCGCTGCATATCGCGCCGCTTTACCACGTGGGCGGGATGCAGGCCTATTTCATTCCGCATCTGCTGGTCGGCGGCACCAATGTCGTGATCGGCCGCTACGAGACGGAAAAGACGCTGGACACCATCGCGGCCGAGCGCATCACCACGCTGTTCGCCGTGCCCACCCAGATCCAGGAGATGCTGTTTCATCCGCGCTTCCGCGATCAGGATCTGTCCTCGCTGCGGCTGATCACCACCGGCGGCGCGGCCATTTCCGCCGCGACGATGGCGCGGGTGATGGCCGAGTTCTGCCCGGCGATCTTCAACGGCTACGGCATGACCGAGGCGTCGCTGACGCTGGTGCTGCATCCGCAGGACGCGCTGCGCAAGCTGGGATCCTGCGGCAAGCCGACGCTAATTTCGGAATGCCGGATCGTGACCGACGACCCGCTGCGCGAGGTGCCGCCCTCGGAAACCGTGCCGCGCGGACAGGTGGGCCAGCTGATCGTGCGCGGCCCGCAGGCGATGCAGGGCTATTGGAACAACCCCTTCGAGACGCAGAAGAAGCTGAATGCGGGCTGGATCTATACCGGCGACCTGTTCAGCCAGGACCGGGACGGGTTCTATTATTTCCACGGCCGGGCCGACGACATGATCGTCTCGGGCGGCGAGAACATCCATCCGCGCGAGGTCGAGGAGATCCTCTATCGCTGCCCCGGCGTGCAGGAGGTGGCGGTCGTCGGGCTGGCGGACGAGAAATGGGGCCAGGCGGTGACGGCCTTCGTCGTCCGCTCGGACCCGGCGCTGAGCCCGCAGGCATTGGACGCATTCTGCAAGGCCAGCGAGGATCTGGCGCCCTACAAGCGGCCCCGCCGCTACGAGTTCCTGGAAAGCCTGCCGCTGAACCCCAGCGGCAAGGTGCTCCGGCGCGAACTGGTCGCGCGCCACGCCCCGCAACCGGCTGCCTGAGGACGACATCATGACATCGCCCTTTCACGATTTCCTGCACGACATGCGCGCGGCGGACATGCCGGATGCGGTGCTGGACTTGGGCCGCCGCTGGCTTCTGGACCTGCTGGGGGTCGCGGCGGGCGGCAGCCGGACGCGACTGTCGCGCATCATCCGCGACCACGCGGCGGCACATTTCGGCGCGGGCACCCGCACGGCCCCGATGCTGATGGATGGCCGCATGGTCAGCCCGGCGGGCGCGGCGCTGGCGGGCGGCATGACCATCGACGCGCTGGACGGCCATGACGGCCACAAGCTGACCAAGGGCCATGTCGGCTGCGGCAGCCTGCCCGCCCTGCTGGCGCTGATGCAGGCCGAGGGGCGGGCGGACGACCGCGCGCTTCTGGCCGGCCTGGTCATCGGGTATGAGATCGGGACGCGCGCGGGCATCGCGCTGCACCGCACCGCCTGCGACTATCACACCTCCGGGGCCTGGGTCGCGGTTGCGGCGGCGTCGCTGGGCGCGCGGGTGCTGGGGCTGGACGGCGCCAGGACACGCGAGGCCATCGGCATCGCCGAATATCACGGCCCGCGCAGCCAGATGATGCGCTGCATCGACCACCCGACCATGGTCAAGGACGGCTCGGGCTGGGGCGCGATGGCCGGGGTCTCGGCCGCCTATCTGGCGGCGGATGGTTTCACCGGCGCCCCGGCGATCACGGTCGAGGGCGCGGATGTGGCCGACCTGTGGGCCGATCTGGGCACGACCTGGCGCATCGCCGAGCAGTATTTCAAGCCCTGGCCGGTCTGCCGCTGGGCGCAGCCCTCGGTCCAGGCGGTGCTGGACCTGCGGGCGCGGCATGGCGTGGCCGCCGACCGGGTCGAGCGGATCGAGATCGCTACCTTCCACCAGTCCCGCCGCCTTGCCAGCCGCGATCCGGCCAGCACCGAAGAGGCGCAGTATTCCACCGCCTATCCCGCCGCCGTGGCGCTGGTGCGGGGCCGCGTCGATCCCGCGGACGTGGCCGAGGACGGCCTGGCCGACCCGCTGATCCGCGCCCTTGCCACCGGCATGACCGTCACCGAGCGTGAGGATTTCAATGCCGCCTTCCCGGCCCGCCGCTTTGCCGATGTGCGGCTGGTGATGAAAAGCGGCCAGGTGCTGGAATCCGGCCCGACCGAGGCGGCGGGCGACCCCGAGGCGCCGGCAACGACGGATGCGGTGCGCGCCAAGTTCCGCGCCTATGCCGCGCCGGTTCTGGGCGAGATCCGCGCCGCCGAGCTGGAAAGGGCCGTGGACCGGCTGGGCGACGGCGGCGGCACGGGGGCGCTGTTCGGCCTGCTGGGCGCGACCTGAGCGGCGGCTCAGGCGATGCGGCGCGACCGGGCCCGCGCGGCGCGTGCCTGTTCGCGCATCTCGCTGGGGCGTATCCCATAGAATTCCTTGACCCATTTCGAGAAATGCGAGGTCGAGGCGAAGCCCGTGGCGACCGCGATGTCGATGATCGGCTGTTCGGTGTAAAGCAGCATCTCGCGCGCACGCTCGACCCGCAGCGACAGGTAGCAGCGCGCCGGCGTCATGCCCAGGAAGCTGCGGAAGTTGCGCTCCATCTGCCGCTCGCTGACCCCCGTCAGCGCGGCCAGCCTTTCGATCTGCAACGGCGTCTCGATATTGGCCTGCATCAGCCGGATGGCCATCTGCATCGTCCCCGGCAGGGTGCCGATCTGTTCGGCCCGGCCGCCCTGCTGGTTCTCGCCCGCATCGCGCATGCGGGCATGGTGGAACTGGTTGGCGACCCCGTTGGCCAGGTCGCGCCCGTGCAGGTCGGCGATGATATGCAGCATCAGGTCCATCGAGGCCGTCCCGCCCGAACAGGTCAGCCGGTTGCGGTCGATCTCGTAAAGCGTGCCGGTGATCGGCAGGTGGGGGAAATCCTCTTCGAAGGCGGCGCGGTTTTCCCAGTGGATGGTGCAGCGATAGCCGTCCAGCAGCCCGGCCTTGGCCAGCAGATAACTGGCCGTGGACAGGGCGCCGATGGCCCGGCCGCGATGCGCCGCCCGCCGCAGCGCGGCAAGATAGGGGCGTTCGTCCTGGGGATCGACCCGTGCGCCGCCGCAGATGAACAGGGCGTGGTTGCGCTCGATCGCCTGGTCGACGGGGATGGCCGGAAACGGGATGCCCGAGGACGGCATGACCGGCTGGCCGTCGATGCTGCACAGATCCCAGCGAAAGGCGTCGCGCCCCAGCAGGCGGTTCGCGGCGCGCAAGGGTTCCGTCGCCGAGGCAAGGCTCAGCATCGAGAGCCCCTCGATCATCAGGAAGGCGAAGCACAGGGGCTCGCCCGCGTCATGGTAGAACATCGGCGGATCCGGGTTGCGATGCGCCATGTTCGGCCAAGCCGCCCCGCTCTTCAAGTCGCCCTGCTTCAAGCGGTCCGCATCAGGCCGAGGCCATCGCGGCGGGCAGCCAGCCCTGAAGCGCGTCCCAGTCCGGCTCCAGCCGGTCGAAGCGGGCCAGCCGCAGGCTGGAGAGATCGGCGAAATCGCAATGTCCCCGCATCACCAGCTGCATCAGCGCGCGGCCCGAGGCCGGCGACAGGCCGAAGCCCACGCCGGACAGCGTGGCGACGGTCAGGTTCTGCCACGGTGCCGGACGGTCGATGACCGGGCGACCGTCGGGGGTGTTCTCGATGATGCCAGCCCAGCTGCGGATGACGCGGGCATGGGCGGCCTTGGGCAAAAGCTCGGCCACGCGCCGGGCGATGCTGCCCGCGAGCGGGGTCGAGGGGCGCGGCCCGCCCGGTTGTTCCTCGGTCTCGACCCATTCATGCGGGCCGCCGCCATAGGCCAGGTTGCCGCGCAGGGTCTGGCGGCCATAGAGCCCGTTGCCGTCGATCCCGCCCAGCGGCATCAGCGGCAAGGGCTCGGTCACGATCATCTCGGCGCGGGCGGCGCGCATGGGGATGTCCACCTGCAGCATCGCGGCCAGCCGGCCGGTCTGCGGGCCCGCCGCGATGACCAGGTGGTCGCAGCCGAAGACGCCCTTGTCGGTCTCGACCGCCGTCACCCGGTCGCCTTGTCGCCGGAAGCCGGTGACGGTGACGTGCTGGCGCAGCCGCCCGCCGCGGTCGCGCAGCGCCCAGGCATAGGCCTGCACGGTGCGGTGCGGGTTCGCATGGCCGCCGAAGTGATAGTAATGCCCGGCATGGACATTGTCCCCGGCCAGCGGCACCAGCTCGCGCACCGTCTGCGCATCCAGGTCGTCGGCGCGGAAGCCCTGCTTGCGGGCATTGGCCACGGCGCGGCCGTAAAGCGCGAACTGCTCGGGCGACAGCGCGATGCGGATGCGGTTCGGCCGGAACTCGGTCGGATAGCCCAGCAATTCGTCCATCATCGGCCACAGCCGCTGTTCCTCGGCGAAAAGCGGGCTGTGGTGGTGCGAGCAGCCGCCGCCATTGCGCCCCGAGGCCTCCCAGCCGGTAATGCCGCGTTCCAGCACCAGCACGTCGACCCCCGCCTCGGCCAGCCAGAAGGCGGTGGAAAGGCCGGTGACGCCGCCGCCGATCACGATGACCGGGGCGCCGCGATTGTCGTCGCCGGCGTCGATGCCGGGGATGGGGTTATTCGCTGACATGTTCCTTCTCCGTCGCAAGCGCGGCGACCGTGTAATGTTCCTCGACATCCCAGAAGGGAACCCATTGGCGCGGCATGCCGAACCAGGAATCCCAGGCGGCAGCGATGGCGGGATCCTCGGGCATGGCGGCGGCGGCCAGGCTGATCGGCCGGACCGGGCTGCGATAGCCGGCCAGCGGCACCACCCCCAGCGACAGGTCCTCCTGCAAGGCCAGCAGCGCCTGGATCTGCTCGCGGCAGCGGCGGCCCTGGCAGGGCCCCATGCCGGCGCGGGTCAGCCGCTTGATCTGGTCGGGATCGGGCGGCCCCTCGCCCAGGATCTGGGTCAGGCTGCGCGTCAGGTTCGGCAGATGCGGCGCGTTCAGATAGCGCGGCGGGCTGACCTCCAGGATCTCGCGCGCCGTGACCTCTTCGCATTGGCAGACCGGCATCTCGGCCACGGCCTCGACCACCGAGGCGCGGACCCAGGCCTTGCGGTATTCGCCCAGATCGGCGGCGGGGCCGGGCTGCGGCGCGTTCTCGGCCGGAGCATCCGCCAGCCCCAGCGCCGCCAGCGCGGCCCCGGCGGCCAGCCGCCCCTCGGCCTCGGCCAGCGCGGGATCGGCGGTTTTCGCAGGCCAGATCCCCGCGCAGTCGCCAGCAGCACGAATGCCGGGCAGGCTGGTTTCGCCCCCCGTGCCCAGCAGCGGCACGAAGCCGCCGCGATCATTGTCGAAGGCGCAGCGCGCGCCCGCGGCATGCAGCAGGTCGATCATCGGCACCGCGCCCACGCCCAGCAGCACGGAATCGCAAGGGATGGTGCGGTTGCGCAGCACCAGCCCGGTAACGCCATCCGCGTCCGAGGTGACGCCGCGCGGCGCTTCGCCGGTGACGATCTCGACCCCGGCGGCGCGGATGCGCGCGACCAGATCCTCGGGCGCGGCGGGGGTGGCGGCCTGTTCGACCACGGCGGCGATGGTCACGCCCGCGTCGATCAGGTCCAGCGCCGCCAGCAGCGCCTCGGGGGTCGAGCCCAGCATGACCGCGCGCCGGCTGTCCAGCGCATCGTAAAGCCGCGCCAGCATCAGCGCGGCGCCGGCGCCCAGCACGCCGGGCAGGTCCCAGCCGGGGAAGGCCAGCCCCATGTCGCGCCGCCCGCTCGCCACGATGGCCTGGTCGAAGCCGACCAGATGGCTGCCCTGGCCCTCGTCCACCAGCCCGGCGACCAGGCCGGGCATCCAGCCCAGGTTGGGCTGGTTGGCGAACAGCCCCCAGCAGGCGGTGCCCAGGCGGATGTCGATGCCGGCCTCGAACAGTTCGACCAGATCGGGCCGCGCCTCCAGCATCCGTTCGGTCATGGCGTTGCGGTTGCGGACCGCGCCGCCCATCCGGCCGCCCCAGATCTGCGGGACGCTTTCGCCCATGGTCTCGAAGGGCACGGGATGTTCGTCGACCAGCAGCACCTGCGCGCCGCCCCGATGCGCGTGGCGGGCAGCGGCGATCCCGGCGGGGCCGGCACCGACGATCAGGATCTGGGTCCTTTCCGCGATCTCAAGGCGCTTGCCGGCGACGGATCGGGGGTCTGTGGTCATCTTGCGTCCTCTGGTGGCTGGTCGGCGGGCATCGCGGCAGGGTCATCCTTGGGGCAAGGCCAGCCCCGCCGACAGCAGGTTTCCGCCCGGAAGGGAAAGGAATCCGACCGTGATCCGGGTGTCAGGCCAGCTTGATCTCGACATCCGACGCCGCGCGGGTCGAGCAGGCCAGCACATAGCCTTCGGCCGCCTCTTCCGGCGTCAGCCCGCCGTTCGGCCGGCTGTCGACCCGGCCCGAGACGATCCGCACCATGCAGGTGCCGCACATGCCTGCGCCGCAGCCGCAGGGGATGACGACCCCCTGGCGCAGGCTGGCCTGCAGAAGCGTCTCGTCCGGGCGGATGCCGATGGCGCGGCCGTTCACGGTCAGGCCGAAACCGGGGGCATCGGCGGCGGCGGTGGCCATGGGTGGCGGGGCCAAGTCGGCACCGCCGAAGCTTTCGGTGTGGAACTGCGCCCGCGCGCCGCCCTCGGCGGCATGGATCAGCCGGACCTCCTGCATGAAGCCCTGCGGGCCGCAGCAGAACACCTCGCGTCGGCCCAGGTCGGGGATGGCGGCGGCCAGCCGCGCCCGGTTGATCCGCCCGCGATAGCCGAACCAGCCGGGGGCGGCCTGGCTGACGCTGACCGCCACCGCCAGGTTGGGCATCCGGCCCTGCATCTCGGCCAGTTCGCGGGCAAAGAGCACCTCGGCCGGATCGCGGGCGGCGTGGAACCACGCCAGATCGGCTTCGGGATCGGTTTGCGCCAGGTGCCGCAGCATGGCCATCATCGGCGTGGCCCCCGACCCGCCCGAGACGAAGGCCAGCCGGTCGTTGCCGCGCAGCCCCAGGGTGAAGGCGCCGCGCGGAGGGCGGGCCTGGATACCCCTGCCCTCGCGCAGGTTCCCGTGCAGCCAGCGGGTCGCGCCGCCCGGCGCCTGCGCCTTGATCGTCAGTTCAAGATCGCCCCCCGCGCCGCCCGAGATGGTGAAGCTGCGCCAGACCGGACCGCCCGGCAAGGGCACCTTCAGCACCAGCGCCTGGCCGGGCACGAAACCCACCGGGCCGCCGCCTGCGCGCAGGCGGAAGGTCTTGACGGTGGGCGTCTCGTCGCGGACGGCGATGCAGGACAGCGACAGCAGGGCCGCTGAAGGGGCTTGCATGTCCATGCGCCTTACTCCGCCGCGATCCGCGCCTGCGGGCCGCCGGTGAAATCACCCATCTTGCCCGCATACCATTCCGAGAAATTGTTCAGCATGAACTCGGAAGGCGCATAGGGTCCGGGCCGGTAGGCGCGCGACAGGATGCCGCGATGGTTGTTCTCGGCCAGCACGCGATCCTCGTCATTGGTGGCCAGCCAGACCTCGGTCAGGCGCCGAAGGTCGTAATCCACGCCCTCGACCGCATCCTCGTGGACCAGCCATGTCGTGCGCACCTCGGTCCGGTTCGCCGACAGCGGCAGCACCCGGAAATGCAGGATGTGGTCGGACAGGAAATGGTTCCAGTTGTTCGGCACCCGGAACATGCGGACCGAGCCCAGGTCGGGTTCGGTGAAATCGGCCAGAAGCTTGTTGCACGCGGGCTTGCCGTCCATGGTGAAGGACAGGCAACCCTCGTTGAAGGGCAGGCGGATACAGCGGAACTCGACGCCGCCCTCGGCCGGCTTGTGCGGCAGCCCCAGCCCGTCCCAGCGCGCGGCCGAGCGGTCCATCAGCCCCTGGAATTGCGCCTTGACCAGCGGATCGTCGGGCAGGGCGAATTCGACCAGCGTCACCAGCAGTTCGGGGTGGTTGCCCGCACAGTGATAGCATTCGCGGTTGTTCTCGATCACCAGCTTCCAGTTCGCTTCCTCGACGATGGTCGAGGTGAAGGCGACCTTGGTGCGGTCGGGCCTGTGCGGGGCGATATAGGGCGTGACCCCGGCACGGAAGCGCGCCAGCGAGGGCGGCTCGTCGGCAAGGCAGATATAGACCATGCCGCAGATCACCTCGACATGAACCGGGACGAGGCCATGGGCCGCCCTGTCGAAATCCTCGGGCATCTGGCGGGCGTTGATCAGGCTGCCGTCCAGCTCGTAGACCCATTGGTGATAGGGGCAGACCAGGCGGTTCGCGCGCCCCCTCTCCTTCTGGCAGATCAGCGAGCCGCGATGGCGGCAGCTGTTGTGAAAGGCCGCGATCCCGCCCTCGCGGTCGCGCAGCACGACGACGGGATTGTCGCCGACCTTCAGCGTCAGGTAGTCGCCGGGGCGCGGAATCTCGACCACGTTGCAGGCAAAGATCCAGTCGGTTTCGAACACCGCCTGCATGTCGGCGCGAAAGATCTCGTCGTCGACATAAAAGTCGCGGGGCAAGGAATGGCCGGGCCGGCGCTGGTCGAGCAAACCCGCTATCCGTTCTTTCAGCATTCTCGGCAACCTCTTGAGAAACCTTCCGATGGGGACGCATTTCGGCATTCGCGGGCATCCTGTCCCGCGCCCTTATTCCGGCGCAGCAGCAATGCGACATCGGCCGTCAGCTTTCCGACGAGCCACGAAAAGGGGTTCCTGCCGCGGCTGGAAAGGGAAGGATGGGATGCCCGCCGGCGGGTTGCAGCTTGCGCCCTGCATGACCAGCCCGCATGGGCGCCAAGGGCAATCGCAGAAACGGAACATGGTCGCCCCCGAACGGGGATGGGGCCGCTCCGTCGCATGGCTTGATCCGCCCCCGGCCTAATGAGGATGGCGAAATCCGCAGCAATGTCCCCAGCGCGATCACGAACAAGCCTGCGGATCGGTCCTGACCGGCTTGTCGTCGCGGCCGGGGTAGGGAAGCGCCGCCGGCAACCGGCAGGGCCGGGCAGTATCATGCTTTGGGTCCGTCGAGCGCGGGGCTCAGCCTGTCGCGCCGGGGGCAAAGGTAATGCGAAACCGGGTTGGTTGGCATGAACACAGCATGATGCCCGCACGGTGGGCGGCAAGCAGGTTGCGCACCACCGCAAGGCCCATGCCGGTGCCGCCCGAGGCGCTGCGGGTGGTGAAGAACGGCTCGAAGATCCGCGTCTCGTTGCCCGCCGAAATGCCGCGGCCATCGTCCATGACGTCAAGCACGATCTGGCCCTGAGGCGTGACACCGAACTCGCCTTCGCAAGCCTTCCCGGATACCGAGCTTTGATACACCCTCGGCCGCCGGTCTCCGCAAGGTTCCGTCTATATCCCCTCGGGCAGTTTCGACCGCATCGCCTCCCTTCGGTCGAGCCTGTCTCCGTCGACGACGAAGGTGCCGTCGCCCACCGCATGCAGGGTCCGCGTTTCCTGACGGTCGCCGTCGAACCAGGCCGCCAGCCCGTCCAGCACGACGATGCCGTGCCGCTCGATTATATCGACCACGCGGCATTCGATATTGGCAAGGCAGTCGCCGATCAGCGGTGCGCGGACATGGCGGGCGGGCAGGCGCGCCAGGCCGAACCGCTGGAACTTGTCCACCTCGGCGCCCGAGCAGGTGCCGATGCCGATCACCGTGTCGATCATGTCCAGCGTCGGGATGGCGATCACGCATTCCCCGGTCTCGCTGAGCGCGGTCCAGGAATGGTTCCATGGCCCGGTGGTGATGGCGAAACGCGGGGTGAAATCCATCACCATGGTCCAGGTGATGGTCATCACGTTGTCCCTCGCGCCGTCATGCGTGGTGACCAGCGTCACCGGTCCCGGCTCGATCAGGGTGAAGGCGCGGCTCAGCGGCAGTTCCTTCATGATGCTTTCCTTTCCTGTTTCGCTCATCCGTCCCCCCTTCGATCCGGCGGGCTGGTTCGCCATCCATGACAGGGATCGACGCCCAACCCCAGCGCGCCCGGTCCGGGCCGTGGCAGGGACCGCCTCTCCCCGGCCAGCGGCGCACCGATCCGGCTCGGGACCAGAGGGACCATGCTGCGGTGCCGTCGTCATCGGCGCTTCTGTCGCGAGTCTTCTTCCTCACTCTGGCACGGCCGATGCGGGCTGCCAATCGCAGCATCGGCCGCAACCCCCGCGGCGAAAGTCGGGAACTCGGGCAATGTGCGACCCGCTGCAAGCAAGGCGCGATCTGCATCGCCCCAGGAAAGGGCCATGAGTGGGCTGCGGCATTCATGGACCGACCCGCCCGCGGCGATCAGCCCTCGAAACAGATGCCAAGGGCGGGCAGAGAGTCCTTCGCAAACGGCGACCAGCGCGCTGGCCGGGTGCCGGCCTCGGGGGCGAATGCCTCCAGGACGCCGAGCAGCTGCACCAAGGTCGCCCGGATGATCGCATGGCCCAGGCAGGCATGCTGCCCCGTGCCGAACATCAGCGGGCGCGCGCCCTGGCGGTCGGGGTCGAACCTTTCTGGCGCCGGAAATGCCAGCGGATCGTGATTGCCCGCGGCCCAGACCATCGACAGGACGGTCCCGGCCTGCATCGCCAGATCGCCCAGGGCAATCCTGCCCGTCGTCAGCCGCATGGTCATCGGGGTGGAGCTGGCCAGGCGCAGGCATTCGTTGGCGCATTGCGCCGTCGCCGTCACCTGGCGCCGATGCGCAAAGGCCACCCGCAGCGCCGCGTCCAGCCCGGTGGCGGCCGACTCGATGGCGTCGAAGGCCATGCCCGCGATCAGGTCGGCGGCCAGCCCGTCGCCCAGCCGGTCCCGCAGGTTCCGCGAAAAGGGCGCCCCGCCCTCCAGCGCCGCCAGCGACAGGTTCCGCACCCTGCCGGCGGCCGCTTCGGCCAGATGGGCCTTGGCCGGATCGGGCGAAAGGGACAGGACATGGGCCATGTCCCGCACCGCATCCTCCAGCTGCAGGGCCGCCGTCGCGTCAAGCCCGATGATGTCGCCCCAGACCCGGCGCACGACCGGCGCGATCAACCCGGCCCTGAGGTCGATCCGGGCCGGGCCGGAGGGCAGCGCCCGCCGCACCGCTTCGCGCGCGATCCCGGCCAGCGGCACGGTATTGAAGGCGGCGATCAGCGCGGCCCGCTGGGTCCGGTGGGCATCGCCGGATTTGGTGAAAAGCGCCCGGTTCAGCAGCGACAACAGCGCGGGCGTATCCGCCATCGCGGCAGGATCGGGCGCCATGCCGTCGGCCAGCGGATTGCGGGCGAGGCTGACCAGTTCCTGGTGGCCCAGGATGGCATAGCCTCCCCATGGCGCGATCTGGATACGCCCGCCCGTGGCGAAATCGTCGCGGAAGGCCTCGGCGGCGGAAGCCCAGCCATCGGGGGTGTCGAAGGTGTGGAAGGTTTTCATGATGTCAGTCCAGCAAGTGCAAAAGGACACCCCGCCGGCAGGCAGGGGTGGCGAAACCGGAAACCGGATCCTTAGCGCTTGCGGATCGACTGATGCATGAAACTGTCCTTTCGTCCCGGAAAATAGGGCCCTGGCCCTGTCCGGGCAAGAGGCAGGGCAATACCATCCGGCATTTGCGTGAATGCCAGCCGACCTTCCTTCGACCAATGCCGCAGGCGGTAAACCCGATGCCGAAGGGCTTCCTGCCGCGCTGCCCCGGCTTCCACCTCGCAGAAGCGTGGCACCCGAACGGCGGCGTTCTTTGATCCGGCTGCGGGGCCGCTTCCAATGAAGCGTTTATCCTCTATCGCCGATACGGAAGCATCCTTGCGGCAAGCACGGGCGACCGCTTTGCGCAGATCCGCGCCGGACCCGCCCCTGGCTGGGCGCGCAGGCAGCGGGCCGGCCGAACCTCCTGCGATGATGCGCAGAGCCGATGGCGGACCGTCGCGGTCGTCACGATGCCGACAACAGGATCACGCCCGCGATCAGCACGCCGCAACCAGCCAGCCGCCACGGGCCGACCGCCTCTCGCAGGATCAGCATCCCCATCAGCGCGCCGACCATCATCGACATTTCACGCATCGGCGCGACAAGGCTGAGCGGCGCGCCACCCGTCAGCGCGGCAAGCACCAGAATATAGGACAGCGGCGACAGCAGCCCCACGCCCAAGGCGGTCCACCAATGGCCCCGCATCGCGCCCATGGCACGGCGAGGGTTGGCAAGCACCAGCGGCAGCAGCAGGAAGAACCGCAGCAGGTTCGAGAACCAGTCGAGCACCACCGGCGCGATACCAAGGGCTTTCACCGCATAGGCATCGACCACGGTATAGCTGGCGATCAGCCCGCCCGTCGCCGTGCCCCATCGAACCCCGGCCTGCCCGCCGGGGCGGGCGAAGGCGGCCAGCCTTCCCTGCGTGGCGATCAGCAGGATGCCGAGAACGACAAGGACCAGCCCGACCAGGCCCGTGCCGGTCGGGCTTTCCCCCAGGATCAGGAATGCGCCGATCGAGGACAGCATCGGCCCGGTCCCCCGCGCCACCGGATAGACCACCGACAGGTCCGCCACCCTGTAGCCGCGCTGCAGGCACAGGCTGTAGGCCAGATGGATCAGCCCGCTGAGCAGGACAAAGCCGATGCCTTCCCTGGTCCAGTCGACGCCGCCCTGCGCCAGCAGCCAGATCACCCATGGCGCATAGGCGACGCAGGCGACCAGGTTATAGGCAAAGACGAACACCGGCCCGACCGAGGCGGCACGTTTCGCCAGCAGGTTCCAGCTGGCATGGATGAAGGATGCAAGAACGACAAGAAGCAGCGAGGCAAGCGTCATTGAGACCCCCTTTGCGCCATCGGCGCGGTTGATCTCGACGTCTCCTCCCCTGGGCTTTTGTCCCTTGGGTGCAGCCGGGGAACTTCTCCGGTCTCTGCAACGCTCGGTCCAGCGGCAGATCGCCCGGAACCCTAGTTGCCACTCGGTCGATGCCGGGAATTCTAACCATTGTCGGGCAGAGGCATCAAGAGCCGACCGGCAGCTTCGCCCCGCAAAGCCGTCGTGGCAGCGCGGATTTCGCGGCGGCTTTCGTCCTTGCGAGATCCGGCGGGCCGCTTCCCGTTCATCCCGGATGGAAGGGGAAGATCACCGGCACCAGCCCGATCGCGACGATCAGGACGATGGCGACCAGCGGCAAACCGATCCGGGTGAAATCCCAGAACCCGTAGCCGCCCGGACCTACGACCAGGGTGTTGACCGGCGAAGACACCGGCGTCAGGAAGGCGGCCGATGCCGCCAGCGCCACGGTCATCGCGAAAGGATGGGGCGACACCCCAAGGTCGGACGCCAGGGCCAGCGCGACCGGCCCCATCAAGACCGCGGTCGCCGTGTTCGAGATGAACAGGCCCAGCGCCGTCGTGGTCACGAAGATCAATGCCAGCGCGGCGCGGGGCGTCGAATCCCCGACCATGGCGCGCAGCGCCTCGGCTGCCAGCTCGATGCCGCCTGTCTTCTGAAGCGCCAGCGAAAAGGGCAACATGCCGATGATCAGCACGAGGCTCTGCCAATGGATCGAACGATAGGCCGAGGCCATGTCGATACAGCCGAAAAGCCCCATCAGCAGACAGCCGATCAGCGCCGCCAGCACATTGGGAACCATGCCGGTAATCATCATCATGACGACCAGGGCAAGGATGGCGACGGCGGGAACGGCCCGGAAAGGCGCCTCCAGCAGCTCATCGATCTCTTCCGGCAGGGCCAGAACGACCAGATCCCGGCCCTGATGGACCTGCCGGATCCGGCTCCAGGGACCGACCGACAGCAGCACGTCGCCGCCGCGCAGCACGGTCCGCGCATCGACATCCCGGATCGGCCGGTTGTCGCGGCGCAGGCCGACGACGGCAAGGCCGTGGACCGACCGGAACCGCGACTGCGCGATGCTTCTGCCGACAAGCGGAGAATCGGGCGGCACGATCAGCTCGGCCATGCCGATCTCTTGCGCGTGATCGGTGAAGTAGCGCCCCGAAATGGGCAGCCGGCGCAATCCATGGCTGGTGCAGAAAGCCTCGATATCCGTGCCTTCGCCGAACACGTCCAGGAACAGGGCGTCCTCGGCCTGCAATACGGTGTCGGCGCGCGGCTGGATCAGCCGTCGGCCATAGGCGGTCGACCGCTCGATCCCCAGGATGTTGATCCCCGCCGTCCCGCGCAGATCAAGCTGGTCGAGCCGCTTGCCAACCAGCCCCGACCGGGCCGACAGCTGCAGGCGGAACTCGCGCCCGGCCAGGCCATAGCTGGCGATCCAGTCGGCAAGCCTCGGCCGCCGATTGACGCTGGCCGGGCTGTCGGTCGCCAGCCAGCGGCGGGCGATCAGCATGTAGCCGATCCCCAGCAGCAGGATCGGCAGCCCGAATGGCGTGAAGTCGAAAAAGCCGAAGCCCCGATACCCCTCGCGCCTGAGCAGGCTGTCGAGCACCAGGTTCGGGGCCGTGGCGACCAGCGTCATCATGCCGCTGACCAGCGCCGCCGCGCTCAGCGGCATCATCAGCCGCCCCGGCGCCGCGCCGATCTTCGCCGCGATCCGCAGCACGATGGGGATGAAGATCGCGACCACGCCGGTCGAGCTCATGAAGGCGCCGATCCCGGCAACGGCCGCCATCAGCAGCACGATCAGCCGCATCTCGGACGCGCCGGCACGGCGCACCAGAAGATCGCCGGTGCGCTGCGCGACGCCCGTGCGCACAAGCGCCTCGCCCAGGACAAAAAGCGCGGCGATCAGGATGACATTGGGGTCGCTGAAACCGGCCAGCGCCTCGTCGAGGGTGATGATGCCGGTCAGCGGCAAGGCCACCAGCGCCAGGATCGCGACCACGTCCATGCGCGGCCGGTTGAGGGCGAACATCGCAATCGCCGCAGCCAGCAGCACCAGCACAATCAGCAGTTCCGTCGCCATCTTCCCGCCTCTCGAACATGCATCGTTTCCGGCCGCCTTGCCACGTCCTGCATCATGGGGCCGGGTCGAACTTCGTCAGCAAGACCCGGCGGCGTCAAGCTGCCCGCCAGGAACGAGCCCGCCGCTTCCGTCTTGAGGCCGACCAGGATTGCCCCGCCACCAGCCCCGGATCGCATTCGCATGTCCGCTCGAGGAACGCTGCTTCGCAGCATGAGGACGATCATTCTGGCGGGCGTGGGCCGCTTTGCCCGCCCGGCCGGCCCCTCGCCGACGCTCTGCCCAGGCCATCCGCCGGTCGCATCACGTCTGGCCCGTCTCCCGGCTTCCCTCGACCAGCAGGGCCTGGAGCCCGGCCAGCTGGAAGCGCCAGAAATGGCGGATCGCCTCGCCGATGTCCTCGGGCCGCTCGTATTGCCGCAGGATGGCGGAGATCGTGTCGAGCGTGGCCGAAAAGATCCGGCGCAGCACGAAGGCCAGCGCCGGATCGTCCCCGCGCGGAAAGCGCAGCATGGCGCGGGTCGCCATCTCCTCGATCATCCGCTCGCGCATGGTCTCGTAGCGGGTGCCCTGGGCATTGCTCATCAGGATCGCCACCGCATGGCGATGGCTGGCCCAGAACGCCAGCAACCCGGCCGCCGCCGCCGACCCGTCGGCGGTCAGCAAGGTCCAGGCCTCGCCCCGCTCGAACCCCGCCAGGCGGGCGCGCAGCAGGTCCATGTGGCGGGCGGCCAGTTCCGGCGGGACGACTTGCAGGAACAGCGCCTCCTTGTCCGGCGCGTATTTGTAGAGGTTGCTGGCCGTCGTTCCCGCCTGCCGGGCGATGTCGGCAAGCCGCGCGGCCGCGAAGCCGCGGGCGGCGAATTCCGACCCCGCCGCCTGGAGGATCCGTGCCCGCAGGTCCTCCTTCAGGACTTGCGCCATGCCGGCCTCTGCGACAGGGCCTGCAGGCGCGGCAGCCACGGCGCGGCCCGTTCAAGCTGGAAGGCAAGGCGAAAGAGCAGCGCGTCATCGCCCGCCCGCGCGCTGAAATGGCTGCCGACCGGCAGGCCGGACGGGCCGACATGCAGCGGCACCGACATCGCCGGGCAGCCGGCCAGCGATGCCGGGGCGGTATATCCCGCGCTACGCTCGAAATGGGCGCGCAGCACCTCGTTGGCCGTGCCGGGGGCGAATGCGCCAAGCGGGAAGGCGGTGAAGGGAATGGTCGGCGACAGCAGCAGATCGACCCCATCGAGGCAATCCGTCAGCGCCGCGCCGGAGGCGGCGATCACCTGCATCGCCTCGCCGATGCGCGGCGGGGCCAAGCCGCGCCCGTGATCGGCCAGCCAGCGCGTATAGGGCTCCAGCAGGCCGGCGGCGTCTTCGCGTCCCGGCGCCAGCATCTCGATCATGCCCGCCGTCGTCGCCGCCATCAGGTCGAACATCGCCTCGCCCGCAAGCGCGCGGTCCAGGCGCGGCCCCTCGACCGGAACGAGCTGGTGGCCAAGCGATTGGCACAGCGCAACGGTCCGCTCCAGCCCGGCCAGCACCTCCGGCTCGGGCAGCTCGCCGAAACAGTCCCGCGCGAACCAGCCGATCCGCAGCCCGGCCGGCGGGTCTCCGGCCAGCGCCGATGCTTCGGGCAGCGGAGCGGGCAGCCCCTGCGCCTCGGTCGCGCGCAGCCATGTGGCGCTGTCGCGGACCGTGCGGCTAAGGCAGTGATCGCTGAGGATGCCCGCCAGCGGCGCCTCGGGCGGGATGCCCGCGGGCCAGGTCCGCCCGCGCCCCGGCTTGAAGCCGAAGACGCCGCACAGCGCCGCCGGCCCGCGGATCGAGCCGCCGCCATCCGAGCCATGCGCCACCGGCACCATCCCCGCAGCCACCGCCGCGGCCGCGCCCCCCGACGAGCCGCCGGTCGAGCGCGACAGATCCCAGGGATTGCGCGTGGGCCCCGTGGCCAGCGGCTCGGTCGTGCCCAGCAGCCCGAATTCCGAGGTCGTGGTCTTGCCCAGCACGACCAGCCCGGCGGCCTCCAGCGCCTCGGTATAGGCCGAGCCCTGCGGCGCGACCTGTCCCGCCATCAGCCGCGAGCCGAGCCCGATGGGCAGGCCGGGCCAGGCCAGCAGATCCTTCAGCAGGGTCGGGACGCCATGGAAGGCACCACCCGGCGCCAGCGCCTCGACGCGCCGCCGGGCGGCATCGGCATCCAGCGAGGCCAGGGCGTTCAGCGCCAGGTTCAGCGCCTCGCATCGCGTGATCGCGGCCGTGAGCAGGTCCATCGGCACCGCCGCGCCGGTGCTGACCATCTCGGCCTGGGCCGTCGCGTCCAGGTCGACCAGCGGCAGGTCGGTGGTGTCGGTTTGGTCGGCGTTCATACCCGCCTCCATAAGAGAATCGCGTATTCTCTTTTAACGCGAAATCCGCCCGCTGTCGACCTGCCCGGCAGATGCCATCGGCCGCGAACCGCCCAAGGCAGCGTGCAAACCGCCGGGCGGTGTCGCCCAAGGCGCGGTCGTGCTATGAACCCGGCCCATGCGACTTTTTCGGAAGAAGAGGAGGAGGGCCATGCGCCTGACCGCACTTGGCTTCACGGCAATGATCGCGGCAGCCGGCTGCCCCCTGCCGGCCCAGGCCGAGGAAAAGCTTTTCGCCGAAGCGACCGAAAGCGACCAGCGGCTGAAGGAACTTCATCACGAGGCCGGCGATCTTTGCCTCAGGAACCCGAGCCGCGACGTCGAGGTCGTGGTGGCCTGCAAGGCGATGATCATCTACGGGCTGGCGCTGAACGAACGCGGCTGGTGCCATGGCCGCCAGGACGAGGCGAATGCCCAGAAGGACTGGCACATCTGCGAGAGCGGGTCCGACAGGTTCTCGCTCGATCACCTGACGGATTTCTAGCGAGGCGCGCCATGCTGAAAAAGATCGCGCTTCTCATCGTCGGGCTGGTCGCGCTTGTGCCCGCATGTGGGCTGCTGGGCTATGCCATCGGCTATCTCATCGCGATGTTCGTCTTTTCCGCGACGCTGGAGCCTCATACCTACGAGCATGACCGCGACCTCTTCGCCGCCATCTACGGCATCATGTTCATCGGCGGTTTTCTCTATGCCGTCGCGGCCGGCTTCGCGATCTTCCGGTTCGTGCGCAGCTTTCGGAAGGGCTGATGGAACCGGCGCGGCCAGCTTCTGCGGGTAATGGCGGCGGCGGGCGCCATAGTCGTCGAGCGTCATATCGCCGGGCATGATGCCTCGGCGCCGACGCGGCATCATGGTGAACGCGCCGGCATCCCAGGCCTCGCCCCTCTGCCCCGCGCGGCCTTTCCCCGGCCTGGCTCAGCGGGATGCAACTCGCCGGGGACCGCAGCACGCTGACGGCGAAGGCCCCGGCCGGAACCGGGGCCGTCCTTTCGTCAATGCTGCGCCAGCGTGCCCTTGCGGGGTTCCGTGCAGCCCTTGCCGTCCGGTCCCTCGGTCACGCCGCCCGCGACCAGCTTCAGCTGGTCGGGGTCGAGCGCCCGCGGGCCGGGGCGTGGCGCGGGGTCACTTCCAGACATAGCGCACCCCGATCCCCTGGGCCGACCTGTCGGTGGTGGAGCCAAAGGTCAGGCTCCAGCCATTGCCGAAGGAATGGGTGTAGTTCGGCCCCCTCGGTCCTTCCAGGTCGAACCCCGGAACCTGGCCATAGCCGAAGCCGCCGTCGCCGGACGCGCCGCTGCCGCCCGAGATCAGCCCCTGTTCGGTGTCATTCAGTTCGCGCATGGTCATGCCTCACTTTGCTTGGGTTTGCGGGATGCCGGGCAGCTTGACCGGCTTGATGCAGCCGCCCTCGGACCTGCCGCCCGCGACCAGCGCGGCCTCGTCGCCGCCGAGTTCGCGCCAGCCGGTGCGGGTGTTTGCGGTGTCACGCTCCATGGCGTTCACCAGCGGTAATAGGTGACCTGATACTGGCCGTTCCTGGTCGTCCCGATCGCCGCGCCGTCGGTCCAGACCGTGCCGCTGTAATTGCCGATCTCGAACGAGATGCCGCCGTCCCCGGACGAGCCGATGCTCCAGGCGCCGCCCACGGCATCGAGTTCGGCGGAAGTCAGCTCACGCAGATCCCGGCTCTGGTGTTGAACAGTGGTCATGGTGTCCTCTCCTGTCTTGACGGGGCATGTGCCCCCCATCAATCTTGGGGATCGGGCCGGATCAGGCATCTAGCTCAGATGGACTATCGGCCGGAACCTGCCCAGGCGCTGCCCGCGGCGCCGGACCGGAGACCGCATGAAGACAGCCTGGCTGCCCCATCCCGCCCATCCCGCAAGATCCGACGAGTTCTTTGCCGAAACCGAGCAGCGGCAAAGCAACGTCCGCCTGACCCTGGCGGGGATCGTCGCCCTTTATATCGGGCTGCTGATCGCGCTTGACGTGATCGGGCCGCCGCTCGAGGGCATCCTGCTGCTCGAGATGGTGCAGCTTTTCGCCATCGCGCTGTTCATCCACTGGTCGGCGCGGGCCAGGCCGGGGGTGCGCCACTGGCGGCGCGCCCTGGCGATGGCGCTGGACTACGGCAACACCGCCTTCCTGATCGGCGTGGCGGGACAGACCATGACGCCGGTCTTCGTGGTGCTGCTGTGGATCACCATCGGCTATGGCATCCGCTATGGCCGCCGCTACCTGCTGATCGCCATGACGCTGTCGCAGCTCAGCGTGCTGGGCGTCGGGCTGTTCAGCCCGTATTGGCGCGAGCTGCCCTATTTCCTGATCACCGTGGCGCTGATGGCGCTGGTCGTCCCGGCCTATGCCCATACGCTGATCTCCGCGCTGCGCCGGGCCCATGACGAGGCTTTGCGCGCCGACCTGGCGAAATCGCGCTTCCTGGCCCAGGCGAGCCACGACCTGCGCCAGCCGATCCATGCCATCGGCCTGTTCACCTCTTGCCTGAAACGGTCGGGGCTGAACCAGGACCAGGCCAGGATGGTGGACAGCATCGACCGGGCGCTGAACGGGGTGTCGGCGCTGTTCCGCTCGCTCCTGGACGTGTCCACGCTGGACAGCGGGCGGATCGTGCCCAGGCCGCAGGTCGTCGCGCTGGGGCCGCTTTTGCGCGATGTCGCGGACCAGCACGGCGACGCCGCGCACAAGGCGGGGGTGACGCTGCGGGTCGTGGGCAGTGGGCTGTCGGTGCGCACAGACCGGGCGATCCTGGCGGTGATGCTGGGCAATCTCGTGTCGAACGCGGTGAAATACGCGCCGGGGCGCAAGGTGGTGATCGGGTGCCGGCGGCGGGGCGGGCAGGTCTCGGTCCTGATCTGCGACAGCGGGCCGGGCATCGAGCCCGAGGAACAGGCCCGCATCTTCGAAGAGTTCTATCGCAGCCCCCGCCATCGCCGCACGCGCGAGGGGATCGGGCTGGGCCTGCCCATCGTCGTCAGGATGGCAAGGCTGCTGGGATTGCAGGTCGCGCTGGACTCGGTGCCCGGCCATGGCACCGCGATCGAGATTTCCGGGCTGGAGCCGACGCAGGAGGTCGCGGCCGCGCCCGCCCCGGTGGCGGCGCCCGCCACGGCGCTGGCCGGGATGCGGATCCTGCTGGTCGAGGACCATGACGAGGTCCGGGGCGCCACCCGTCGCATCCTGGAAAGCTGGGGCTGCATCGTCGAGGACGAGGCCTCGGCCCATGCCCTGCCGCGCGATTGCGACCTGATCCTGGCCGACCAGGATCTGGAGGACGGGACCGGCGGCGAATGCATCCAGCGCATCCGCGCGGCCCTGGGCCGGCCGGTCCCGGCGATCATCATGTCCGGCCACGACGCCGCGCATATCGCCGACGAGCTGCCGGACAAGTCGCTGCCGATCCTGCCGAAGCCCGTGCATCCCGCCAGGCTGCGCGCGGCGCTGATGGCGCAGAAATTCGCCGGCCCGGCGGCCTGACCCTCAGCTGCCGGGCAGGCCCGCCGCCGCGGCCCTGGCCGCCGCCGCCGCCCGCGTCTGCACGCCCAGCGCGCGCAGCACGCCCGAGACGTGGATGCGCACGGTAAAGGGCGAAATTCCCAGGTTGCGGGCGATTTCCTTGTTCGAGCAGCCGGCCGAGAGATGGCGAAGAACCTCGACCTGCCGCGGCGTCAGCCGGTCCAGGATCGACGGCTCGTCCGGCCCGACCTCGGGCCCGCCGCCGGCGGCGGCGGTGGCGATCACCGGCTCGCCCGCGCGGATGGCCTGGATCGCCTGCGCCATCGCCTCGGCCGGCAGCGACTTGCCGACGAACCCGTCCGCCCCGGCCTGCATCAGCCGCTGGATGGTGGCGCCGTCGTCCATCATCGAGACCATGATGATCGAGCTTGCCGGAAACTCCCGCCGCAGCAGGGAAAGCGACTGGCACGGCTCGAAACCCGGAAAGACCAGGTCCAGGATGAAGGCGTCGGGCGCCGCGCCGTCGCGCGCGCGTTGCAGCACCTGCTCGAAACTGGCGGCCTCGGCGATGGCGACGGTCGGGTCGATGCCCAGGATGATCCGACGCAGCCCGTCGCGAAAGACCGGATGGTCGTCCGCCAGAACGATGCGGTCCCGCGCGCTGTCCGGCATGCTCGGCCTCCCCCCCTTCATCCCCAGTCTAGCGCATCGGGCGGGCGCCGACATAGCACATCCGCACTAATGACTCCGGCGCCTTGCGCTGCGACCCTTGGGAACGCAACGCGGCCGATATGGGAGAGACCCGACATGACCCTGACCCTCATCCCCGACGACATGCTGGGGCGGATCGCCGGCGGCGGCCTCGACGGGGTTCCGCCGCCCGAACAGCGCCCGCGCCGGCCGATCGTGCCGCCGCAGCGGCCTTGGCCACGCTTTCCCACCATGCCGGCCCCCGATCCTGGACCGGGGCCGATTCCGGGCCCGCTGCCGGTTCCGGCATGACAGGTGCCGCCCGCCCCAAGGCGCGGCGGCATCAACCAGCGGTGAACTGACGAATGGCACCCTTGTTCCGGCCGGAATCGCTGCATGCGCGCGCCCAGGCGTGGCTGGGGCGCCCGGTGGTGATCTCTCGCATCCCGATCGTCGCCTTTGCCCTGTTCTCGATTGCCTTCGTGGTTGCGATGGTGCTGTTCGTCACCTTTGCCGATTACACCCGCCGCGTCCGGGTCGGCGGGATGATCCTGCCGCAGGACGGGCTGACCCGCGTCACCGCCCCGCAATCGGGCTGGGTCACCGAGCTTCGCGTCTGCGAGGGCCAGCAGGTGCGGCGCGGCGACGTGCTCTACACGCTCAGCATCGACGTCACCACCGCGCTTGGCCCCACCCAGGACGCGGTGTCCGAGATCCTGGCCGGAAAGCGGGTCGAACTGACCCGGACGCTGGAACGGGACAGGCGGATGCGGGCGCTGGAGAAGCGGGCGATCCAGGCCCGGCTGGCCGACCTTCAGCGCGAAATCCCGCAGATCGACGAGCAATTGCAGCTGCTCGAGGCGACGGTGCGCGAGTTTTCCGGCTTCGCCGAGCGGCAGAAAGACCTGCTCGCGCGCGGGGTCGCCGTCTCGGCCGAATACGAACAGCGCCTGCGCGTGTTCTATGCCGAGCGCGCGCAGCTGCCCGCCTTGCGGCGTGAAAGGGTGCAGGCGGAAAGCCGGGTGAACGACCTGCAGGCCCAGATCGCCGCCTTCGACCTGCAATCCCAGGCGCAGGCGGCCGAGATCCGGCGCCAGATCCTCGACATCGACCAGCAGATCTCGGAAAGCGAGGCGAGGCGCGAGGTCGCCGTCACCGCCCCGCGCGACGGCACCGTGACCGGGATCATCACGCTGGCCGGGCAGACGGTGACGGCCGGGGCGCCGCTTCTGACCATCGTGCCGCAGAACCGCCCGCTGGTCGCGCAGCTGCTGGCGCCGGGATCGGCCATCGGCTTCGTGCGCGAAGGCATGCCGGTCCTGCTGCGCTATCGGGCCTTCCCCTATCAGAAATTCGGGCAATATCCGGGCGAGGTCACGGTGATCTCGCGCGCCAGCCTGGGCCCCGAGGGGCTGGGAGAGCTGCGCCGCGACAACCAGGACGCGCCGGTGCTTTACCGCGTCACCGTCCAGCCCAGGCTGCCGCATGTGAACGCCTATGGCCAGGCGCAGCCCTTGCAGGCCGGCATGGAGGTCGAGGCGCATCTGCTGGTCGAGACCCGGCCGCTGTATCAATGGATCCTCGAACCGCTCTACGGCTTGCGGGGCGCCGTTTCCGGCGGTGCGGGATGACGCAGGCCCTGCCCCAGCGGCTGAACGCGCGCCTTTTCGGGGCCACGCCGGTCATCCTGCAAAGCGAGGCGGCCGAATGCGGCCTGGCCTGCCTGGCCATGGTCGCCGGCCATCACGGCCACCGGATGGACCTGCCCGCGATCCGGCGGCGCTTCTCGGCCTCGATGAAGGGCACGACGCTGAAGGATCTGGCCGGCATCGGCGAGGCGCTGCACCTGGCGACCCGCGCCCTGCGGCTGGACCTGGAGGATCTGTCCCGGCTGCGCCTGCCCTGCGTGCTGCATTGGGACCACAACCATTTCGTGGTGCTGACCCGCGTCGGCGCGCGCGCCATCACCATCCACGATCCCGCCATCGGCCGGCGCAAGGTGCCGATGGCCGAGGTGTCGCGGAAATTCACCGGCATCGCGCTGGAGACATGGCCGACCGACGGCTTCGCCCGGCGCGACGAGACGGTGCGGATCAGCATCCTGGACATGATCCGGCGCACGCGCGGCATCGGCGCCGCGGTGGCGCAGGTGCTGGCGGTTTCGCTGCTGCTGGAGATCACCGTGATCGCCATGCCCATCGGCTTCCAGCTGATCCTGGACGAGGTGGTGGTGGCGGCCGACCGCGACCTGCTGACCATCCTGGTCATCGCGCTGGCCTTCCTGCTGATATTGCAGGTCGCGGCAAGCTTCGCGCGCAGCTGGATCACCCTGCTGACGGGCTCGGGCCTGGCCCTGCAATGGAAGGTGGGGCTGTTCGACCACCTGATGCGCCTGCCCCTGGCCTATTACGAAAAGCGCCATGTCGGCGACATCGTCTCGCGCTTCGGGTCGCTGGATTCGATCCAGCGCACCGTGACCGCATCGGCGGTGACGGCGCTGCTGGACGGGGTGATGTCGCTGGCGCTGATCGCGATGATGTGGCTCTATGGCGGCTGGCTCTTGTGGCTGGCGCTGCTGGGGGTGGGGCTTTACGCGGTCCTGCGCCTTTCGACCTGGGGCATCTATCGCCGCATGTCCGAAGAGGCCATCGTCCATGCCGCGCAGGAAAACACGCATTTCATGGAATCGGTGCGCGGGATCGGCAGCGTGAAGGTGCTGAACCTGGAATCGCGCCGCCAGGGCACCTGGATCAACCACCTGGTCGAGCGCCTGAACGCCGAGCTGCGGGTCCAGAAATTCGACGTCTATTTCCGGTCGGGCGCGGCCTCGATCTTTGGCATCGACCGGCTGCTGATCATCTATTTCGGGGTGATGGCGATCATCGACTCGGCCATGACGGTCGGCATGTTCGTGGCCTTCCTGGCCTACAAGGACCAATTCGCCGACCGCATCAACAGCTTCATCGACACCGTGCTGCAATTCCGCATGCTGGCGCTGCACGGCGAACGCATCGCCGACATCGCCATGGCCGAGCCCGAGGAAGAAGCGCGCCGCCCCCTTGCCGCCCCGCCCCCATCGGCAAAGCCCGCCCGGCTCGAGATGCGCGAGGTGCGCTTTCGCTATGCCGACAACGACCCCGAGGTGCTGAAGGGCATCGGCCTGCGCATCGAGGCGGGCGAATGCGTCGGCGTCGCCGGGCCCTCGGGCGCGGGCAAGACCACGCTGCTGAAGGTGCTGGCCGGGCTGGCCCGGCCCGGCTCGGGTCAGGTATTGATCGACGGCGTTCCGCTGGACGCCATCGGGCTTGCGGCCTATCGCAGCCGCGTCGGCTGCGTGTTGCAGGAGGATCGGCTGTTCGCCGGCTCGATCATCGACAATATCACCGGCTTCGCGTCCCAGGTCTCGGCCGAGGATCTGGAGCGCGCCGCGCGCATGGCCGCCATCCATGACGAGATCCGCGCCATGCCGATGGGATACGAGACGCTGGTCGGCGACATGGGCAGCACGCTTTCGGGCGGGCAGAAGCAGCGCATCGTGCTGGCCCGCGCGCTCTATCGCCGGCCCTCGGTCCTGCTCATGGACGAGGCGACCAGCCACCTCGACAGCACCAACGAGGAAATCATCAACCTCGCCATCCGCCGGCTGGGCATGACGCGCATCGTCATCGCCCATCGCGAGACGACGCTGGCCATGACCGACCGGATCATCCGCATCGACGGTGGGATCGCGGCGGACGATCCCGAACGCCCCCTGGCGGCCGAGTGACCCGCCGCCCCCGAAAACGGCAACGGCCGGGGTCCATGTCCTTGCCGGACCCCGGCCGCCGGTTCGCAGGGGGACGGCGGGGCGACCCGCCGTCCCATGGCCGAATTATCTGCCAAGAGCGTCGTAATGCTGTTCCCAGGTCCGGGGTTGGGGAACGATCTCAAGCTGCTTCGCTTCAACCGCGTCGCGGTTGTCCAGAACATCCGCCGCCGCCTTCAGCGTCTGACGTTCCTTGAAAATGGCCAGTTTCACGTCGCGATTGCTCGGTTTGCGGGTCATTTCACGTCCTCCAAACGGGCTGCACAGGGATTGCGCTGCCCCGTCAGCATAGCACATCCGGCCCCATTTTACACGATAAACTTTATCGCTTTTATAGTGAATTATCCACACTCGAGGCGAATGGGATGCGCACCCCGATTCCCCCTTTTCCGCGGTTCAGCGGTTGCGGGTGTCCACCGGATAGGCGGTGCTGAACCGGATGCGCTCCATCGAAAAATGCGAGGTGACGTTCTTGATCGGCACGGCATCCGTCAGCCGCTTGTAGAACAGGTCGAAGGCGGTCATGTCCGGCACCGCCACGCGCAGCAGGTAATCCATGCGCCCGGCCATGCGATAGACCTCCATGATCTCGGGCAGGCCGGCGACGGCGCGGGTGAACGCGTCGCGCCATTCCGGCGAATGGACCGGCGCCTCGATCTCGACAAAGACCAGGATGCCGAAGCCCAGCTTGACGGGATCGGCCAGCGCCACCCGCCCGGTCAGCACGCCCTGCGCCTCGAGCTTCTGTATCCGCTTCCAGCAGGGGGTTTGCGACAGACCTACCTTTTCGGCGATCTGCGCGATCGGCAAGGTTGCATCCCGCATCAGTTCCGCCACGATCTTGCGGTCGATCAGGTCCAGATCCTGCATGGCTTCGCCTTCTTCGCGTCCAGGGATTCGACGGAAAGAATAACGATATTGTCTATGTGATCAATCGAGTATTCTTGCCGATAAAGAAGGCCACGGAAAATCAGCCGCTTGTCCGTTCGCCGGCGGGTGGCGACCGTCGGCCAGCGGGGCACGGGGCTCAACCCAGGGCTTCTTGGGGCAGCCGGTCCAGCAACCCGGCCAGGCGGGCGCATTGCAGCCGGATGTCCGGGATCGCCGTGATCTCCCACAGCGCGCCGCGGGCGCAGGGGCCGATGGCGAACAGCCGCCGCGAGACGCGGCCGTCGCGGGCGATCAGCTGCGCCTCGGCGGTGGTGTCCAGCCCCAGCCGCAGGCGGTCCAGCCGCCCCTGCCCGGTCGCCAGCAGGTCCAGCACCACCGGCGCGCTGTCGGTTTCGGGATCGCGCCGGATGCCGCGGCAGTCGATGACATGATCGGCCGGCAGCCGCAGCGGACCTTGCGGCGTCAGCACATGCACGCCGTCGCCGGCCAGGCGCTCGAACCGGGCCTTCAGCACGTGCAGCTGGCCCCGCGCCTCGGCCTCGGCGATCATCGCGGCGGATTGCGGCGGCATGCGGTGGCGATGCACCTCCCACCACGCGGCGCCGTGGCGCAGGAAGCGGCGCCGGCTGTCTTCGTCCCAGCCCTGCCAGATGGCGCTGACATGCGGGCGCAAGCCGTCGATGACATCGCGCCAGTCCAGCCCCCCGGCCTCGGCCTCGCGGATGCGCGCGCGCAGCCAGGCCAGCAGGCGGCCGACCGGCGCACCCAGCGGGATCTCGTCGCGCGCAATGGCAAGGGCATGGCCGGCGGCATGGGCGCGCGGCAGGAGCCCGCGCCGCGACAGGCAGGTGATGCGCCCGCGATGCCCGCGCCCCAGCAGCGAGACGACATGGTCCACCATCGACAGGCCGGTGCCGATGATCGCCACCTCCGCCCCAAGATCGGCCGGAGGGCCGAAGTCCCAGGCCCCGCGCATGCCCTGCGGCGGGTGCTGCGGAACCGCATGGCCGGTGGCGAGGATCGCCAGATGCCCGGTGATCGCGCTGCCGTCGTCCAGATGCGCGCGCACGCAGCCGCGGCTTTCCTCGACCCGCAGGCATTCCCGGCGGTGGCAGGTCAGGCGATCCCGGCCCCAGGCCGCAAGCAGGCCCTCCAGGTATCGGCCATAGGCCGCCCGGCTGGCAAAGCAATCGGGCGTGGCGGCCGGCGCCTCGGCCGAATCGTGCAGCCAGCGCAGGAAATGCCCCGGATCGTCGGGAAATGCGCTCATGTTGTGGACGCGGGTGTTCAGCAGGTGGTCCGGGTTCTCGGTTGCATAGGCGATGCCGCATCCCAGGGTCTGCGCCTTCTCGATCATGCTGATGCGCAGCAGGGGATTGGCACGCAGCAGATGCGCGGCCGCCAGCACGCCGCTGGCCCCGCCGCCGACGATGATGACGTGGCGGCTGCCGTCCTGCGGAAACTGGCCGTCCATCACAGCACCATCAGGCAAAGGAAGGCCAGCGACCAGAACACGGCCAGCGCCCGTCCCAGCCGGCTTTCCTGCTGCTCGGGCAGGGCTTCGCCGTCTTGCGGCAGAAAGGCGATGAAGCCCGGATCATAGGCAAAGCCATACATCGGTTCGTCCTTTCGCTTCTGGATTGCGATCCTTGCCGGGTCATAGCGCCGGCCGTTCCGGCAAGGCGCGTCGTCCCGGCGCCGGCCGGGGCGGCAGGCGCAACCCCGCCGGCCGGGTTTCGGTCCGGGGCAGCAGCGCGCGCAGCTGGCGGCCCTGGGGCCAGGGACCATAGCCCGCCGCCACGTTGACATGTCCGGCATCCCCCAGGTCGACGAAGGCTGCGCGCCAGGCACGGGCAAGGGTGCTTGCCCGCTCGTGCTCCATCCAGGGGTCGTTCCGGCTGGCTACCACGATCGCCGGAACCGGCAGCGGGCCTTCGGGTATCTTGCCGAAGATCGCGGTGCGCGGATCGCGGCCGGGTTCCGCCGGCGCGACCAGCAGTGCCCCGCCTGCCTGAAGCTGCGGCCATTGCAGCAAGAGCTTGACCGCCGCGATGGCGCCCAGCGAATGTCCGACCAGGACCGCGCCGGGATGGCGCAGCAGGGCGCCGGCGATCTCGGTCAGCCATTGGTCCGGGCAGGGCCGCGACCACGAGCCCTGCTCGACGATCACCGCATGCGGATCGGTTTGCGCCCACCAATGCTGCCAATGCGGTGCGGGCGAACCGTCAAGGCCGGGAAGAAGTAACGTGCGAATCATGGCTTTCTCCTTCCCTTAAATATCTATCATCTTTGTCGGGTTTTACATTCCAAAATCTACCCTCTTTTGAGAAGAAAATTCCAGGCCGCGGAAAGGCGGCGCCTTGAGCCACGCCGCTGCGTCCGATGAAGGGCCTGGGCGTCAGGGTGACGAGGGCCAGGGCCGCCGGGATCAGGTTGGCCGAGTGAGTGGGGACCATTGCGCAGGCCAGCCGCACCGGGCTTTCGATGCGCAAGGGGCCGCTTTGCGCGGCCCCTGTTCGGCTTGCGCATCGCCGCGCAGCTTTTCCGTCGCGGCAGGATCGCCCGTCTCGGCGTCGAGGCCGATTGCGACGCCATAGACCGTCCGAGCATGTCCGCCGAGCAATAGCCGCCCAGCACGTCCTCCAGCACCTTGCGCGGCGGCCGGTCCAGCGGATCGCCGTAGCCGCCGCCGTTCGGGCCGCAATAGCTCAGGGCGTCCTTGCCCCGACGGCCAGGCCCGAGAGCCTCGGCATGCATCTCGCGCTCATCTCCGGGCCGCCGGGATGCCGCACCTTGGGGATCGCGAAGCGCGCCCCCGGAAACGGTCGCGAGCGGAAAGCACACTTCCGCTCGCTTCCGGTAAAATGATGCGGCGGCACCATCGGCACCGCCGCAAGGCTCTCAGGCCGGGGATTTCGCGCGGCCATGCTCGATCGTGGCGTCCTCGGCCGAGCGGTTGATCCCCCGGAACGGACGCCCCGCCGTTTCGGGCGAAATCAGCGTCACGATGAAGGCGATGACCGCGATCACGGTGATGTAGATCGCCGGGGCCAGGCGGTCTCCGGTCGATGCGATCAGCCAGGTGGCGACGAAGGGCGCGGTGCCTCCGAAGACGGCATAGGCCACGTTGTAGGTGACGGCCGAGGCGGTATAGCGCACGCGGGTCGGGAAGACCTCGCACAGCAGCACGGCCGTCACCACATTCGCCGTCACCGCGCCAAGCGCCAGCATCAGCTGCGCGGATACGGCCGAGCCGATGGTCCCGTCGGATGCCACCTGATAGGCCGGGATGGCAAGGCAACCCAGAAGCAGCGCCGAAACCGCCATGGTCGGGCGCCGTCCGACCCGGTCGCAGACCTTGCCGATCAGGGGGGCGGCCAGGGCCGCGGCGCTCAGCGCGATGACATTGCTCAGCAGCACCTTGTCTGCGGGCATTCCGACGACCGTGCGCAGGAAGCTCGTCATATAGGTCGAGAAGATGTAGAAGGACAGCGCCGTCAGGCTGATGTAGCAGCCAAGCCGCAGCATGGGCAGCCATTGCTCGCGCAGGGTCTGGCGCAGCGGGGCATGTTCGGGCGCGGGCGCATCCATGATCTTCTGGAACAGCGGGCTCTCGTCCAGCCGATGCCGGATATAAAGGGCGACCAGCCCCAGGGGCGCCGCGATCAGGAACGGCACGCGCCAGCCCCAGCTGTGCATCTGCTCGGTCGTCAGGCTTGCCGTCAGCAGATAGGAACACATCGCCGCCAGCGCGAACGAGGCGAAGGTCGAGGCGGGCATGTAGCTGGAATAGCGCGACCGCTGATGCGCCGGCGCATGTTCGATGACATAGGTGACGGCCCCGGCATATTCGCCGCCGGCGGAAAACCCCTGCACGCAGCGGGCCACCGTCAGCAGGATCGGCGCCCAGATGCCGATCGCCTGATAGCTGGGCAGCAGGCCGATGGCCACGGTCGCGATCGACATCAGCAGCACCGTCAGGGCCAGGACGCGCTTGCGGCCGACCCGATCGCCCATCATGCCGAAATAGGCCCCGCCGATGGGGCGAAGCGCAAAGGAAATCGCGAAGATGGCGAAGGTCTGCAACAGCCCGACCAGGTCGTCGCCTTCGGGAAAGAAGGTCACGGCCAGGATCGGGGCCATGAAGCCGTAGATGGCGAAGTCAAACCATTCGATCACCGTGCCCGCGACCGCGGCGGTCGTCACCTTTCTCAGGGTGGCGGGATCGGATTCGGCAGTTTGTGTCATGCGAAGCTCCCTTTGGAATTCATGTGTGGTTCTTGGCGACCGGAATGAAAACGGCGCCCGTTTCCGGGCGCCGCGTGGGGACTATTCGGCGGCGATCTTTTGCGCCGCAAGCCCGTCGATATAGGCCACGCATTCGTCCACCGTGTGGACGTCGCCGAACTTCGCGTCGATGTCGAACAGGTTCCAGGCCACGGCGCCCGGCACGCGGTCGCCGATGCATTCCTTGACCGCGATGGTGCGGAAGCCGTCGGCGATGCCGTCGCAGATGGTCTGGCGCACGCAGGCGCAGGCGGTTACGCCGGTGACAAGGATCGTGTCCACGTTGTTGGCCCGCAGGATGCCCGCCAGTTCCGTGCCGTGGAAGGACGAGGCGCGCTTTTTCAGCAGCGTGTATTCGCCCTCGACCGGGGCGATGCGGCTGTCGATGGCCCAAAGCTCCGGCTTGGCCAGGTCGACGACATCGACCGGGATCTTGTTGTGCCACAGCCCCATGTCGGTGAAATCGGCATTGCGGTCGGTGATCTCATAGGCGGTGGTGACATGGACCACGGGCAGGCCGGCGGCGCGGAAGGCCTTCAGCAGCTTCTGCATGCCGGGGATGATCTCGCCGTCCATCTTCTCCTGGTCGCAGGTGAAGGGGTTGCCCGGACGGGTCCAGGCATTCGCCAGATCGACGCTGACCAGCGCCGGCCGCTTGCCAAAGCCCACGCGGCGCTGGAAGCCGCGCTCCTGATACAGTTTCGTGGCCGTGTCGAACGCCTCTTGCAGCAGACGGTCCAGTTCCTTGGTGTCGACTTCGCTCATGATCGGTCTTTCCTTGTGCCATTGATGCAAGGCCGCCTTCGCGGGCCCTGGTTTACGAGCCGCCCCAGCCCCCGCAGGACTGGTGATCCGTCGCTCTGATGGCCATAATCCGGCCATGCTTGACGCAAGGGAAATGGCGTGTCAGCATTTATTCATGCGCCGTTTGCATCAATCTTGGAAGGTGGCCGCTTGCACGATCTCCAGGGCATCGAGAGTGTCCATTCCTTCATCACCCTGGCCGAGGAACTGAACTTCCGCCGCACGGCCGAGCGGCTGAACCTGGACCAGTCCGCGCTGAGCCGCCGGATCCAGAAGCTTGAATCGGTGCTGGGCTTCCGCCTGCTGGAGCGCACCACCCGAGAGGTCAGGCTGACCCAGGCCGGCCGCAGCTTCTATGAAGACAACGCCCATCTTCTGCAGCGCTACGAATCCTCGGTCCAGCTGGCCCGGCGCATCGCCGCGGGCAAGCTGGGCGCGCTGACCGTCGGCTACATGGCCTTTGCTGCGACCGAACTGATGCCCCTGGCCGTCGCCGGGTTCCAGCGCCGCCATCCCCATATCGACCTGAGGATCCGCTATATCCGGACCCAGGGGCAAAAGATCGCCCTGGCCAATGACGAGATCGACCTGGGCTACATGATCGGGCCCTTCGATCATTCCGACTACCAGACGGTCCAGCTTTCCCTGGACCCGCTTTATGTGGTGACGCCCCGCGGCCATGCGCTGCTGCGGCTGCCGGCCGTCACCCCGGCCGACCTGGCCGGGCAAGAGATGATCCTGGGCGACACGCATGAATGGGACGAATATCGCTGGCGGCTGAACAACCTGTTCAGCGCCGAGGGCATCTCGCTGAACGTGACGCTGGAGGCGTCCAACACATTGGCCCTGATCGGCCTGGTCGCGGCCGGGCTGGGCGTGACGATCTATCCCGAAAGCCTGATCGGCTTTCTGGGCTCCAACGTCGAGGTGCGGCAGATCATGCACCCGCTTTTCCGCAACCGCACCGTGCTTGCCTGGAAACGCTCGAACCGCTCCAGGCAGGTGCGGGACTTCGTCGAGGTGGCGCAGGCCGCCGCCGCGCGATAGGCCGCGCCGGCCCGCCCCGCGGGGCCCTTCGCCGCGCCGGTCAGGCGGTGCGCGACCAATAGGCGCTGGTCGAGACGGTGGCGGGCAGGCGGCCGAAGGCCTCGCGCAGCACCGCCCGGATGGCCAGCGCATCGGCCTTTTCGCCGCCGAACAGGATCTCGGCTTGCGGGTCGGCGGCATAGGCCCGCGCGGCCGAGCGGGTCAGCGTGTCGCGCAGGCCGGGATCGCGGCGGTTGCGGACCAGCCAGACCAGCTCCACCCCCGCGGGCGCGGCGATGGGCTGGATGTCCTGCGCGTCCTCGATCTCGATCAGGGCAAGCCCGCGGCTGTCGGGCGCCGCCTGTTCCAGGATGCGGGCGATGACCGGCAGGGCGGTCTCGTCGCCGCCCAGGCAAAGATGCCGGCCCTGCGGCAGCCAGCCGCCGCCCGGTCCGGTCAGCCCCACCGGCGCGCCGGGCCGGACCTCCTGCGCCCAGGCGCAGGTCGGGCCGTTGCCGTGCAGGAAGACGTCGACGTCCAGCCAGCCGGCGCCGGGGTCGATGGCGCGGATGGTATAGACCGGCATGTGCAGATGCGCGCCGCCGGGCCAGCCGGTGCGCCCGTTCGCCAGCAGGCGGGGCCAGACCGGGTTCTCGGGATCCCTGGGCTGCAACAGCCGCAGATGCAGCCCGGTCTGGTTGAGATAGGCCAGATCCTCGGCCTCGATGCGCAGGCGGATGAAGCGCGGCGCGATCCGCCGGGCGCTGCGCACGCGCCCCAGGCGGAAATTCGGCGGCAGGCGGCCCGCCAGGTCGCCCCCCGCCTCCCAGCGCAGGTTCGCCGACAGGCCCTCGCGCACCGTGTCCAGCATATGCGCCAGCGTGTCGCGCAGGTTCTGCAGGCCGGGTTCCAGCGCCGCCTCCAGCCGGACCGCGGCCTCGTTGCCGGCCCAGCGAAGCTCGATCCCGCCGGCCCCCAGGTCTGCCGTCAGCACATGGTCGGGGGTGACATGGACCTTGCAGAACTCGGACAGGGTGCGGGTGAAATCCTCGATCGCGTCCCAACGGACGCAAGACAGGCGACCCAGGGCGACGACATTGCGGGTCATGGCCTCCTCCTTCTTCTTCTCAGCTGGCCAGCCGGGCGTAAAGCCCGCCCTGCGAGATCAGCCCGTGGTGGTCGCCTGCCTCGCGCAGCTGGCCGTCCTCCATCACCACGATGCGGTCGGCGTTGCGGATGGTGCCCAGCCGATGCGCGATGACCAGCGTGGTGCGCCCGGCCGACAGCGCCTCCAGCGCCGCCTGGATCTCGCGCTCGGTCTCGCGGTCCAGGGCCGAGGTCGCCTCGTCCAGGATCAGGATCGGCGGGTTCTTCAGGAAGGCGCGGGCGATGGCGACGCGCTGCTTCTGCCCGCCCGACAGCATGACGCCGCGCTCGCCGACCAGCGTGTCCAGCCCCTCGGGCAGGCCGGCGATCAGCGGGCCCAGCTGGGCCTTGGCGGCGGCGGCCATGATCTCGTCGTCGCTGGCGCCCAGCCGGCCATAGGCGATGTTCTCGCGCAGGGTGGTGCCGAACAGGAACACGTCCTGGCTGACGATGCCGATCTGGCCGCGCAGGCTGTCCAGCGTCATCGCGTCCAGGGGCAGCCCGTCGATGCTGATCCGCCCCCCGTCGGGTTCGTAGAAACGCGGCACCAGCGCCAGCAGCGTCGTCTTGCCCGCGCCCGAGGGGCCGACGAAGGCCACCGTCTCGCCCGCCTTCACCTCCAGCGAGATGCCGCGCAGCACCGGGCGGGTGCTGTCATAGCCAAAGGAGACGTCTTCGAACACGACGTTCCCCTTCAGCACGGGCGCGGGGATCGCATCCGGCGCGTCGGCGATCTCGGCCTCGGTCTCCAGCAGCTCCAGGTAGCGGCGAAAGCCGGCGATGCCGCGCGGATAGGTCTCGATCACCGCGGCGATCTTTTCCAGCGGGCGGAAGAAGACGCCGACCAGCAGCAGGAAGCCCACGAAACCGCCGGTCGTCAGGCTGCCCTGCAGCACGAAGCCCGCGCCCGCGACCATGACCACCACCTGCACGAAGCGCAGGCCCATGTAGTGGATGGCGCTGGACAGCGCCATGATCCGATAGGCGTCCAGCTTGGTCGCGCGATAGGCGCGGTTGTCCTTTTCGAACAGCCGCTCCTCATGCGCCTCGTTGGCAAAGGCCTGCACGACGCGGATGCCGCCGATCGCCTCTTCCAGCCGGACGTTGAAATTGCCGACGCGGGCATAGATCTGGCGCCAGGTGTTGGTCATCCGCGTGCCATAGACCACGACCAGCCAGACGGTCAGCGGCACGATCCCCGCCGTCACCAGCGCCAGCGTGGGATGCAGCATGACCATCAGCACCAGGGCGCCGACAAAGGTCATCACCGCGATGAACAGGTCTTCGGGGCCGTGATGGGCGACCTCGCCGATCTCTTCCAGGTCGCGGGTGACGCGGGCGACCAGCTTGCCGGTGCGGGCGCGATCGTACCAGCGCCAGGACAGGCGCGTCAGGTGGCTGAATGCGCGGGCGCGCATCTCGGTCTCGATCTCGATCCCCAGCATGTGGCCCCAATAGATCACGATGCCCATCAGCATGGTGTTGAAGGCATAGACGGCCAGCAGGCCGATGGCGGCGGCGATGGTCAGCGACCAGTCGCCCATCGGCAGCAGGTGGTCGATGAACAGCGTGATCGCCAGCGGGAAGGACAGCTCCAGAAGCCCCGAGACCACGGCCGAGCCGAAATCCAGCCAGAACAGCCGGCGGTGCGGTTTGTAATAGGCCAGAAACTTGCGCAGCATTCCGTCTTCCTTTCCGGGTCTCAGCGCGGCAGCGCAAAGGCATGGCCTTCATGCGCGGCGACATGCATCGGCAGGCCATAGATACTCAGCAGCGCCTCGGGTGTCATCAGGGCGCCGATGGGACCGTCCAGCAGCAGCCGGCCCGCCCCCAGCGCGACCACATGGTCGCAATAGCGCGCGGCCATGTTCAGGTCGTGCAGCACGACGATGGCCGAAAACCCCTCGTCGCGGCACATGCCATGGACCAGGTCCAGCACCTCGACCTGGTGGGCCACGTCCAGGGCCGAGATCGGCTCGTCCAGCAGCAAGGTGCGCGCGCCCTGCGCCAGCATCATCGCGATCCAGCTGCGCTGGCGCTCGCCCCCCGACAGGGTATCGACCAGGCGGTGGCGCAGGTGGCCGACGCTGCAGCGCCGGATCGCGGCATCGACGGCGGCGTGGTCCTCGGCGCGAAAGCGGCCCAGCGCGCCGCGCCAGGGAAAGCGGCCAAGCGCCACCAGCTCCTCGACCAGCATCCCCTCGGCCGGGGGCGTGACCTGCGGCAGATAGGCCAGGTCGCGGGCCAGCTCGCGCGGCGCCCAATCCGCCAGGTCGCGCCCGGCATAGGCGATGCGCCCGGCCGAGGGCCGGTTCTGCCCCGAGATCAGCTTCAGCAGCGTCGACTTGCCCGAGCCGTTGCGCCCGATCAGCGCCGTGACCATGCCGGGACGGATCGTCAGGTCCAGCCTTTCGATCAGCCGGCGGCCCGGCACGTCATAGGTGACGCCCGACAGGGTGAACAGCGTCATGCGGATGTCCTTTTCACCAGCAGGATGAACAGCCAGGGCGTGCCGATCAGCGTGGCGAACAGGCCCAGCGGCAGGTCGTAGGGATAGCTTGCCGTGCGCGCGCCGAAGGCCGCCAGCAGCATCAGCACCGCGCCCAAAAGCCAGCTGCCGGTGCAGAAGGGCACGGCGCGGGCCAGGCCCATGGCGCGGGCCAGGTGCGGCGCCATCAGCCCGACGAAGCTGACCGGGCCGACCAGCATGGTCGCCGCCCCGGTGGCCAGCCCCGCCAGCAGGATCAGCCCCAGCCGCACCCGCGCCAGCGGCAGGCCCAGCGCGCGGCCGACCTCGGTGCCCAGCGGCAGGATTTCCAGCACGCGGGCCGAGGCCGCCAGCACGGCCAGCAACGCCAGCGCCAGCCCGGCCAGCGCGGCGGCGCCCAGGGCCGAGACCTGCGAGGCGCTGCCCGCCAGCCAGCCCAGGATCACCCAGGCCCGCCGGTCGTCCGAGGCCATGATCGCCCCCAGCACGGCCGAGGCCAGCGCCCCGATGGCCAGCCCCGCCAGCAGCAGCCGCGCCGGCGCCAGGTCGGCGCGCATGGCGAATCCCGCCAGCCCGGCCAGCGCCAGCGCGCCCCCGGCCGAGGTTCCCAGCGCCAGCATCAGCGGCCCCGCGCCGTCCACGGCCATGACCGTGACCGCATAGCCCAGCGAGGCGCCGCCGGTCACGCCCAGCACCTCGGGCGCGGCCATCGGGTTCGCGGTCAGCCGCTGCAGGATCGCCCCCGCACCGGCCAGCAGCGCCCCGGCCGAGGCCGCGGCAAGGATCGCGGTGGCGCGCAGCGGCAGGAAGGTCTCGCGCAGTTCGGGGGCGATGAAGCCCCAGCCCCCCGGCCCGCGCCCGCCGAACAGGGTCAGCAGGCCCAGCGCCAGGCAGGCCGCGGCCAGCCCCGCCAGCAGCCGTGCGGGCCGCGGGGCGCGGTGGCCGCGGCGGTCGCCCGCCTCGGTCTGCTGGGGCACCTGCGCCTTCATCCGCGGCAGCAGCCAGATCAGCAGCGGCCCGCCGATCAGCCCGGTCAGCGCCCCGGTGGGCAGGCTGGGGCCGCCCGCCGCCGCCAGCGCCAGCAGCAGCCCGTCGGCCAGCGACAGCACCAGCGCCCCCGCCAGCGGCGCCAGCATCAGCCGCTGCAGCAGCGTCCGCGCGCCCAGGCTGCGCACGATGGCGGGGGCGGCCAGGCCGACGAAGCCCACCAGCCCGACCTGGGCCGAGACCATGGCCGACAGCGCGACCGCCAGCAGCAGGGTGGCAAAGCGCAGCGGCGCCAGCCGCAGGCCCAGCCCATGCGCGCCCTCGGGGCCCAGCGACATCACCATCAGCGGCCGGGCCAGCGCCGCGGCGGCGACCAGCGCCGGCACCAGCGCCAGCGCCATGTTCCGGCTGCCCGACCAGTCCACCTGCGCCAGCGCCCCGCCGTTCCACATCACCAGCGACAGCAGGTAATGCCCCTGCGCCAGCGTCATCGCCGTCGCCAGGGCCGAGGCCATCAGCCCCACCAGCATCCCCGCGATCGTCACCGTCACCGGGGCGAACCCCCGCCGCGCGCCCAGCGCCATGACCAGGAAGGTCGCGGCCCCCGCCCCCGCCAGCGCCACCGGCAGGTTGCCCCCGGCCAGCCAGCCGGGCGCATGGATCGTGGCCGCGACGATGGCCAGCTGCGCGCCCGAGGCGGTGCCCAGCGTCGTCGGATCGGCCAGCGGGTTGCGCAGCACCGCCTGCATCAGCGCCCCCGCCAGCCCCAGCGCCGCGCCGGCCAGCAGCGCCAGCACCCCGCGCGGCATCAGCCCATAGGCCAGCAGGATCTGCCCGACCGACATCCCGTCGATCCGCCAGGGCAAGGCCGGCCATTCGGCCAGCGGCAGGGCCGACAGCGCGGCAATCGTCCAAAGCGCCAGCGCCGCCACCGCGCCCCCGACAAGGATCATGCGATTCATCCCCGGCCCTCCAGCGCGGCGACAAGCTCGTGGCCGAAGCGCAGGGCCGAGGGGATGCCGGCAAAGGGCCGCAGTTCCGGCAGGCGATGCACCCGCCCCGCCCTGACCGGCGGCAGGCTGTTCCACAGCGCCGCCGAGCGCAGCGCGCGTTCGACCTGGACCGGTATCGCACCGGCCACCACCAGCCGGGCCTCGGGATATTCGGCCAGCCGCTCCAGCGGGATGGGCGCGGCAAAGGCAAAGCGGGTGCCCCCGGCCCAGGCATTGCGCATCCCCATCGCCTCCAGCGCGCCGCCGAACAGGCTGTCGGTGCCGAAGATGCGGATATGGCGGGAATCGCCCAGCTCGAACAGCAGGCAGGCGCGCCCGGCATGGGGCGTCGCGCGGCCGGCCAGCATGGCGAATTCGGCCGCGGCGGCAGCCTGGACCCGCGTCCCGGCAGCGGCGTCGCCCAGCCGCCCGGCCAGGTCCCCCAGCAGCGCCATCACCTTGGGAAAGGCCGGCTCGCCGGGGACGTAGAGCGCGCGGGTAAAGACCGGCGCGATGCGCGCCAGCCGCGGCTCGATGGCGCTGTAATAGCTCGAGGACAGGATCAGGTCGGGCGCGACAAGGCTCAGCGCCTCGAGATTGGGCGCCCCGCGCAGGCCCAGGTCCACGGTCGCGCGCGGCGGCTGCGCCACCGCGGCGTCGCGAAAGGCGATCAGCTCCGCCAGGGCGACGGGCGCATGGCCCAGCGCCATCGCCGTCTCGGCCATGGCCCAGTCCACCGCCGCCAGCCGCATCCCCTGCGCCGCGAAAGCCGGCAGCGCCCCGCCGGCCGCCGCACAGGCGGCAGCCAGAAGGGCGCGTCGCGTCAATCCCTTGCCGGACAGTGTCACCATTTACGCGTCAAGCTTGCCTGCACGGTTCGTCCGTCGCCATAATAGCTGGAGTTCAGCCCGACGGCCGAAATATAGGTCTCGTCCGTCACGTTGTTGATGTTCAGCCGGCCGACGATGCCGTTTTCCCATTCGTAGCTTGCGCCCAAGTCCACCAGCGTCACCGCCTCGAGCCGCAGCGTATTCGCGTCCGAGGACCAGCGAGAGCCGATATGGCGGATACCGCCGCCCAGTTGCAACCCCTGCATCGCGCCGGACTGGAATTCGTGCGACAGCCACAGGCTGGCGGCGTGGCGCGGGGTGTTCGCCAGCTCGTTGCCGTCGTTGTCGCCCGAAATCTCGGTCGAGGCATAGGTATAGGCGCCCTTCAGCGACCAGCCCTCGGCCAGTTCGGCCACGCCCTCCAGTTCCAGCCCGCGGATGCGCGCCTCGCCGATCTGGCGGGTGCCGGTGATCGGCCCCCCGCCGATCTCCTCGGTGACGGTGGTGTTGCGGTCGGTCTCGCGCAGATCGTAAAGCGCCGCGGTGAACAGCCCGTCGAAGGCGGTGGGTTCGTATTTGGCGCCAAGTTCGAACTGCTTGCCATGGGTCGGCTTCAGCGGGTTGTTGTCGATGTCGAAGCCGGGCTGCGGCAGATACGAGGTCGAATAGGCGGCATAGACCGAAACGCCGTTGTCCCAAAGATAGCCCAGTCCCAGATGGCCGGTCAGCTGCTGGTCGTCGCGGGCATAGTCGGTGGTGCCGTAATTCGTCGCGCTCTGGCCGCTTTGCCGGGTCCATTCATGGCGCAGCCCGGCGGTCGCGCGCCAGTTGCCATATTCGATCTCGTCCAGCGCATAGATGCCGATCTGCCGCGCATCGACGGATTTGTTCGCCGTATACCAGGGCGCCTCCACGGTGACGCTGCCATAGGACGGCGCGGCATAGTCGATGGGGGAAACGGTGGAAAAGCCGGTATAGGCGCGCTCCTTCAGCTTCTGCGCATCGACGCCGAAGGTCAGGTCATGCGTCATCGCGCCCGAGGTGACGCGGCCCGCCAGCCGCAGGTCGGTGGCGATGGTGCGGAAGCTTTCCCGCTGGTTGATGACGCCGCGGCCGACCAGGGTGCCGCCGACCAGCGGGTTCAGGTAGATGCCGTCGTAATCCCAGTCGAAATCGGTATAGCGGAAGGTGTTGTTCAGCCGCCAGCCATTGCCGAAATCATGCGTCAGGCCAAAGCCGAGCGTGGCCATCTTGCGGTCGCTGAAATTGACCGAATCGTCGCCGAAATAGAACTCGCGCAGATCCTTGGCATCGACCAGGCCGACCAGTTCGTTCGGCACGCCCGTGGGCGAGATCGGCGCGTCGTCGTGATAGCTGGCCATCAGTTCCAGCTCGGTCGCCTCGCTCAGCGCAAAGCTGGCCGACAGGCCCAGATAGGCGCGCTTGTTGTCGATTTCCTCGACATCGGTCTTGTCATTGCCGCCCTTGGCGGTGATGCGATAGGCGAAGCGGTCGTCGACCACCCGGTTCGCATCGCCGAAAGCCGAGGCCGAGCCCTTGCTGTCCAGGCTGAACCCCAGCTCGGTGAAATCGCCATCGGCCTGGGCGCGCTTTTGCACCATGTTGACCAGGCCCGCCGGCGTGCCGGCCCCATACAGCACCGAAGCCGGGCCGCGCAGCACCTCGACCCGCTCCAGCCCGTAAAGCTCGAACGCCGGGGCGCTGGTCGGGAACTGGGTCGAGCGCATCAGCCGCAACCCGTCCAGGAACTTGTCGTTCTCCAGGTTGAAGCCGCGCAGGAACAGGCTGTCGAAACGCGGATCGCCGCCGTAGTTCTCGGTCACGACGCCGGCGGAATAGCTCAGCGCCTCGGCCAGGTTCGTCGCACCCTGCTCTTCGATCTGGGCGCGGGGCACGACCGAGACCGAGGATTGCGTCTCGAGGATCGGCCGGCCGGTCTTGGTCGTGGCCGATGAATGCGCGACCGTGCCCTCCAGGGGCGCGCTGGGGTTTTCGAACCCCTCGATCGTGACGGTATCCAGCACGATCGCCCCCATGAAGGTCTGGCGGGGATCCTGCTGGTCCTGGGCAAAGGCGCTGGTCGCCGCGACGGCAAGGACGCTGACGCCGAGAAGGAGCGGTTGGGCTTTGTTCATCTTGACCTGTTCTGTCCGCGAAAGTTTCCGAGCTATTAACTCGGGTATTTCCCGGCTGTCTTGAACGAGACCGCTGCGATTTGTTCAGGAATCCTGCAATCCGGCCCGGCGCCAGACCGAAGGCGGCATGCCGTGGACGGCGCGGAAGGCGCGCGACAGATGCGCCTGGTCGGCGAACCCGGTCGCATAGGCGATGTCGGCCAGCGACAGGGCCGGGTCGCGCATCATGTCGCAGGCCGCCTTCAGCCGCAGGCCGGCCTGCCAGCGTTGCGGCGTCTCGTTGCACGATTGCTTGAAGGCGTGGAAGAACCGGCTTTCCGAAAGCCCGGCGATCCTGGCCATCTCGGCCACGGTGACATGCCGGTTCAGGTTCTGGTGCAGGTGGCGTTCCAGGGCGGCCAGCCGGCGCGCGGAAAGCCCGCCGCTGGCCGGGGCGGATGGCCGGGCCTCGGCATCGGTGGCGAAGATCTCGCCCAGCGTGGCCGAAAGCAGCGCGTCGATCAGCATGTCGCCCCGGCGCGGGGCGCGGACCTCGTCGGCGGCCAGCTGGCCCAGATGGGTCAGGCTGTCGCCCTGCCCGATCAGCCGCGGCATCGACAGGTCCGGCCGGATGTTCGAGGCCGCCAGCCGCTGCTGCAAGGCGCCGCCTTCCAGGTGGAAGTCCAGATGCATCTTTTCATGCCCGGCCTCGATGCGGCTCCACAGCGGGACGCCGGCCGGGACATACAGCGCCTGGATGCCGCGATGCTCGGCCTGGTCCGCGCCGGTGCGCAGCGCCAGCGGCGGCGGCGCCTCGCCCAGGAAGATCACGATGCGCGGGTCCGGCGCGATGTAGAACCCGCCGCCGCCCGCCTCGCCCCGGACCGACCAGACATCCGCGATCGCGCCGCAAAAGCGGCGGAAGGACAGCGGCGCCAGGGTTCGCAGCCCGTGGATGCGGGTCTCCATCCGGGGGCGAAACTCTCTGTGGGGCGACATCTTCTCCTGCCTGGGTGCGTTGCTGGAAATTGCGGGCGCGGCCACGGGTCCGGCGCGGTGAATTGTTGATTGAAAAAGTCTGAATTGCAAGGCGCCTTGCCGGGCCAACGCTGCGGCACGGGCGGGCCTGCCCCGATCCGGCGGATTTCCATCGCCCGGACAGGGCCTTGCGGCATCGGCACGATGCCGCCGCCGGGAAACGCGGCCGCCCGCTAGGGACGCGGCTTGCCCAGGATGGCGCGGTATTTGCCGACGGTGCGGCGCGCCAGCGGCATGCCGCGCCGCGCCAGCGCCGCGGCCAGCCTTGCATCCGAAAGCGGCTCGGCCCTGGGCCAGTTCTCGATCAGCGCCGCCAGGAGGCGCAGGACGCTTTCGCGGTCCACGCCCGGCAGGCGCGGGCTGACCGGCGCGGGCAGCAGATCGCGCAAGGGCACGGTCCCGCGCGGCGCCCGGATCGCCACCCCGGCAACCGCGCGGCTGACGGTGCTTTTGTCCAGCCCCAGCCTTTCGGCAAGCGCGGTCATCGTCAGCGGCCGCAGCCGCCCCCGGCCCAGCAGCCATGGCCCCTGCACCTCGGCCAGGACCAGGCCGATGCGCCACAGCGTGCCCGCCCGGCCCTCGACCGCCGCGACCAGCGCCTGCGCGGCGCCGCGATCCGCCCCATCACCCGCGCCGTCCCCCGCCCCATCGCGCAGCGCCAGCCCGGTCGGCGCGATCCAGCGCAGCGCGCCCGCGGGCGTCAGCTCCAGCTCGGGCGGCGCCGGCGCCGGGTCGTCGGACAGCGGACAGGGGGCCAGCCGGCGCAGATCCTCCAGCATCCCCGCCGCGTCCTCCAGGTCGCAGCCGCAATGCGCGGCGATGGCGGCAAGATCCGCAGCCGCCGCCAGGTCCAGCCGGTCCAGCAGCCTCGCGATCATCGGGTCGAAGCGGCCGCGGGCCTCAAGCCCCAGCCGCAGATGCTCGGCAAGCGAGCGGGCAAAGACGCCGGGCGGGTCGAGCCCCTGCAGCCGCGGCAACAGCGCCTCGATCGCCTCGGCGCTGCAGCACAGCCAGCCCGCGACCTCGGGCAGGGGGTCGGCGATCCAGCCGCGCTCGTCAAGGCAATGCACCAGGGCGCGGGCGATGCGCGCCTCGTCCGGGCGCAGGCGCATCAGCCCGACCTGATCCAGCAGCGCCTGCCGCACCGAGACGACCGCCGCAGGCTCGGCCGCCGCCGAAAGGGCAAGGAAGGGGTTGGCCGCCGCCTCATGGCGCAGGCGCCGGCGCAGCCTGGCGCCGTCCATGCGCAGCACCTCCAGCGACAGCCGCATCTGCTGGCTCAGCGACAGGCCCCTGATCTGGCGCTGCTCCTGCCGTTGCACGGCCCCCCGCCCCCCTGCTTGCGTCCTGCGACAGGTGTTGCAGCCCCTGCGACACCTGCGCCCCCAAAACCCCGGCAATTCCCGTTCCCGAACCTGGCACCGCCGTTGCTTGCATGATGGTCGGGAGGAAGGGACATGGTCAAGGTCGGCATCATCGCCAATCCGATTTCGGCCCGCGACATTCGCAGGGTGATTTCGCACGCGGGCAACCTGCCCATCAACGACCGCGCCAATATCGTGCTGCGCATGATGGCGGGGCTGGCGGCGTCCGGGGTGCAGGAGGTGGTGGTGATGCCGGAAAACGGCGGCATCCGCTTTCACCTGGAACGCAGCATCCGGCGCGAGGCGCGGCTGGGCCACGCCAATTTCCCGCAGCTGCGCTACCTGGACATGCCCGTCACCGCCACGCCCGAGGACAGCGCCCGCGCCGCCCGGATGATGGCGGCCGAAGGCGTCGCGGCCATCGTGGTGCTGGGCGGCGACGGCACCAACCGCGTCGTCGTGGGCGCCTGCGGCAAGGTGCCGGTGGCCGGCGTCTCGACCGGGACCAACAACGCCTTCCCGGAACTGCGCGAGCCGACGATCACCGGCCTGGCCGTCGGGCTGGCCGCGACCGGACAGGTGCCCCCGGACGTGGCGCTGCGCCCGAACAAATGGCTGGAGGTCACGCTGAACCACCGGCGCGAGATCGCGCTGGTGGACGTCGCCGTGGTCGAGGACCGTTTCGTCGGCGCCCGCGCCATCTGGAAGACCGCGGGCTTTCGCGACCTCTTCGTGACCTTCGGCCTGCCGCAGGCCATCGGCATGTCCGCCATCGCCGGGCTCTGCGACCCGGTGGACCGCGCCGCACCCGAGGGCCGCCATATCCGCCTGTCGCCCGACGCGCCGCGCCAGCTGCTTGCCCCCATCGCGCCCGGCCTGATCGACCGGCTGGGCATCGCGGGGGTCGCGCGCATGGCGCCGGGCCAGGCGCATGCCCCCTCGATCCCCGCCGGTTCGCTGGCCTTCGACGGCGAACGCGAGCTGACCTTCACCGAAAGCGACCAGGTCTCGGTGCGGCTGGTGCCCGACGCCTTCCGCACCATCGACGTGCCCGCCTGCATGGCCCATGCGGCCGCGGCCGGGCTGTTCATCCGCAACCCAGACTGAACCATAAGGGAGGAGTTCATGTCCAATCCGTTTCCGCTGCCCAAGGAACGGCTGCTCGACGCCTATCGCAAGATGCGCACCATCCGCGATTTCGAAGAGCGGCTGCATGTCGATTTCGCCCGCGGCGAGATCCCCGGTTTCGTCCACCTCTATGCCGGCGAAGAGGCGACGGCGGTGGGCATCATGATGCATCTGCACGACCGCGACCGCATCGCCTCGACCCATCGCGGCCACGGCCATTGCATCGCCAAGGGCGTCGACGTCAAGGCGATGATGGCCGAGATCTATGGCAAGGCCACCGGCTGCTGCGCCGGCAAGGGCGGCTCGATGCATATCGCCGATCTGTCGCTGGGGATGATGGGCGCGAACGGCATCCTGGGCGCCGGCGCGCCCCTGGTCTGCGGCGCGGCGCTGGCGGCGCAGAAGCTGGGCCATGACGGCGTCGGCATCACCTTCTTCGGCGACGGCGCCTCGAACCAGGGCACGGTGCTGGAAAGCATGAACCTGGCCGCGATCTGGAACCTGCCGGTGATCTTCGTGGTGGAAAACAACGGCTATGCCGAATCGACCTCGGTCGATTACGCCACCGCCTCGGACAGCTACGTCGACCGGGCGACGGGCTTCGGCATGCCGGGGATCACCGTCGACGGCCTCGACTTCTTCGCCGTCCACGAAGCCGCGGGCGAGGTCATCCGCCGCGCCCGCGAAGGCGCCGGCCCGACGCTGCTGGAATGCAAGAACGTGCGCTTCTTCGGCCATTTCGAAGGCGACGCCCAGACCTACAAGGCGCCGGGCGAGAACGAATACAACCGCGCCCACAACGACTGCCTGACGCTGTTTCGCCAGAAGGTGACGGAAGCCGGGGTAATCTCGGACGCCGAGCTGGACGCCATCGACGCCGAGGTGGCGGCGCTGATCGACGAGGCCGTGGCCGAGGCCATCGCCGCCCCGCTGCCCGAGGCCGCGAAACTGACCGCCGACGTCTATGTGAGCTATTGAGGGAGGGACGGAACATGGCACGCATCATCAGCATGAAGGACGCGGTGAACGAGGCGCTGGATCAGGAGATGACCCGCGACCCCACCGTGATCATGATGGGCGAGGACATTGTCGGCGGCGCCGGCGCGCAGGGCGAGGACGACGCCTGGGGCGGCGTCCTGGGCATCTCCAAGGGGCTTTACGCCAAGCACCCGAACCAGATGATCGACACGCCGCTGTCGGAAAGCGCCTATGTCGGCGCCGCCATCGGCGCGGCGACGGCGGGGCTGCGGCCGGTGGCGGAACTGATGTTCGTCGATTTCATCGGCGTCTGCCTGGACCAGGTCTTCAACCAGGCGGCGAAGTTCCGCTACATGTTCGGCGGCAAGGCGGAAACGCCGGTGGTGATCCGGGCCATGTGCGGCGCCGGTTTCCGCGCCGCCGCCCAGCACAGCCAGATGCTGACGCCGCTGTTCACGCATATCCCCGGCCTCAAGGTCGTCTGCCCCTCGAACGCCTATGACTGCAAGGGGCTGCTGATCCAGGCGATCCGGGACAACGACCCGGTGATCTTCCTCGAACACAAGAACCTCTACGCCAGCACGGCGGATGTGCCCGAGGAACCCTACGCCATCCCCTTCGGCGAGGCGAACATCGTCCGCGAGGGCGGCGACGCCACCATCGTCACCTATGGCCAGATGGTCGGCCGCTCGCTGGACGCCGCCGAGCTGCTGAAGAAGGACGGCGTGGAGGTCGAGGTGATCGACCTGCGCACGCTGTCGCCCATCGACATGGACACGGTGCTGGAAAGCGTCGAGGCGACCGGCCGTCTGGTCTGCGTGGACGAGGCGAACCCGCGCTGCTCGATCGCCGCCGACATCGCCGCCACCGTGGCGCAGGACGCCTTCGACGCGCTCAAGGCCGCCGTGCAGATGGTGACGCCGCCGCATGCGCCGGTGCCCTTCTCGCCCTCGCTCGAGGACAGCTACGTGCCCTCGGCCGAGCGCATCGCCGCGGCCGTCCGCAAGACGATGGAGAACTGACATGGCGGATATCACCCCGATCCTGATGCCCAAATGGGGCCTGTCGATGAAAGAGGGCAAGCTGGCCGCCTGGCATGTGGCCGAGGGCGCCGAGATCAGCCCCGGCGACGAGATCATGGATGTCGAGACCGACAAGATCGCCAATGTGGTCGAGGCCGCCGACGGCGGTCTCCTGCGCCGCCGCGTCGGCGTCGAGGGCGAGACCTATCCGGTGCGCGCGCTGCTGGCGGTGATGGCGCCGCCCTCGGTCCCCGAGGATCAGATCGACGCCTATGTCGCCGCCTACCAGACCCCCTCGGCCGGCGGCGACGAGGGCGAGGAAGGCCCCGGCTACCAGTTCGCCGACCTGCCCATGGGACGCATCCGCTATGCCGAGCGGCCGGGCGAGGGCGTGCCCCTGATCCTGATCCACGGCTTCGGCGGCGACCTGGACAACTGGCTCTTCAACATCGACGCGCTGGCGGAAACCGCGCCCGTCTATGCCCTGGACCTGCCCGGCCATGGCCAGTCGGTGAAATCGGCGCGGCCGGCGGGGCTCGACCTGATGGTGTCGACCGTCGTCGCCTTCATGGACCACCTGGGCATCGGCCGGGCGCATCTGGCCGGCCATTCCATGGGCGGGCTGGTCGCCGGCACGCTGGCGGCCCGGCATCCCGACCGCGCGGCCTCGGTCACGCTGATCTGTCCGGCCGGCCTGGGCGCCGAGATCAACGCCGGTTACATCGACGGCTTCGTCCAGGCGACCGGGCGGCGCGATCTCAAGCCGGTGCTGGCGCATCTGTTCAACGACCAGTCCCTGGTCAGCCGCGCCATGGTCGAGGACCTGCTGAAATACAAGCGCCTGGACGGCGTGCCGGACTTCCTGGCCGAGCTGTCGGGGAACCTGTTCCGCCAGGGCCGCCAGGCCGAGCAGGTCGCCGGGGCGCTGGCCGCCTCGGGCGTGGCCGCGCAGGTGATCTGGGGCGAGGCCGATGCCGTCATCCCTGCCGCCCATGCCGCCGCGCTGCCCGGCGCCCAGGTCAGCGTGATCCCCGATGCGGGCCACATGGTGCAGATGGAGCAATCGGCCGAGGTGAACCGCCTGATCCGCGACTTCATCGCCTGAACCGGCGGCCGCCCCGCATCCGGGGCGGCCCTTTGCAATGGGAGGAAAGACATGAGCAATTCCGTCGAGGGCCGCAGCATCATCGTCACCGGCTCGGGGCGCGGCATCGGCCGCTCGATCGCCGAGGGGCTGGCGCAGGCCGGCGCCCGCGTGGTGATCGCCGACATCGCCGCCGATACCGCCCAGGCCACCGCCGCCGAGATCCGCGCCGCGGGCGGGCAGGCCATCGGCCTTGCCGTCGATGTGACCGACCGCGCCAGCACGCGCGAGCTGATCGCCCGCACCGTCGCCGAACATGGCCGGCTGGACGCCATGTTCAACAATGCCGGCATCGCGCAGGTCAAGCCGTTCAACGACATCACCGAAGCGGACTGGCACCGCGTCATGGACGTGAACGCCATGGGCGTGCTGATCGGCATCCAGGAGGCGGCACAGCAGTTCATCGCCCAGGGCGGCGGCGGCAAGATCGTCAACACCACCTCGATCGCCGGCAAGCAGGGCTACGAGCCGCTGGCGCATTACTCGGCCAGCAAGTTCGCCGTGGTGGCGCTGACCCAGGCCGCCGCCCGCGCCTTCGGCAAGCACGGCATCTGCGTCAACGCCATCTGCCCCGGCGTGGTCGCCACCGACATGTGGAAGCTGATCGACAAGGGCTTCAAGGACGAGGGGCTGACCAGCCGCGACAACGAGGCATTCGAGGGCTTTTCCGCCGACATCCTGCTGGGCCGCCCCTCGCGCCCCGAGGATCTGGCGGGCGTCTCGATCTTCCTCGCCTCGGCCGGGTCGGACTACATGACCGGGCAAAGCCTGGTCGTCGACGGCGGCATGGTGCTGCTATGAGCGCGAAACAGAAACTGGCCGAGATGAACGCCCGCGCCGCCGCGCTCTACAAGGCCGACGGCAAGACCATGTCCGCATTCCGCGGCCTGATGGCCGCCGCGAACCGCGAGGGCAAGCTCGGCCCGGCGATGAAGGAGATGATCGCCCTTGCCGTCGCCGTCGGGCGCGGCTGCGAGGATTGCATCATCTTCCACACCGCCGAGGCCAAGTCCCATGGCGCCAGCCGCGACGAGTTCGTCGAGGTTCTGGCCATCGCCATCGAGATGTCCGGCGGGCCGGGCACGGTCTATGCCGCCAAGGCGCTGGCCGCCTATGACGAATTGTGAGGCATCCCCATGAAAGCATTGCGTTTCCACGCCGCCAAGGATCTGCGGATCGAGGATATTCCCGAACCGCCCCGGCCCGGTCCCGGCCAGGTGCTGATCCGAAACCGCTATGTCGGCATCTGCGGCACCGACCTGCATGAATATGCCTCGGGCCCGATCTTCATCCCGACCGAGCCGCATCCCTATTCCGGCGCCCATGGCCCGCAGGTGCTGGGCCACGAGTTCGGCGGCGAGGTCGTGGCGGTGGGCGAGGGCGTGACCAAGGTCGCGCCCGGCGACCGGGTGGCGGTGCAGCCGCTGATCATGCCGCGCGGCGGCGAATATTTCGCCGACCGCGGCTGGCACAACCTTTCGGGCAGCCTGGCGCTGGTCGGGCTGTCCTGGGTCTCGGGCGGCATGGCCGAGATGGCGCTGCTCAACGACTACAATGTCGAGAAGATCCCCGACGGCATGACCGACGAAGAGGCCGCGCTGGTCGAGCCGACCGCCGTCTGCGTCTATGCCTGCGACCGCGGCCGGATCACGGCGGGGAACTCGGTGCTGGTCACGGGCGCCGGCCCCATCGGCATCCTGGCGCTGCTGACCGCGCGGGCCTTCGGCGCGACGCGGCTGTTCGTGTCGGACGTGAACGACACGCGGCTGGCGCTCGCCGCCGAGGTGGTGCCCGGCGTCGTCGCCATCAACCCGGCGCGCGAGGATGTGGGCGAGCGGGTGCGCGCCGGCACACAGGACGGCATCGGCTGCGACGTGGCGCTGGAATGCGTCGGCAACGACCGCGCGCTGCAATCCTGCCTCGACGCGGTGCGCAAGCAGGGGGTGATCGTGCAGACCGGGCTGCATCCCGGCAAGGGCAGCGTGGATTTCTTCCAGCTGACCTTCAAGGATGCCGAGATCCGCGGCTCGTGGTGCTATCCGACCCATGGCTGGCCGCGCACCATCGAGCTGATCGCCTCGGGCGCCATCCCGGCCAAGCGGGTTGTGACCCGGCGCATCGCGCTGGACCAGGCCGTGGCCCAGGGGTTCGAGGCGCTCCTGGACCCCGCCGGCACCCAGCTGAAGATCCTGATCGACCTGTCGCGCTGAGTCCTGCCGCCTCGACAAAGTTTTCCACCCGGCGCGGCCAAGCCGTGCTATCGTCGCGCCGGGCTTTGGGAGGAGCCGATGGGAGGTATGCAGGACACGGGGACGCATGTCCTTGAAATCTTTCGCGCGGCCGAAGGGCAATCCTCGCGCCGCGACGCGGATGTTCTGGCGTCCTGGCGGCGCTGCGTGAACGAACACCGGCTTGACCCGACCCGGCACCTGGGACCGCGCATCGTCACCCAGGGCGAGCTGCGCCAGCACCGCCAGGAATCCGAGGAACTGCTGCGCACGGCCCGGCACGGGATGGAGGATCTGTATCGCCGGGTCAACTCGATGGGCTATGTGCTGCTGCTGGCCAATGCGCGCGGCGTGACCGTGGACGCCATCGGCGACGCGCAGCTGGACCGCGAATTGCGCCATGCCGGGCTGATCACCGGCTCGGAATGGCACGAGCGCGACGTCGGCACCAACGGCGTCGGCGCCTGCCTGGCCTCGGGCCGGGCCATCACCGTGCATCGCAGCGATCATTTCGACGTGACGCTGACGCCGCTGTCCTGCACGGCGGTCCCGATCCACGACACCCAGGGCAACCTGATGGGCGTGCTGGACCTGTCGCACCTGCACGCGCCGCAGGACAAGATCAGCCAGGCGCTGACGCTGGAGGTGATGAAATCCTGCGCCCGCCGCATCGAGATGGCGAACCTGGTCTGCAACCACCGCTCGGACTGGATCCTGCGGCTGCATCCCTCGCCCGAATTCCTGGACGTGGACCCGATGGCGGCGGTGGCGGTCGGCGCGGACGGCCGCATCACCGGCATGACCCATAACGCGCATGAGTTGGTGAACCGCGATCTGATCGGCCGCCCCTTCAGCGAGGTCTTCGCCCATGAATTCGAGGATCTGCCGGTGCTGTCCGCGGCCCTGGCCCCGGTCGAGGGCGTGCTGGAGATGCAGTCGGGCGGCATCCTCTTCGCCCGCGCCGTGCCGCCCACGGCGCCGCCGCGCAGCCCCGCCGGCGCGGTCGCCCTGCCCGCGCCGCTGCTTGCCATTCACGGCGGCGACCCCGCCATGCAGCGCCTGGCCGAGCGCGCCGCCAAGGTGGTGGACCGCAAGATCAGCGTGATCCTGCGCGGCGAGACCGGGACCGGCAAGGAATTCATCGCCCGCGCGATGCACCAGTCCTCGCGCCGGCGCGGCCCCTTCGTGGCCATCAACTGCGCCGCCCTGCCCGAGGCGCTGATCGAATCCGAACTGTTCGGCTATGTCCCGAACGCCTTCACCGGCGCCCATGCGCGCGGCAAGAAGGGCCTGATCCACCAGGCGAACGGCGGCACGCTTTTCCTGGACGAGATCGGCGACATGTCCCTGCCCCTGCAGGGCCGGCTGCTGCGCGTGCTGGCCGAGCACGAGGTGCTGCCCGTCGGTGGAACCCGCGTCGAGCCGGTAGACATCCGCGTCATCTCGGCCTCGCATCGCGACCTGGCGGCGCAGGTGGCCGAGGGCAGCTTCCGCCAGGATCTCTTCTATCGCCTGAACGGGCTGGTGCTGGACGTGCCCCCGGTGCGCGCCCGCGCCGACCTGGAATGGCTGATCGACCGCATCGCCGCCGCGACCGAGGAAAGGATCGGCTTCACGCCCCCCGCCAGGCAGCGGCTGCTGGCCCATGACTGGCCAGGCAACGTGCGGGAAATCATCAACGTCTGCGAACTCTGCGCAGCCCTGTGCGAAGGCCGCCCGGTCCAGCCGGACGACCTGCCCGCCCATATCGCCGCCGCCGCGGGGCAGCCGGACCGGCAATCGGAACATGAGCTGCTGGAATGCCTCAGGCAATGCCGCGGCAACCTGTCGGCGGCGGCGCGGCTGGCCGGGGTCGATCGCTCGACCTTCTACCGCAGGCTGCACCGCGCCGGCCTGATGGACCGCCGGCAAGGCTAGGCGGTGGTGGCGGCGGAAAGACCCGCCACCCGGCCTATTTGTAGAAGCCTTCGCGCAGGGTGATGCCGTGTTCCAGCCAGGCCTTCATCGCGCAAAGCATCCCGGTCCAGCCCTCGCAATTGCCCAGGCAGCCCTTCAGCCCGGCCTCGGTCTCGGGCCAGCCGTATTCGCTGATCCGCACCAGCGTGCGCCCGTCCTCCAGCGGGTGAAAGGTCATGGTCACGGTGGTCCAGACGCGCGGCTCGCCCTCGGCCTCCCATTGCAGGACGATGCGCTCGTCGGGCACCACCTCCTGCACCAGCACCGGAAAGGCGCCGGGGAAATCGTGGAAGTCCCAGCTTACCTCGGCCCCGGCCTCCAGCCGCCCTTTGGCGCCGCCGGTGGTGAAGAATTTCGACAGGCTGCCGGGGTTCACCACGGCCTCGAACACTTCGCCGACCGGCTTGGCGATCCGGCCGCTGACGGTGAATTTCAGTTCCATGCGACGATCCTCCTTGTTCTGCCCTCCTTGCCCCGCATCCCATAATGTTATAAAATTATAACATGTCAACTGAAGATCAGGACGACGCGCTGTTCAAGGCGCTGGGGCACCGGGTGCGGCGGCAATTGCTCGACCGGCTCAAGGCGGGCCCCCAGACCACCGGCGGGCTGTGCGATGCGCTGCCGCAACTGGACCGCTGCACGGTCATGCAGCACCTGCGGGTGCTGGAAACCGCCGGGCTGGTCGTGGTCGAGCGCCGCGGCCGCGAAAGGTGGAACCACCTCGACGCGCTGCCGATCCAGGCGCTGCAGGACCGCTGGATCGGCCCCTATGCCGCCCATGCCGCCGCCATGCTGGCCGGGCTGAAACGGGCAGCGGAAGACGGGCAGCCGCAGGATCGCGACAAGGCGCTGCCGGACTAGGCGCGCCCTCAGGCCTCTTCCAGCCCGTCCAGCAGGCCGGGGGACATCTCTTCCCAGAAGGCGGCGATGCGGATGGCGTTCAGCGGCGACATCCAGCCGTGCTTTTCGAAATCCTCGCGCATGCGCGCATCGGACAGCTGCGCCAGGAACAGCCGCTTGTCGGCATCGCGCTGGGTGGGCGTGCGGGCCTTGACCGCGTCCAGGATGCGGCGCAGCCGCTCGGCCCGCGGGTTCGGGGCCGCCTCCCCTGCCCGCTCGGCCGCGGCGCCGAAATTCCCCTCCAGCGCCGCGGTCAGGTAGCCGAGCTTGCTTTTGACGTTCTTGCGCGTCTCGACATAATCCAGCTTTTCCAGCACCTGCTCTTCGCCATGCGCCGAAAGCCATTGCCGCGCCAGCCGGTCGCTGACCCCCAGGCCGCGCAGCCGGGCATAGACCGCGCCGTGCCGCATCCCCTCGCCGTCGTCCATGTCCAGGATCGCCAGCTGCGGGTTTTCCTTGATGCGAAAGCGGATCTCCGTCACCACCCTGCCCTGCTTGCGCGTCTCGGGCGTCACCAGGATGTTGCTGGTGCGGTTCACCTCGTCCACGGCGGGCTTGATGACCTTGGCGTTCAGGTGCTTGAAGGTCTCGTAATAGGCCGAGCCCTCGACCCCCATCAGCCGCCGGAACAGGTCCAAGGGCCACCAGCCGGTCGAGCCGGTCCTGACGAAGCGATAGCAGTTCTCGTAAAGCGCCAGCGCGTGCCCGCTGGTGAAGCGGCGCTGGATGTTCAGGTTGATCAGCGCAAAGACCTTGGGATCGTGCAGCTTTTCCGCCAGGGCCGGGGAATAGGCGTATTCGCAGATCCCGCCCTTCAGCTTGGCATAGCTCAAGAGGCTGCTGACCCCCCATTCCTGCTGGCCCTTTTCGTCCAGCATGTCCCATTCGGCGACCGTCTCGGCCAGGCCGCGCAGCGACTGCTTCAGCGTGTCCATGTCGTTGCTGTTGTAGCCGATCATCAGGCACAGCGTGCGCGCGTCGATCTGGTGGCGCGCGCGGCTGATCAGCGTGTCATAGGCATTGAGCAGCAGCACGTTCGACAGCTTGCGCTGCAGCAGCGTCAGCTTGCCCGAGACATGGATCGCCGCCACGTGCTTCTTGACCGCCCCCCGGCGCAGCGCGCCCGAAAGCTGGTCGCGAGGAATATCCCCCATCGCCCTGCCCTTCTTGTCGTTGCGCCGATTATGCCCGATCAGGTACCTCGCGACAACCGCCATCCGGGTTCCCATGATCCGGGAAATCCCATCCCGCAGATGGGTGCCTTTGCCGCGCCCGGCCCGGAAAGGCACCCGTTTACGGGGCGCAGGAGTCACGCTCCGGGGCGAAAAAGGGACGAAAACCGCACCTTCGGGCCGATCCCGCAGGCGGAAACCCCCATTCCCGCGAATCGGTGCCCCACCCCCCGGAATCGGACACCCTTCGTCCCGCAAACAGGTGCCTATGAACCTGTAAACGGGTGCCGGAACGGGTCTATCCTTATGAAATAAGGTCGGTTTCTTTTCCCTAAAGATTTTAAAGACCTGAAAGGAATCCAAACTTTACGCTGCTGCTTTTCCTGATTTTGGGGGAATTTCGCTGCGAAACCTCGCAGAACGATTCACTTGCGCAGAAGGATGTGTAATAGTTTCGCCAAAACATCCAACGAAGCAGCACATCGCAGAGGTAGCGGCATGTCTTCAGGCAAAGACCCCCTTCCCCCCTATTTCAACATCAGCCCGGCCAGGGCGGCCGAGCGTCTGTCGGAGCCTATCGACACCGCCCGATTCGCGAAAGCCGCCGCCTTCGCCGCCAAGGGCCGCCAGGATCTGGCCGAGCGCGGCTATGCCCCCGACGGTCGCAAGCGCCTGCGCCGCTTTTCCACCTGGGAGGTCTGCCGCTATCTGATCCCGGTGGCCCCGGCGCATTTCCGCCGCGTGCTGCTCAAGAACCCCGACCTGCCGCAGGGCCAGGGCGAGGGCAATTCGAAATGGTTCAGCCTCGACGACGTGCTGCGCCTGCGCGACCATTTCGCGACCGAGGGCGCGGCCGGCCGGGAATACCGCCCCTGGCGCCCCGAGGGCCTGCCGGCCAAGACCATCGCCGTGGCCAATTTCAAGGGCGGCGTCGGCAAGACCTCGACTGCCGCGCATCTGGCCATGTCGGCGGCGCTCGACGGCTACAAGGTGCTGGTGATCGACCTGGACAGCCAGGGCAGCATGACCTCGATCATGGGCGGCAAGGTGGCCGACGAATGGTCCACCGCCTTCCCCCTGCTGGCCAAGGACTACGCCCTGGCGCTCCAGGACGAGAACCGGGTGCGCGAGGCGGCGGGCCAAAGCCCCCTGCCCTTCGACGAGACCCTGACCGAGGCGCTGACCCTGTCGGCCCCGGACCTGATCCAGAAGACGCATTGGCCCAACATCGACCTGCTCGGCGCCCAGCTGAACCTCTACTGGGCCGAGTTCCAGGTGCCGGTCTGGCGCATGGGCCTGCGCGGCTGGCCGCTGTGGGATGCGCTTGGCAATGCGCTGGCCAACGACGGCATCCTGGACAGCTATGACATCATCATCCTCGATACCCCGCCGGCGCTTGGCTACCTGACCATCAACGCGCTGGCGGCGGCCGACATCCTGCTGGTGCCGCTGGGCGCCTCGTTCCTGGAATTCGATTCGACCGGGCGCTTCTTCGACATGCTCTATTCGACCTTCGCCAGCGTCGAGGAAGGCGAGAACGCCGCCCGCCGCCGCGACGGCCTGCCCGAGATGCGCTTCGAATGGGACGCGGTGCGGGCCATCATCACCCGCTTCGACGCGGCGCAGCAGACCGACCTCGCGAACGTCATCCAGGCCTATTTCGGCGATTTCATGACCACCTATCGCCAGGAGCTGACCGCCATGGTCGGCCAGGCCGGCGAACAGGTGAACGGCATCTACGAGGCCGATTACCGCGAGTTCAACCGCGAGACCTATGTCCGCGGCCGCGAGACATTCGACCGCACCTGGGCCGAGGTGAAGGAGTTGATCCTGGGCACCTGGTGGCGCGATCTTCAGATGCAGAAGGCCGAAGAGGCCGCACAGGCGAAGGAGCAGGCGCATGGCTAAGCGCAGAAGGCTGGAAACCCCCAGCAGCGCCGATCTGGATCGGATCGAGGCGCAGTTTCGCAGCGAAACCTTCGAGCGTCCCGCCCTGGGCCGCGGCATCGCCCCCCCCATCGCCCAGGTCGCCGCCGACAGCGCCGCCCTGTCCAGCGCCGAAAGCGTGGAGGGCCGCGCCGCCCGCGCCAGGGCCGATGCCGATGCCGCGCGGCTGCATGACGCGCAAGAGCGGGGGCTGCTGATCGTCGAACTGCCGATCGAGCAGATCGACGAGGGCGCGATGATCCGCGACCGCATGGTGATGAGCGAAGAGGACATGCAGGAGCTGCGGCTGTCCATCGCCGCGCATGGGCTGCGTCTGCCGATCGAGGTCTTCGAGATCGACAGGCCCGAAGGGCAGGGGCCGCGCTACGGGCTGCTGTCCGGCTATCGCCGGCTGCATGCGGTGCGGGCGCTTCACGAGCTGACCCAGGCCGAGAAGCATGCCACGATCCGCGCCCTGATCCGCCCCCGCACCGAGACCGACGAGGCCTTCGTCGCCATGGTCGAGGAGAACGAGGTCCGCGAGGAGCTGAGCCATTTCGAACGCGGCCGCATCGCCGTGATCGCCGCGAACCAGGGCGCCTTCGCCAATACCGAGGATGCGGTGAACAAGCTCTTCGCCACCGGGTCCAAGGCCAAGCGATCCAAGGTGCGCTCGTTCGCGCTGATCTTCGAGGAACTGGGCGACATGCTGCGCTTTCCCGAGGCGCTGACCGAAAGGCGCGGCCTGCGCCTGGCGACTGCCTTGCGCAACGGTGCCGAAGCCCGGCTGCGGCAGTCCCTGTCCGTGCGCATTCCAGGCGACGCCGACGAGGAATGGGCCCTGATCGAGCCGGTGCTGCAATCGCTGGAGAGCAATCGCAGCGAGCTGGGCCGGGCCGGCCGCCCGCGTTCCAACGCCCCGCGGCAAGGCTGGAGCGACGCCATGACCCGGCGGACCCAGGGCGGCGTCGAAATCCGCTGGGGCAGGGACGGCAAGGCGCATATCCTGAGGCTGGAGGGCGACCAGCTGGACGACGACCTGATGGAGCGCCTGGTCCGCGAGATCCAGGCGCTGCTGGACGGGTAGCGGTTTCGCAGCGAAACCCCGAGGATGAGCCCAAATGTCGGGACCGTCAGGGCGCGGTGACGGCCCGATCTTATTGCCAAACCCTGCCGATAGAGGTAGCAATAAGGGGAGGCCGGTCCTGGCTGTGGCTCGACTCCTAGCGGCCCGGTCGCGGGCGGATGGGCCGGCGAGTTCCAGGCTGTCCAAGGCGGTATCCGGCTTGGCGCGGCAGGTGCCCTGGAGCAGGGCAGGGGGCATCGCTTGGCGGGAAATGGGTGGGATGGCCCCCTCTGCTGTTATCCGCAAAATCTCGATCATATGCGGATCATTCTGATAACTGGCTGATTTCATTGTGGCCGAGATGGGCGCGCGCTGATTGCCTGAGTGCCTCCAGACGGCCCGGAAACGCGCAATGGCGGGTGCCTTTGGGCCGCGGAAAGGGCAGGGGGCGTGGGGCGGCAGATCGGGGGCCGGAGAAGTCTTGACGGCGCCGATGCGGGATGGGCCTGCGGAAGCTGGCCGGGCGGAACCGGCGAGCCGGCGATCCCCGGCCTATCGCCCTACCCGCGGCGTGGAGTTCGATGAATGGCTGCGGGTTGAGTAACCGGAAGGCTGCACTTTCTGCCCGAACATTGGACCGTCGGGACGGTCGGCAATCCCCGGCCTTGGCGCTGTGCCTGCCGCGCGTAGTTCGGCGAATGGCTGCGGGCAGCGTGACCCGGAAGGCAGCGCTTCCTTCCCGGACATTGGACCGCCGGGACAAGCCGGGGCCGTGGACAAGCCGGGGCCGTGGACAAGCCGGGGCCGTGGACAAGCCGGGGCCGTGGACAAGCCGGGGCCGTGGACAAGCCGGGGCCGTGGACAAGCCGGGGCCGTGGACAAGCCGGGGCCGCGTCGCGGCAACCGCGGGGTTGCGCGACGCGGCCCATCGGTGGCGAGCCCGGCTGGTGCCATGGGCGCATCGCGATGCGCCCATGGCCGCGTCAGAGCCGCTCGGGCCGCGGGTCGGCCGTGAAACCCTCGGCATTGGGCATGCGCACCTGCGGCAGGGTTTCGCGGTCCAGCACCGCCGTTTCGTCCAGGATCCCGGCGCGGCCCAGGATATAGGCGCTGATCGCATAGACCTGGTCCGGCGTCAGCGAGCCCGGCGCATCCATCGGCATCGCCCGGTGGATGTAGTCGTAGAGCGTGCTGGCATGGGCCAGGTAGCTCTCGACCGTCTTGAGGGGCTTGTCGCCGGCCAGCGTGTCGCGGCCGCCGATCAGCGCCGGCCCGCCGGTCTCGGGGATGCCCTTCAGGTTCTCGCCGTGGCAGGCCACGCAACGCTCGTCGTAAAGCGCCTTGCCCTCGGCATAGCTGCCCCGGCCGTCGGGAAGGCCCTGGCCGTCGGGCGTCGCATCGATGTCGATCGCGGCGATCTCTTCCGCCGTCGCGGGCCGGCCGATGCCGAAATCCGCATCGAGCCCCGGCGTCCCGGCCGCCTCGTCCGCGACCACGGGCGAGGGCGGCGTGGGCTCGCCGCTGTCGGGCAGTTCGGCCGGAAGCGGCGCGACGCTGCGGGGCGCGGCGGCGTCCTGCGCCAGGCCGGCCAGCGGAAACAGCGCCATGGCCAGCGCAAGGGCGCTGCCGAGCGGGGATTGCCTAGGCGTGGACATTGGACACCTCGCCATTCTGCGCAATGCGCCAGCTTTGGATCGCATTCAGGTGATAGACCGACCTGGTGCCCCGCGCCTGGACCAGCTCGGCCAGGGTCGGCTGGCGATAGCCGGTCTCGTCGGTGCAGCGGCTTTGCAGCACCGTCTCGGTCCCGTCCCAGACCCAGGGCAGGCGGAAGCGGGTGTGGCACTTGTCCAGCACCGGTTCCTGCAGGGCGGCCTTGGCCCAGGTCTTGCCGCCGTCGGCCGAGACCTCGACCTCGGCGATCCGGCCGCGGCCCGACCAGGCCAGGCCGGTGATCTCGTAAAAGCCCGGACGCGGCAGCTGCATCGCGCCCGAGGGAAAGGTGATGACCGATTTCGCATCCATGGTCAGGGTGAACTGCCGGGCGGTGCCGTCGGGCAGCAGGTCGGTGTATTTCAGCGTCTCCTCGCGCGTCATGAAGGGCTTGTCGCCGACCTCGAGCCGGCGCAGCCACTTGATCTGGGTGTTGCCCTCGTAGCCGGGCAGCAGCAGGCGCAGCGGATAGCCCTGCTCGGGGCGCAGCGCCTCGCCGTTCTGCGCATAGGCCAGGATGGCGTCGTCCATCGCCTTGTCGATGGGGATCGAGCGGGTCATGACCGCCGCATCCGCGCCCTCGGCCAGGATCCAGGCGGCGCCGTCCTGCACGCCCGCCTCGGCCAGCACGGTCGAAAGCCGCACCCCGGTCCATTCCGAGGTCGAGGTCAGCCCATGCGTGCCCTGCACGGTCCTGAGCGTGGGCTTTTCCCATTCCGTCAGCCCGTTGCCAGAACATTCGATGAACGTGATCCGGCTGGCCGAGGGCATCCGCTTCAGGTCGTCCATGGTCAGGCGCAGCGGCTTGTCCACCATGCCGTGCAGGATCAAGGCGTGGCGCTGGGGGTCGATATTGGGGATGCCGCCGTGGTGGCGTTCGAAATGCAGGCCCGAGGGGGTGATGATCCCCTGGCCCGAGGCCAGCGGGGTCATCGACCAGCTGGAATCCAGGCTGGCGGTCGGATAGCGCCAGCGGATCTCGTTCTCGAATTGCGACCGCGAGCCGTAGCCGCCGTCGTCCAGGATCATCCGGCCCTGTTCCCTGGTCGGGTCGGGCTGCACCGGATATTCGATGGCGCCGGGCGGGGCTTCGGCGCGGGCGGGACGGGCGACCAGCGCGCCGCCCAGAAGCGCGCCGCCCAGCAGCATCCCGCGCCGGCTGAGGCCGGGAAACATCCCCTGCCGGCAAGCGCAATCCTCGGTCGGCCGGGGATGCAGGATGCGGTTCTCCAGGGCCACGAGCGCCTGGGCCATGCGCCTTTCGGCCGGGCCATAGCGTTCGGATGAGAATGGCAGATCTGGCATTGCGTTTCCTCCCTGTGGTTTCGCATTCGCTGGATTGATGCCGTGGCGCCGCGTCCTGTTCGTCGCGCCGGGTCCGATGATAGCATCAAATCGCCCGCCACGCGTCCTTTGGCGGCGGCTCGCCTTGTGATTGCAAAGGGGTGCCGGGCTTCGCCGATAATTCGGCCCTGTGCCGGGTTATTTGCAAAAACCACGAATGCGGCGGGATGGGGTTTGCATTATCGGAAAGGTCATCCGGGCTGGCCTAATAATATACCTGCCCGGACGATTATGACTTTGGGGGAAATCCAAAACGTGTTATGCATGCAAGATATTGGTTAAACATTACGTGCGGAGTGGGATGATGGCATCAACCAACATCCAGGGACGTTCTGTTGATTCCGTATCCAGCGAGAATGCGACGATCAGCCTTGGCGGCGGTCAAGACGGCTCGCAAGGCTTCTTTCTTCTGGATCATAATCTTGGAACGGTAAAGGCTGTTTTGTTCCTGGTCAGGGACCAGCCGTTCAAATTGCAGATCAATTCCTCGGGGCCGCGTGGTTTCATGGCTTGGTTGGAAATGGCCGACAATGAAGGCCAGGGCACCGAAATCACCAGCAGGATCGTCAATATCGCGCATAATTTCGATCCTTCCAGGCTGGATGTTGCCGGGAATGTCCTTTTGGATCGCTGGAACGACAGCGATCGGGCGCTGGTCCCGGTTTCCAGGGACAAGGTTCGTTTCAATGATCGCGTCAGTCCCGATTTGCGCAAGATCCTGACCTTGAAAATAGCGCCGCTGACGGATTTCGAGGCCGGGGGTATCCGGTGGAGTTCCGACCGGCCCCGCTGCGACGCGCAGCGCTTTGGCGAGCTTGCCGCGCTGATGGCGACCTATGCACCGGGAAAGATCCTGGAGGATTTTGCGCCCGAGAAACTGCCCGACATCCTGGCGGCGCTTCGCGAGCTGAAAAGCACCGACGACATCGGCTCGGTGCCGGCCACGTTCACCAGTTCCGGCCGGGCGGTCGAGCAGATTTCACAGCGAGAGGTGGATGAAACCTCGGATCTGTTCGGGATTTCGTCCGATTTCTCGCAACCGGGACGGCCGCAGGCGCCGCCGCCTGCTGGAAACGGGTCCGGCCCGCCGCCGCCGGAGCCTGCGCTTGCCATCACCCCCGCCCCGGCCGGAACCGGGCTTGATCCCGGTTTTGGCTATCTTGCCCATGGTCCGGCCCTGCCGGGAACCGCCATGCCCATACCGATCAAGCCTTTGAAGGATTTGAACGCCTTTGCTGAAAAGCTCGATCTGAAGATCGTGACATTGGGATCGGCGGAAGCCCTGGCAGAGGCGCGCAGGAAATTCGCATCGGGTTAGGGTGATTACGAACCATTAGCCGAGGTGTTTCATGATTAGCTTCATCCTCAGGTCACGCGACGGAACGTCGCGAACGGATGCCGCTGCCGACAAGGCAAGCCTTGCGGATTTGCGCAAGCTTTTCGTCTCGACCGACGAAATGGACGAGTTCGACCAATTTCGCACCGGCCAAAGCGCCGATGCCCTGGCGCTGGTGCCGCAGGACCGCGAGGCCGCGACGCCCATCGCCGACAATATGGTGGTCGAGATCGTTCCCATTCGCCGGCAGATCAAGTTCAAGGACCGCAAGGGCAAGGAACACAAGGTCTATGTCCGCGCCGATGAAACCCTGGCGCAATTCAGGGCGCAGAATGCCGCGCTGGTCGATAAGGACGATGTTTTCCGAATCTCCGGGACGGATGTGGACAAGGCGGCCGAGGCCACGGCCTATCTGCGGCGCGTTGACGAGCTTTCCGTCAAGCGCGAGGCCGAGCCGGCGGTTCCCAAGAAGTTCAAGCTTCTTTACCTGGAGGACGGCGAAAAGCCGCGCCAGGTCGACTGGCCCGATGGCGGCGAGAACAAGACGCTTGGCCAATTGCGCGATTTCCTGAAAGGCTGCGAGGGCATTCCCGCGGGCCGCCCGTTCCTTGATTCCTCCGGCAAGCCGATCGCCGAGGATATGGAGCCCTACGAGATCGTCGGGCGGCTGGGAAAGCCCGATGAAAAGCTGGGGCTGCTGCGGTTTCGATTCGAAAGCCCGCGCAAGCGCGGCGCTGCCACGCCTGCAGGCGGCTCCTCGGGGTCGACCCCGCCAAAGCCGAAAAGCGAAACCGGCGGCGGCGCCCAGCCGGGGCTGATCCAGACCGAGGACATGCTGCAACAAGTCCTGGGCCGGCCTACCGCCCCGACGGGTGCGCCGCAGGACGTTTTCGACAACATGGATGGCGGCGAGCGGCAAATCATCCTGAATGCCCTGCGCCATCTTCACGGCCTGCGTTTCGTGCCGATGCCGGATGGCAGTTTCGACCTGGACCGGCCGCCGCGCCCGGCCCTGGACGACGAGGAGGCGGCGGTTTTCCTGACTGTCGCGCGGCCGATCCGCTCGACCCGGTTTTCGGCTTCGGCGACGCAAAGCCGGACGCTGGACGCCATTGCCTCTTCGCTGTCCTGGAATGCCGGTAGCGATTTCGGCGTCGAGGGCAAGGCCGCGAGCCTTTCGATCAAGAGCGATTATTCCGAGACCAAGACGAGCGATCACAAGGAAGCCAGCGCGGCGCTGCATATGCGGATCGAATATCTGGTGGCCAGGGCCGAGATCGTGATCGATCCGCGCAATGCGATCCTGTGCAAGCCGCTTTATGACGAGGTGAACGCATTGGCCAATGCCATGCCGGAAACGCCCGAGGAAAGGGCAGGGGCGCTTGCCGCCATCCTGGACAGCTATGGGACGCATTTTCCGCTGCGCACGATCATCGGCGGCAAGCTTATCTATCGCCAGGACCGCGAGGCGAAAGCGGGCGAGGACGTGCAGACCCTGGTGCGCGCCTTTTCCACCGAGGTGCAGGGTTCCTACAAGGCGGTGACGGCCAGCGCCCATGGCGGTTTCAAATCGGAAACCTCGTCGAAATCGGTTTCGGAGGAAGCCTTTCAGAATATCGAAGTCACCAGCGCCGGTGGCAATCCGGCCCTGGCGCTTGATCCCTATGGATGGGCGACGACGCTGAGCCATGCGGGATGGTGGAGCGTCATTTCTTTTGCCGATGTGGTGCCGCTGCTTTTCCTGCTGCCCGAGGCGCTGAAAAAGCCGATCATCGGCATTTTCCTGGAAGGCAAGATCGAGGGAAAGCTACGCTCGCCGATAAACTGGCAGAAATACCGCACGCAGCTGCTTCACCATATCGCGACGATGGACCCCGATTCGGAAGAGCTGAAGATCGCGGACCCTGCCGCAGCCGGGCATCCCCAGGAAAAGCCGGCGGAAACCAGGAAAGAAGAGCCGGCCGAGGAACAGGGCGACGATCTTACCATCGGCTCGTGACCGGCCGCCATCCCGTTCATTCATATCGACGTGGTTGATTAGGAAGGGAGCAAGATCATGGATATAGAAAAATTCAGCCTGCGGAATGGCGGCGGTTTCGTCGCCAAGCTTCATGTGGTTGCGGCGCCGCCCGACGGCGGCAGCAGCCAGACCTATGAGGAGAACAGCGATATTCCCCTGGGCCAGGAAAAGACCGTGGACCTGGGATCGCTCAAGATCCCCGAGGGCTCGCGGGTGAAGCTCAAGGCTTTCGTCGTCTGGGGCAATGACAACGTGGCCGAGCAGGCTTTCATCTATCGCAAGGGGACGAACAAGACGGCCAGGTATTCCATTACCGGGACGACGCTTGACAACCAGCTTGGCCTGATCGGCGTGCAATGATCATGCGCCGGCGGAAAACGGTGCCGGGCGGCCCGGTTTCCGCCGGCGTGCCATCCGTGCGTTTGCACGACTATTCTTATCGTGGAGGATGTGGCAATGCCATGGAGTCATCAAGCCAATCTGGACATGCAGGAAATCAAGCGTCTGACCGACGCCGATGATTCGGAAATGGAGCAGCTCATGGCCAGCATGGGGCAATGGGCGCGGGCCAATCTGAACGGCCGCCATTTCATTCCCTTCGGCAGGTTCCGGGATCACGGCGTTTCATTCGTCGTGGAGAATGGCGAAATCATGAGCGCGCAATATGGCGACACGCTGTAGCGGGGTCGTGGATCCCTAGGCGCGTTTCGCATTCGGGCCCCGTCGGGGCTGGGACCGGGCCGCCGGCCATTGCGGCGGGCCGGTCGTTTCGCGCGGCCGTTCAGGTCCGCGAGGCGTCTTCACCGGACTGCGGGTTTTCGCTTTCCAGCACCGAGCGGGTGATGCGCCAGCCGTTTAGGTGATGCGCGCGCAGCACCTCGCGCAGCAGCGGCCCCTGGCGCTGCTTGAGCGCGTCCAGGATCTGCTCGTGTTCATAGACGGCGCGGGCCCAGCGTTCGGGAACCCGGTTGCCGGCATAGCGGAACCGGCGGATCCGGCTGCTTTCGCCATGATAGATGCGGGTCAGGTTGGGGTTGCCGGCGCAATCGACGATCTTCTGGTGGATCGTCTGGTTGATGTGGAAATACTGCATCAGCTCGCCCGCGCGGTAATTGGCGACCATGTCCAGGTGCAGCCGTTCGATCTCGGCGATCTGGGCCGGGGTGGCGCGTTCGCAGGCGCGTTCGGCGCCGACGCTTTCCAGGCCGATCAGCACCTCGATCGCCAGCTCGACGTCCTCATGCGAGATCTTGATGACCGTGGCGCCGCGGTTCGGCTCGATCATGACCAGCCCCTCGCTTTCGAGGATCTTGAACGCCTCGCGCAGCGGGGTGCGGGACACGCCGAGCTGTTCGGTCAGCACGCGTTCGTTGATGCGCTGGCCGTGGGGAAGCGCCCCCGAAACGATCAGGTCGCGGATGTGGCTGGCGACGAATGCCGAGCGTTGCCCCCGTGGCCATTCGGTCTGGCTGTCCAAGAGATCCTCCCCATGTTGCATGCAATATAGGGGGAAATCCCGCCGTTGTGAAGATTTCTGTTGACTCCGCGCATGGATTGCACGCAAATCAGCCAAGATTGGCGGAGGATACGGCAAATCCAAGGGATTGAGGCGGGTGCGAGGCCCGGCATGCTGCGGTATTGCATGCAATGCTGTGGCGGATCTCGTGCCCCGTGCGCCCGGAATGCAATTCCGGGGGCGGTCCCTGCTTGCCATCCGGCCTCCGCAAGGCAAACAGGACCAGGCGCGGCATGAACTATCATCTTCACTTTCGGACGGACCGGCAGCCGGTCGAGACCTGCGTGATCGGCACCGGCGGCTTTGGCCGCAGCTTTCTGGCCCAGGGCCTGCGCGTCCCGATGATGAACGTGCGCGTCGGCGTCGATACCAGCGCGCAGCGCGTGGCCGAGGCGATGCGGGCCGTGGGTATCCCGGCCGGGAAGATCCGCATCTGCGCCTCGGCCGAGGAGGCGGGCGCCGCCTGGCAGGCCGGCGACTATATCGCCGCCGAGGACGTGGCGCATCTGCTGGACCTGCCGCTGGAGGTCTTTGTCGAGGCGACCGGCCACCCCGAGGCGGGCGCGCGCCATGCCCGGCTGGCCATCGAGGCGGGCCGCCATGTCGCCCTGGTATCGAAAGAGGTCGACAGCGTCGTCGGCCCCGGCCTGGCGGCGCTGGCCGAGCGCAAGGGCAGCGTGGTCACGCCGGTGGACGGCGACCAGCCCAGCCTGCTGATCGACCTGATCACATGGGCCGAGACGCTGGGCTTCGAGATCGTCGCGGCCGGCAAGTCGAGCGAATACGACTTCGTCTACGATGCCGCCGCCGGGACGCTGGCCAGCAACGGCCGCACCGTCGAGGCGCCGGAGTTCGGCCGCTGGAGCGAGCTTGGCCTGCGCGACGTGGCCGAGGTGGTGGCCGGCCGCGCCGCCGCCGCCGCGATGCTGCCGCAGCGCGCGGTGCCCGACCTGTGCGAGCTGTCGGTCGTGGCCAACGCCACCGGCTACGGCGTCGATGCGCCGGCACTCCACGCCCCCATCGCCCGGATCACCGAGGTGCCCAGCATCCTGTGCGAGCGGGCGAAGGGCGGGGTGATGGGCGCGACCGGAAAGCTGGACGTGTTCCATTGCCTGCGCGCGCCCGGCGAGGTCAGCTTTGCGGGCGGCGTCTTCGTCATCCTGCGCTGCAACGACGCCGAAACCTGGGATATGCTGAAGGAAAAGGGCCATGTCGTGGCGCGCACCGGCGACGTGGCGATGATCTTCAACCCGCGCCACCTGCTGGGCCTGGAAGCCGCCACCAGCATCCTGGAGGCGGGGCTGATCGGCCGCGGCACCGGCGGGGTCGAGCCCGCGCATCACGTCGACCTGGTGGCTTTCGCCAACCGCGACCTGGCGGCGGGCGAGGTGCTGGCCATGGGCGGCCACCATCATTCCATCGACGGGGTCGATGCGCATCTGATACCCGCATCCGCGCTGAGCGACGAAAGCCCCGCGCCCTTCTATCTGGCTTCGAACCAGCGGCTGCGCCGGCCGGTTGCCGCGGGCAGCTATATCCGCATGGGCGATCTGGACCATCGGACGAATTCCGAGCTGATGGCGCTGCGCGCCATCCAGGACGGCCATTTCCATCGACGCTGAGCGCGTCTGAAAAAGTTCAAGGAGGAGAGAAAGCCATGACCATCACCACCCGCCGCAGCCTGCTGAAAGGCGCGGGCGTCGTCGCCGCCGGCGCCGCCCTGTCGTTTCCCATGCCCTGGACCGCGCGCGCGGCCTCGTCGGTGAAGCTGCGCTTCGGCCACCCCCATCCCGACAGCGACAGCTGGCAGGAGGTCGCCCTGTGGATGGCCGAGACCGTCAAGGAAAAGACCGGCGGCGCGATCACCATCGAGGTGTTTGCGAACGGCATCCTGGGCAGCGACCAGACGATGATCAACGCCGTGCGCGGCGGCTCGATCGACATGATGATCACCGGCAATCCCTTTTTCACCGGCCTTGCGCCGCAGCTGAACGTGCTGGACCTGCCCTATCTGTTCAAGGACCGCGATCACGTGGCCGCGGTCCTGGACGGGGAGCTGGGGGACGAGCTGCGCGCGGGGCTGGAAGCCTCGGACCTGAAGGCGCTGGCGACCTGGGAAACCGGCTGGCGGAACGTGACCAACAGCCGCCGCCCCGTCCACCTGCCCGAAGACCTGAAGGGGCTGAAGCTGCGGACCACGCCGAACCAGGCCCATATCCGCGCCTTCGAGCTGCTGGGCGCCGTGCCGACGCCGATGGCCTTTACCGAGCTGTTCACCGCGCTGGAAATGCGTTCCATCGACGGGCAGGAAAACCCGACGACGCTGATCCTGAACTCGAACTTCTACGAGGTGCAACAGCATATCTCGCTGACCCAGCACGCCTTCACCTCGTCGCCGCTGGTGATGACCAAGGCGACCTTCGACAAGCTTGCGCCCGAGCATCAGACGGTCCTGCTGGAAACCGCCCGCGAAGGGGCGAGGAAGCAGCGCCAGATGAACGCCGACCGCGAGGCGACCTCGCTGGCCGCGCTGAAGGATCACGGCATGGAGGCGGTCGAGGACATCGACCGCGAGGCGTTCCGCGCCATCGTCGCGGATACCGTCCTGGCCGAGTTCGTCGAGAAGTTCGGCGCCGAACTGCCCGGCCGCATCGCGGCCCTGGCCGCCTGAGCATCCGGGGGAAAGCCATGCGCATCGTAGATCTCAGCATGCCGGTCAGGGAGCATTTCCGCTGGCAACCCCAGATCAGCGTCAAGGGCGACAAGTCGGCTGGGGACCAGTTCAGGGTGACTCGGCTTTCGACCACCTGCCACGGGTTCACGCATGTCGATGCGCAGGCCCATTTCATCGCCGGAGCCCCCACCATCGAGGCCACACCCCTTGAGCAGGTGGTGGGCCCGGCCCGCGTCTTCGACCTATCCGACGTCGGCCCCGACGAAGAGATCACGCCCGCCCGGCTGGCGGCGGCCGATCCCGGCGGCGCCGAGGGCGACATCCTGCTGCTGGCGACGCAATGGGATCTGAAGCGGGACGCGGGCACCCGCGCCTTCTGGACCGAGGCGCCCTGGCTGAACCGCGCCGCCGCCGAATGGATCGCGGCGCTGCGGCCCCGCGCCCTGGCGGTGGATTTCCCGCAGGACTATCCGATCCGGCTGCTGCTGGACGGCATCGCGGTGCCGGACGAGGAGCATGTGACCCATGACGTGCTGCTGCGCCAGGGGGTGACGCTGATCGAATACATCGCGAACACCGCCGCGCTGAGCGCAAGCCGGGTGCTGCTGAGCGCCGCGCCGCTGAAGATCGAGAATGCCGACGGCGCCCCCGCGCGCGCCTATGCGATCGAGGGGCTGCTCTGATGGCATCGGGCAAGGTTTTCGCGGCGCGCCTGTCGCGCCTGGCCGACCTGGGCTTTCGCGCCGTCGATGCGCTGCTGGTCGCCATCTTCGCCGTGCTGATCGTGCTGGTCTTTGCCAATGTGGTGCTGCGCTACCTGTTCGACAGCGGCGTCTCGGCGACCGACGAGCTGTCGCGGATGATCTTCATCTGGATCGCCTTCGTCGGGGCGGTCTGCGTCGCCCGCCGCAACGGGCACCTGGGGGTGGACCTGCTGACCGCAAGCCTTTCGCCGCGCGCGCGCCGGGTCTGCAGGGTGCTGACCGATGTCGTCATCGTGCTGTGCTGCATCGTGCTGTCGGTGGGGGCATGGCAGCAGACCGTGGCCAATCTTGGCAATATCGCGCCGGTTTCCGGCCTGCCCACGGCGCTGAACTATCTTGCGCCCTTCGTGGGCGGCGTCGGCATCGGGCTGGTCGCCTGCGTGGACCTGGTCGCCGCGCTGCTTGGCGCGGCCGAGCCCGACCACGAAGAGGGGCACACCGCATGATCCTGATCGTCTTTGTCGTTTCTCTGCTGGCCGTGCTGGCCATCGGCGTGCCCATCGCCTTCGGCCTCGTCATCAGCGGCGTGGCGATGATGTGGTATCTGGACGCGCTGGACTGGCAGCTCATCGCGTTGCAGATGACCAATGGCGCCGACAGCTTTCCGCTGCTGGCGATCCCCTTCTTCCTCATGGCGGGCGAGGCCATGAACGCGGGCGGCATCTCGCGCCGGCTGGTCGCCTTCGGGCTGACGCTGGTCGGGCATGTGCGGGGCGGCCTGGGCTACGTGACCATCGTCACGGCGCTGCTTCTGGCCAGCCTGTCGGGCTCGGCCATCGCCGATACGGCGGTTCTGGCGGGCATGCTGATCCCGATCATGCGCAAGGCGGGCTACGACATCAACGCATCCTCGGGGCTGATCGCCTCGGGCGGGATCATCGCGCCGGTGCTGCCGCCCTCGATCGGCTATATCGTCTTCGGCGTCGCCGGCAGCGTCTCGATCACCAAGCTGTTCATCGCCGGGATCGCGCCGGGGGTGATGATGGCGCTGGTGCTGGCCGTGACCTGGTGGTTCGTCAGCCGCCGGGACGCCGTCGCCACCATGCCGCGCGCCTCGCTGGGCGAGGTCGCCAAGGCCGCGGGCGATGCCGCGCTGGCCTTCGTGCTGCCGGTCATCATCGTCGTCGGGCTGAAGGCCGGCGTGTTCACGCCGACGGAGGCGGGCGTCGTCGCCTGCGTCTATTCGATCCTCGTCGGGCTGTTCGTCTATCGCGAGCTGAGCCTGCGCCAGCTTTACGGCTGCATGGTGGGCGCGATCCATACCACGGCCGCCGTCATGCTGCTGTGCGCCGCCGCCGCCATCACCGCCTATCTGATCGCCATCGCCAATATCCCGATGCTGCTGGGCGGCTGGCTGGGCGGATTGCAGGACAACCCGCTGCTGCTGATGGCGCTGATCATGCTGATCGTGGTGATCGTCGGCACGGCGCTGGACTTCATCCCGACCATCCTGATCCTGACGCCCGTGCTGCTGCCGATCATCAAGGCGGCCGGGATCGATCCGGTCTATTTCGGGGTGATGCTGATCATGAACTCGGCCATCGGCCTGATCACGCCGCCGGTCGGCACCGTGCTGAACGTCGTCTGCGCCGTGGCGCGCATCAAATATGTCGATGCGGTGCGGGGGGTGATGCCGTTCCTGATCGCGGAAACCGCGCTGCTGGTCCTGCTGATCCTGTTCCCGCAGCTGATTACCGAGCCGCTCGCGTGGTTCTATTGATCCGGCAAGGAGAGAAAGATGCTTCTGGGCGCTATCGCCGATGACCTGACCGGGGCCACCGACCTTGCCCTGACCCTGTCGCGCAACGGGATGAAGACCTTGCAGGTGGTGGGCGTGCCGGCCCCGGATGCCGATTTCGGCAATGCCGATGCGGTGGTCGTGGCGCTGAAGTCGCGGACCATTCCCGCCGCCGAGGCGGTCGCGCAATCGCTTGCCGCCGCGCGGATCCTGGTCGAGCGGGGGGCGGCGCAGCTTTACTTCAAATATTGCTCGACCTTCGATTCCACCGACCGGGGCAATATCGGCCCGGTGATCGACGCGCTGCTGGACCTGCTGGGGGAAAGCCGCAGCGTCGCCTGCCCGGCCTTCCCGGAAAACGCCCGCACCCTTTACAAGGGCCATCTGTTCGTCGGCGACGTGCCGCTGTCGGAAAGCCCGATGAAGGATCACCCGCTGACGCCGATGCGCGACAGCAACCTGGTGCGGGTGCTGGGCCGCCAGACCGCGCGGCCCGTCGGCCTGGTGCCGCTGGAAGCCGTCCACCAGGGCGTGGGGCCGCTGCGCGAAGCCCTGGCCGCGCAGGGGGGGATCGCCGTCGTGGACGCGATCACCGACGAGGATCTGCGGGTGATCGGCGCCGCGCTTGCCGACATGCGGCTGGTGACGGGCGGCTCGGCGCTGGCGCGGGGCTTGCCGCAGAACTTCCGCGCCCGCGGCCTCCTGCCGGCGGTGCAGGCGGAGGCGGCCTTTGCTGCACCCAAGGGCGCCGGGATCTTCCTTGCCGGCTCCTGCTCGGCCGCGACGCGGCGGCAGGTCGCGGATGCCCAGGCGCGCGGCGTGGCCGCGCTGAAGGTCGATCCGCTGGCCATCGTCGAGGGACGCCAGACCGCCGCGCAGGCGCTGGACTTCATCGCGGCGCATGCCGGCGACGCCTATCCGCCGCTTCTGTATTCCTCGGCCGATCCCGACGAGGTCAGGGCCGCGCAGGAGCGGCTGGGGCAGGGCGAGGCCGGCGAGATCGTCGAGCGCTTCCTGGCCGCGATCGCGCAGGCGCTGCGGCAAAGGGGCTATCGCCGCTTCATCGTGGCGGGGGGCGAGACCTCGGGCGCGGTGGTGCAGGCGCTGGGGGCCACCACCGTCGCCATCGGGCCCGAGATCGATCCCGGCGTGCCCTGGGTGCTGACCCAAGGGCCGGACGCCCTGTGCCTGGCGCTCAAGTCCGGCAATTTCGGCAGCGACGATTTCTTTACCAAGGCTTGGGGGCAAATCCGGTGACGGCGGTGATTTCCGAAGAGACCCGGATGCGGGATTCGATCTGCGCCGTGGGCAAGTCGCTGTTCGACCGCGGGCTGACCGCGGGCTCGACCGGCAATATCAGCGCGCGGCTGGGGGACGGGCGGCTGCTGATGACGCCCACCAACGCCTCGCTTGGCACGCTTGATCCGGGGCGGCTGTCGCTGTTCGACGCCGACGGCACCCATGTCGCAGGCGACAGGCCCACCAAGGAGGCGTTCCTGCACCGCTGCATGTATTGCGAGCGGCTGGGGGCCAATGCGGTCGTGCATCTGCATTCGACCCATGCCGTCGCGGTCAGCATCCTGGCGGATACCGATCCCGAGGACGCGCTGCCGCCGCTGACCGCCTATTACGCCATGCGCGTCGGGCGGCTGCCGCTGGTGCCCTATTACGCGCCGGGGGACGAAGCCCTGGCCCTTGCCGTGAAGCAGGAGGCCCGCCGCGTCCATGCCGTGCTGCTGGCCAATCACGGGCCGGTCGTCGCCGGCCGCTCGCTGCTGGATGCGCAATATGCGATGGAAGAGCTGGAAGAGACGGCCAAGCTGCACCTGATGCTTCACGGCCGCGCCGTCCGCCCGCTGAGCCGGGCCGAGGCCGACCGGCTGGCCGGGGGCTGATTTTGCCTGTTTGCCCCCGCGTCTGCCGGGGGATAGGATCCGCGCCGGCCCGGTGGGGCAGGGATGGGACGGACGGATGGCGGTATCGGGTCTGAATTGGGACGATCTTCGGATCGTCCAGGCGGTGTGCAGGACCGGCTCGTTCTCGCGCGCCGCGCGCAGCCTGCAGCTGAACGAAACCACCATCAGCAGACGGGTGCTGCGGCTGGAGGACGAGCTGGGCACCAGCCTGTTCGACGCCGTGAACGGCGAGCGCCGCCCGACCGCCGCCTGCCGGGCCGTGGTCGGCAATCTCGACATGATGGCCAATGCGGCCGCGGACATCGCGCGGATGCTGGGCACGCGCGACCATGCCAGCCGCAAGCTGCGGCTGACGACGATTTCCGCCATCGCGGAATACCTGCTGGCGCCCCGGCTGGGCGATCTGTTCGCCGCCCTGCCGGACCTGTCGCTGGCGCTGGAGACCTCGGACAGCAACGTGGACATGTCCCGCTGGGAAGCCGACCTGGCGATCCGGCTGGGGCGGCCGCGGCAGGGCGCCTTCCTGATGCGCAAGATCGGCACGCTGAACTTCTGGCTGATCCGGCCTGCGGGCGGCGGCGCAAGCAGGATCGCGGTCTATCCCGAGGCTTTGGCCGGGACGCCGGAGATGCAGGCGCTGCTGGCGCAGGAGGGCCTGGGGCCGGTGCTGCTGGAGACCAGCGACCTGAAGGTGATGCGCCGGCTTCTGGAAGACGGGCTGGCGGTCGGCGTGCTGCCGGATTTCCTGGCCGACGAGATCCCGGCCGAGGCCCCGGTGGTCAGGACGCCGCTGCAGGTTTCGCGCGATGTCTGGCTGCTGTCGCAGCCGCATCTGCGCGACGATCACCACGCAAAACAGCTGTCGGACTGGTGCGTCAGCCTGTTCGCCGCGCGCAGCCCCTGAACCCGCCTCATACGAAGGAATGGCTTTTTCAAGCCCTCGCCGGGGTGGCGACGAAGGAGTTAAACCGTTTGTTTTCAATGCGATGAATGCCGAGGCACCAAGCCGTGCAGAAATGCAACCGGGGGCTGCAAGAATAGATATTTCAGCCCTGTGACTAATCGCCGCACAGTCCGGCTTGCCGAGAGTCGCCCGGAAGCCGTGAACGCTTCAGCCACATCTCGGGCACCGGAACCATGCGAGAGGAGGCGCAAGGTGGCGAGCTTGGACAATTTTGATATGGCGGCTGGCCGGACCGATGGCGTCGCGGATTGCGTCGCCTTTCCCGGCCGGTTTTCGACCTGGACCCGCGCGCTGATCCTGGCGGCCAGCGCCGCCGGCGGGGGCGCCGCCGCCCTGGCCATGGACGCGGCGCATGTCGCGCTGGTGCTGGGGCTGGCCGCCTTTGCGGGCGGGCTGCTGTCGACCTGGTCGCCCTGCGGCTATTCGTCGATCTCGTTGCTGCGCCCGACGGGCAAGGGGGCGCGGGCGGTGCTGGACTGGCTGCCGACCTTTGCGACCCATGGGCTGGGCTATGCCCTGGGGGCGCTGATCCTGGGCACCCTGCTGGGCGCCATCGGGGGGATCGCGGGCCTTTCCGGCTTCGCCACCAGCTTCGGGCTGGGGCTGCTGGCCGTGATCGGCCTGGCCTATGGCGCGCACCAGCTGGATTTCCTGCGCGTGCCCTATCCGCAGCGCCGGGCGCAAGTGCCCCATGACGCGCGGCAGCGCTTTCCGAAATGGGTCGTGGGCGGGCTTTACGGCCTGTCGCTGGGACTGGACTACCTGACCTATGTCCAGACGCCGCTGCTGTATCTGGTGACGGCCGCCGCCGTCCTGTCGGGCAATGTCGCCGAGGCCGTGGCGCTGATCGCGATCTTCAACCTGGGCCGCTACCTGCCGGTCGCGGTGAACCTGCTGCCGGTCACGGATTACCAGATCCAGTCCTGGCTGGGCCGGAACCAGGAACGCGCCGCCATCGCCGATGGCGCGATCCTGACGGCGGTCGGCGCGGCCTTCGCCATGTTGGCGCTGGCCTGATCCCAATCCCCATTCCTGCACGCTTTTGCCCGCGCGCCGTCGCCACGGTCCGGGCGCCATCCAAGGGAGGAAACGATGGCTTCTGCACGAGAATCGACCCCCAGATACCTGACGCTGATCGGCGCGACGCTGGCCTGTTCGGCGCTGGCCCTGGGCGCGGCCCAGGCCCAGACCGAACCGGCCGAGCCGGAGGCGCCGGCCGAAACCGCCGCTGCCGATGCCGCCGGCCAGACCGAGGGTCAGCGCGGTGCCGCCGAAGCCGCGGCCGCCCTTGCCGCGGGCGAGGCGGACGAGCCGGTGATCCTGGAGGCCCCGGCGCCGGATGCGAGGCGGGTCTATATCCAGGATCCGGCGCATTTCGCCGCCATCACCCAGCAATTCGTCATCGACGGCTCGACCGGGCGGATCCTGGGCATGACCGACGGCGGCTTCCTGCCGCATCCGGTCGCGGCCGAGGACGGCTCGTTCTTCGCCCAGGCCAGCACCGTCTTCGAGCGTATCGCGCGCGGCAAGCGCACCGATTACGTCGAGGTGTTCGACCCCGTCACCTTCCTGCCCATCGCCGACATCGAGCTGCCCGACGCGCCGCGCTTCCTGGTGGGCACCTACCAATGGATGAACGCGCTGACGCCGGACAACAAGAACCTGCTGTTCTACCAGTTCTCGCCCGCGCCGGCGGTCGGCGTGGTCGACCTGGAGGGCAAGACGTTCGACCGCATGCTGGACGTGCCGGACTGCTATCACATCTTCCCGGCATCGCCGACGGTCTTCTACATGAACTGCCGGGACGGCAGCCTGGCCCGCGTGGATTTCGCCGATGGCGAGACCAAGGTGACGAACACCGAGGTTTTCCATACCGAGGATGAGTTGCTCATCAACCATCCCGCCTTCTCGCTGCGCTCGGGCAGGCTGGTCTGGCCGACCTATACCGGCAAGATCTTCCAGGCCGACCTGACCGCCGAGGGCGCCACCTTCCGCGCGCCGATCGAGGCCCTGACCGAGGCGGAGCGCGCCGACGACTGGCGGCCCGGCGGCTGGCAGCAGACCGCCTATCACCGCCAGTCGGACCGCATCTACCTGCTGGTGGACCAGCGCGACGAATGGAAGCACAAGGCCGCCAGCCGCTTCGTCGTGGTGCTGAACGCCGAGACCGGCGAGCGGATCAACAAGATCGAGCTGGGCCACGAGATCGACTCGATCAACGTCAGCCAGGATGCGGAGCCCCTGCTTTACGCGCTGTCGGCGGGCACTCAGACGCTGCACATCTACGACGCGGCGACCGGCGAGGAACTGCGCAGCGTCGACCAGCTTGGCCGCGGCCCGCAGATCATCACCACCCATGACATGGATTCGTGACATGCAGCAGGTCTTGCAGGAACCGCTGATCCATTGGGCGTTGCGGAGCTTCCTGGCGGCGCTGTTCGCCACCGCCGCCCTGTCCAAGCTGACCGGGATGGAAGAGTTCCACGGTGTGGTCCGCAACTTCCGCCTGCTGCCCGACATGGCCAGCCGGGCGGTGGCGATGGTGCTGCCGGTGGCGGAGCTGGCCGTCGCCGCCGGGCTCATGATCCCGGCGCTGGCCGCGCCCGCCGCGCTGGCCGCCGCCGCGCTGCTGGGCGTCTTTGGCCTGGCCATCGCGGTCAACGTGCTGCGCGGGCGCACGCAGATCGACTGCGGCTGCTTTCGCAACGGCATGAAGCAGCGGATCAGCTGGGCCATGGTCGCGCGCAACGCCGTGCTGACGGCGATGGCGCTGGGCGCGGCCGCCCTGCTGCCCGCCGCGCGGCCGGGCGGGACGGCCGACCTGGCGACGGGAATGCTGGCCGGGTCGGTCCTGTTCCTTCTGTATTTCAGCGCCTCGATGCTGGGCGGATTGCCCGCCCGGCACCCCTCAACCGCTTCCGTGAAAGGTCGCTGACATGACGTTCCTGATTGCTTCCAACATCCTTCTGTGGATCGCCTTCCTGGGCGTGACGGTGGTCATGCTGGGCCTGATGCGGCAGGTGGGCCTGCTGCACGAGCGCTCCTCGCCCATGGGCGCGATGATCACCGACCACGGCCCCGACATCGGCGACATGGCGCCCGAGTTCGACCTGCCCGACTATTTCGGCCGGTCGGTCCATATCGGCGGCGCGTCCGAGCGGCCGACGCTGCTGATGTTCACCGCGCCCACCTGCCCGGTCTGCGACAAGCTGTTCCCGATCATCAAGTCCATCGCCAGGGCCGAGAAGATCGGCGTGGTGATGATCAGCGACGGCGCGCCCGAGGAACACGCCCGCTTCCTCAAGAACCACGAGCTGGGCCAGATCCGCTATGTCGTCTCGGCCGAGATCGGCATGGCCTTCCAGGTCGGCAAGATCCCCTATGGCGTGCTGGTGGACGGCGAGGGCGTGATCCGCGCCAAGGGCCTGACCAACACCCGCGAACACCTGGAAAGCCTGCTGGAGGCGGACAAGACCGGCTTCGCCTCGCTCCAGCAGTTCATGGCCAGCCGCAAGAAGAACGCGGCCTGACCCGGCCGTTTCCACCTTGGTCCCAAGCAGAGGGAGGATAAACGATGCTGGGGAATTTCAGATTTGACGACATGGTCGAGAAACTGTCCCGCCGGGTGGCGGGCCGCACCAGCCGCCGCGGCGCCATCGGCCGCCTGGGCACGGTGCTGGCGGGGGCGGCGCTGGTGCCGCTGCTGCCGGTGGATCGGCGCGGCCGCGTCAGCCGCGCCAATGCCGCCGGCCCCGCGGAAGGCGTCGATCCGCGCGCCAAGTGGCAGCCGCAGGACAACGACATCCAGGCCTGCGACTACTGGCGGCACTGTTCCATCGACGGCAACATCTGCGACTGCTCGGGCGGGTCGCTGACCAACTGCCCGCCGGGCACCAAGCTGGCGACGGCGTCCTGGGTGGCGAGCTGCTACAACCCGACCGACGGGCAAAGCTACCTGATCGCCTATCGCGACTGCTGCGGCTACAACGTCTCGGGCCGCTGCCCCTGCCTGAACACGGAAGGCGAGCTGCCGGTCTATCGCCCGGAATTCGCCAACGACATCATCTGGTGCTTCGGCGCCGAGGATGACGCGATGACCTATCACTGCACGATCTCTCCCATCGTCGGCAAGGCAAGCTGACGATCCCGGCCGGGCGGTCGGCCCGCCCGGTCCCATCCCTTCAGGAGGTTTCCATGATTTCTGCAAAGACGCTTCGGCCGGCCATCGCGGCCATCGCCCTTTTCGCCATCGGCGCGACCGGAGCATGGGCACAGGACAAGATCACCGTCACCAGCGAAAAGCCGGTCGCGGCCGCCGATGTGCCCGCCGATGCCGTCGTCGTCGGCATCGAGAAGATGAAATACCTGACCCCGGAAGTGACCATCAAGGCGGGCGAGACCGTCTATTGGGTCAACGGCGAGGTGATGCCCCACAACGTCGCCTTCAAGAAGGGCATCGTGGGCGAGGACGCGTTCCGCGGCGAGATGATGACCAAGGACCAGGCCTATGCGATCACCTTCAACGAGGCGGGAAGCTATGACTATTTCTGCACGCCCCATCCCTTCATGCGGGGCAAGGTCATCGTCGAATAGGTGCCGCCATGTGGATTCCCTATGACCTGCGCGCCTCGCTGAAGGGCGAAACCGACCGGGAAACGCTGCGCCTGTCGCGGGCCGACGGGCAGCCGCGCCAGTTCCTGGTGGGGTTCTTCCTGCGCAACCCGGTCACGCAGGCCTGGGAACTGGACCTGGCGGCCGAGGACGGCCTGCCGGAACTGCCTGCCGTGCCGGCGGGGGCGAGTTTCAGCATCTGCCCGAACGAGGCCGGCAAGCTGGCCGAGGTGATCTATCGCCTGCCCGCGCGTTCGGCCACCGAGGCGCTGGAGCTTGCCCATGCCGACCTGCAGCCGCGCCTGCTGGCCTGGCTGGCCAGGGTCGGGCGCGGCATGGCCATCGCCGGCTGGCGGGTGGCCGACATGACGCATCGCGCCCGCTGGCGCAGCACGCCCTTTCGGCCAAGCGCGATGAGCCTGGATTTCGCCCTGGCGCCGGTGGACCGCGACCTGGCGCCGGTGGTCGAGCTGTTCCAGCGCGCCAGGAACGCCCCCGACCCCGCCAGCCGGCTGCTGGCCGCCTTTGCCGTGCTGTCGGCGGCGGTCGGCCATCCGGCCATGGCCGGATCGGGCGCCGCCACGCTGAGCATCACCCAGGACATGCTGATCCATTCGGGCGCCATCGTGCTGCCGGACCCGCTGATGGGCATTGCGCTGGCCGATCTGATCGCGCTCTTGCGTCCCGAGCATGACCGGCTGGTCGGCCGCGACGGGGTGCTGCTGCCGGTGCTGGACGACCTGGCCGGGCAGAAGCGGCTGTCGCTGCTGGCGAACCTGGCCGACCTGGTCGCGCATCGCCTGATCCAGGCCGAGCTTGCCGCGCGGCACCGGGATGCGCCGGCCCCGGCAATGGCGGCGGGGGCCTAGGGCGATGCGGGGGCCGTCGCGGATCCTGCTGCTGCTGTCCTCGGCCTTCATGGTGGTGACGGGGGGGATGCTGGGCACCGCGGCCGAGCAGGGCGGCGATGCGCAGCGTCATGACCGGCGGCTGGCCGATCTGGGGCGGGCGCTGTTTCACGACCCCGCCCTGTCGCGCGACGGCACGCAATCCTGCGCGACCTGCCACGATCCCGACCACGCCTTTACCGACCCGCGCGAAGGCCTGGCGGGCCGGGCGGTGTCGATCGGCGACGACGGCGCCTCGCATGGCGACCGGAACACGCCGACGCTGTCCTATGCCTTTCTCAGCCCGGATTTCCACCGCGACGCCAAGGGCAATTACAAGGGCGGGCAGTTCTGGGA